>NZ_DAOKYX010000003.1:0-43904 GCF_035325945.1 Parvibaculum sp.
GCCATGGTCTCGAGCGCTTCGTCCAGAAAGGATTACTTCGTCCGGATAATTTTCCAGGCGTTAGAACTACTCTTTCGGCCCAAATGCCCAGATTATCTAGCCGGATGAGCACTCGGCTGAAGCTTCGAATATTTCTATTATAAATCATCCGCGCAACTCGTTGTTCCCCCGACGGGCGCGGAAACCCCCGCGGGCCGGTGGAGATGCCCCCCCCTCCACCGGCCTAACTTTCCGTGTCCGTATCATCGTCAAGCGCCGGCAAGGCTGCGTTGCCGACTCGATTTCGATTGGTATGAGGCCGCTCTAGCCGGCGCCGCCGGCGGCCGGGTCCTGGGGGGTGCCTCGCTTCTTTCGGAGAAGATCGCGGAGGACTTCATTGTCGATGAGGGCGTCGATCAGGCGCTCCTTCAGGCGGCGGTTTTCTTCCTCGAGCTGCTTGATCGCCCGTTCCATCCGCGCCGGGCGTCCCTGAAGTTTCGCATTCCATGAATAGATGGTGGCTCCCGAGACGTTGTACTTCTGGCTGAGCTGGGAAACACGCGAGCCCTTGCGATATTCTTCCAGAATTGACGCAATCTGTTCGTCGGTGAATCTCGAACGCCTCATCGATCGATCCTTCCGGGTTTCGGCGTCTCCCCTTTCATTTCGCATGCGACACCGCTCGGGAGTATTGGAGCGCCAGACGCAACTGTGTCCCGCGGTCGTGTAACTACTGGCCGCAGGACACAGCTCTGGTTTCAAGAAAACTGTGTATGACGCGGGTAAACCGCGGCCCTTTCAGGGGGCAAGCGTGCTCAGCGCATCGCTCAGACTGTTGTTGTTCGTTGTCGTTGACGTGCTGTTGCTTGCGCTCTGGTCGCCCTTGCTGTCCTGCCCCACGTCGATCTGCCCGGTCGAATTATTCAAGATGACGCAGGTCGAGTTGGCCGTCGCCGTCGCGCCGCCAGAGCCGCCGCCGCCGCATACAAGCGTCGTGCCGCTGCCTCCTGCGATGGTGCTGTTGACCGGGTTGGTCGCCTGCCGCTGGATCGCCGCCATGGTCAAACCATCAGTCTGCGGAAAATTCCAGGCTTCCTTTCTTTGCCCGGCTTCGGCAAGTGCGGCGGCCGGTGCAAGCGTTACCGAGGACAAGACCGCCAGCCCCACGAGCCAGCTCGGCGCCATCCCCCGTTTCAGATGAATCAGTGCTGACATGATCCGTGTCCTTTGCAAGAGCCGGAAAAGGAGCGAGGGGGAGGAGGTGCGCACCTCCCCCTCGCCGCTATCAGGGCGTCGCCGCCTTGACAGTGATGTTCACGTTGTTGCCGACCGCGGTCGCGACGGAGTTCACGATCGGGCTGACGGCGGCAAGACCGGTGTAGTTAGACAGCGTCACGTCCTTGACGATCGACTTCGCCGAGACGTCGGCATAGGCGACCTGGGTGATATCGCCGATCAGGACGCCGTTTCCGGTGCCAGACCCATAGGCGATATCGACACTCGTGTTGTTGCCAACCGCTGTCGCATTGCTGTCGACCGCGACGTTGGTGATGTCCTCGACGATCGACTTCGCTTCGATCTCAGAGGGGCTGATCAGGCCATCGGAGCCCGCATAGACCAGAGCGAGAGCAGCCGAGAGGTTCGAGTTCCCCGTATAGGGAACACCAGAGATGCCATCACCCTCGAAGTTGCAGTTGAAGCCGCCGAACAGGAACTGCCCGTCATGCAGCGTGACTGCCACATCGGTTGTGATGGACTGGTTGTTGCCCACGGCCGTGGCCGCGCTGGTGAGCGAGGGAAGCTCGGTCGATGCGTCGAATGAACCGAGAGGCTCAATCGTCACCGGAACGTCGGTGAAGGCGGCGGTGAAGTTCACCTGATTTGTGCCTTCGGATACGGTGCTGCCCGTGACATCGCCGTTTCCGCTCAGATCACCGCTCAGCGTAGCAGGCACGCTGGCGTCGAGCAGTTCCGGATCGACGTCCGGACCATAGGGGCCACTCCAGTTCACGGTAAAGTCGACAGTGCCGTCGGTGCCTTCCGAGGGCTGATTATTGGTGACGTGCTTAACGACCGATACCGCACTCACGTCGCCGATGAACACTTGCAGCTTCTCGAGATCGACGATACCCGTCGGGACAAGCGTCCCGGGATCGACGTTCACGTCGATATCGACGTGCTCGTGAACTCTCTGGTACCAGGACCAGTGGACCTTGTCGAAGGCCGAGGCTGAACTGCCTGCGCCGAATGCGAGAAGGGCGGTTACAGCACCTCCCAGCATAAGCACGGATCTTGTGTGCTTCATCATGTGCTTAGTCCTCCTGTGGCTAATGTGCGCTGAGCCGATCCAGTTGCCTTGCCATATGATCCGTCTGCACAATGTCGCATTTCTGCTCCTTGGGCAGATGGAGGAAGTCCGTCATGATCTGATACACGGCCATTTCAACGACGGATCTGACGCCGAGTTGGAGCGGCTCGTTCTTGATCGCCCCGGCGTCAAACTGAACAAGTGTGGTGCCGAAGAAGCGGAAGACGCCCGCTTCGACCTCGTAGCCGTAAATCTGCTTCTGCAGGCTGGTGACGTAATCGACGCCGAAGGTCCTGGAATTCACGACGCGCATGTCGAGCGCGACATTGATGACCACCATCTTCGCGCCGCCGCCGATGCCCGTGACGAAGAGCTGGGTGCCTCCGCTGACGATGTTGTAGTTGAGTTCCGTAAGGGCGCCGGTGATGATGAAATCACTCGCGGGAAGCGCCGTGTAATCGCTGGTTCCATGGGAAAGGCGGCCCTGTTCGGCAAGTCTCACTTCGGCGAGCGGTATACGGAGGTCCATCCGTTCGACGAGACGCGCCTTCTTCGTCTTGTAGAGGGCGCTGACGACCATCTCGGAGACGCCTTGCGTCAACTGATGTCCGTTCTCGTTGTAATTGATCTGTCCGGTCTTGTCGGCCACTTCACCCACGGCGAAAGTTGGCAGATTGTCTCCGGGCAGCGAGGCCAGGTGCGAGAGGCACTGGCTGTAAGGTGTTTCGTTGCTGGTGACGGGAAAGCTGTAAAGCGGATCGACGCCCTTGCTTCCGAGAACCCCCGGAGTCGTACATCCGGCGAGCAAAAGTGCCGCAGCCGCACCGGCAATTGCTGACTTTTTCATTATCGCGCCCCGACTTGCATCTCCATCGAGGGTGGAGAAGATGAATGCTGAAAGTCAGGATACGATTTTGATCGGAATATAATACAAATAGAACGAGGTATCCGGTTGCGGATTTGGCCTTACAGTTCCTAACCGGATGGGCGAATATTATATAAAATGCGTTATTATATCTTAGTCCGGTACTACCTCTTTTGAGTGAATGCACCGGGGGCCGCTGCTGATCTAAAAATGAATGGTCAACGGCTCGCTGTCGATGCGTCCGTCTTCAGGGCGCGCGTCCGCGGAACGGAAAATTATACCCCGATGAATTCGCGTGCGGACCTTGAGAGAGGCGGGAGGCGCCTTGTCCCGGCGATCGTTCGAGGCGGAGCGGGAGGTCCAGATCTTCAAAAGGAGGATCGCGATGAAAATCATAATGAAGAATTCAGACCGGCCGCGCCGTGCTCTCGCTCTGGGGATTCTTGCAGGGTTGGCACTCACGGTCGGTGTATCCGCCGCGGCGCTCGGTGCTGCGGGCCTCAACAACCAGGCCTACTCGTTCGGCAGGTTCGGCGGTGCGCCGACCATCGGCATTGGCGGCGCGCAGGCAATCATCGGCAGTCAGGTCTTCAACGTCAGGCCGGAAAATATTCTGCGCGGGCCCGATGGCAGCCTCTACACCGTCATTCAGGGGCCGGGACACAGCGCGCTCGTCTTCGATTCCGCGGGCCGGCTCGTCGTGGGCATTCCCGGGGCCTCGCCTTTCAGCGCCTACCGCATCAGTCCATGGACCTATCCGGCCCTTTACGGATCGGATGCGGGCGATGTCGGGATGCTGACCAGCACCACATTGACGAGCTGGACTTCAATGGTCGGCGGCGCAGCTCCGGGAACCTATCTCTATCCGACAGGCCAGAGCGCGATCGACATGTGGATTGCACAGGTCTTCGCTTTCCCTGGCCGGTAGTCGCCGCGCAGTCTGGAACAGGCCGGGACGTCCCCGTCGCACGCTCCCGGCTGCACCCTGGCCTCAGAGCGAAGGATCCCTGCCTTGCATGCCCTTGTTCAGCGCCCAGATCGCTGCCTGTGTGCGGTTCATCACATGCGTCTTCCTGAGAACGCTCTTGAGGTGAACCTTTACGGTCGCTTCCGCGATGTTGAGGCGGAGCGCGATGCGCTTGTTCGAGTCGCCATCGACGAGGCAGCGCAGGATTTCGATTTCCCGTTCGGACAGCTCGGCGAAGGAATCGGGCTGACGCTGGTTCATCGCAAGGGGCAGGCCGTTCTGCGTGCCATTGGCCGCGATCAGGGAGGCCAGCGAAGAGGGGAAGACTTTCTGATCGAGGAGAACGAGCTTCAAAGACTCGATCAAGGTTTCGCAAGAAATATTCTTCAACAGAAAGCCATCGACATTGGCGGCAAAACAGGAACAAAGCTGCGTGGAGTTGAGACTTTCGCTCAGAACAACAATGCGGCAGTCGGGAAGAAGCTGCCGCAGGCGATTGACGCGGCCCGGCGGATCGCCGTCCAGCGCAAGAAGTTCCACAAGCACGAGGTCGAAGTGCTCGCCGGCCTTGACGAGTTCCTCGAGGGCGGACAGGTCGCGGGCATCGCGCGCCGTGTTCCCGTTCGCATCCCGCAGAAGCCGAACCACACCTGCGCGAAACAGATGGTTCGAATCCACGATTGCGATGTTGGCGTCTGCAAGAAGCATTTACCGTCTCCTTCAACTACACGAATGAACAATACTTCCATATGCTCGGGCCGAAGCAGTTTCAGGGGGCGGCCGAGTGTCGTGAACAATGAGTTTTCTGGAGATGGGCGAAGCCCCTGGCGCCCTTGGTCTCCGATATTCCCGGGTCTCAGATAACAGGCGCCCGCCGGCGGGCGCTCTTCTCCAGTCGATATCGGTCGAGCTTTTCGTGTGAATGATATGCCTTCCCGAAGCGGTCATCAAAGCGGCATGACGGTTTGCGCCCGCCTTTGCTGAAAAAACGGATACTCACCCGCGAACTTCCTTCAGAGCGGCCTTGAAGCCTGCCAGCGAGAACGGAGCGATGAGGATCTTTTCCCCGACCTGATAGGCGATGACACCCTCTCTGGTTTTCAGGAACTGATCGAGGGCGAGATTGGTGCTGGATTCTCCCACCGGTACTTCACAGAACTTGTCCGAGCATTTGCCGATCTTGAGGCCCGCTTGCCAACCGCTCTCAAGCCGAAGGGAGGCGGGCTGGCCCGTTTTTGCCTTGGGCAGGATGCGCAAGCCCAGTCTGATCGGCTGATCGGCGGCCGTGCGGCCGACAAGGATCTGCACACCGCTGCCTTCGAGATAGGCGATGCAAACATTCTTGTCGAAACACTGGACGGACCAGTTCTCGAATTTGCGCACGGGCGTCGCCGCGTCAGCCGAAATGGCGGTGCCGACTGCGCCGATCAGAAGGGCGGCCAGAACACATGCGGTTCGGATCGAAAGCATTTTCATCATCTCATTAACCTGTCCGGCCATCGTCATCCCTCCAATTGGCTTCGATGGGGATACCTACAGAGCAATTCATTTAATCACACACTCTATGTAAAAAAAATAAATACGTAAGTAGTAGTGCCATCGTTTTGATAATAGTTAACGTCGATATTCAATTGGCTTCCTAAATCGAGGCATTGCCTGCAAGAATGCACATTTTAGTCTATAAGAATCTGGAAATTATTTTATATAAAGCGCCAGATATGCATCGCAGGATGAATTGTTCATTTCGTTTTTATTGTAATCATTCAGAAATATTGCATGTTTTGGTGCTGGATATTTACAAGCTGTTAACTAAAGGCGCCTCAAGAAAGTTACGAATTGCCGGCCGCCGAGCCTTCTGCCGATAGGCATGGCTGCAGGGAGGGTCCGCCGGCACGAAGTTCGCGGGCTCATGAAAGCCCGACGATGGGCCGGCAGCGGCGGCGGAAATATCGTTTGCCCGGCCGCAGCATTCCCTTTTTAATGATAAGCATTAAAATGGCGCGAGGGCGTCGCGGGCCGCCCCCGCGGCCATTCGCGGAACAGACGAAGCGAGGGAGGGACGCAGATGACATTCCGGCATCCGGCGGAGCGGGATTTCAAAGGCTCGATCGGGCGGACGGTGCAGGAATCCTCGCCCGACTGGCCGGCCGCCCCTTCGAGCGCGGGCAAGCCCAATGTGGTGCTCATCGTGCTCGACGATACGGGCTTCGCGCATCTGGGCTGTTATGGCTCGACCATCGCCACGCCGAATATCGATCGCCTGGCGGGCGAGGGGCTCAGATTCACCGGGTTCCACACGACGGCGCTCTGCTCATCGTCCCGGGCCTGCCTCCTCACCGGCCGCAATCACCACGCGGTCGGCATGCGGGCGATCTCGAACATGGATACGGGCTATCCGAACATGCGCGGCGCCGTCACCCGGTCTGCCGCGACGCTCGCCGAGGTGCTGCGCGATCATGGCGTGGCGACTTTCGCGGCGGGCAAGTGGCATCTCGCGCCCATGGCTGAATGCACGGCCGCAGGGCCTTTCCACAACTGGCCGCTCCAGCGCGGCTTCGACCGCTATTACGGTTTTCTTCAGGGCGAGACGGATCAGTTCCACCCCGAGCTCACGCATGACAATCACTTCGTCGAGCAGCCGAAATCGCCCGATGAGGGCTACCACGTTTCGGAAGACATCGTGGACAAGTCGATCGGCTTCATCCGGGACAGCGTCTCCATCGTGCCGGAGCGTCCTTTCTTCCTCTATCTCGCCTTCGGGGCGATGCATGCGCCGCATCAGGCGCCGCGCGCCTATCTCGACAAATATCGAGGGCGCTTCGATGCGGGCTGGGACGTGGCGCGGGAAGAATGGTTCGCGCGGCAGAAGGAGATGGGCATCGTGCCGCCCGGCACGGGGCTTGCGCCGCGCAATCCCGGCGTGAAGCCCTGGGTCGAGCTCAGCGACAATGAAAGGAAGTTCGCGGCGCGGCTTCAGGAAGCCTTCGCCGCCATGCTTGAGCACACAGACGCGCAGATCGGCAGGCTGGTGAGTTTCCTCGAAGAGCTGGGCCTCATGGAGAACACGCTCTTCATGCTCGTCTCCGACAATGGCGCGAGCCAGGAGGGCGGGCCGACCGGCGTCCTCGACGAGATGCGGTACTTCAATCTCATGGCCGAGGATGTGGAGAAGGCCGTCGAGCGGCTCGACGACATTGGCGGGCCACAGAGCCACAGCAATATTCCCTGGGGCTGGGCGCAGGCGGGCAATACGCCGCTCAAATGGTACAAGCAGAACACGCATGGCGGCGGCGTGCGCGATCCCTTCATCGTTCACTGGCCGAAAGGGATCGGGCGGCCCGGCGAGATCCGGCGCCAGTTCTGCCACGCCATCGACGTCGCGCCGACCGTTCTCGACGTGATGGGCATCGAGCCGCCATCGGTCGTGGCGGGCGTGCCGCAAATGCCGATCCATGGCGCGAGCATCCTGTCGGCCTTCAGCGATCCGCAGGCGAAGCCCGCGCGCCCCGTCCAGTATTTCGAGATGGGCGGCGATCGCGGCCTCTGGCTCGATGGCTGGAAGGCCGTCACGCATCATGCGCGCGGCACGCCTTTCGAGAAGGATCGCTGGGAGCTTTATCATCTCGACGAGGATTTCTCCGAGTATCACGATCTCGCCGAGCGCGAGCCCGATCGGCTCAAGGCCATGGTGGAACGGTGGTGGCAGGAGGCGGAGGCGCATGGCGTCCTGCCACTCGACGATCGCGGCGCCTTCGATCTCTTCCGCGCGTCGCGCAGGCCCGGCATGCCGACATCGCGCTCGCGCTTCGTCTATTATCCGCCCGTCTCGCACATCGTTTCGGATGCCTGCCCGCCCGTCTTCCGCGGCTGGCAGATGACGGCCGAGATCGACCATCCGGCGGGCGCCGCGAATGGGGCGCTGGTGGCGCGGGGCAGCATCAATAGCGGCTTCGCCTTCTATATCGACCAGGACCGCCTGCATTTCGACTACAACTGCTTCCACGACCACACGCTCGTCGCGGCGCCGGAGGCGCTGACGCCCGGCAAGCATGAGGTCGGCGCCGTGGTCGAGCGCATGGCGGACGGCTCCGGCACGGTCGCGCTCATCATCGACGGCAGGACGGTCGTAACGGCGGCGATCCCGAAGCTTCTCTTCCTCATTTCCAGCATCGGCATGGATATCGGCCGCAGCCTTTCGCCGGTCAGCGAGGCTTATCGCGCGCCTTTCGCCTATCCGGGCCGGATCGCGAAAGTCGTGTTCGAGCTGCCGCGCGCGGAGCCCGACGCGGCCGCCGCCAATGCCGACCGCGCGCATGTGCGCGCCGCCATGTCGCGGCAGTAATATCGACGTATCAGGGAAGAGCCGACATTTCGGGGAGGTCATTCATGTCGTTGCCCACACCACTGCTTCTGCGCGGCGCGCCGGGCTCGCCCTATACGCGCAAGATGCTGGCCGTGCTTCGCTACAGGCATATTCCCTATGAGTTCCTTCAGGGCGATGCGCCGGAGAAGCGCGGTCTGCCGAGGCCCAAGGTGCAACTCCTGCCGACCTTCTATCTGCCGAACGAGCGGGGCGAGGTGGAAGCCGTGGTCGACTCGACGCCGCTCATCCGCCGCTTCGAGGCGGCGTTTCCGCAGCGCCGCGTCGTGCCCGCCGATCCGGTGGTCGAGTTTCTCGACTATCTGCTCGAGGATTTCGGCGACGAATGGCTGACAAAGGCCATGTTCCATTATCGCTGGTACTACAAGCCGGATATCGAGCGCGCGGCGGCGATCCTGCCGCGCTGGCGCGATCTGACGGCGCCGGAAGCGGAGGCGCTGAAGATGGGCGAGATCTTCGCCGAGCGGCAGATCTCGCGCCTCTATGTCGTCGGCTCGAACGACACGACCGCGCCCGTCATCGAGGCGAGCTACAAGCGCATCCTCGACGCCTTCAAGGCGCATCTCGAGCAGCGGCCCTTCCTCATGGGCCGTCGTCCGGGCGCATCGGATTTCGGTTTCTACGGCCAGCTGACGCAGCTCACCCATTTCGACCCGACGCCGATGGAGGTGACGCTTGCGCGCGCGCCGCGCGTCTTCGCCTGGGTCGATGTGGTCGAGGATCTGTCCGGCCTCGATCCCGCCGAGAGCGACTGGATGGCGCGGGACGACATTCCGGGCACGCTCCGGGCGCTCCTTGCGGAAGTCGGCCGGGTCTATGTGCCGGCGCTGCTCGCCAATGCGGCGGCGCTCGCCTCGGGCAGCGCGGAGGTCCGCACCGAGATCGACGGGCAAGTCTGGGTGCAGCAGCCCTTCCCTTATCAGGGCAAGTGCCTGCAATGGCTGCGCGAGAAATATGCGGCGCTGAGAGCAGCCGACCGCGCGGATGTCGACCGGATCCTCGCGGGCACGGGTTGCGAGCGGCTTTTCACCGCCTGAGCCGGAGCGTCGCCTCCGGCTCGCGCGTCCATCGGTCAGGGCCCGGTCAGAGGCGATAGAGCCAGCCGGGGCCCACGAATTCCTGCCCCTCGTCGCGGCCAACCTCCGTTTCGATCAGCGCGTTCGTCTTCGCGTTGAGGGCGAGGATGAGGTCCTTGTGCGCCTCGGGCTCGAGCGCGAGGTTGTGCAGCTCGTCGGGGTCCGTCTGGGTGTCATAAAGCGCGAGATCGTTATGGGCGCGAAGCGTCTCCCAGTCCCTCGGCATGTGATGCTCGCCAAGCCCGAAGAAGCGCGCGAATTTGTAGCGCCCGTCGAACACGCCCCTGTGGAGGCCGCGATTGGTCCGCGAGGGGCCGAGATGGCCGAGCTTCAGCGACTCGATCAGCATCGCCCAGGCTGAAGGCGTGCGGGCACTGCGCATCATGCCTTCAATCATCTGCGGGTCGATATAGAAGGGCACGCCGTAATTATAGAAGGCGCCGCGCTCGTCGCGCTCCGTGCGGCCGCCGGTGAGCGCATTGGCGAGGCTCACGCCGGGCAGCTTGCCGAGCGGGTCTTCGAGTTCGCCCGGATTTCCGCCCGCGAATTCGAAAAGCGTGGGCAAGAGATCGACGGTGCTGCCGAGGCTATCCGTAGTGCGCGCCTTCCGCGCGTCGGGGTGGCTGATATAGAGCGGGACCGCCACATTCTCCTTGAAGATCACCGGGCCCTTCTGACGCAGGCGCTGGGCGCCCGCCATCTCGCCATGATCGGCGGTGAGCACGACGATCGTGTCGTCGGCGAGGCCGAGCGTTTCGAGCGCGGAGAAAAGGCGGCGCACCTTGTAGCTCGCATCGCGGATGCAGTTGAAATAATAGCTCTGGTTCCTGCGCCAGACGCGCTCGTCATCGGGCATGGCGCCATAGGTGAGGTCGCAGACCTTGCGGTAGGAGTTCACGGCCCAGGGCTCGCCTTCGGCGGGCTTGCGATAGAAGCTCGCGGGAAGGGGCACATCGCTCCAGTCGCGGTCATAGATCTCGCTCGCGGGCGCGGGCGCGAGCGGGGAGAGCACATCCGGGTTGCCGCGTGTCGCCGTCTGGCCCTGCCAGGACTCGAAGAAGCAGATGTCGTGCGGGTTCACGAGATTGACGGCGAGGAACCAGGGCTGTTCGGCGGGGAGCTTGCGCGCCACCTCGTCGAGCCACTGGATCGCGGAGCTTACCGTCGGTCCGTCATAGCGATAACCGTCCCACACCTTGCCATGCGGATCGCCGTCGATGTTGTAGTCGCTGAAGCCAAAGGGCTCGAGCGAGCGGTCGGTCTTGATATAGGGGCCGTAGCCGAGCTGCGCGGCGTGGGGAATGTCGCTCAGGTGCCATTTGCCCTTATAGGCCGTGTAGTAGCCGAGATCGCGCAGATGGTGCCCGATGGAACGGAGCTTGCCGTTGAGCCGAGGGAAAGGCGGCGCGCCGTCATTCACCACCATGTCCGTCTGCTGCGTGTGCCGCCCGAAATAGGCGACCGAGCGCGAGGGCGAGCAGGGCGTGGTGTTGACGTTGTATTTTGCAAAGAAAGTCCCGCGCTCGCCGATCCATTCATGGGCGGGAAGATCGAGGCCGGAGGGCAGCGTGGTCGCGGAGCGCTCCTGATCGGTCATCACGAAAAGGATGTTGGGGCGCTTGCGTCCGGCGATCGCCGGGGCGGCGAGAACGGGGCCTGCCTGAACGGCCGCGAGAGCCGCCATGCCGGTGCCGACAAGCTGGCGGCGCGTGGGCTTCCAGCCGTTACCGGTGCCGTCGCTCATGGGACGCGTCCTTTCATGACTTCGATGATGTCTTCTTCCAGCGCCCAGAAGCGATCCTGGCCCCAATGCGCGGGCAGGCCGTTGACGCGAAAGCTCGGCGCGCCCCAGAGGCCCGCGTCGAAGAGCGCCTTGCGATTTTCCTCCGCCACCGTGCGCCAGCTTTCATCGGCAAGGGCTGCCTTCACCGTTTCGGCATCGAGGCCAGCGCGGCGGGCAACATCCATCAGTCCTTCGTCGGAGGCGAGGTCGATCCCATCGGCGAAGGCGGCACGGAGCCCGAGTTCCGCGAATTCCTCGCCTCGGCCGCGTTTGACCGCATGGTGCAGAACGGCGAGCGCGCGCTCGGCGCCGGCGCCCACCGGGTCGACGGATTTGCCGAAGGGCGTCGCCGCGCGTTCGGCCTCGCGCTTCGTGTCGAGCATGATGTAGAAGCGCTTCACCCGCGGCACCGGCAGGCCGCGCATCACCATGGGCAGAATGAAGCGGAGGCGCAATTCGGCATCGTAATGCCGGGCGATCTGCCTCATCCGCGGGAAGGAAATGCAGGAATAGGGGCTGCGGAAGGAAAACCAGTAGTCGATGACGGGCCGCGCGCCGCCTTGCGGGCGGGGCAGCAGCTTCAGCCCGAGATAGGGCGCGAGCGGCGGCGTTCCTTTCGGTGCCCGGTCGAGCCCGAGACCGGTCAGCCTTTCCTCGAGATGGTTGAGGCGGTCGACGCCCCAATACCACTCTCCCTCGAAACAGAACATGGCGCCGAGATAATGTCCCCGACGCCGCCTTTCCCTGTCGCCTGCCGCGAGCGCCGAGGCGAGCGAAGCGGGGTCGGCGCGGCCCGCCGTTTCGCCGAGACGGTCGAGCGCCGCCCTGTCGTCCGTCCATAATGCGCGCCCGGCATCGGCCGCGAGTTCGACAAACCGGCCGCTCGCCGCGGCTCCGGCGAGAACCGCGTTGCAGGCCGCCACGATGTCTGCCGCGGGCAAGGCGTCAGCCGGCGGAAATTCGAGGCCATATTCGCGGGCAAGGCGCGGCGCGTCCCTCAGCGCATAGCGCCGCAGTCTCTCGCGCTCCGGCGCGGCGGCATCGTCGGGAGGCGGCACGATCCAGGGCGTGAAGGCGACATCGTAACGCGCGAGAAGGGGCGCGAGCATCTGGGCCGCGACATGGCTGTAGGGATCGTCGGCCTGGTGGAAGTAATGGATGGTGGGTTTGCCGCCGCGCAGCTTGCGCGAAAGCGCGTGGAAGGCGCGGCGCGAATTGTGCAGCGCCCGGCTCGTCAGGAGAGAGCTTCCCGCGCGGCCGATCATAGCTTTCATGTCGGTTTTCCTCCCGTCGCCCTTGACGCACCGGTTTATATAGTGACACGATTAATGTCAATATACGGGCATGGGCATGGGGCGGAACGCCCTTCCGAAGGAGACATCATGAGAGTGCTGAGAACGCCGGATGCGCGATTTGCGAACCTGCCGGGATTTCCCTTTGCCCCCAATTACTTCGATGTGAAGGATGCGGATGGAACGGTGTTGCGGGTTCACACGGTCGATGAGGGGGCGAAAGCGGCGGCGCCCGTCCTTCTCATGCATGGCGAGCCTTCGTGGTCCTATCTCTACCGCCACATGATCCCCGGGCTCGCGGCGCGCGGTCACCGCGTGCTGGCGCCCGATCTCGTCGGCTTCGGGCGCTCGGACAAGCCGGATCAGGTCGCCGACTATACTTACGAGCGCCATGTGAAATGGATGAGCGACTGGCTAACCGGGCTCGATCTCAGGGGCATCACGCTCTTCTGTCAGGACTGGGGCGGTCTCATCGGTCTGCGCCTCGTCGCCGCCTTCCCAGACCGTTTCGCGCGCGTGGTGGTCGCGAATACCGGGCTTCCGACCGGCACGGGCTGGACGGAAGCCTTCAAGCAGTGGCTCGATTTCAGCCAGACCGTGCCCGAGCTTCCCGTCGGCGAAATCGTCAGCATGGGGACGAAGCGCGGGCTCGATCAGGCGGAGAAGGCGGCCTATCTCGCGCCCTTCCCGGAGGAGGCATACAAAGCGGGCGCTCGGGCCTTTCCGGCGCTCGTTCCGATCACGCCGGAGCATGCCTCGGTCGAGGAGAACAAGGCAGCGTGGAAGGTTCTGGAACGTTTCGACAAGCCCTTCCTCACCGCCTTCAGCGACGGCGATCCAGTGACGGCGGGCGGCGAGCGCATCTTCCGGGAGCGGGTGCCGGGCGCGCGCGGGCAGGCCCATGTGACGATCGCCGGGGGAGGGCATTTCCTCCAGGAAGACAAGCCGGCCGAACTTGTCGATGTGATCGACGGCCTCATTCGCAAAACGGCCTGAGGGGAGACAGATGAAATACGAAATCGCCGTCTATCCGGAGCGGGAGAAACTGATGGAGCTTGCGGGATCGACCGATCCCGCGCCTATCGTCATGGTCAACCTGCTGAAGTTCCGCGATGTCGCCGAGTACAAGGATGGCGGCACGGAAAGGATCAGCGGGCGCGAAGCCTATATGCGCTACGGCGTGGAAATGCGCCGGATCGTGGAAGCAGCGGGCGGGCGTTTCCTCATCTCGGCGGCGCTCGACAGCGTCGTCATCGGTGAGGTGGAGGAGCTTTGGGACATGGTGGCGCTCGTCGAATATCCCTCGGCGGCGGCCTTTTTCGCCATCGCGGCTTCGCCGGAGGTTCTTGCGCTGGGCAAGCATCGGGAGGCGGGCCTTGCCGGCCAGCTCCTCATCCGCTCGACGCTGCTTGAGGATCACGTCTAGGGACGGTGGCCTCTCGTTCCCGTTTTCTTGCGGGCGTGCAAGGCGCGGTCTTTTCTTTCCCGTCAGCGGGCGGCATAACCATCAGGGCTTATCTCCATGGAAGGGCCGATGGCGCGAACCGTAAAAATCGAAGCAGGCACGGATGGGCGGCGGCTGCGCGGGCAGGAAAACCGCCGCCGGATCGTGGAGGCCATGCTCGAACTCGTGCGCGGGGGAAATATTTCACCGGGCGCCGAGGATGTGTCGGCGCGGGCGAATGTCGGCCTGCGGACGGTGTTCCGGCATTTCGACGATATGGACAGCCTCTATCGCGAATTGTCCGAAATGATCCGGGCGGAAATCGAGCCCGTGATGAGCCGGCCATGGCCCGAGGGCGGCTGGCCGGTGCGTCTCGATGCGATCGTCGAACGGCGTGCGCAGGTGTTCGAGAAGATCATGCCGTTCCAGATCGCCGCCGATGTGCACAAGCATCGATCCGCCTTTCTGCGCGAGGACCACGAGCTGCTGACGCGAATGCAGCGCGCGGTCCTGCGCGAGGCCCTGCCGCCGGAGATGCGGAAGGACCGCATTGCCTTCGAGGCGCTCGAACTGCTCCTGAGCTTCGATGCGTGGCGGCGGCTTCGTCTCGAACAAGGGCTTTCCGTCCAGCAGGCGAAGAAGACCATAGCGGCGGCCGCCGCCGCGATCAGCGCCGGCAGGGGGAAGTGACCCGGTATTGATGTTTGCGCGCGGCAGGAGAAAATGACCTCCATGAGCGCAGAGCCTGCCACGGGGGAGACGGCCGCCGAGTGGCGTTCCTCCGCCGATCTGTTCGGCCATCCCAAAGGGCTCACATTTCTGTTCGGAACGGAAATGTGGGAGCGCTTCTCCTATTACGGGATGCGCGCCGTCCTCGTCCTCTACATGGTCAAATATCTGCTTCTGCCGGGACAGGCGGAAAGCGTCGTCGGGCTTGCGACGCTCAGGGCGACGCTCGAATGGGTGCTCGGGCCGCTCGGCCCCCAGCCGCTCGCCTCGCAGATCTACGGCCTCTATACGGGCTTCGTCTATCTCACACCGATCATTGGCGGGCTCGTCGCCGATCGCCTTCTCGGTCAGCGGCGGACCGTCATCATCGGTGCCGTGCTCATGGCGGCGGGTCATTTCATGATGGCGTTCGAGGGGCTTTTTCTCTTCGCGCTTTTCACGCTCATCCTCGCCAATGGCGCCTTCAAGCCCAATATATCGACGCAGGTCGGCAGCCTCTACGCGCCGGGCGATCATCGCCGCGACCGCGCCTACTCGATCTTTTATGTAGGCATCAATCTCGGCGGGTTCATGGCGCCTCTCGTCTGCGGCACGCTCGGCGAAAAGGTCGGCTGGCATTATGCCTTCGGCGCGGCAGGCATCGGGATGCTTTTCGGCCTTGTCATCTATCTTTACGGCCAGCGCCATCTGCCGCCCGATCCCCGCGAGCGTCTCGCGGCCGCAAGGAGGGAGGCAGGGCCGCTCGGCCGCGAAGACTGGCGCGCCATTGCGGTTCTGCTCGCCCTTTTCGTGCCGGTCAGTTTCTTCTGGGCGACCTATGAGCAGCAGGGCAACACGATCGTTCTCTGGGCGGACGGCTTCACGGACCGCTCGCTCGATCTCCTGTTCTGGCAGGGAGAGATTCCGACGACGTGGTTCCAGTCCTTCAACCCGTTCCTGATCTTTGCCTTCACGCCGCTCGTCGTGAGCCTCTGGGCGCGGCAGGCACGGAAGGGGCGCGAGCCCTCGACAATTTCCAAGATGGCGCTTGGCTGCCTCGGCGTCGCTATCGCCAATCTGATCCTCGCATTCGCGGCCTGGCAGGCGGGCGTGGACGGCAAGGCGGGCTGGCTCTGGCTTTTCGCCTATTTCGTCATCATCACCATCGGCGAGCTCTACATCTCGCCCATCGGCCTTTCGCTCGTCTCGAAGATCGCGCCGGCCTCCATTCTCTCGCTTCTCATGGGGCTGTGGCTTGCGACGAGCTTCGCCGGCAATCTTCTCGCGGGCTGGCTCGGCGGCTTCTGGAGCGCGATGGGGAAGGTGGAATTCTTCCTCATGATCGCGCTCATCGCCCTTGTCGCATCGGTGGCGATCCGTCTCCTCGCCAGACCGCTGAAATCCGCTCTCGACCAGTAGCCTCAGTCGTGATTGGCGGTGAGGCGCAGGAATTCCTGGCGCGTTCTCGGGTCGTCGCGCACATCGCCCAGAAGCTGGCTCGTCGTCAGCGTCGCGCCGGGGGAATTGACGCCGCGGAGCGTCATGCAGTTGTGCTCGGCGCGAATGACGACGCCGACGCCCTTGGGTTGCAGGATCTCGTAGATCGCCCGCGCGATGTCCGCGGTCAGCTTCTCCTGAATCTGGAGGCGCTTGGCAAAGCCCTGCACGACGCGCGCGAGCTTGGAAATGCCGACGACGCGCCTTGAAGGCAGATAGCCCACATGCGCGACCCCGACCACGGGCAGCATGTGATGCTCGCAGAAGCTGGTGACGCGGATGTCGCGCAGCACGACCAGCTCGTCATAGCCGCCAACTTCCTCGAACACGCGCTCGAGATAGGCGCGCGGATCGGTGTCATAGCCCGAGAAGAGTTCGCGGTAGGAGCGCACCACGCGGCCCGGCGTGTCGATCAATCCTTCGCGCTTCGGATCGTCGCCCGCCCAGCGAATGAGGGTGCGGACCGCGGCTTCTGCTTCTTCCTCTGTTGGTTTCTGATCGTCTGACACTGAGGAGCCTCACCTGATTGTTCTTGTTGGTCTTCGTCGCGCCACTTTTATGCAAGAGCGAGGCTGGGGATTCCAGCATTTCCCTCGCAATGCGGCCGCGGCGCCGATCTCTCCCCTTCATATGCGCCATTTGCGCCGCTGGATCACCTCCTTGGGGCGCGAAATGGCCGTGGCGCCGTGTTTAACCCTGAAGCCATCATGGATTTGTGAGGGTTTGATACCGATCAATGCCGCATTTTCCGCCCGCCGCGATCATCTGACGACGAAACGATCACGATCGGACAGACGATGGCGCGGTCGGGCAGCGAGGCGCGAAGCCAGGACGGAGCGGTCCGCCCGTCACCTCATCGCCGTTCACCTGTGCACCGGGTGGCGCAGCGTGCCGTCGAGCGTCAGCAATTCGCCATATATGTCGATGCGCCGGTCGCGGAAGACGCCCCATTCGAGCCGCGCGCGGCGAAGCGCGTCGAGATCGAATTGCGCGGTCAGCACGGCTTCATCGGATTCGCCAGCTTCGGCCACCTTCTTGCCCGTGTTGTCGGCGATGAAGGACGAGCCGTAGAAGGTGATTTCGCATGTGCGCCCTTCCTCGCGCCCGATCCTGTTCGAGGCGATGACGGGCACCATATTGGCCGCCGCGTGCCCCTGCATGGTGCGCTGCCAGTGGTCGCGCGAATGGATCGTCGGGTCGTGCGGCTCGGAGCCGATCGCCGTCGGGTAGCAGATGACGTCGGCGCCCTTGAGCGCGAGGATGCGCGCGGTTTCCGGAAACCACTGGTCCCAGCAGACGGCCGCGCCGATGCGGGCATATCGCGTGTTCCAGACGAGGAAGCCGCTGTCGCCGGGGGAGAAATAGTATTTCTCCTTGTATCCCGGCCCGTCGGGGATGTGCGACTTGCGGTAGACGCCGAGGATTTCTCCATCCGCATCGATCATGACGAGCGAGTTGTAGAGGGCGTTGTTCGTTCGCTCATAGATGGAGACAGGCAGCACGACGCCGAGACGGTATGCGAGGGCCCGCATGTGCCGCACGGCGGGATTGTCCGCCACCGGCAAGGCGAGATGAAGAAAGCCGGGCTCCGTGTCCTTGCAGAAATAGGGCGTCTCGAAGAGCTCCTGAAGCAGGACGATCTGCGCGCCGCGCTCGGCGGCATGCGTGACGAGCTTTTCCGCTCTCGCAATGTTCTCCTCGCGATCGGGGCCGCAGGCCATCTGCGTCGCGGCAACGGTCAGTTCGGACATCTCAGCACCCGGCGATACGGAAACGAGGGCTCATCCGGAATGGAAGGGCGCATCGACTCTAGATCGCCGCGCCGCGCCTTCGCAACCTCCTTGCAGCCAGCACCATAGGTTCCTCATGCGTCACTTCATCGACACGCAGGATTTCTCGAAGGCCGAGCTTCTCGATCTCATCCAGCTCATCCATCTCACCAAGGACGCGGACAAGCAGGGCGCGTTGCCGCAACTTCTGAGCGGCACGTCGCTCGGCATGATCTTCGAGGAGCCTTCCACGCGCACGCGCGTTTCCTTCGAAGTCGCGATGACGAAACTCGGCGGGCACGCGCTCTATCTCCGGCCGGGTGAAATCCATCTCGGGCAGCGCGAATCCACCAAGGACACGGCGAAGGTCATCAGCCGGATGGTGAACGCCATCGAGGCGCGGACACTCTCGCACAAGACGGTGCTGGAGCTTGCTCGCCACGCAAGCGTGCCCGTCATCAACGGCCTTACCGACTACAACCATCCGACGCAGGTGGTCTGCGACGTCTTCACCATGCTCGAGCACAAATTGCCCGGAAAGTCGCTGGAGGATCTCAATGTCGTCTTCATCGGCGACACGACAAATGTGTGCTCCTCGCTCATGCTCATCTGCACGCAGCTCGGCATGCGCTTCACGCAGGCGGCGCCCCAAAAATATCAAGCGCCGGAAGCCTTGCAGGAGATCGCGCGAGAAAACTGCAAGCTGTCGGGCGGAACGCTCGTGGTGACGGACGATCCCGTCGCCGCCGTGAGCGATGCCGACTTCATCTATACCGATCTGTGGTGGTGGGTCGGGCAGGAGGCGGAAATCCCTGAACGCAAGGCCGCCTTCATGCCCAAGTTTCAGGTCAATCTCGCCCTCTTCGAGAAGGCGCCCCGCCACGCGAAGATGATGCACTGCCTGCCCGCGAGCCGCGGCGTCGAGGCGACGGACGAGGTTCTCGATCATCCCCGTTCCATCATCTACGACCAGTCCGAAAACCGCCTTCACACCGAGAAGGCCATTCTCATCAAATTCGTCTATCCGCGCGTCAGCCGTCCGCCGCAGACACTGCGCGACTGGCATGCGGGACGCATTCAGGCGTTCCTTGGCGAAAGTCTCCGTCTCACCTTCGATCCCTCGTGAATTGCAACGGCCAAACCAGATCGGAAAGCGTGGAGATATGAAAATGATCGCTCTCAATGAACCGGTGCCCCAGAGTCGCGGCTTCAAGCGCGTCCTCAATCAGCTCGACATGACGCTTTTCACCGTCTGCGCGATCCTCGTCATCGACACGCTCGCGGCTTCCGCCAAGGTCGGCGTGTCATCGCTGGCGTGGTGGATCATCACCTTCGTCTTCTTCTTCGTGCCCTATGGCCTCATCGTGGCCGAACTCGGCGCGGCATATCCGGGCGAAGGCGGCATACAGCAATGGATCAGGCGCGCCTATGGCGATAAATGGGCGGGACGGACGGTCTGGTATTACTGGGTCAACGTCGCGCTCTGGATGCCATCCGTCTACATCCTATTCGCAGGCATGTTCGCGCAGCTCTTCGCGCCCGAAATGAGCCTCTGGGTGAAGATCGCCCTCGGCGTGTTCATGACATGGATCACCGTCGGCGTCGGCATCGCAAGCCTCGCCAACAGCAAGTGGGTGCCGAATATCGGCGCGGTGGTCAAAGCCGCGATCATGCTCATCATGGGCGTCGCGGGCATATGGATCGCCTCGACGCGGGGCTTCGCCAACGAGATGACGCTCTCCACGCTGACGCCCGGCTGGGATGTCGGCCTCGCCTTCCTTCCCGTCGTCGTCTACAACTTTCTCGGCTTCGAGCTCATGTCGGGCGCGGGAGAGGAAATGGAGAATCCGGCTCGCGATGTACCGATCGCGATCGTCGTCGCCGGTCTTGCCATTGTCGGCTTCTATCTGCTCGCTACCTTCGGCATCCTCGTCGCGCTTCCGGTGAACGAGATCGGTCTCATCAGCGGCGTCATCGACACGGTCGCGCGGCTGCTGGGCGAGTCCCAGCTCGCGAAGACCGCGACGGTTCTCATCGGCATCGGCGCGCTCTACACGTTCTTCGCCAATATGGTGACATGGACGCTCGGTGCGAACCGCACCGCGCAGGCCGCCGCCGCCGATGGCGAGTTGCCCGCCGTCTTCGCCTCGCTCCATCCGACCTATCAGACGCCTGTCGGCGCCTTTCTCTGGACGGGTATCGTCTCGACGGTCGTCATCGTGCTTTACGGCTTCATGGCGGCGAATGCGGAGGATCTCTTCTGGTCGCTCTTCGCCTTCAGCTCGATCGTCTTCCTGCTGCCTTATCTTCTCGTCTTTCCGGCCTTCCTGCGGCTGAGGCGGATCGATGCCGGGACGTCGCGGCCCTATCGCGTGCCGGGCGGCATGGGGGCCTTGACGCTCATCGCCACCATATGCGTTCTCTTCATTCTCCAGGCCATTCTCTTTTTCGTCTGGGTGCCGGGTGAGCCGGTCGACTGGAGCACGGCCGGGCCGATCCTTGGCGGTGTCGTCCTCACCGTTCTCGTCGGCGAAGTCATTCTCGCGCTGCAGACGCGCCGAAAGGGAGCCTGAATTTATGTCGCGACTTCTCGCCTCGACGCCCCGCGCCGACGGCTTCTTCATGCCGGCGGAGTGGGCGGCGCATGCGGGCACCTGGATGATCTGGCCGGAGCGCACCGACAACTGGCGCATGGGCGCGAAGCCCGCGCAGGCCGCCTTCGCCCGCGTGGCGGAGGCCATCGCCGAGACGGAGCCCGTCACCATGTGCGTCTCGCCCGCGCAGTATCAGAACGCGCGGCGCGTGCTTTCGCCAGCGGTGCGTGTCGTCGAGATGACGACCAATGACGCGTGGATGCGCGATTGTGGCCCCACCTGCGTCGTCGACGGCAAGGGGCATGTGCGTGGCGTCGACTGGGTCTTCAACGCCTGGGGCGGGCTCGAAGGCGGGCTCTATTTTCCCTGGGATCAGGACGAGCTTGTCGCGCAGAAGGTGCTCGGGATCGAAAGGCTCGACCGGTACAAGGCGCCCATCGTTCTCGAAGGCGGGTCGATCCATGTCGATGGCGAGGGAACCCTTCTGACGACGGAGGAATGTCTCCTCAATCCGAACCGCAACCCGGGTCTGTCGAAGGCGGAGATCGAGGCGCAGCTCGAAGCATATCTCGGCATCTCGCGCACGATCTGGCTCGATCGTGGCGTCCATAATGACGAGACGTCCGGCCATATCGACAATATCGCCTGTTTTGCGCGGCCCGGCGTCGTGCTTCTGAGCTGGACGGACGACACCGCCGATCCACAATATGAGATCAGCAAGGATGCGCTGGAGCGCCTCTCCCATGCGAAGGACGCCAGGGGTCGCTCGCTCGAGGTGGTGAAGCTCCATCAGCCGGGGCCACTCTTCCAGACGGCGGAAGAGGCCGAGGGTGTCGATCATGTCGAGGGCACGCAGCCGCGCGTGGCCGGGCTCCGGCTCGCCGCGTCCTATGTCAATTTCTACATCGCGAATGGCGCGATCATCATGCCGCTCCTCGATCCGAAACATGACGGCGCGGCAGTCGAAACGCTGGCAAGGGTGTTTCCAGGCCGGAAGGTGAAGGGCGTTCCGGCGCGCGAGATCCTTCTCGGCGGCGGAAATATCCATTGCATCACGCAGCAGCAGCCGGGCGGCTCCTGACATGCGGCTCGTGGTAGCCATTGGCGGCAACGCCCTTCTGAAGCGCGGAGAGGTTCTGAGCTTCGAGAACCAGCGGAAGAACATGCGCGCCTCGGCCGCCGCGCTTGCGGAAGCCGCGGGCCGCCATACGCTCGTCCTCGTGCATGGCAATGGCCCGCAGGTAGGGCTGCTCGCCCTCGAGGCCGATGCCTACAAGGCCGTGCCGCCCTATCCGCTCGATGTGCTGGGCGCCGAGTCGCAGGGCATGATCGGCTATGTGATCGCGCAGGAGCTGCGCCGCATGCTGCCACGGCGCGGCATCGTCACCCTGCTGACGCAGACGGTGGTCGATGGCGGCGATCCGGCCTTCGCGCGGCCGACCAAGCCGATCGGACCCGTCTATGCGGAAGCCGGCGCGGGCGGGCTCGCCGCCGAGCGGGGATGGGCGATGGCGGCGGATGGCGAGGCGTTCCGCCGCGTCGTCGCCTCTCCGGAACCGCGGCGCATCGTGGAACTCGATGCCATCAGGCTCCTCATCGAGGCGGGGCAGATCGTGATCTGCACGGGCGGTGGCGGCATCCCTGTCGTCGAGAGGGCGGGTGGCGTTCTCGACGGCGTCGAGGCGGTGATCGACAAGGATCTCGGCGCGTCCCTTCTCGCCTGCAATCTTGATGCGGACCGCCTCGTCATTCTCACCGATGTCGAAGGCGTCTATCGCAACTGGGGCGGCGAGGAGCCTGACCTCATCAATCGCGCATGCGCGGGCGAATTCGACATCAGCGCCTTCGCGAGCGGCTCGATGGGGCCGAAGGTCGATGCGGCCTGCCGCTTCGCCAGAGCGACGGGCCGCCCCGCCTTCATCGGCAATCTTGCCGATGCGAAGCGCGTGATCGAGGGCGAGGCGGGAACCCGCATCGACCCCTGATGTTTTCGAGCGCAAGCCCGCTCGTCTCTCGCGCGCCTCAGAGCCGCACGTAGCGCAGCCGGAGCGCATTCGTGATCACGCTGACAGATGAAAGCGCCATGGCTGCCGCCGCGATGACGGGCGAGAGAAGGAGTCCGAAGACGGGGTAGAGCACGCCCGCCGCGACGGGGATGCCGGCCGCGTTGTAGATGAAGGCGAAGAAAAGGTTCTGGCGGATGTTCCGCATCGTCGCCTCGGAAAGGCGACGCGCGCGGACAATACCCATGAGGTCGCCCTTCAGAAGCGTGACGCCGGCGCTTTCCATCGCAACGTCGGTTCCCGTTCCCATGGCGATGCCGATTTCGGCGGCGGCGAGCGCGGGCGCGTCATTCACGCCATCGCCCGCCATGGCGACGACGCGGCCCGCCTTTGTGAGCTGGGCGACGACATTGGCCTTCTCCTCGGGGAGGACTTCGGCCTTCACTTCTTCTATGCCGAGGCGGCTCGCGACGGCCTGCGCCGTCGTCGGATTGTCGCCCGTCAGCATGACGATGCGAATGCCTTCGGCCCTGAGCGCGGCAAGGGCCTGCGGCGTCGTCTCCTTCACCGGGTCGGCGATGGCGATGGCGCCTGCGAGCTTTCCATCGACGCTGGCGAAAATGGCCGTCGCGCCGTCGAGCCGCATTTCTTCCGCGCGCGCGGCGAGCGAGGCCGTCGAAATGCCGATCTCGTCCAGATAGTTCGCATTGCCGATGACGATGCGCCGCCCTTCGACCGTGCCAGCCGCGCCCTTGCCGGAGGGCGAGTCGAAGTCGCTCACCTCCGCAAGAGGGAGGCCGCGATCCCTGGCGGCGGCGACGATCGCGTGCGCCAGCGGATGCTCGCTCGCGCGCTCGACGCTGGCGACAAGGCGCAGCAACTCATCTTCGGCGATGCCTCCGGCCGTCGCCATGCCGACAACGGAGGGCCTGCCCTCGGTGAGCGTGCCCGTCTTGTCGATGACGAGCGTATCCACCTTTTCCATATGCTCCAGCGCCTCGGCATTCTTGATGAGGACGCCCGCGCCCGCGCCGCGTCCGACGCCGACCATGATCGACATGGGCGTGGCAAGTCCGAGCGCGCAGGGACAGGCGATGATGAGCACCGCCACGGCGGCGACGAGCCCGTAGGAGAAGCGCGGCTCGGGCCCCCAGATCGCCCATGCGCCAAAGGCAAGAACCGCGGTGACGATCACCAGCGGCACGAACCAGCCGGACACGCGATCGGCGAGCCGCTGGATCGGCGCGCGCGAGCGCTGGGCGTCGGCGACCATCTGCACGATCCGGGCGAGCATGGTGTCGCGGCCGACTTTCTCGGCGACCATGATGAAGCTGCCGGAGCCGTTGAGCGTGCCCGCGATCACCCGGGCGCCGGGCTCCTTCGTCACCGGCATCGCTTCGCCCGTGACCATGGATTCGTCGATCGAGACGCGCCCGTCCGCGATCACGCCGTCGACGGGCACTTTCTCGCCGGGCCGCACGCGCAGGCGATCGCCGACGGCGACGAGGTCGAGCGCGATCTCTTCATCCTCGCCGTCGGGCCGCACGCGCCGGGCCGTTTTGGGCGCGAGGTCGAGCAGCGCGCGAATGGCGCCGCTCGTTCTTTCTCTCGCGCGCAGTTCGAGCACCTGCCCAAGCAGCACGAGAACGGTGATGACCGCAGCCGCCTCGAAATAGACCGCGACCGAGCCGTCCGCCGCGCGGAAGGCCTCGGGGAAGAGGCCGGGCATGGCGGTTGCGACCACGCTGTAGCCCCAGGCGACGCCTGTGCCCATGGCGATGAGCGTGAACATGTTGAGGTTGCGCGTGAGGAGCGATTGCCATCCGCGTTCGAAGAAGGGCCAGCCCGCCCAGAGCACGACGGGCGTTGCGAGCGCGAACTGGATCCAGTTCGACACGGTGCTGCCGAGGCTCACGGTGAGCCCGGTCAGATGCCCGCCCATTTCGAGAATGAAGACGGGGAGCGTGAGCACGAGGCCGATCCAGAAACGCCGCTGCATGTCGAGAAGTTCGTGGCTCGGGCCGGTATCGGCAGTGACCAGCAGAGGCTCGAGCGCCATGCCGCAAATGGGGCAGGCGCCGGGGCCCACCTGCTGCACCTCAGGGTGCATGGGGCATGTGTAGAGGGTGCCTTCGGGCAAGGCGGCGGCGGGCGCCGCTTCCTGCGGGTGCAGATATTTCGCCGGATCGGCGATGAATTTCTTCCGGCAGGCATCCGAGCAGAAATAATAGGTCTCGCCCTCGTGGCGAGCGCTGAATTCGGCGCTGGCGGGGCCCACCGTCATGCCGCAGACAGGATCTTTCACTCCGTGGCTGTGGCCGTTTCCATGCGCGTGGCCATGGGCGTGCGCCTGATCATGCGCGTGGCCGCCGCAGCAGGCGGGCTTCGTTTCAGTGGCCATGGTCCGGTCCTTTCGTCGCGACTGTCGATGAAAGGGACCGTAAACCTTCCTGTCACTGGAGGGTCAAGCGCCATATGCGGCCGGGAATTTGCCCCAGCCGAAGTGCTTTCAGAGCGGCTGGCCGGTGAAGGGTGCCTTCAACTGGCCGACGAAATCCGGCGGCATGTAATGCCGGATGCCGATATCGGCCGGGGGGCGGCGCGGCGAATTGTAGAAAGTGCGGAAGATCTGGTCGAACAGCATCAGATTTTCGCCGTAGTTCCGGTTGCCTTCCCTCAGATCCTTCGAATGGTGCCAACGATGAAGTGCGGGCGTGTTGAATACATAGTTCAGCACGCCGCAGCGCATCTCGATATTGCAATGGGTGAGCATGCCGATGATGGCGGTAATCGCGCTCACAAGGAGGAGGACATCCCTCGGAGCGCCGAGAAGCAGCAGGACGGGCATGCCGACCATGAGGCCCGTCACAGTATCGACGACGTGAAAGCGGCCGGTGTTGAAGAACCAGAGGCGCGTGACGCTGTGATGCACGGCATGAAAGCGCCAGAGCCAGGGCCATTCATGGGCAAGGCGGTGCTTCCAGTAGAGGCCAGCCTCGACGACGACGAGGCCGAGCGCCGTCTGGAGCGCGAGCGGCCAGCCGGTAGGCCAGAACCCGCCGCCCGCAGGGGCGAGCCAGTCGGCAATTCCCATGAAAGTGACGACGGTGATGATGACCTGAGCGAGCCCCTTGTTCAGCAGCGTGTGCGCGAGGTCGGGGCCCATCTGGCCATCATTGGCGAGCCATTCCCGCTCATGCGGCATGAGGCGCTCGACAACCGCGACGGTGACGGCAAGGCCGAGATAGGTGAGATTGAAGGCGAGGATGTCATGTCCCGTCGCCATGCCGAGGCAGACCAGACCCAGCGATCCGGCAAAGAGAACCGGCCACCACAGATAGGAAAGAATAAGGCGCACGCTTTTCCCCTGCGTTCGTCGACGAACGCTCCCCGTTCGCCCCCTGAAGTGAGCCGGGGCATGATAACGAAAAGCGCGCGGCGGCGCATTGCGGCTGATGCCTCCAATATGAAGGGACTTCCCGCCCTTTTGCGGCGCCAAACCTTCCATCGCTCCAGATTGGAGCGTGACGCGCTTGCACATGGCGCCACCCGGCCGCAGCGTGAACCTTCGTGAAATGACGCGGGGGCCGGCAGGATGGCCTCCGAACTCGCAAGGAGCAGGTTCCCATGAGCAGTGACGCGGTCGAATCCTTTGCCGGGACCCTTCCCGCCAGCGCCTCCAACGACAAGGGGAAAAAGGCGTCGGCGGCCACGCTGCGGGTCATGCGTGCCGGCAGCGAGGATATCGTCGTCGGTGAGAACAGCTCGCTCGAAGGTTCGTTCGAGACGCAGGGCTCGATGTTCGTCGACGGGCGGATGAGCCGCGCCGATCTGAAGACCTCGCTCCTGTCCATCGGTGTCTCGGGCTCGGTCGAGGGCGACGCCCATGCGGCGCGCGCGGAGATTGCGGGCGCCTTCGACGGGCAGCTCGTCGTCACCGGCGAGGTCATCCTTCGCTCGTCGAGCCATGTCACCGGCGAAATCCAGTGCGGCAAGCTCATCACCCATCGCGGCGCGACGATCCGCGCGCAGGTCAAGGTGATGGACGACGAAATCGAGGCGGGCGAGGCGCTCGAGGAAGGCCGTCCGTTCAAGATGTTCCCGCTGCGCGCCAATGTCACCGGTTCGTTCCTGCGCCGTTCCATGAGCTTTGGTTATGGCGTCTTCTTCACGCTCGGTTCGATCGGCATCATCTCCCTCATGTTGAGTTGAGCATCATCGATCCTCGCTGGTACGCGCATCTCGTACCGCTCGCCTTTGCGCCCGCGCTTCGCCGCGGGCGCTTTTTTCATCGTGGGGCGGCTTGCCGGACACGCGGCGCAGAGGCAGAGTTGCTCTCGCGCTCATTCGCCCCCGCAGGCCGGGATGGTTCGATGCGCCTGCGAGCGATAGGCCGATGCGCCGACCGGATCCGAGCCGGCCGGGAGCAGTGCGATGCGAACCGTTCTCAGGGAGTTCATAGATGAGCGATAACAGGGAGCTTTTGGCGCGGCGCGAGCGGGCTGTGCCGCGTGGTGTGGCGACCGCCTATCCGGTCTTTGCCGCGCGCGCGGAAAATGCCGAACTCTGGGATGTGGAGGGGCGGCGTTTCGTCGATTTCGCGGGCGGCATAGCGGTGCTCAATACCGGCCACCGGCATCCGAAGGTGATCGCTGCGGTCGAGAAGCAGCTCAAGCATTATACGCATACGGCCTTTCAGGTCGTCGCCTATGAGCCCTATATCGCGCTTGCGGAGCGGCTGAACGCTCTCGCGCCCTTCAAGGGACCCGCGAAGACGATCCTCTTCACCACGGGCGCGGAGGCGACCGAAAACGCGGTGAAGATCGCGCGCGCGGCGACGGGGCGTTCGGCGGTCATCGCCTTTGCCGGCGGGTTTCACGGGCGCACGATGATGACCATGGCGCTCACGGGCAAGACGTTGCCCTACAAGAAGAAGTTCGGACCGATGCCGGCCGAGGTCTTTCATGTGCCGTTCCCGGTCGCCGATCACGGGGTGACGGTCGCGGATTCGCTGCGCGCGCTCGAATTCCTGTTCCGCGCCGATGTGGAGCCCTCGCGCGTCGCGGCGATCATGATCGAGCCGGTGCAGGGCGAGGGCGGCTTCTACGAAGCGCCGAAGGAATTGCTCGTCGCGCTGCGCAAGCTTTGCGACGAGAACGGAATTCTTCTGGTCGCGGACGAAGTGCAGACGGGGTTCGCGCGGACGGGACGCATGTTCGGCATCGAGCATTCGGGCGTCGAGCCCGACATGATCACGGTGGCGAAGTCGCTTGCCGGCGGCTTCCCGCTTTCGGGCGTCATCGGGCGGGCCGACATCATGGATGCGGCGGAGCCGGGCGGCCTTGGCGGCACTTATGCGGGGAGCCCGGTCGCCTGCGCCGCCGCGCTCGCCGTGCTCGACGCGATTGCGGAGGAAAAGCTCATCGACCGCGCCAATGCAATGGGCGCCCATATCAAGGGGCGGCTCCAGAAGATCGCCTCGCGCAACGATACGGTCCCGATCACCGGCATTCGCGGCCATGGGGCGATGATCGGCTTCGACATCGTGCAGCATCGCGGCGCCTATGAGCCGGATGCGGATGCGACGAAGCGCGTCACCAATGCGGCGCTTGCGGAGGGGCTCATCCTTCTTTCGTGCGGCGTCTTCAGCAATGCGATCCGCATCCTCGTGCCGCTGACGGCGACGGATGCGATCCTCGACGAAGGGCTCGACAAGCTCGAGCGTGCGCTCGTCTCGTCGCGAAGCTAGACCCGGAACAGCCGCTCGAAATGCCTACCCCTTTTGCGCCTCAACTGACGAGTGCAATAAGCCGAATTTGCCGCGAAACAGTATGTTCACTTTAGGGATGCATTTACACTAGCTCAACACTCGGAACGCTAATCTTGGGCACCATTCAGGTGCACAAAGATGATGTTGAGCGCACAAAGAACTCCGGCAAAGAAAAAAGGTCTTCTAGCGCAGTATTCGACCAATCTGGGCGAGTTGATTTCGCGCAAGCAGGCAGAACAGGCACTCAGGGCGGCGAAGCTCGAGGCGGATGCGGCGAGCCGGACGAAGTCCGAATTTCTCGCCAATATGAGCCATGAGCTGAGGACGCCGCTCAACGCGATCATTGGCTTTGCCGATCTCATGCGGCATTTTGCCTCGGAGGGGCGCGACCCCGGCAAGAGCCTCGAATATGCGGCGCATATCTCGGGCGCTGGCCGTCACCTTCTCAACATCATCTCCGACATTCTCGACATCTCGAAGATCGAGAGCGGCACCTTCACCCTCAATATCGAGGAGTGCAGCATTCGCGAACTCGTCGATGCGAGCCTGCTGCTCGTCCGCGATCGCGCCCGCGCCAAGCGGCAGTCGCTCGAATTCAAGGCGGCGCCCGACCTGCCGATCCTGCCGGCGGATGCCGCGCGCATGAAGCAGATCCTCATCAATCTTCTTTCGAACGCGAGCAAGTTCACGGCGGATGGCGGGCGGATACTGGTCGTCGCGCAGCGCACGCCGGAGGGCGGCGCAACGATCGCCATCGCCGATACCGGCATCGGCATGACGGCAGATCAGCTCGCCCTTGCCATGCAGCCCTTCGGGCAGGTCCAGTCGAGCTATTCCCGCGCGCATGAGGGCACGGGCCTGGGGCTTCCGATCGCGGCCGCGCTCACAAGGCAGCATGGCGGAGACTTCCATATTTCCAGCGAGCAGGGCACCGGCACGACCGTGGTGGTGACGCTGCGCCCGGCCGTGCCCGGCACCGATCATGTGAACCGGGCCGCGCCCCCCGTCACTCCCTCCCGCCCGCCGTCCCTCGAGGCGGTATCCCTCCAGTCAGGCCTAAGCTCATGACCATTCCTACAGCGGCACCCCGACCGTCGGCTCCCGAGCAGGAGCGCCGCGGCGTACCCATCGCCGAGCCGAAGCGGATCGCGCATATCGTCTCGGTGTCCGGCTCCCAGGCGGTCGCCGTTCTCGATCGCGCGATCTTCGACGAGATGGGACGGCGCGACTCGCGCGTGCAGATCGGGTCGCTCCTGAAGATTTCCACGCCGACTTCCTCGGTCGTCGGGCTCGTTTCGGCGATTTCGTCGCCGACGCCTTCGATCGACGCCGGAAACCCCGAACTCGGCCTTATCGAAATCAATCTGGCGGGCGAGCTGGTGGCCGATCCGGCGACCGGCCGGCTTTCCTTCCGGCGCGGCGTCGCCTCGCTTCCGAGCCTCGGCGATGCGGTTCTGATCGCGGACCGGCACGACCTCACGCGCGTCTATGCGCAGCCCGCCGTTCCGAGCATCAAGGTCGGCACGCTCTACCAGGACCCCGCCGTGCCGGCGCGGCTGCTGATTGACGAGCTTCTCGCCAAGCACTTCATCGTGGTGGGCACGACGGGTTGCGGCAAGTCGTCCGCGCTCACCTCCATCCTGAGGCGCGTTCTCGAAGATCATCAATATGCGCATATCGTGGTGCTGGACGTGCACAACGAATATCCGAGCGCCTTTGGCGATCAGGCCGAACTCATCGATCCGGGCAATCTGCATCTGCCGATCTGGCTGCTCAATTTCCAGGAACTGACGGAGGCGCTGACGAGCGCCGACTCGCATCGCGACGCGGAAGCGGAGATCCTGCGCGATGCCGTCGTCGTCGCCAAAAGGCGTTTCGTCGATGCGGGCACGACGCGAACGCCGACCATGATCCGCAGGCCGCTCGATGGCGGCGGCATCACCGTCGAGACGCCGACGCCCTTCCGCCTCTCCGATGTCGTCGCCTATATCGACGAGCAGCTCGGCAAGCTCGAACGCGTGCAGGCGACCGTTCCCTATCGCCGGCTCAAGAACCGCATCGAAACGCTGGTCGCCGATCAGCGCTACAGCTTCATGTTCGGCAGCCTGACCGTGCAGGATACGATGACGGAAACGCTCGGGCAGCTTTTCCGCGTGCCGAGCGACGGGCGCCCGGTGACGGTCATCAATCTCTCCACCGTGCCGTCGGAAATCCTCGACGTCGTCATCTCGGTCATTTCGCGGCTCGCCTTCGACCTCGCCGTCTGGAGCAAGGGCGGCCTGCCGATGCTGCTCGTCTGCGAGGAGGCGCATCGCTACGCGCCCGCCGGCCCAGCCGACAAGTTCGCGCCTACCCGTCAGGCGCTTTCGCGGATCGCCAAGGAGGGCCGCAAGTACGGGCTCTCGCTTGCGCTCGTCACCCAGCGTCCCTCCGATCTCGATCCGACCGTGCTGTCCCAGTGCAGCACCGCCGTCGCCATGCGCCTTTCGACCGAGCGCGACCAGACGGTGATGCGCGCGAACACGCATGACGGCGCCCTCGATCTTCTCGATTTCCTGCCGCTGCTCGGCGACCGGGAGGCGATCGTCTTCGGGCAAGGTGTCGCCATGCCCATGCGCATAAGGTTCGAGGATCTCGGCAAGGAGCACGCGCCGCATAACCTTCAGGCCGGTTTCTCGCATCACTGGAAATCGCCGAACATGGACCGTCAGCAGCTCGAAACGATCATCGCCAGATGGCGGGTCGCCGGGCGCGAAAGGACGGATTCGGGCTCCGGCCGCTAAAGCCGCCAAATATGGCGCGGGCCTCGCCCTTCCCGGGGTTGTGGAGGGGCCGCCTATTTGCTATCGAGAGTTAATTGCAATTTGGTCGGCAACAGCCGTCAAGCCAGAGAACTCTCGATGAAGCGGAATTGTTATTCGATCGCGGTTGCCATTTTGTGCTCCTGCGCTGCCCTTCCTGCCAAGGCGGAGGGGCTGGCGGCCGGTTCCCCGTCCTTCGCCGGGCAGGAGCAGGACTACATGACCGGCGACTGGGGCGGGGCCCGCGATGCGATGCGCGCGCATGGCATCGAGGTCGGCCTCAACTATGCGAGCGAGGCGTTCGGCAATCTTTCAGGCGGCGTCAAGAGCGGCTGGAGCTACGGGGGGAGGGTGGAGCTTTCACTCGACCTCGATCTCGAGAAACTTGCAGGCTGGCAAGGCGGAAGCGCCCATGCGAGCGGCTTCCAGATCCATCATGCGAACGGTTCGCCCGCGGTGAATTACACCGGAAGCATTGCCGGTCCGAGCAATATCGAAGCACGGCAATCCACGCGGCTATTCACGCTCTGGCTGGAGCAAAGCTTCTTCAATGACGCGCTCTCCATACGCGCCGGACAACTCGCGGCCGATGACGAGTTCATGACGAGCGATACGGGCGCGCATCTCCTCAACGGCACGTTCGGCTGGGCGCCGATCGCTTCGGCCAACATGACCGGGGGTGGGCCCGCCTATCCGCTGGCGAGCCCCGGCCTTCGCGTTCAGATTCGGCCAGTGCAGGACGTGACCATCCTCGGCGCCGTATTCAGTGGCGATCCGGCGGGGAAGAATTGCTTCGAGGACCCGCAAGTCTGCAACCGGCATGGCACAGCATTCAGCATGAGCGGCGGCGCGCTCTGGATGGGCGAGCTTCAATACGCGCTCAATCAGGGCGAGGGCGCGACGGGCCTTCCGGGGGTCTACAAGATCGGCGCGTGGTATCAGAACAGCCGCTTCGCCGACCAGCGCTTCGGTCTCGATGCTGGCGGTCTGACCGTCTCGCTTGCCGATCCCAGCGTCATCGAGCCCTACTATCATCGGGGCGACAAGGGCATTTACGCGGCCGCGGATCAGACCGTGTGGGCAAGGGGCGCACGCAGTCTTTCGCTGTTTTCGCGCGTGGGCGCAGCGCCTGACGACCGCAATCTCGTTTCCTTCTATGTCGATGGCGGTCTGGGCCTCAAGGGGCTCATTCCCGAACGTGAGAATGATGTCCTTGCGCTTGGCGTCGCCTATTCCAGGATCAGCGGCAGGGCCGCCGATCTTGACCGCGACACAAGGGTGTTCGACGCGGACCCGGCCTTTCCCGTTCGCAATTACGAGATGGTGTTCGAGGTGAGCTATACTGCGCAGCTCACGCCCTGGTGGTCGGTGCAGCCCGATTTCCAGTACATCGTTCATCCCGGCGGCCATGTGCGTGATGCGGACGACTCCGCGGGCCGCGTTGCCGGAAACGCCACCGTCGTTGGCGTAAGGGCGAACCTCACTTTCTGATCAGGCGATCTTTTTTGCGGCGGGCTGTCACACGTGCGGGCCTGCCTTCGTCTTGTCCGCAGATCACACGCTCAACAAGCGAGGACAAGATGACGACACGCAATTTCCGCCGTTTGAACTATCCGGCGGCATCCCCCAAAGCCCTTCAGGCCATGATGCAGCTCAGCGGCCACGCGCATGCGGCCGGGTTCGAGGAAGAACTCATCGAACTCGTCAGCCTTCGCGCATCGCAGATCAATGGCTGCGCCTTCTGCATCGACATGCACACGAAAGAGCTGCGCGCGGCAGGCGCGTCGGAGCAGAAGCTCTATCTTCTAAGCGTATGGCGGGAGACATCCCTCTATTCGCCGCGCGAGCGGGCCGCCCTCGCCTGGACGGAGGCGCTGACACGGCTTGGCGAGGAGGGTGTTTCCGACGCCATCTATGACGAGGCGCTCGCGCAGTTCGGCGAGGCGGGCCTCGTCGATCTCACGGCGGCGGTGGTCGCCATCAATGGCTGGAACCGCTTCAGCATCGCCTTCGGCGCCGAGGCGGGCCACTACAAGGCGGGCTCGCTCCGGGAACGCGCCGCTTCCTGAATTCGCCGAGCCGCGTCTCCGCTTGCGGTTGCCGTAACGGCAACGCGGATTGCGGGCCGCGGCGAGGCCCAGTTCTTGCCGATCTCGTAAGGGAAGCCGCGATGCGGCTTCCCTAATTGTTAAGCATTGCCGGGAATACTTGCCGCTCATTCGAACCCCAAATCCTCGGGTTCGGCCAAGTGGGTACCTGACAATGGACGACCTCCTCAAAGAATTTCTCGCCGAGACGACCGAAGCGCTGGAAATGCTCGACAGCGAGCTTGTCGAGCTTGAACAGCGCCCGGCCGATCCGGTGCTGCTCGCCAGCATTTTCCGCATCATGCACACGATCAAGGGCACTTGCGGCTTCCTCGGGCTGCCGCGCCTGGAGGCGGTCGCGCATGCCGCCGAGGATGTGCTGGGCAAGATCCGCGATGGCGAGCTCGATGTCAGCGCGGATGCGGTGTCGCTGGTTCTCGCGGCTCTCGACAGGATCAAGGAACTGATCGCGGCGCTCGGCGTCTCCGGAGCCGAGCCCGAGGGCAGCGACGAGGATGTCATCGCGGCGCTTCGCCAGATGGCGAGCGGCGAGTGGGTGTCCGAGGCCGGAATGGCGGAAGAAGCCACGTTCGAGACGGCCAGCCCGGCCGCGCCCATCTCGGTCGATGGCCTTTATGAACGGATCGGCGGCGCTTCCGTTTTCGATTCGGCCTGCGAGCAGGCCTGCGCGGAATTGCTGGCCGCCATTTCCGATCATCCCGATCCCGAGAGCGAGCTTCTCAATCTCCAGTTCGCGCTTGCGGGCGCCTTCGCCTCGGCGCTGACCGGCAAGGCCGGCGCGACGGACGACATGGACCGCGTGATCGCCGGTCTTCTCGCCAGCGGCTGGACCGAGCGCGAGCTTCACATGCTTCGCGATGAATTCGGCAAGGCGCTGTCGACGCTCGAAGTGGCCGATGCCGATGTCGCGGCCGTTCTCTCGCGCTTCAATGTCGCGGCGGCGATGCCTGCGGCGAGCCCCGTCCCTGAGATGGCGGAAGCGGTTGTCGAAGAGGTCGCCGAAGAAATCGTCGAGCCGGAGCCGGTCGCAGCCCCGCCTGCGAAGCCCGCCGCCGCGAAGAGCGCTGCCCGCTCCGCGCCGGCCGAGCAGCAGGGGGATCATCCGGCGGCCTCCGCCGCCCTGGCCGCCGCTCAGGCGCAGTCGCAGACGCTGCGGGTCAACATCAATGTTCTCGAAAACCTGATGAACATGGTCAGCGAGCTGGTGCTGACGCGCAACCAGCTCCTGCAGATCCTGCGCGGCGTGGGCGACAGCCCCTTCTCCGCGCCCTTGCAGCGGCTCAACCAGGTCACGACCGAGCTGCAGGAAAGCGTGATGATGACGCGCATGCAGCCGATCGGCAATGCGTGGTCGAAGCTGCCGCGCGTGGTGCGCGATCTCGCGCAGGAACTCGGCAAGAAGATCGACCTCGTCATGTCGGGCGCCGATACGGAACTCGACCGGCAGATTCTCGAATCGATCCGCGATCCGCTCACGCATATGGTCCGCAACTCGGCCGATCACGGCATCGAGGAGCCGGATGAGCGTCGCGCTTCCGGCAAGTCCGAGCACGGCACGATCCATCTGAGCGCGCGCCATGAAGGCGGGCACATCATCGTTCAGGTGAGCGATGACGGCCGTGGCCTCGCCACGGCGCGCATCCGCGCCAAGGTGATCCAGAACGGGCTTGCCACCGAGGCGCAGCTCGAGGGCATGAGCGAACAGCAGATCCAGCAGTTCATCTTCCGCCCGGGTTTCTCGACCGCGAGCCAGGTGACGAGCGTTTCCGGACGCGGCGTCGGCATGGATGTCGTCCGTACCAATATCGAAAAGATCGGCGGCGCCATCGAGTTCTCCTCGACCGAGGGGCAGGGCTCGCGCTTCGTCATCAAGATTCCGCTGACGCTCGCCATCGTCTCGGCGCTCATCGTCGAATGCCGTGGCGAGCGCTTCGCCATGCCGCAGAGCAGCGTCATCGAGCTTGTGCGCATCAGCAAGAATTCGCAGCAGGGCGTCGAACTCATCAATGGCAGGCCCGTCTATCGCCTGCGCGACAGGCTCCTGCCGCTGGTGGGCCTGAGCGAGCTTCTCGGCCTTGAGGAGACAGGCGATGACGCGGCAGATGCGGCGGAACTCTATGTCGTCGTCGCGCAGGTCGGCAGCTTCGTCTTCGGCATCATCGTCGACCGCGTCTTCGACACGGAAGAAATCGTGGTGAAGCCCACCTCGCGGACGCTGCGCCACATCACGCTTTTCTCGGGCACGACCATTCTCGGCGACGGGCGGGTAATCATGATCCTCGATCCGAACGGAATTGCCGCCGCGACGAGCGGTTCGGCCCAGTCGGAAGCGAAGACCGACGACGATGCGCATGGCGAACGCCGCGATCAGCGCGAGACGGTATCCATGCTCGTCTTCAAGGCGGGCGGGGACAGCACCAAAGCCGTGCCGCTCTCGCTCATCGCGCGTCTCGAAGAGGCGGATCTCGCGACGGCCGAGGAAGCGGGCCACCGCACCGTGCTTCAGTATCGCGGCGGGCTCATGCCGCTCGTCGGCATCGACGGCACGCCCGCGCCGCGCGAGGGCAAGCATCCGATCCTCGTCTTCGCTGAAGGCGAGCGTATGCTCGGCCTCGTCGTCGATGAGGTGGTCGATATCGTCGAAGGCTCGCTCGATCTGCAGCTCGTCGGCAGCGCCCAGCCGGGCGTGCTCGGCAGCTCGATCATCGCCGGCCGCTCCACCGATGTCATCGACACGGTCTATTATCTGCGCCAGAGCGACGATGCCTGGTTCGAGCTTCAGACGCGCGAACCCTTCGGCAACGAGCGCGAACGCAAGGTTCTGCTCGTCGAGGACTCGAGCTTCTTCCGCAATCTGCTGATGCCGATGCTGAAGATGGCCGGCTACCGGGTGACGACGGCGGAGGATGGCGAGGCGGCGCTTTCGATCTGCCGCAGTGGCGATGCCTTCGACATCATCATCTCGGATATCGAGATGCCGGGCCTGTCGGGCTTCGATCTCGCCCGCACGCTCCGCCAGGACGAGCGCTGGAAGAAGGTGCCGATGGTGGCGCTCTCCTCCCACGCCAATCCGCAGGACTTCGAGCGCGGACGCAATGCGGGCTTCAACGACTATGTGACCAAGCTCGACCCGAAGGCGCTGCTGGCGGCGCTGTCGCGGGTGCTCTCGGTCGATGGAACAGGCGAGGGCAACGTGCGTGAGGAGACAGCGGCATGAGTGTGCAGCAGGCTGATGCGGTGCTCGATCGCGAGCGCTCCGAAGACTTCGTGACCATGTCGGTCGCGGGCCAGACTTTCGGTATCCCGGTCCTCCACGTCCGCGATGTGCTGGGGCCGCAGCGGATCACGCGGGTGCCGCTGGCCCCGCCGGAAATCGCCGGTTCGCTCAATCTGCGCGGCCGCATCGTCACCGCGGTGAACATGCGCCAGCGTCTTTCCCTCCCGTCGGAGGACTTCGTGGAGAAGGCCATGGCGGTCGTCGTCGAACATGAGGACGAGCCCTACAGCCTTCTCGTCGATGAAGTCGGCGAGGTTCTGAGCCTTTCGGAAAGTCAGCGCGAGCCGAACCCGGCGACGCTCGACGCGAAGTGGCGGCAGATCGCCGACGGGCTCTATCGCCTCGACGGAACCCTTCTCATCGTTCTCAACATCGGCGCCGTGCTGGGCGCAATCCGCGCTGACGCCTAGGGCGCGCGACGGGTCACTGCCAAGGAGACCAGGTAATGGCTGTAGATATGGGTATGCCCATCCTCATCGTGGACGACTACCGGACCATGCTGCGGATCGTCCGCAACCTTCTTTCGAAACTCGGCTTTACGGATATCGACGAGGCTTCGGACGGAAGCCAGGCCTTGGCGATGATGAAGGCCCGCAATTACGGCCTCGTCATTTCCGACTGGAACATGCAGCCGATGACGGGCTTCGAGCTTCTGAAGACGGTGCGGGCGGATGAGGGGCTGAAGGCAACCCCCTTCATCATGGTGACGGCGGAATCGAAAGTCGAAAACGTCGTGGCCGCGCGCCAGGCGGGCGTCAACAACTACATCATAAAGCCCTTCAGCGCGGCCGTGCTCAAAGCCAAGCTCAAAGCCGTGCTGGGAGATTTCTGATGAACAGCGATGAATCTTCGGAGCGGATCAAGAAGCTCACGCAGGAATGCGTGGATATCGTGCGGACGATCCTCATCGCCCGGCGCGAAATGTCGAAGCTGCACGACCCGTCGCTGCGCGATGTGCATCTTCCCCGCGCGACGGAAGAGATCGGCGCCATTCTGAGCCTGACCGAGTCGGCGACGAACGACATCATGCTCGCAGCCGAAGACATGATGGCGGCCGATTTTTCCGATCCCGACCGCGCGCAGGAGCTGGTGAACGATTCCTGCATGCGCATCTTCGAGGCGTGCTCCTTTCAGGATATTACCGGGCAGCGCATCTCCAACGTCCTGAAGACGCTGCAACTCGTCGAGGCGAAGGTCGAGCAGATCGAGACGGCGTGGTCGAACACCTCCGCGCTCCAGGCCGAACAGCAGCCCGCCACCGGAGACGCCGCCCTGCTCAACGGGCCGGCGCTCGAGGGCGAAGGCATCGCGCAGGATGACATCGACCAGCTTTTCGCCTGATCCCGCGCGATTTTCCGGGCCGGGTCACACCGTTCGCCCGCACATATCGGCCGGTTGAAGCGGAATAAGAACAATGCGCGTGGACAGGCGCGAGAATGGGCGCGAGGATGATTGACGATCGAGCCAAGGCCCCGGCCGCGACAGAAAGAACGCCGGCTCCCTCAGCGGCCGACGATCATTACCGCGTCATGGTGGTGGACGATTCGTCCGTCGTGCGCGGCATCATCACCAAGTCCCTCGAAGCCGATCCGGCCATTCGCGTCGTCGCCTCCTGCCCCAATGGCGCGGTAGCGGTCAGGATGCTGCCGTCGACGCCGGTCGATGTGATCGTTCTCGATATCGAGATGCCGGAAATGGACGGCATGACGGCGCTGCCACGCCTTCTCGAGATCAGCCCCGGCGTCAAGATCATCATGGTTTCCTCGCTCACGCGGCGGAATGCCGAGATCAGCCTTCGCGCGCTTTCGCTCGGGGCGGCCGATTATCTGCCGAAGCCCGCCACGGGGCTTGGCAGTGCCGATCAGTTCAGGCTCGAGCTTGTCACCAAGGTCAAGGCATATGCCGCGCGCGCGCCGCGCGGCCGGCAGGTGCGGCCCACGACGGTACCGAGCGCGGCGCAGCCCGCGCGAACGCAGGCGCCGGCCCGTCCGGTCGTGCTGCGCAAGGCGGCGATCGACAGGCCCTCGGTCATCGCGATCGGAAGCTCGACGGGCGGACCGCAGGCCCTTGCCGAAGTTCTGAAGAGCATCGGGCCCGGCGTCACACAGCCCATCGTGATCACGCAGCACATGCCGCCGACCTTCACGGCGATCCTCGCCGAGCATATGACGCGCTATGCGGGCCGGAACGCGGCCGAGGCGGTCGATGGCGAACTCCTTCAGCCCGGCCGCATCTATGTCGCACCGGGCGGCTTCCACATGGTCATGGAGCCGGGCGCGAGTGGCACCGTCGTCAGGCTGAGTGACGCGCCACCGGAAAATTCCTGCCGGCCGGCGGTCGATCCCATGTTGCGGAGCCTTTCGGCCATCTACAGGCAGAAGCTCCTCGTCGTGATCCTCACAGGCATGGGCTATGACGGCCTCAAGGGGGCAAAGGTCGCGGTCGAGGCAGGCGCGGCGCTGATCGCACAGGATCAGGCATCGAGCGTCGTCTGGGGAATGCCGGGGGCGGTGGCGCAGGCAGGCATCTGCAATGCGGTGCTGCCGCTTTCCGAGATCGGCAAGGCCATAGGGCGCATTGCGCGCGGGGAAGCGTTATGAATACGAACGATTTCGAATTCCTGCGCCAGTTTCTCTATCAGCGGTCCGGGCTCGCGCTGACGCCCGACAAAAGTTATCTCCTTGAGAGCAGGCTCGCGCCCATAGCGCGCAAGCTCAAGATGAAGACGCTTTCCGAACTCGTCGCGCATCTGCGCAAGGGGGGCGATGAGGCGCTGACCATCGCGGTCGTCGAGGCCATGACGACGAACGAGACGCTCTTCTTCCGCGACCGCTGGCCGTTTGATCGCTTCAGCGCGATGATCCTCCCGACACTGATGGAGCTGAACAAGAATACGCGGCGGATCAGGATCTGGTGCGCGGCCTGTTCGAGCGGTCAGGAGCCCTATTCGCTCGCCATGCTGCTTGCCGAAGCGGGCGGCAAGCTCGCGGGCTGGCAGATCGAGATCATCGCCACGGATATTTCCGACGAAATGCTCGAGCGCTGCCGCAAGGGCTGGTACTCGACTTTCGAGGTGCAGCGCGGATTGCCGCCTGACCTGCTGAAGAAATACTTCACGAAGGACGGCGACGGCTGGCTCATCAGCGAGAAGCTGCGCGCCATGGTCAAGTTCCGCAATTTCAACCTGCTGCACGATCCGGCGGCGGCCGGGATCACCGGGCTCGATCTCATCTTCTGCCGCAACGTCCTCATCTATTTCGACGAGGCGACGCGCCGCAAGGTCTTTGCCAGCATGGCGCGGGTGATGAAGCCGGGCGGCTATCTCTGCCTCGGCGGCGCCGAGACCGTCATCGGCATATCGGATGCCTTCCGCATCCTGCCGGGCGAGCGGGGGCTCTTCGGCCTTGGCGAGGTACCGGCCGCGCAGGCTGCGGGCCAGCCTGCCGCCGCACCGAGGCCCGCTGCCTCCGTTCCACCGCTCGCGGCTGTGTCCGGCCAGCGCTGAGGAAACCATTTCCCCGCGCCGGCATCCCTGCCGGTGCCGCGCCTCGACGCGCTTGTCCGTCCGTTAATTGAATGGCAGTGTTCGGGCATCTTCGCGCTGGGGCGCGCGAGGTGATCGGAGGGGGCCGGGACGGGGCGGATGGCTTATTTTCTGCAGCAATTGATCAATGGCGTGACGCTCGGAGCCACTTACGGGCTCATCGCCATCGGCTACACGATGGTTTACGGCATCATCGGCATGATCAATTTCGCGCATGGCGACATCTATATGGTCGGGGCCTTCATCTCGCTCGTGGGCTTCCTTCTGCTTGCGCTTTTCGGCGTGACCAACGTGCCGCTCGCCTGCTTTCTTGTGCTCATCTTCGCCATGGCCTTCACCGCCGTTTACGGCTGGACGGTCGAGCGCGTCGCCTATCGCCCCTTGCGCGGATCGCAGCGGCTTGCACCCCTCATCTCGGCCATCGGCGTCTCGATCGTGTTGCAGAATTTCGTCCAGCTTTCGCAGGGCGCGCGCGTGAAGCCCCTGCCGCCCATGATCGGCGGCTCCTTCACCCTTTCCTCCGAAGGCGCATTCGCGGTGACGATCAGCTATCTGCAGATCGGGATCATCCTCGTCACCGTCGCGCTGATGGCGGGCTTCACCTTCATGCTGCGGTACACTTCTCTCGGCAGGGCGCAGCGCGCCGCCGAGCAGGACAAGACCATGGCGGCGCTTCTCGGCGTCGATGTCGACCGGACGATCTCCATGACCTTCATCATCGGCGCGGCGCTCGCCGCCGTCGCCGGGCTCATGGTCACGCTCTATTATGGCGTCATCGACTTCTATATAGGCTTCATCGTCGGCATCAAGGCGTTCACGGCGGCCGTGCTCGGCGGCATCGGCTCGCTGCCGGGCGCCATGCTCGGCGGCATGCTCATCGGCCTCATCGAAGCCTTCTGGTCCGGCTATTTCAGCATCGAATACAAGGATGTCGCGGCCTTCTCCATCCTCGTTCTGGTGCTGATCTTCAGGCCGACCGGCCTTCTCGGCAGACCCGAAATCGAGAAGGTCTGACCGATGACGGCGGCGCGCCCGGAGATCTCCATCACCGCTCTCCTGCGGGACGCCGGCATGGCGGCCCTCGTTGCGGCGCTGCTCGCCTTCCCGCTGCTCGGCTTCAAGCTCAATGCGACGGCGCAAGGGCTCTCCCTCGACATGCGGCTCATCTGGGTCGTCTATGCGTCGGGCGCGGTCTTTCTGGGGCGCCTCGCCCTCTCGCTGGGCGGCATCGCGCTCGCCCCGCGCCTCCGCCAGCGTTTCGGGCGCGCCGGGGCGGCGGCCACGCCCACGGGCAGATCGCGGATTGTCATCGGCATCGCGATGGTGACAGTCGCGTTCGTGCTGCCCATGCTGCCTTTCGCCGACCGCAACATCATCGACAAGGCGACCCTCATCCTCATCTATGTGATGCTCGGCTGGGGGCTCAATATCGTTGTCGGGCTCGCAGGGCTTCTCGATCTCGGCTATGTGGCCTTCTATGCCGTCGGCGCCTATTCCTATGCGCTGCTCTCGCAATATTTCGGCCTTTCCTTCTGGCTCTGCCTGCCGCTTGCCGGGCTTTTCGCCGCTTCCTTCGGCGTCGCGCTCGGCTTTCCGGTGCTCAGGCTCCGCGGCGACTATCTCGCCATCGTCACGCTCGGCTTCGGCGAGATCGTGCGCGAGGTGCTGATCAACTGGGACGAGATGACGGGCGGGCCGAACGGAATTTCGGGCATTCAGCGCCCGTCCTTCTTCGGCCTGCCGATGCAGCCGAGCGCGCCCGGCGCCACCACCTTCGCCGATTTCTTCGGCATCGCCTTCTCGCCGGACCAGCGCATCATCTTTCTCTACTATCTCATTCTCGCCTTGGCGCTCGTGACCAACTTCTTCACGCTTCGCATCAGGCGGCTTCCCATCGGCCGGGCCTGGGAGGCGCTGCGGGAGGATGAGATCGCCTGCCGCAGCCTCGGCATCAATCCGACGACGGTGAAGCTTTCCGCCTTCGCCATCGGCGCCTGCTTTGCGGGCTTTGCCGGCTCGTTCTTCGCCACGCGGCAGGGCTTCATCAGTCCAGAGAGCTTCACCTTCATCGAATCGGCGATCATTCTCGCGATCGTCGTGCTGGGCGGAATGGGAAGCCAGATCGGCATCGTGCTCGCCGCGTTCCTTCTCGTCGGCCTTCCTGAGTGGTTCCGCGAGTTGCAGCAATTCCGCATGCTCGCCTTCGGCGCCGCGATGGTGCTCATCATGCTGTGGCGGCCGCAAGGCTTGCTCGCTCATCGCGAGCCGACGCTTCGTCTCGGCGGCGACCGGCCCGGCGCCCCCGCAAAGAGGGCAGAAGCGTGAACGGCGGCGCGAGAGAGGCGATCCTCACGGTCGAGCATCTGACGATCCGTTTCGGCGGCCTCGTCGCCATCGACGATCTCAGCTTCTCCGCCGCGCGGGGCGACATCACTGCCATCATCGGCCCGAACGGCGCGGGCAAGACGACGGCGTTCAACTGCATCACCGGCTTCTACAAACCCGATATCGGCAGGCTCACGCTTCGCCGCGAGGACGGGCGGGAATTTCTGCTCGAGCGCATGGACGGCCACCGCATCGCGCGCGATGCGGGCATCGTGCGCACCTTCCAGAACATCCGTCTCTTTCCCGGCATGAGCGTCATAGAGAACCTCATGGTGGCGCAGCATGTTGCGCTCATGCGGGCCTCGTCGTTTTCGGTCGCTGGCTTTCTTCGCCTGCCGTCCTATATGCGGGCCGAGGCGGAGGCGCTCGAGCGCGCGCGCTACTGGCTCGACAAGACGGGGCTTCTCGCCGATGCGGATCTTCCCGCCTCAAGCCTTCCCTATGGATCGCAACGTCGTCTGGAGATCGCGCGCGCCATGTGCGCCGGGCCCGTGCTTCTCTGTCTCGACGAGCCCGCGGCCGGTCTCAATCCGCGCGAATCCCAGGAACTGAACGAACTCCTCGTCGATATACGCGACGGGCACGGCACGAGCATTCTTCTCATCGAGCACGATATGAGCGTGGTCATGCAGATCTCCGATCATATCGTCGTGCTGGAACAGGGACGCAGGATCGCGGATGGCGCGCCCGCCGAGGTCAGGGCGGACCCGGAGGTCATCCGCGCCTATCTCGGCGTCGAGGATGAGGAAACCGCCGAAGCCGTGCTGCATGGCGATCCGCAGGGAGGGCATGTCTGATGCTCGAAATCCGCGGCCTTCATTCCGGTTATGGCAAGATCGAAGCGCTGCACGGCATCGACCTCGATGTGCCGGAGGGCGAGATCGTGTCGCTTATCGGCGCCAATGGCGCGGGCAAGACGACGCTTCTCATGACGATTTGCGGGCGGCCCGCCGCAACTCGCGGAAGCATCCGCTTCGACGGGCGCGACATCACGCGCCTGCGCACGCATGAGATCGCCGCGCTCGGCATCGCGCATGCGCCGGAAGGGCGGCGCATCTTCCCTCGCATGAGCGTGCTCGAAAATCTTCAGATGGGCGCGATCCTTTGCGATCCTTCTCATTTCGCGGAGGATCTCGAAGACGTGCTGACGCTCTTTCCGCGCCTCAGGGAGCGCATTTCCCAGCGCGGCGGCACGCTTTCGGGCGGCGAACAGCAGATGCTCGCCATCGCCCGGGCGCTGATGAGCCGGCCGAGGCTTCTTCTTCTCGACGAGCCGTCACTCGGCCTCGCGCCTCTCGTCACCAAGCAGCTCTTTGGAAACATCCTGCGCATCAACCGCGAGCGGAAAATGAC
>NZ_DAOKYX010000003.1:44004-46725 GCF_035325945.1 Parvibaculum sp.
ATCATGACGGGCAGGGCGCTTGCGCTCAACTGGCGGCCGGACTGGCAGATCATCCTCTATTGCCTGCTCCTCGCCATCGCGGACCGTTTCCTCATCTTCGCACTCTTTGAAGGGGATCTCGTTTCCCTTACCGGCTATGCCGTTGATTTTGCGGTTCTGCTTCTCATCGCGGCGGCAGCGTTCAGGCTCACCCGGGCGCGCCAGATGGTCCGGCAGTACCCCTGGGCCTATGAGCGCGCAGGGCTCGCGGGCTGGCGCGAGCGAAGGCAAAGCTGAATTTTTTCAACTTCCTCTTCAGGTTTTTCCTCGCCAGCGGCTATTGTTGCGCATGCAACTCCGGGGGAAACAGGTCATGACGCGCTATCTTCTCGTCCTCGTCGCAGCTCTCTCGCTTGGGCTTTTCGCCTGCTCGAAGGAAAAAAGCGGCATCACGATCGGTGTCGCGGGGCCGGTCAGCGGCAGCGAGGCCGTGTTCGGCGAGCAGTTCATCCATGGCGCGGAGAAGGCGGTCGCCGACATCAATGCGAAGGGCGGCGTCCTCGGGCAGAAGCTCAATCTCGTCATCGGCGACGATGCCTGCGACCCCAAGCAGGCGGTGAGCGTCGCCAACGACATGGCATCGAAGGGCGCGGTATTCGTCGCCGGGCATTATTGCTCGGGCTCCTCTATCCCGGCCTCCGATGTCTATGCGGAATCCGGGATCGTGCAGATCTCGCCCGCCTCGACCAATCCCGAATTCACCGAGCGCGGTCTTGCCAATGTCTTCCGCGTCTGCGGCCGCGACGATGCGCAGGGGCCGGCAGCGGCCGATTACATCGTCAAGCATTTTCCCGGCAAGAAGATCGCCGTCGTCGATGACAAGTCGACCTATGGCAAGGGGCTCGCCGACGAATTCCGCAAGGCGCTCAATGCGAAAGGCATCAACGAAGTCCTGCATGAATCGATCACGGCCGGCGAGAAGGATTATAGCCCCCTCGTCTCCAAGCTGAAGCAGACCAATGCCGACATCCTCTATTTCGGAGGATACAAGACTGAAGGCGGCCTCATCGTCCGGCAGATGCGCGAGCAGGGCCTTAACACCATACTCATCGGCGGCGATTCTCTGGTGACGGATGAATTCTGGTCGATCACCGGGCCAGCGGGCTCGGGCACGCTGATGACCTTCGGCCCCGATCCGCGCCTCAATCCTGCCAATGCCGAGCTGGTCGCCGCGTTCCGGGCCGACAAGTATGAGCCCGAGGCCTATACGCTCTATACCTATGCCGCGATTCAGGTCTGGGCGCAGGCCGTCGAGAAGGCCGGAACGACGGACGCCGCCAAGGTCGAGGCGGTCCTGAAGTCCGAGCATTTCGATACGGTGCTCGGCAAGATCGGCTTCGATGCGAAGGGCGACATGGATGCGCCCGGCTATGTCTTCTACCAGTGGAAGGACGGCAAATACGCCTATGTCGAGTGAGGCGCGGCCCGCACCTCAGCGCAGAAGGCCGATGAGGCTCGCCGCGATCAGCGCCTGACCGCCATAATAGGTGATCCAGACGACATGCCCGCGGCGCGGCACGGGCATGCGGAACTTGTCCACGGCGATGACCACATCGGAAAAGACGAAGAGCAAGGCGCCGATCCCGAGCCATGGCAGCGGGACCGAGAATGCGGCGACCGCCATCAGCGAGATGACCGCCATATAGAGGATCACGGGCGCGCGGAACGATCCGAGCTTCGGCCAGAGCCAGGCGAGCGAGGCGATGGCGAGGATCGCGACGGTGGCGATGCCCCAGAGCTGCCATCCGGCGGGCGCGGAGACGAGCGGCGCGAGGACGATCAGATAGAAGATGTGCGCGACGAGGAACGAGGCGAGGCCGCGCGGAAAATTCTTCGCGTCGCCCTTGAGCGCGAGAAAATAGTCGCCAAGGCTCGAGAACAGGAATGCGGCGGCAAGCGCCGCGAGCGCCAGCGCGCTCGTGCCTTCCACATGAAGGCCGAGCAGGGGAAGCGGAACCCAAAGCGCGATGGAGGCGGTCTTGAAACCCGTCCGCCACAGGGAGGGGCTGCGATCGACGATGGCGAGATAGCCGAGCGATGCCAGCAGCGACAGCGCGGCGAGGGTCCAGCGCAAGGCATCGAGCCCGTCGCCGAATGTCAAAGCCTGATCGAGCATCGTTTCCCCCGAATTGTTCCCCGAATCTGCGTGATGCTAGCCCATGCTCACGGCTTCAGGCCAAGCCATTCCGCCGCGCCATCGCCGGCTGCGCGCCCCGTCGCCATGCAGGCGGTGAGGAGATAGCCGCCGGTCGGCGCTTCCCAGTCGAGCATCTCGCCCGCGCAGAAAGTGCCGGGGAGGCCGCTCAGCATGAAGCGCCGGTCGATAGATGCGGCGGGGATGCCGCCCGCGCTCGAGATCGCCTCGGCGATGGGCCGCGCGGCCACGAGCTTGAGCGGCAGGGACTTGATCGCGGCGGCGAGGCGCTCCGCATCGGCGAAGGCTTCCGGGTCGGCGCATTCGCGCAGGAGTCCCGCCTTCACGCCTTCGATATGGGCCGCCTTTCGCAGATGCGTCGCCATGCTCTGGCGTCCGCGCGGGCGGGCGAGATCGCGCAGGAGGCGTTCGAGGCTTCGTCCGGGCGCGAGGTCGAGGAAAAGCGTTGCCTCGCCCGATGCTTCAATTGCATCGCGCAGCCGCGCCGAAAGCGCATAGACGCCGCTTCCCTCGACGCCATGTTCCGA
>NZ_DAOKYX010000003.1:46825-57765 GCF_035325945.1 Parvibaculum sp.
CGGACATGAATGGCAAGGCCCTGCGCGCGCAGACGCTTCAGCCAGGCGCGCAGCAGGGGCGCCGCCTTGAAGTCGGCCGGGAAGACACGGCCCGACGAGCCGATGAAGGTTTCGATGCCGAGATCCGATGCCCAGCGGCGTATGTCGTCCGGCGTGAAGGCTTCGAGCGCCGGGAGAAGCCAGGGCGTGGCCGCGCCGAAGCGGCCGATGAAAGCCGCGAAGGGTTCCGAATGGGTGATGTTGAGCCCGCTTTTCCCGGCCATCAGGAACTTGCGGCCGAGCGAGGGCTTGGCCTCGAAGAGGTGCACCTCGGCGTTCCGCCGTATCAGGGCCTCGGCGGCCATGAGACCCGCCGGGCCGCCGCCGATCACGGCCACGCGCTTCATTCTTGTCACTTCCGTTTCATCCGCGGCGTCGATCGGGGGTGGTGCCATGCGCATAGTCGGCTAACCTAGCGCGATCGGAATTCCGCATCCCAGATATCTTCAGGAACGCCTTATGACTATCACCCATTTGCTGATCGCCAACAGGGGCGAAATCGCAATCCGTATCGCGCGGGCCGCCGCCGATCTCGGCATCCGTACGACGGCCGTCTTCTCGACGGACGATGCGCATTCGCTTCACACGCGCATGGCCGACGACGCTCGCGCGCTGAGCGGACAGGGGGCCGCCGCCTATCTCGACATTGCGGGCATCATCGCGGCTGCGCGCGAGGCGAAGTGCGACGCGGTGCATCCGGGCTATGGCTTTCTCTCCGAGAATGTGGAATTCGCGCGGGCCTGCGCGGAGGCGGGGCTCATCTTCGTCGGACCTCATGCCGAGGCGCTCGACCTTTTCGGCGACAAGATCAAGGCGCGGGCGCTCGCGCAGGCCTCGGGCGTGCCGCTGCTGCCCGGCACGAACGGGCCGACGAGCGTCGATGAGGCGCGCGCCTTCTTCGAGGCGCATGGCGCAATGATGATCAAGGCGGTGGCGGGCGGCGGCGGGCGCGGCATGCGGCCCGTGCGGAGCCTCGGCGAGATTGCGGACGCGCATGCGCGCTGCCAGTCGGAAGCGCGGGCGGCCTTCGGCAATGGCGATGTCTATGTCGAAAAGCTGATCGAGCAGGCGCGGCATATAGAGGTGCAGATCGTCGGCGACAAGACCGGCGAGGTCGCGCATCTCTTCGAGCGCGAATGCAGCCTGCAGCGGCGCAACCAGAAGCTCGTCGAGATCGCGCCGAGCCCTTCGATCGGCAAGACGCTGCGCGATGCGCTCACATCGGCCGCGGTGCGGCTGGCAAAGGCGGCTCATTACGACAATCTCGGCACCTTCGAGTTTCTCGTCGATGACGCCGATATGAAGACCTTCGCCTTCATCGAGGCCAATCCCCGGCTTCAGGTCGAACATACGGTAACGGAGGAGGTGACGGGCATCGATCTCGTGCAGGCGCAGCTCAGGATCGCCGGCGGGGCGACGCTTGCAGGGCTCGGTCTCACGCAGGAGAGGATCGCCGATCCGCGCGGCTATGCGATCCAGCTTCGCGTCAACATGGAAACGATGGATGAGGAGGGCAATACGAAGCCCGCGGGCGGCGTCATCTCGGCCTTCGAGCCGCCTTCCGGCCCCGGCATCCGCGTCGACACGTTCGGCTATGCGGGCTATCGCACCAGCCCGAGCTTCGATTCGCTTCTGGCCAAGCTCATCGTCCATTCGCGCACGGATGATTATGCCGATCTGGTGCGCCGCGCGAGCCGGAGCCTCGGCGAATTCCGTATCGAGGGCGTGGCGACCAACATTCCCTTCCTCCGCAATCTTCTTGGCCATGAGGATTTTGCCGCCAACCGCGTGACGACGCGCTTCATCGAGGAGCATGCGCGGGAACTCGCGGCGGCCATAGGCGCGCCCGAGCGTTTCTTCGGCGGCGCGGGCCACGGCCCTGCGAAAGCGGCGGCGGAGACGATCCGCGGCCCGGAAAACAGCCTGCCGGTCGCGGCGCCCATGCAGGGCAAGGTCGTCAGCATAGACGTTCTCGTCGGCGATGCGGTTCATGCCGGACAGCAGATCGCCGTGCTCGAAGCGATGAAGATGGAGCATCTCGTCAAGGCCGACCGCAGCGGCATCGTGCGGCTCGTCGCAGCCGAACCGGGCGAGGTTCTCTTCGACGGGCAGCCGCTCATCTTCGTCGAGCCGGCCGATGTCGGTGCTTCGACGGCGGCCGAGGAGGAGGCGTTCGATCTCGACCGTATCCGGCCCGATCTTCAGGCCGTGCGCGAGCGGCTCTTCTTCGGTCAGGACGAGGCGCGGCCCGATGCGGTGGCGCGGCGGCGCAAGACCAATCAGCGCACGGCACGCGAGAACATCGCCGATCTTTGCGACGAGGGGAGCTTCATCGAATATGGCGCGCTCGCGGTCGCGGCGCAGCGGCGGCGGCGGCCGATCGACGATCTCATCCGCTCGACGCCCGCCGACGGCATGGTGACGGGCATCGGCTCGGTCAATGGCGCCTATTTCGACGAGGAAAAGGCGCGTGCCGCGATCCTCGCCTATGACTACACCGTGCTTGCCGGCACGCAGGGCGCGATGAACCACAAGAAGACCGACCGCATGCTCGGCCTCGCCGAGCAATGGCGTCTGCCGATCGTCTTCTTCACCGAGGGCGGCGGCGGGCGGCCGGGCGATACCGATGCGCTCGGCGTCGCCGGGCTCGATACGCCGAGTTTCCTCGCCTATGCGCGATTGTCAGGCCTGGTGCCGCGCGTCGGCATCAATTCCGGCCGCTGCTTCGCGGGCAATGCGGCGCTGCTCGGCTCGTCCGACGTCATCATCGCGACGAAGAATTCCAATATCGGCATGGGCGGCCCGGCGATGATCGAGGGCGGCGGCCTCGGCGTCTTCACGCCGGACGAGGTCGGGCCCGTCGATGTGCAGGCGCCGAACGGCGTCATCGACGTTCTGGTGGAGGACGAGGCGGAAGCGGTCGCGGCGGCGAAGAAGTATCTCGCCTATTTCCAGGGGCCGCTTGGCGACTGGTCCTGCGCCGATCAGCGCCTTCTGCGGCATCTCATTCCCGAGAACCGCCTGCGCATCTACGACATCCGCGCCGTCATCGACGCGCTTTGCGACACGGGCTCGGTGCTCGAACTCCGGCGCGACTTCGCGCATGGCATGATCACCGCGCTCGTCCGCGTCGAGGGCCGTCCGATGGGGCTCATCGCCAACAATCCGGCGCATCTGGCCGGCGCGATCGACGCCGATGGCGCGGACAAGGCGTCGCGTTTCATGCAGCTTTGCGATGCCTTCGGCCTGCCCATCCTGTCGCTCTGCGACACGCCGGGCTTCATGGTCGGGCCCGAGGCCGAGAAGACCGCGCAGGTGCGGCGCATGTCGCGCATGTTCGTGACGGCGGCGAGCCTCTCCGTTCCCGTCATGACGATCGTGCTTCGCAAGGGATACGGGCTTGGCGCGCAGGCCATGGCGGGCGGCAGCTTCCACGCGCCGTTCTTCATCGTCTCGTGGCCGACGGGCGAATTCGGCGGCATGGGGCTCGAAGGCGCTGTGCGTCTCGGCTATCGCAAGGAAATGGAAGCGATCAAGGATCCGCAGGAACAGAAGAAGTTCTTCGATCAGATGGTCGCCCGCTCCTATGAGCACGGCAAGGCGATCAACATGGCCTCGTTCCTCGAGATCGACGAGGTGATCGATCCGATCGAGACGCGGCGCTGGGTCCTGCGCGGCCTCGCCTCTCTGCCGAAGCCCGTGCCGGGTACGGGCAAGCGGCGCAACTTCATCGATACGTGGTGAGGGAAGATCCGTTCCCGACGACGCTCAGGCGGCGCCGCCGGGAACGGGTGAGCGTCAGAAGGACAGGATCGCGCGGAGCGACAGCGTGTTGTGCTCGGTCTCACGCCCATAGGTGCCCGTATAGGCGAGCTTGAGTTCGAGGCTGTCCGACACGTTCGCCGCGACGCCGAGACCCGCGACGACGGCCGTTCCGTTGCCCTTGCGGAACGGCGTGCCGGTGAGCGAGGACGGCGTGCCGACGAACTGCGCCGTCAGGCTCGTCGTATCGGAGCCGAGCGCGCCCCTGACGCCGAGGCGGGCTTCCGGAACGAGCGTGCCCCAGCTACGGGCGATGCTGTAGCTCGCCTTCGCGCCGGCTTCGATTGCGCCCGCGTGGATATGCGCCTCGTCGACCTGGAGATTGCCGATACCCGCGCCGGTTTCCGTATAGCCGTTGATGCGGGTGTCGGTGTAGGAGGCGCTCAGATAGGGGCCGGCCTTGAGCGCGGAGGTGACGGGCACGTCGAAGCCGGTCACGACACTGACGCCATAGGTGAGGCCGCCGGTTTCGCCCTGCGCCGTCGCCGGGCCCTGGGCGCGGCGATAGTCGTAGTCGTTCCAGCCGACGAGGCCGACCGCGTCGAGATAGAGCGCGGGCGTGAAGCTGTGCGACATGTAGAGCGAGGCCATATAGGCGGAGACATCGGAATTTCCGAGGTTGCCCTTCACATCGGAATTCGCCTCGGCATAGCTTAGGGCGCCGCCGATGCGCGTCTGCGGCGTGAACAGGTAGTCGCCGCCGAAGGTTGCGCTGAAGCCGTCATAGCCCACGCCGGCAACGCTGCCGGTGGCACCCCGCCGGCCGGTGAAGCCCGACACGAGGCCGAATGCGCGCCAGCCATTCCCCGACCAGTTTCGCCGCATGGGCGCGCCCTCGCCACTGGCGGAGGCAAGCCGGATGAGCGAGCGGCCGGCATCCGACATGGTGTTGCCGGAATAGGCATCGGCAATCCTGATCCCCGCCGCGCCGCTCGTCGACGCCGAGGCGATACCGGCAGGCGCGTCACCGATGCCGAGGCGCAGGTTCGACAGTTCGGTCAGAATGTCGGTCGTGATCTGCGCCGGCACGGCGTTGCCGATGGCCGACAGGCTTTCCGCTGTCGCCTCGGGCATGCCGGTGGCAAAGCTGAAATTCCTGATCGTCAGGATTTCCTCGGCCGTGAGGCCGGTGAAGAAGGGCGAATTGATGGATAGAGGATTGCCATTGTTGGTGATGAGCCGCGCAAGCTCCTGCCCCAGCTCGATGTCGCCCTGTTTCGAATCGAGCGTGTTGCCGAAGGTTGCGATGTCGGCCGTCAGCACGTTGAAGACGACGAGACGGACCGTTTCGCCCGGCGCGACGGAGATCGGGAACTTCCAGATCGGATTGTCGTCTCCGGCGGGATAGTCCAGCACGACTTCCGTCGCCGTATAGGCGTTGTTGCCGAAGATATGCGTGATGACGGGGTCGGCGCTATTCGACTGGGTCGAGACGAGATAGGTGTTGTCCGGTCCGACGGCGACCCATGTCGTATTCGAATCCGAACCGAGATTGTTAGCCCAGGCGAGCGTGCCTGAAACGGTCGAATTGGTTTCGTTGGTGAAAGTGTCGACCCAGCGCACGGCATTGGCGATGCCGCCATCCCTGAAAGGGGTGGTGATGAGCGTGGTCGTTCCGCCGGGCCCACGCGTGGCCTGCACGTTGCGGGTGACGGTGAGCCCGCCGAAATGGGTCATGCCTTCAAGGCCGATGCCGCCATAGCCGTCATAGGCGTCGTTGGCCGTGTGCCCGGTGACGGAATTCCCCGCCGTGCCGAAGCCATTGCCACTCGCTTCGGACAGTGCGCCGGGCACCGAGAACGGGTGGTTCCAGCCGCCAGGCAGCGTGTTGTCGTCGATCTCGTCGCCGGGGCCAGTCGGACGGTTGGTGTCGAAGCCCTTGCCGACATAGCTGCCGCAGCAGCCGGTATTGAAGTTGCCGATATCGTTGATGCCGTTGACATAGAAATAGAAGAGCTGCTGCTCGGCCTTGGAGGGTGTGCTGACACTTGCGATGGCAAGAGCGGACGCACAAAAAAGCAGCGCCGAACGGCGCCGCAACGCAGGTTTGAACATTTAATCCCGTGATACAGAAGATTTGGACCATTGCCTCATTGGCTGAGTGGTCTGAAAACAATTCGCTTCTGATTTTCCGCGCGAAATTATGTCGTTGGCCCGGATTCAGGTGCTTTGGAAATGATTTGTTGTCGCTGCGCCACAGGGCGACGAAAAAGAGGATGCGGAACAGGGGGCGAGATGAAGGCGAAGCGGACGTGCCGATGAGAAGCAATGTGAGGTCGCGCAAGGGCAGCACGAATCAGTCGCCGCTCGACGAAGAGGCGCTGAAGCTGTTTCTTCAGCGCGCGACGGAGCATCACAGCGCGGGGCGCTTCGACGAGGCCGCGCGCCTCTATGAGCATGTGCAGGCCAGAAATCCGGATGCTCTGGCCGCGCCCTATTTTCTCGCGCTCATGGATGTCGAATTCGGACGGCTTGAAAGCGCGCTCGATCGCTTGCGCCACGTCACCAGGCACGATCCGAACTCTTTCGAGGCGCAATACAGTCTTGCCTATGTGCTGCAGGAGCTCGGGCGCTGGCCGCAGGCGATAGATGCCTATCGGCGCGCCGTCGCCCTCAAGCCAAATGTCGCCTTGTCGCGTCTCAACCTGGCTGCCGCGCTCGAAGTCATGGGGCGCCTCGACGAAGCGATCGCGGTTCTCCGTGAGCTTGCCGACCAGAAACATGCGCGCCTGCGGGCGATCATCCGCATTGCCCAACTCAAGCCGGCAGCGATCACGCCGGAGGACTTCGCCGATCTGGCGCGAACGGCCGAAAATCCGGACGCGCCCGTGGGCATCCGGATTTCATCCCTGTTCGCGATGGGCGAGATCCTCGAGAAGCAGGGGCGCTACGACGAAGCCTTCGCCGCTTTCGCCGAGGGCAACCGCCTGCGGCGCCAGAATATCTCCGAGCCCGTCGAGGAGGAGGGCGTGATCGCGCCGCCCGGCGCGCGGATCGTCCACGATACGCCAGAGGCGGCGGCGAGGAAGCATCAAATGGCGGTCGCCAATATAAGCGGGAGGCTGACCGCGCCCTTCATCGCCCGTCACGAGGGGGGCGGTTCGGCCTCGGCGGCTCCCATCTTCATCGTCGGCATGCCGCGTTCGGGCTCGACGCTGCTCGAGCAGATTCTTTCGAGCCACCCAAAGGTTCAGGGCATGGGAGAAACCACCGCGCTGGGCGAAACGCTGGCCGGACGCTTCCCCTACGGTAATTCGGAGACGGAGGAGACGATCGCGCCGGAGCATTTTCGCCGCCTCGCCGATGCCTATCTCGAGCGGTTGCGGGCGCGGGGCTGGCGCAAAGAGCCCTTCGTCATCGACAAGATGCTCGGCAATTACATGCAGATCGGGATCATCCATCTGATGTTCCCGCGCGCGACGATCCTCCACGCCATGCGCGATCCGGTCGACACCTGCCTTGCCGGCTTCCGCAAGCTGTTCCGCTCCGGCAACGAGACGACCTATTCGCTCGCCGATATCGGCGCGCAATATGTCCGCTACCGGGAGATGATGGCGCATTGGGACGAAGTGCTGCCGGGCCGTGTCGTCCATGTGCGGCATGAAGCGCTGGTGAGCGATCCGGACAGCAGGATCCGCTGGCTGGTCGAAGAGGCATGCCGCCTCAAATGGGACGATGCCTGCCTGCGCTTCTATGCGACCCGGCGCCCGGTTCGCACCGCGAGCATCGCCCAGGTTCGCCAGCCGATCTTCACAAGCTCGCTCGAGCGCTGGCGCCGATACGAAAAGCATCTGGGGCCCTTGTTCGAGGCTCTCGGCCCCTACGCTCCGCGCGGCTGATCGTTAACCATGATTGGTAGCCCAGCCGGATCGCCCGTCCACATTGAACTGTGCCAATCTCGCTCATCATGATAAGAATTGCGGCTTGTGTGAGCCCCGGGGGCGGGCCTCTGCGCACAGGGAGTCTGGAGTGGATTTGGGTTGGACCATCCAGGGCGGCGTTTCGCCGGCAATTTGCCGGATCGCGTCGTCGTCGGCCCGGACCGGCGGTTTCCACCGCGCCCGCTCGGTCGTCCTGATGCTCCTTCTCGGCCTTCTGGTGCTGGGCGGAGGCCTCGCGGTCTCCGTGGCTTCCCAGGCCAGCCGGATCGCGTCTGCCCAGACCGGGCAACAGACCGGGCCACTGAGCCAAATCGTCGCAGGGCTCGCCGGAGGTGGAAATTATTCCCCGGGCGCGAGCATCGAGGCAATCTCACGGACATCGTCCGCCATCGCCATGCGGGCCATGAATATGCCGCTGGCGCTGGCTCCGGTTGAGGCGGGGCCTGCAATCAATTCCCCATCCTTAACTCGGTCTTTCACCCTGTCCGGTATCCTTGAGGCACACGGGGCGAGGGCCCCGGCGCGGGCGCCGCCCGTTAATGGCAATTTGTAGTCAGCGTCGAAGATTTGAACGACAAACTTGTGGTGGCCCGCTTCTCGCAGGTATAGAGGTGCGGCTGAAAAAACCGTCATTCATGGCCAGCGAAGACAAAGAAGAGCGAGAGCTCCAGAAACCAGAGTATTCCGATGCAGTCGCCGGCGTGAGGACTGCGCGTCCCTAGGGGAGGTTACCTTGCAGCGTATCGAAAACATCGTGTTTGGCCTTCGCGCCGTGATCCTAGCGATCCTGGCCGTCATCACGATCGTTATGTTCTATTTCGCCATCCAGCTCCGTATGGACGCCGGATTCCTGAAGATGCTTCCGGTCGGCAACTCGTACATCGAAACCTACTTCAAATATGTGGATGGTTTTGGCGGCGGCAACCGCATCATCGTCGTTCTCGAGAACAAGAAGGGCGACATCTTCTCGGCCGACTTCCTCAAGACGCTCAACGATGCGACGCAGGACGTCTTCTACATTCCGGGCATTGCCCGCCACCGCGTGACCTCGCTGTGGACGCCGAACACGCGCTACATCGCCGTGACCGAACAAGGTCTCGAAGCGGGCGACGTCATACCGGCGAATTTCAGACCAACGCCCGAAGGCATCAAGACCGTGATGCAGAACGTGCTGCGCGCCAATCTCGTCGGCCGCCTCGTCTCCACGGACTTCCGCTCTGCCATGATCGCGGCCGAGCTGCTCGAGGTCGATCCTGAAACGCATCAGAAGCTCGACTACTTCAAGGTCGCGAACCTCCTCGAAAAGAACATCCGCGCCAAGTACACGAATGCCGACACCGACGTGAAGATCGTCGGCTTCGCCAAGCTCATCGGCGACATTGCCGATGGCGCCAAGTCGGTCGTCGTGTTCTTCGCCGTCGCCTTCGTGCTCACCTGTCTCATGCTCTGGCTCTATTGCCGGTCATGGCTGCTGACGATCGTCACGGTGAGCTGTTCGCTCTGTTCGCTCATCTGGCAATTCGGCGTTCTGCACCTCATGGGATACGGCCTCGATCCTCTCGCCGTGCTCGTGCCGTTCCTCGTCTTCGCCATCGGCGTCAGCCACGGCGTGCAGCAGATCAACATGGTCGGCGCCGAAATCGCCGCCGGCCTCGACAAGGATGCCGCCGCGCGCGCGACCTTCACCTTCCTGCTGCGTCCCGGCGCCGTGGCGCTGCTGACCTGTCTCGCCGGTTTCGCGACGCTCTACATCATCCCGATCGGCATGATCCGCGAACTCTCCGTCACCGCCTCGATCGGTGTCGCGTTCAAGATCATCTCGAACCTCGTGATGCTGCCGCTCATCGTCTCCTATATCGCGCCGGGCGCGGAATATGGCGACAAGGTGCGGCACGCAATGGAAGTGCGCGCCAAGTTCTGGCCGTTCCTCTCCGCCATCGCCAAGCCGAAGCAGGCGTTCATCTTCATCGTGTTCTGCCTCATTCTCGGTGCGGTCGGCCTCTATGAAAGCCGCGAGCGCCAGATCGGTGACGTCCATGCCGGTGCGGGCGAGCTGTGGCCGAATGCGCGCTACAACCTCGACAGCGAATATATCGCTGACCACTTCCGCCTCGGCCTCAACGTCATGAACGTGATCGTCGAGTCCAATGACGTCGCTTGCGTCGATTACGACAAGATGCGCTATATCGACACGTTCACGTGGGATATGCGCAACGTGCCCGGCGTACAGACGGTGGTGAGCCTTCCCTTCGTGGCGAAGTCCATCAACAGCATGTGGCAGGAAGGCAACCCGAAGTGGGCGGCCCTTCCGCGCGACCCGACCGCTCTCGCCCAGGCGACCTCCAGCGTCGCAAGCTCGACCATGCTTGTCGACACGGAGTGCAAGACGCTCGGTGTCCAGATCTACATCACCGACACCAAGGCCGAGACGGTGAAGCGTGTCGTCGACGCGACGGAAGCCTGGATCAACGATCCGGCGCACAAGCGCGATGACCTCAAGCTCCGCATCGGCACGGGCAACGTCACCATCACCTCGGCGACCAACACCGTGGTCGAGCATGCCGAGCTGCCGATGCTGCTCTACGTCTATGCCGTCGTCATGACGCTGGTCATCTTCGTCTATCGCGAGTGGCGAGGCGCGCTCTGCTGCGTCATCCCGCTGGTGCTGGCGACGATCATCGGCAACTGGTTCCTGACGGCCGCCGGTATCGGCCTCAAGATCTCGACGCTGCCGGTGCTCGCGATCGCCGTCGGTATCGGTGTCGACTACGGTATCTATGAGTACAACCGTATCCAGCGATACATGCGCATGGGCGTCTCGCCGCATCAGGCCTATCTCCAGGCGCTCAACGACGTGGGCTCGGCGACGATGTTCACGGGCGGCACGCTGGCGATCGGCGTCTCGACCTGGAGCTTCTCGGCACTGAAGTTCCAGGCCGACATGGGCCTCCTGCTCACCTTCATGTTCATCGTGAACATGATCGGTGCGGTGACGCTCCTGCCGGCGCTCGTCGCGGCGCTCGAATATATCTGGCCGCTGAAGCGCAAGCCGCTCACGGAAGAAGAAGCACGCGCCATCCGCCACGCTCACTGATCGGGCGAGGCGAAACGGAAACGGAAAAGGGCGGCCAGATGGCCGCCCTTTTTCTTTGTCCGGTCGAATGTGCCGGAGGGGAACTCCTGAAGCGCTGCCGCCCG
>NZ_DAOKYX010000003.1:57865-119384 GCF_035325945.1 Parvibaculum sp.
CCCGGATCGACAAGGGTCTTCGGTGCGAGGAGGAGATACATGGCGGGCGTCACCAGGCGCGAGAGGAAGGTCGATGACAGAAGCCCGCCGATGATCACCCATGCGAGGGGCGAATAAAGACCCGAGCCCTGAAGCGCGAGGGGCAGGAGGCCGCCAATGGCGGTCGCCGAAGTGAGAAGGACGGGCAGGAAGCGGATTTCGCCCGCCTGCTCGATCGCTTCCATCAGCGGCGTTCCGAGCCTGCGTAGCTGGTTGGTGAAGTCGACGAGCAGGATCGAGTTCTTCACCTCGATGCCGATGAGCGCGATGAAGCCGATCACCGCCGTGAAGGAGAGGGAATAGCCCGAGAGATAGAGAGATGTGACGCCGCCGAAAATGCCGAGTGGAATGACGCCCGCCACGACCAGCATGGCGCGGAAGGAGCGGAATTCGAGAATGAGCACGGCGAGAATGCCGCAAATGGCGATCAGCACCGCGTTCCACAGGCCGGCGAAGCTCTTGCTGGCGGCTTCCGCCTCGCCACCCTTGCGGAGTTCGTAGCCGGGCGGCAGGGGCAGGGCGGAGAGCCTGGCGAAGATCGCGTCCGTCACCTTCGATGTGTTGTAGCCGGTCTTCGTATAAGCGGTGATCGTGACCAGTCGCTCGCGATTGTAGCGGTCGATGCGGCCGGGATTCGATTCAAGGCGGGGCGCGGTCAGAAGGCCGAGCGGTACGGAGTTGCCATCCGCTGTCGGCACATAGACCTTCTGCAGCGCATCGACCGAGTGGTGATCGTCCAGCGGCAGGCGCACGGTGATGTTGTATTGCTCGCCATTCGCCTCGCGATAATACCCTGCCGTCTCGCCGACGATGGCGAGGCGCACGGTCCGGTCGATTTCGCCCGGCAGCACGTTCATCAGCGCCGCCTTCTCCGTGTTGACGCCGAGATCGAGGTCGGTGCGGTTGAGCTGCGCCGGGTTGAAGACGTCGCGCGTGCCGGGCGTGTCCTCGATGATATGCGCGGTTTGCGCGGCCAGTTGCTTCAGCACGGCGAGGTCTGGACCGACGATGCGGACGGCGACCGGCGCCTCGATGGGCGGGCCGTTCTGGAAGACGCGCAGGATGATCTGCGCGCCCGGATAGCGCGCGAATTCCGCTCGCAGCTCGTCGAAAAGGTGCGGCGTGCGCTTCTCGTTGAACTCCGTCAGTTCGACAAAGACCTCGGCCATGTTGGCGCGCGTCTCCATGGAACGGATGTTGTAGTAGATCTGCGGGTTGGCATGTCCGAGGTTGGACATGCGCCAGACGACCTCGGGATATTTCGAGAGCGTTCGCTCCACGAATTCGAGCGCGCGTTTCGTTTCCTGCTGTCCGGTGCCCTGCGGCGTCTCGATGTGAACGAGGAACTGCTTGCTGTCGGCCGGCGGGAACAGGCTGAAGCCGATGACCGGAATGAGGGCGAGGCTCGCAAAGCAGACGGCGAGCGCGCCGATGACCGTCTGGCGCGGGCGCGTCAGGGCATGATGCAGAAGCGGGCGATAGACACGCTGGATGCCGCTCATCACCGCGCGCAGAAAGACGTTGCCTTCGGGGTGCGAATTCTTGCTCAGCAGCCTGCTCGACAGGAACGGGATGATCGTCAGAGAGACGACCAGCGAGGCCATGATGGTGAACGTGACGGCGACGGGAAGCGAGCGGGTGAACTTGCCCGCGCCTTCGGGCAGGGAGAGCAGCGGCAGGAAGGCGAAGAGTAGCGCCGCGGTGCATCCCACCACAGCGATCGAGATCTGCGAGGTCGCGGCGATGGCGGCCTCGATCCGGCGTTTGCCCTCGCGCAGATGCCGCTCGATATTCTCCACCACGACGATGGAATCGTCGACGAGAAGGCCGAGAGCGATGACGAAGCCGGCGATCGAGAGCTGATTGAGCGAGAAGCCGGTGAACTGCATCATGGAAAGGCCGATCGCCAGCGATAGCGGGATCGACATCATGACGACGATCGAGGCGCGCGGGCCGAGCGGCAGGAGGGTGATGAGCACAAGTCCTAGCGCAATGGCGAAGTCGCGATAAAGATGGCTCAGCCGCTCATGCACGGAGACGGATTGGTCGAAAGCGCGCTTGAGTTCGATATCCTTCGGCAGCCTGCTCTCGAACCGGTCGAGCGCCTTGTAGATACCGTTCCGGACCTCGAAGATGTTCTGGTCCGCCTTCTGGTTGGCGGTGATGAAGACGGCGCGCTTGCCATTGTACCAGGCGAGGTGGCCGGCTTCCGGTTGCGACCAGGTGACGTCGGCGACGTCGCCGACCTTCACTACGCGGCCCTGGTAGGAGCCGATGACGGTGTTGCGGATCTGGTCGAGATCCTTGAAGCCGCCGGTCGTCTTGATGTTGAAGCGGCGCGTTCCGGAATGAATGGGGCCGCCGGGAATGTCCCTGCTTTCGGCGCCAATGGCGTTCGCCACCGCGGTGACGGGGATGCCGAGGCTGGCGAGGCGGCCGAAATTGACCGCCACGCGCACTTCGGAAGGCGGCAGACCCCACACTTTTGTTTCATGCACGCCCGGCGCGCGGTCGATCTCGTCGCGCAGATCCCTCGCCACATCCTCGAGTTCGCGGGCGGGCGCGGTTTCGCTCACCAGCGCCACCTGCACCATGTTGGTGAGGGAGGGGCGGAACTTGTCGACCTGCAGCACCTGAAGACCGGGCGGCAGGCTGCCGCGCAGCGCGTTGATCTCGCGCACCACGTCGTCATAGCGCTTGTCGGGATCTGGCGTCGACCAGCTGAACTCGATGGAGATGCTCGCGACGCCATCCTCCGCGCGGCTGGCGATGTTCTCGAGATCGTCGAGACCGTTCACCGCATCCTCGATCGGGCGGACGACGAGCTTTTCCATATCGGCGGGGTCGGCGCCCGGCATCACGGCGGTGACGACGGCGAAGGGGATCGGGAAATCGGGGTCTTCGGCGCGTGGGATGCTCTTGAAGGAGTTGACGCCCATCATCACCAGAAGGCCGAACAGCACGAGCGTGAACTGCCAGTTGCGGACGAAGAAGCCGCTGATTTTTCCGAGGATCATGTGCGCGGCCCGGCCTTGGGCTGCAAATCGGCGAGGTCGGTCACGACCTTGACGGTCGCGCCGTCGCGCAGATAGGGCGCGCCCGCGCTCACCACCTCCGTGCCCGGCTGCAAGCCATCGGCGATGATGACCTCATCGCCACGAATGGCCGCGATCCCGATGCGCGTCAGGCGAACGGTCGAGGTTGCGGGGTCGAGCATGTAGACGGTCGCGGTCGAGCCATGGCCTTCGAGAATGGCGGAGGCGGGAATGGCGAGCCGGGGCGTCCCCGCGCCTGCCTTCGGGGTGATGCGCGCCTCGCCCATGAAGCCGCTTTCGACGCCGGACGGCACGGAGGAGAGCTGGATCTCGACTTCAAACGTGCCGGTGCGGGCGTCGCTCGTCGCCGATTTGCGGCGGACGGCGCCGTCGATGGCTGTGCCGGGGAAGGCGTCGAGCGTTACCTTCGCGCTGTCGCCGACTGTGAGGCGGGCGACATCGCGGTCGCTGAGCCCGGCCTTGAGGATGTATCCTTCCGAGCCCTGGCTGACGGTGAGCACCGGCGCGCCGATCCCGACGATCTCGTTGATGTCCGCATGGCGGGAGAGCACTACGCCATCGGCGGGGGCAACGATCCGGGCGAGGCTGCGGTTGAACTCGACGGCCTGACGGTCGGCGAGCGCCATGTCGAGGGCGCTTCTTGCGTCCTGCTCCTTCTGAGTGCTGACGAAGCCCTTCTTGACGAGAGGCTCGATGCGGGCGAGATCGCGGCGGGCCTTTTCGGCGGCGGCGGTGGCGCGCTTCAGTTGCGCGTCGATTTCGCGCTGGTCGAGCTCGGCGAGAAGCTGGCCCTTCGCGACCTTGTCGCCGGTGTCGGCCTTGAGCGATTTGATGAGGCCGCCGATCTTGAAGGAGAGCACGGCCTCCTTGTCCGAGCGAACCATGCCATAGGCGACGACATCGTGGCTGCCGGAGGCGGGGCGGGCAGCCGCGACCAGCACGGGCGTGGCGGAGGGCGCTTCGGCGGTCTCGTCCGATCTGCCTTCGCCGCAACCTGAAAGAGCCACGAGAAGGGCGGCCATGGCCACCAGTGATTTGCGTGAATCCGCCATGTGCGCGCCCCAGGTTCCAGCCAAGTACCGAACGGTGTTTATTTAGTGCGTCCGGCAGGCTGGTCAAGAGTAACTGAACGGTGTTAATTAAAAGAATGTCTCCAGCCGTCCGGACATCGAAAAGCCAGCCAAAGAAGCCCAAGGCCAGCAGCTCGCCGAAACGCGCGCCGCGGCGGCGGCTCCCGCCGGCGGAAAGGCGGATCCAGATCGTCGCGGCTGCCAAGGCGCTCTTCGCGGCCGGCGGGCTCGAGCGGGTGACGATGCGGAACATCGCCCGGCGCGTCGGCATCACGCAGGCGGCGATCTACCAGCATTTCGAGGGCAAGGAAGCGGTCCTTTTCGCGATAGCCGAGGATTTCTTCTCCGACCTCATCGCCGACAGCGAGAAAATGGCGGCTGAGGCCACCGATCCGGTGGACTGGCTCACCCGCGCCATGCGGAGCTATGTCGAAGTCGGGTTTTCACATCCCGACGAGTATCGCCTCGTCTTCATGACCAATGTGCCGGGCTTCGAGCGGCATGGCAGGCATCGATCCGTTCCGGGGCAGACCCTGCCCATCCAGCCGTCGAAGGGCGCCATCGCCTTCGGCTATCTTCAGGATCAGGTGCGCGACCTCATCGCGAGGGGGCAAATCCGTCCGGGCGACCCCGAGCTGGTCGCGGAAACCATCTGGGCCGCAGGCCACGGGCTCGTCTCGCTCATGATCACGCATGCGGATTTTCCCTGGTCCCGCGAGGCGCTGATCGAGACTCAGATCCGCATTCTGCTTGGCGGATTGCTGCCGGAGGGAAGCCCGATGCGGCCGGGGCTTCAGCCGGGCAAGGCGCCGAAGGCGTAAACATCCATTCCGAGGGTGCCATAGGTGAAGCTGTGGTGCAGCCGCGTGGCGGGCTCGCTCTCCGCCGCACCCGCCCCGAGCGCCACGAAGAAGGGCAGGAGATGATCCTCCGTCGGATGGGCATGCACCGCATTCGGCGCCCGTTCGCGATAGTGCAGAAGATCGTCGATGGCGCGCGCCTCGACCTTTTCGTCAATCCATTCAGTGAAGGCGGAGGCCCAGGCGGCCGGGGGCGCATCGGGCGAGGTGCGCATGAGGTCGCGCAGATTATGGGTGATCGAGCCCGTTGCGAGGATCATCACGCCCTCATCGCGCAAGGGCCGCAGCGCCTCGCCGAGGCGATAGTGCCAGGCGGGATCGCGTTGCGGGGAGATCGAGAGCTGGATGACGGGGATATCCGCATGGGGATTGATGAGGATCAGCGGCACCCAGGCGCCATGATCGAAACCGCGATCGGGGTCCGTCTCCGCCTCGAAGCCTTGCGATGAGAGGAGGCCCGCGACGCGCTGGCCAAGCTCAGGCGCTCCGGGGGCGGGGTAGCGCAGCCGGTAGAGCGCCTGCGGGAAGCCGTAGAAATCGTGGATCGTGTCCGGCGCAGGATTCGTCGTCACGGTCGGCAGGCCGGTTTCATAATGCGCCGAGATGACGAGGATCGCCCGCGGCTCGGGGAGAAGCGGGGCAAGGCCGAGCAGGAAGCGCCGGGCGGGCCCGTCCTCGAAGGCGAGCATGGGCGATCCATGGGAAACGAAAAGGCTCGGCATGCGCGGCATGGGCATCTCCTTCAGGCGAGGGGGTGGTCCCGTCGCTGCTGACATAATGCGCCGCTGCCCGGCTTGAAAGCGCGAGGCATGAAACTGAGTGTTGCAGGGCCGCGCCACTCCAGTTTTCGCCCATTGCCGATTTTTTGACTGTACAGTCATTTTATGACCGTTTAGTCATATCGGGAAGGAGGAGCCTCATGGCCGGAAAGACGATGCAGGTGGAAAAGCTGACCGAGGCCGGACAGCGTCGCCGCGAGCGGATGCGCCGCCTTCTCATCGAGGCGGCGATGCGCCTTTTCGCGCGGCAGGGCGTCGATGCCACGACCATTGACGAGATCGTCGATGTCGCGGGCGTCGCCAAGGGCACTTTCTACAATTACTTCACCGACAGGGCGGAGATCGCGCGTGCCGTCGCCTCGAGCGTGCGGCATGAAATGAATGCGGCAGTGGCCGAAATCAATGAAGGGATTGAGGACCCGGCCGAGCGCGTGTCGCGCGGCGTGAAGCTCTACCTCGCCTTCGCCATCCGCAATCCGGTCCGTGCGCGTATTCTTGCCCGCATCTATGAGGGCGGGGCGGAGGCTCTCAAGGATGCGAACCAGCATCTTCTTGAAGACCTTGCCGACGGGATCGCCAGGGGCGTGCTGCGCGTGCCCTCGATCGAGGCGGCGCTTCATCTCGTTCTGGGCGTTGCCACGACCGGGATGAGGCATCTGCTCGATACCGGCGCGACGAGGGACGTGCTGACGGGAGGCGGCTACGCGCAGGAGCTTGCGACCGTGCTGCTTCAGGGGCTCGGCGTCAGGCCCGCACATATTTCGCGCATTCTGGCGCGACCGTTCGATGTCGATCACCTCGCGGTCTGGAAGTGAGGTTCGCGCCGGCCATGGGACAAGGAGGGAACAGCCGATGATCCGTGTGACAGATATCGCCTATGTGCGCTTTCGCGCGCCCGATCTCGATCAGATGGAAAATTTTCTCGTCGAGTTCGGCCTGGGCCGCGCGGCGCGGGAGGGCGACACGCTCTATATGCGCGGCAGCGATCCGAGGCCCTTTTGCCATGTGACGGAGAAGGGTGACGCGGGGTTTGCCGGTATCGGCTTCTATGCCGAAACGCCCGACGATCTCGCGCGCCTCGCCAGCTCCGAGGGCGCGGCGGTCGAGGACAGCCCGATGCCGGGCGGAGGCAAGATCCTTCGCCTCACCGACCCGGACGGCGTTTCCGTCGATGTGATCGCAGGCCAGACGTCGCCCGAGGCGCTGCCCGTTCTTCGCCACCTTCGCCACAATGACGGCGAGACGAAGAACAGGATCGGCGCGCCGCTGCGCATCGGCGCCAGGCCGTCGCAGGTGAAGCGCCTCGGCCATTGCGTTCTCAATGTCACCGACTTCCGCAGGAGCGAGAGCTGGTACAAGAGCCGCCTCGGGCTCGTGACCTCCGACGAAATCGAGCTTGCGCCGGGCGCGCCGCTCGGCGCCTTCCTGCGCTGCGATCGCGGTTCCATCCATGTCGATCACCACACGCTGTTTCTTGTCGGCACGGGCTCGCGCGGCTTCAATCACGCCGCTTTCGAGGTCGCGAATCTCGACGATCTGATGGCCGGGCACGATCATCTGCAAAAGGCCGGAAGGCGGCATGAATGGGGCGTCGGGCGGCACATACTCGGCAGCCAGGTCTTCGATTACTGGCGCGACCCGTGGGGCCATACGGTCGAGCACTGGACCGATGGCGATCTCTTCAACAATGAAACGCCGCCCAATGTGCGTGGCCTCGACGATCTCATCGGCAATCAATGGGGCCCGCCCGCTCCGCCCAGCATGGGTAGCTGATCGCGCATCAACGAATACGAAAAGGAAAGAAGATGAAGCTTGCAACCTTCACCCATCATGGAGAAACGCGCATCGGCGTCGTGCGCGGCGATAGCATCGTCGATCTCGCCGCCGCGGCGCCCGGGCTTCCGCGCGACATGGTCGGTTTTCTCGAAGCAGGCGATGGCGCGATGGCACGGGCGCGCGATGCGTCGGCCGGCGCCGCGTCGATCCCGCTCGGCGAGGTTCAGCTTCGCGCGCCGGTGCTCAGACCTGGCAAGATCCTCGCCATCGGGCTCAACTATCGCGACCATGTCGAGGAAAGCGGCATGGCGCTGCCCGAGCACCAGACATGGTTCAACAAGCAGCGCACCTGCGTGCAGGACCCTTACGGCACGATCAATCTGCCCTCCGTCTCCACCATGCTCGATTACGAGGCCGAGATGTGCTTCGTCATCGGCAAGCGCTGCAAGCATGTGCCGAAGGAGCGCGCGCATGAGGTGATCGCGGGCTATTTCGTCGGCAACGATGTCAGCGTGCGCGACTGGCAGCTCAGGACGAACACCTGGCAGATCGGCAAGAGTTTCGACACGCATGGGCCCATCGGCCCATGGATGGTGACGCCGGACGAGGTCGGCGATCCGCACGCGCTCGACATCCGATGCTGGGTCAATGGCGAGCTTCGGCAGAACTCGAACACGCGGCATCTCATCTTCAACTGCTTCGACGAGATCGCGCATCTGACACAGGCCTTCACGCTGGAGCCGGGCGACGTCATCTTCACCGGCACGTCGGGCGGCGTCGGCGTCGCCATGAAGCCGCCGGTCTTCCTCAAGGCGGGCGATGTCGTGAAGGTCGAGATCGAAAAGCTCGGCGCCATCGAAAACCGCGTCGTGCCTGAAAAGGCCGAAACCGTCATCGGCTGAAAAATCCGGGGAGGACACATGCCGGGCGCGAAGACAGAGGTTCTGATTTCGGGGCTCGGGCCCGTGGGAGCGGCGCTTGCCGTCTATCTCGGCCGGCTCGGCGTCGATGCCATCGCGATAGACCGGGACACAGCCGTCTATCCGCTCCCGCGCGCGGCGCATCTCGATCACGAGACGATGCGGCTTCTGCATCTCGCAAGCGCGGCCGAGGCCGTGTCGCGCGCGAGCCAGCCTCTCTCGGCCTATGAATTTCGCGCGGGCGACGGCGAGCTGCTGATGGGCTTCAGGCCGGGTACGAGTCTCGCCCCGACCGGCTTTCCCATGAGCTCTATGTTCCACCAGCCGACGCTCGAACGTGCGCTCAGGGAGAGCCTGGCGGCGCTTCCATCCGTTTCGACACGCCTTGGCCATGCGCTCAAAGGTTTCGACGCGGATGACGAGGGCGTTCGCGCCGAGATCGCGGGGCCCGATGGCGCCTATGAGCTTCGGGCGCGCTATCTCGTCGGCTGCGATGGCGGGCAGAGCCTCGTCCGCCGCCGCCTCGGCATCGAACTCGACGATATGGGGTTCGACGAGCCATGGCTCGTCATCGATGCGCGGCTCAAGGACGGGCGCGAGCGGCTCGGCACCGTCGGCCTTCAGCATTGCGATCCGAAACGGCCCGTGACCTCGATGCCCATGGCGCCGGGGCGTCATCGCTGGGAATTCATGCTGCGTCCCGGCGAGACGGCCGATGAGGTGACGGAGGACAGTTTCCTCAACGCGCTCGTCGCGGAATTCATCGATCCGTCCGCAATCGAGATCGACCGGCGCGCGGTCTATCGCTTCCATGCGGTCCATGCCCGCATATGGCGCAAGGGGCGGGTGCTGCTTGCGGGCGATGCCGCCCATCAGATGCCGCCTTTCCTGGGGCAGGGACTTTGTTCCGGCACGCGAGACGCGGCCAATCTCGCATGGAAGATTGCGGCCTGCCTCAAGGGCCGAGCTGCGGACGCTCTCCTCGACAGCTATCAGCGCGAGCGCGACCCGCATGTCCGTGCGATCACCGAGATGGCGGTCTTCATGGGCAAGATCGTCTGTACGCAGAATGAGGAGACCGCCGCCGCCCGCGACCGCGATATGACGGCGAAGCCCGAGGTAGAGCGTTTCGCCGTCATGCCGGGTCTGCCGCGGCTGGCGAGCGGCGGGATCGAGGGCGACGAGGCGGCGGGCACGATTTTTCCCGAGCCGTGGCTCAGGGCGAATGGTGGTCGCAGGCGGCTCGACGATGAAGCGGGCCTCGTCCCGCTGCTCATCCTTGGCGGCGTACGAACGGATGCAGCGGCCGCCTTCGTGGCCGGAGGAGGATATGTCGTCTCTCTTGCCGACGGGGCGCTTCTTGACCCGGAAGGGGCGGTCGCCGCGCTTCTCGAGGAGCATGAGGCGGTCCTCGTCCGGCCTGACCGCTATGTGTTCGGCCGGGGGCGCGTCGCGGCGCTCATTGCGGCCTGGCAGCGCTATCTTGCCACGGGCTCGGCCTCGGCCTGAGGGCGGCCGGGTTTCCCGCGCGCCCTGACTTGCACCCGTTTCGGGGCAGGAGCCTCTCTGTCATAATGCCCTTAATTCCTATCGGATTAAGGGCTATAGCAGCGATCCTTATTATACAAACAAAATATGTTATTAAATTCAGTGCGCAACTTTTTTCGTGAAAATAGTTGACGCGAAGATGTTCCGGCACCTACCCTACAAAACAGATAGACAAACATGCTCTCGCAAAAAGCCAAATACGCACTCAAGGCCATGCTCGCACTCGCTGAACAGAAGAGCGGAGAACTGCTTCAGGCAGGCGATATCGCCGAGGGGCAGAACGTGCCGCGCAAGTTTCTGGAGCTGATCCTCCTCGATCTGCGTCGGCAGGGTCTTGTGCAGAGCCAGCGCGGCAAGCATGGCGGCTATGCGCTCGCAAAGCCCGCCGATGCGATCACCTTCGGCGAGATCATCAGGATCATGGATGGGCCGCTTGCGCCGATCCCCTGTGCGAGCCTCACGGGTTACCGTCGCTGCGTGGACTGCGTGGACGAGAAGGGATGCGCCATCCGCCGGGCCATGCGCGAGGTGCGCGATGCGGCGGCGGCGATCCTCGACGGACTGACGCTGGAAGAGGCTTGCGGCGCCAGCGCCTCCCGGGCTCAGGCCGTTCTTACGGATTGAGCCCGGCGGACTGAGCAGGGGCGCACCGAAAAAATTTTGACATTTATCACTAGTAATTTGATCGAGTATGACCGAAGGGAACCGACCATGACACTGGCAAGACTGACCGCGCGCGCGACGCTGCTTGTCGGCGCCTTGCTGCTGCTGATCGCCTCGACCCTGGAAGTCAGGGCGGACACGACGCTGCTCAATGTTTCCTACGATCCGACGCGCGAGCTTTACGAAGCGATCAACAAGTCCTTCGCCGCCGACTGGAAGGCGAAGACCGGCGAAACCGTCACCATCCGCCAGTCCCATGGCGGCTCGGGCAAGCAGGCGCGCTCAGTCGTGGACGGGCTTGCCGCCGATGTGGTGACGCTCGCGCTCGCCTCCGATATAGACCAGATCGCGGCGCTGACCGGCAAGCTGCCGAATAGCTGGCAGACGCGCCTCCCCGACAACAGCTCGCCCTATACGTCGACGATCAATTTCGTGGTTCGCAAGGGCAATCCCAAGGGCATCAAGGATTGGGACGACCTCGTGAAGCCGGGTGTCGCCGTCATTACGCCCAACCCGAAGACCTCGGGCGGCGCGCGCTGGAACTTCCTTGCCGCCTGGGCCTATGCGGACAAGAAATTCGCAGGCGACGAGGCGAAGGCGCGCGAATTTGTCGGCGCTCTCTACAAGAACGTCCCCGTGCTCGATACCGGCGCCCGCGGCTCGACCACGACCTTCGCCCAGCGCGGGCTCGGCGATGTGCTCATCAACTGGGAAAACGAATCCTATCTCATCCTGAAGCAGTTTCCCGGCCAGTTCGAGATCGTCTATCCGACAATCTCCATCCTGACCGAGCCGCCCGTGGCCGTCGTCGATGCCAATGCCGACGCCAACGGAACGCGCAAGGTTGCGAACGCTTATCTCGAATATCTCTACACGCCGGCGGCGCAGAAGATCATCGCCGCGAATTTCTACCGTCCGCGAAATCCGCAGGCGGCCGACGCGAAGGACCTCGAACGCTTTCCGCAGATCGAGCTTGTGACGATTGACGGCAAGTTCGGCGGCTGGCGCGAGGCGCAGAAGAAGTTCTTCGCCGATGGTGGGGTCTTCGATCAGGTCTACAAGCCGTAAGGTCTGAGAATTCGGGCGCGGCGCACTGGCACCGCGCCCGCCACTTCCAACCTATCCACACTTCCAAATTCATCGAGCCGGACTCGCATGTTTCGAGTCCGCATGAGAGAGGCTGACTTATGAGCAGGCTTTCGCTTTATCTCGGCGCCAGCGCCATTGCGCTGACGCTGGCCGGACCGGTCCTCGCGGCCGACAGTTCCGAGCAGCTTCAGAACCGCGTGGACGATCTGGAGGCGACCATCGACGCGCTGCGTGCCGAAATCGCCGAAATCCGCAAGACGCCGGAATTCAAGCCGTCGCCGAACTTCACCAATACCAAGGGCGATTACGCTTTCAAGTTCCGCGGACAGATCGCCGCTGATGTCGCCGCCTTCAACGTCCGCAAGGGCACGCGGGATTTCAACGACGGCACGCAACTTCGCCGTGCCCGTCTCGGCATCGACGGCATGATCGCGAGCGACTGGCTCTATCGCCTGGAGGTCGATGTCGGCAACGCCTCGCGCGACGACAACGCCAACCAGGAAGTCGACGTGAAGGACGCCTATGTGCAGTACAAGGGCATAGACCAGACGGTCATCACCGTCGGTCAGCACAAGACGCCGAACACGCTCGAACAGGCGATTGCGAGCACCGATCTGCTGTTCACCGAGCTTCCGCTCTACGTCGAGGCCTTCACAAATCGCACGACGGCAGGCGGCGACTACAAGGCGGGCATCTCGGCCAGATATTCTGATGTGAACTGGACGGCGACGCTCGGCGTCTTCGGCGAGAATTTCGCGCTCAATGGCGGCGGCGGCTCGACGGGCAGCGGCTCGACCTACAACACGACGCCGACCTACAAGGACGAGGGCTGGGGTCCGGCTGCGCGGCTCACATGGGCGCCCATCAACGGCGTCACCGAAACGCTGCATCTCGGCGTCTCCGGCTACTGGCGCGAGACGGGCGGACGGCGGACGATCCAGTTCCGTTCAGGTCCCGAAGTCAGCGTCGACAGCACGCGGCTTGTCGATACCGGCCTTCTTGCGGCCAGGAACTACTCCTTCATCGGCGCGGAACTGGCAGGCCAGTATGGTCCGCTCTATCTCCAGAGCGAATATGGCCGCACCGATGTCAGCCGCTATCGCACCAATGTCGTCGTGCAGTCCTCGCCCTCTGTCACGGCGGCAGGCGGCAGCGACGTTTCCTTCGACGGCGGCTATGTCGCGGCCTCCTGGCTCATCACCGGCGAGAGCCGCGAATACAAGGACGGCGCCTTCGCCCGTCCCAAGCCCGCCAAGCCCTTCTCGTTCAAGAATGGCGGCTGGGGCGCATGGGAAGTCGCCGCGCGCTACAGCACCCTCGATCTCAATGACGGGACCGTGCTTGGCGGCAAGGAAAACAACTACAGCCTCGGCCTCAACTGGTATCCGAACAACTATCTGCGCCTGATGACCGACTACGTGCGCTTCGACGTGAAGAAGGGCGCGCCTGCCGTGCAGGATCAGGGCGATGCCTTCATCACCCGCGTCGCGGTGATCTGGTGAGCGCCAAACCCCACAAGATCCGTGTGAGCGCCACCCTGAAGCCGGACTTCGGGGCGGCGCCTGCCATTGCCGCGTTCCCATAAAATCCACAAATTTTAATGTAAAACATTACAAGTGACATGTTTTCGCCGTGAAATATCTTACACTTTTGCGACTTCCGCTCTAAAGTGCCCCCCTCAAAGGAGCCCCCGCATGAGCCTTGCTGTTCTGACCGATCGATTGCCGCGCCGGACGCCGTCCGTCCTGCCGGGATTCGGCCTGACATTCGGTTTTTCGATGGCCTATCTCGGGCTCATCGTTCTCATTCCGCTCGCCGGGGTCTTCATCCGTTCGGCCGGGCTCGGCTGGGACGCGTTCGTCGCGCTCGCCACCGATGGGCGAACCCTCGCCGCATTGAAGCTCAGCTTCGGCGCGGCGCTGATCGGCGCGGCGGTCAATGCGGGCGCGGGGCTTCTCGTCGCCTGGATCCTCGTGCGCTACGAGTTTCCCGGGCGGCGCATCGTCGATGCGGCGATCGATCTTCCCTTCGCCTTGCCGACGGCGGTTTCCGGTCTTGCTCTCGCCGCGCTCTATGCGCCGAACGGCTGGATCGGGTCGATACTTGGCGAGGCGGGCATCAAGGCCGCCTTCACGCCGCTCGGTGTCGTCATCGCCTGCGTCTTCATCGGCCTTCCCTTCGTCGTGCGCACGCTACAGCCGGTGCTGTCCGATCTCGAGCCGGAGCTTGAGGAGGCGGCGGCGACGCTCGGCGCGACGCGGCTTCAGATCGCGACGCGGGTGATCTTTCCGGCGCTGCTTCCGCCGCTTCTCACCGGCTTCGCGCTCGCCTTCGCGCGCGCGGTGGGCGAATACGGCTCCATCATCTTCATCGCCGGAAATCTTCCCTACAAATCCGAGATCGCGCCGCTCCTCATCATCATTCGTCTCGAGGAGTTCAACTATGCAGGCGCCACGGCGATTGCGGCGATCATGCTTCTTCTTTCGTTTGGCGTTCTGCTCATCGTCAATCTGCTGCAAGCCTGGAGCCGGCGGCGCACCGGCTTTGCGAGCTGAGGACGTATCATGAGCCAATGGACCAGACGCGAGAAAGGCTCGCCCATCAGCGAACAGCCGCTCACCAAATGGCTGCTGATCGGGCTCGCCATATCCTATCTCGGCGCGTTTCTCGTGCTGCCGCTCATCATCGTCTTCGTCGAGGCGCTGCGGCAGGGGCTCGGCGCCTATTTTTCGGCGCTCATCGACCCCGACGCGCGCTCCGCGATCAGGCTCACGCTTCTCGTATCAGCCATCGCGGTGCCGGCCAATGTCGTCTTCGGACTTGCCGCCTCATGGGCGATCGCGAAATTCGAGTTTTCGGCGAAGAGCTTTCTCATCACGCTGATCGATCTTCCCTTCTCCGTTTCGCCGGTTATTTCCGGCCTCGTCTATGTGCTGCTTTTCGGCGCGCAAGGGTTCTTCGGATCGTGGCTTGCCGCGCACAACATCCAGATCATCTTCGCGGTGCCGGGGATCGTGCTCGCGACGATCTTCGTCACGTTTCCTTTTGTTGCCCGCCAGCTCATTCCGATCATGCAGGCGCAGGGCAATGAGGACGAGGAAGCCGCGCTGTCGCTCGGCGCGGGCGGTTTCCGCACCTTTTGGAGCGTCACGCTTCCCAATGTAAAATGGGCGCTCCTCTACGGCGTGCTACTGTGCAACGCCCGCGCGATGGGCGAATTCGGCGCGGTCTCGGTTGTTTCCGGGCATATCCGCGGTTTGACCAACACCATGCCGCTTCATGTGGAGATTCTCTACAATGAGTACAATTTCGTTGCAGCCTTCGCGGTTGCCTCGCTTCTGGCTCTCCTCGCGCTTGTCACCCTCGTCCTCAAGACAGTCCTCGAATGGCGCTACGGTGGTGAACTTACCGCATCGGCAAGGCACTGAGAGAGTGGCGGGAGGAGGCGCTGACCGGGATGCCGCGCGCGCGAACCAGCCCCCGGTGCGCATCGATGTCGAGGATCTGCGCAAGAGCTTCGGCGATTTCGCGGCGCTGAACGGCGTTTCGCTCGTCGTCGAACCGGGCGAGCTTCTGGCGCTTCTCGGCCCGTCGGGATCGGGAAAGACCACACTTCTGCGCGCCATTGCCGGGCTTTCGACGCCGGATGAGGGGCGCATCCGCTTTCAGGGCGTCGATGCGACATTTCTGAGCCTGCGCGAGCGGCGTGTCGGCTTCGTGTTTCAGCAATATGCGCTTTTCCGCCACAAGACGGTGTTCGAGAACATCGCTTTCGGCTTGCGGGTCCGTCCGCGTGCGGAGCGTCCGCGAGAGCGCGAGATCGCGCGGCGTGTGCGCCGCCTGCTCGAACTCGTGCAGCTCGAAGGGCTCGAGAAGCGGTTTCCAAGCCAGCTCTCCGGCGGCCAGCGCCAGCGCGTCGCGCTTGCCCGCGCGCTTGCGATCGAGCCGACGGTTCTTCTGCTCGACGAACCTTTCGGCGCGCTCGACGCGAAAGTGCGCAAGGACCTTCGCCGCTGGCTGCGCGAAATTCATCGCGAGACGGGACTCACCACCATCTTCGTCACGCATGATCAGGAAGAGGCGCTGGAGCTTGCCGACCGCGTCGTCATCATGCGCGGCGGCGGTATCGAGCAGATCGGGACACCCGGCGAAATCTATGACGAGCCGGCGACGCCCTTCGTGTGCGAGTTTCTCGGCAATGTCACGCGCTTCGATACGGTCGTGTCGGGCGGCGAGGCCCAGGTGCTCGGCGGCGTCCTTCCGGTCGCGGAAGGCGAGGAGGTGCCTGATGGCCCGGCCGTCGCCTATGTGCGCTCGCATGAGATCGAGATCGTCGGCCGCGACCAGCAGGCAGGCGTCCCCGCCACGGTCGGGGCGATCAGGCCATTCGGCGCGTCCGTCTCGGTCGAACTCATCGTCGAGGGTCGCGCCGAGCCGATCGAGGCGGAAATTCCGCGCGAGCTTTTCGAGGTCGGCGAGATCAGGGCGGGGCAGGCCGTGCGCGTGCGCGCCACGGCGGCGCGCATCTTCAGGCGCGACTGACGGGGGAGCAACTCCCCCGGTCGAAGGCGAGGGGCGGCGCGGCCGATGCGGCTGGCCGTTCCCCTACGTCAATTTGCCGGCATGCAAAAAAGCCTTGGAAATCGGGCATTTCCGCCCGATATGGGAGTGGAAGGGGCGGGCAGAAAGACGTGGCCCGGCGCTGGACAAGCGGCGCGCCATGCTCAAGATGTCGCCCGGACGAAACCTCTTATCGAGCAACCGGCACCCGCCCGTCTGGGCCCAGGGGCCGCAAGGCAAGGAGATGCATCATGGCTGAGGCCTATATCGTAGCGGCGGCTCGTACCGCCGGCGGCCGCAAGGGCGGCAAGCTCAAGGATTGGCACCCCGTCGATCTCGGCGCGCAGGTCATCAACGCGCTCGTCGATCGCACCGGCGCAGATCCGAAGCTCGTCGAGGACGCGATCTGGGGCTGTGTCGGCCAGGTGGGCGAGCAGGGCATCAACGTCGCGCGCAACACGGTCATGGCATCGAAGCTGCCGGAAAGCGTTCCGGGCACGTCGGTCGACCGTCAGTGCGGTTCCTCGCAGCAGGCGATCCACTTCGCCGCGCAGGCCGTCATGTCGGGCGCGATGGATGTTGTCATCGCGGGCGGCGTCGAGAGCATGACGCGCGTGCCGATGGGCCTTTCGGCCGCTCTCCCGGCGAAGAACGGCTTCGGCACCTATATGAGCCCCGAGCTTCAGAAGAAGTATCCGGGCATCCAGTTCAGCCAGTTCACCGGCGCCGAAATGATGGCGAAGAAGTACGGCCTCACCAAGGACGTGCTCGACGAATTCGCTTTCAACAGCCATCAGAAGGCGATCGCCGCGACGCAGGCAGGCGCGTTCGACGCGGAGATCGTGCCGCTGGAGATCACGACCGCCGAAGGCAACAAGGAAATCCACAAGGTGGATGAAGGCATCCGTTTCGACGCCAGCCTCGACGCCATCAAGGGCGTGAAGCTCCTCGTCGAAGGCGGCGCGCTCACGGCCGCGACCTCGAGCCAGATCTGCGACGGCGCCTCGGGCGTCATGATCGTCAACGAGAACGGCCTCAAGGCTCTTGGCGTGAAGCCGCTCGCGCGCATCCACCACATGACGGTGGTCGGCGGCGATCCGGTCATCATGCTCGAAGCGCCGATCCCCGGCACGCTGCAGGCGCTGAAGAAGGCCGGCATGAAGATCGACGACATCGACATCTACGAAGTCAACGAGGCGTTCGCCTCGGTGCCGGTGGCCTGGCTCCAGCAGACGGGCGGCGATCCGGAGCGCCTCAACGTCAATGGCGGTGCGATCTCGCTCGGCCACCCGCTCGGCGGCTCGGGCGCGAAGCTCATGGCGACGCTCGTTCATGCGCTGCATGCCCGGGGCAAGCGCTATGGTCTCCAGACCATGTGCGAAGGCGGCGGCCTCGCCAACGTGACGATCATCGAGCGTCTCTGAGCTCGACGAAGTTCATGGATCGGGGGCGGAGCAGAGATGCTCCGCCCCTTTTCCTTTGCCCGTCAGTGCGCGTCGGCTGACGCTGCGATGGGCTCCGGCTTGTTCACCACCGGCAGGGTGAGGAGCATGGCGAAGAAGCAGATCGTCAGCACGAAGAAGGCATCTGCAAAGGCCATCACGGTCGCCTCGCGCAGCATCAGGCCATAGATCGTCTTCACCGCCGCGAGATGCCCCTCCTCGATGCCGGGCGTTCTTGCGATCATCTCGCCAAGGCCCGCCATCGTCTGTTCGACGACGGGCCGGCCTGCCGAGATCGATTCGCGCAGCGTGCTCTTGTGGAAGTCGAGGCGCTGGATCAGCACCGTGTTGATGATGGCAAGGCCGAGCGCGCCGCCGAGGTTCCGCATCAGATTGTAGAGGCCGCTCGCATTCTTGAGCTGTTCGGGCGGGATCGTGCCGAGGGCGAGCGTGTTGATCGGCACGATGCAGAACATGAGGCCGATGCCGCGCATGATCTGCGGCAGGAAGAACTGGGCGAAATCCCATTCCCAGGTGAGGCCGAGCAGCATGTAGTTCGAGATGCCGAGCAGGCCGAAGCCGAAGGCGATGAGATAGCGCACGTCGAGCTTCTGCGAGAGGATGCCGGCGAGCGGCGCGGACAGAAACTGGAAAATGCCGGTCACCGCCATGATCTCGCCGATCTGCACGGCGCTCAGTTGCCGCACCTGGGCGAGAAAGAGCGGGTAGAGATAGGTGAGGCCGTAGAGGCCGACGCCGAGGAAGAGGCTCAGCAGCGAGCCGATCGCGAAGTTGCGGTCGCGATAGGCCCTGAGTTCGACGATCGGCTGTTCGAAGGTGAGCACGCGGGCGAAGAAGAAGGCGCCGGAGACGACGCAGACGACCGTCATCCACCAGATCGTGTTGTCCTCAAGCCAGCCACTGCGCGGCGCCTCCTCGAGCACATATTCGAGCGTGCCGAGAAAGACCGCCATGAGCGCGATCCCCCAGCCATCGAAGCCGCGAAGGAGCGACCAGTTCGGCTCGTCGAGATCGATCAGCAGCCAGACCGCGGCCGTCACGATGATGCCGGGAACGATATTGATGAGGAAAAGCCAGTGCCAGGAGAAGGTGTCGGTGAGATAGCCGCCGAGCGTCGGGCCGACGGTCGGCGCGAGCGTGACGACGAGGCCGATGAGCATCGAGATGGTGGCGCGGCGCTCGGGCGGAAAGACATTGCCATAGGCCGAGGCGAAGACGGCGGGGATCATCGCGCCGCCGATGAAGCCCTGAAGCGCGCGATAGACGATCATCTGCTCGATGGAGGTCGCGGTCGCGCACATCACGCTCATGATGGTGAAGCCCGCCGATGACGCGGCGAAGAGATAGCGCGTGGACATGACGCGCGACAGCCAGCCCGTCATCGGGATCATCACGACTTCGGCGATGAGATAGGAGGTCTGGACCCAGCTTATCTCGTCGGCGCTCGCCGAGAGGCCGGCCTGGATCTTGGTGATCGAACTCGACACGATCTGGATGTCGAGGATCGCCATGAACATGCCGACGACCATGAAGAAGAAGCCGACGACGCGGCGTGCCGAAAAGGAGGGCGTGATTTCCGCGGCCGATGCATCGAGGCTCGTCATCGCATCGTCCCTTCCGCGCCCCGAAGACTAGTTGCCGCTCACCATGCTGTGGCTCTGCGTCCGGGCCGCGCCGAAGACGCCGCCGGAGGCGAGCGCGTCCGCCGCGCCCGCGCTTCTCGTATCTATGGATACGGTGACGGAAAGCCCCGGCCGCAGCAGGCCGCGAAGCGCGTTGTCGTCGGCGATCGCGATGCGCACGGGCACGCGCTGCACGATCTTGGTGAAATTGCCGGTGGCGTTCTCGGCGGGCAGAAGGCTGAAGATCTGCCCGCTCGCGGGCGAGAAGCTTTCCACCCGGCCTTCGATCGTGACGCCGGGATAGGCGTCGCTCACGATCGTTGCCGCCTGGCCGATGCGGATATTCTCGATCTGCGTTTCCTTGAAATTGGCCTCGATATAGACATGGGGCAGCGCGACGAGCGAGGCGAGATGCGCGCCCGGCTGGACGAGCTGTCCGACATCCATGTGCCGGTTGCCGACGACGCCGTCGATGGGGGCGCGAATTTCCGTGTAGGACAGGTTCTGCTCGGCCTGTACGAGATCGGCCTCGAATTGCTTCAGGCGCTCTTCCTGTTCCGACTTCTGCGCCCTGAGAACCGCGACCTGGGCGAGCGCGGAATTGAGGCTGGCCTTCATCGCATGAAGCCGGGCGTCGCTCGACTGCGTGTCGGCGTGGGCCGCTTCGAGCTTTTGCCGGCTCGCGAATTCGGAGCGCGCCAGCGCCGCATAGCGCGCATAGTCGGCGCGTGCGCGCGAGGCCTGCGCCTCTGCGGACGCGATATTCGCCCGCGCGCTGTCGGCCTGTGCCTCGGCGGCGGCGATCTGCTCGCTGAATGTCGCGATGGCGGCGCGCTGGGTCTGGAGTTTCGCCAGTGTCTGATCGCGCGCGATCTCGAGGTCGCGCGGATCGATCCTCGCCAGCAGGTCGCCCTTGCGCACATAGGCGTTGTCGGTGACGCTCACGCTGGCCAGATAGCCGGAAACCTTGGGCGAGATGACCGAAATGTCGCTCTGCACATAGGCGTTGTCGGTCGTCTGGATGTGGCGGTAATGCGTGAACCAGAGGATCGCATAGGCCAGTCCGGCCAGCAGAAACACGCCGCCTATCCCGAGGAAAAGCCTTTGACGCTGCGCCATCATGCACCCGCTCGTCGAACCGGACGGTCAATCGCGTTGAAATATGGCCGCGATTTGGCCATATTCAAGGATATTTTTAACCGAACCGTTCGGTCAGAGCCATGACGAATCTCGCGATCGACGAGGCTGGAACCTCTCTGAACCCGGCCAAGAGGGAGCAGATCCTTCTGGGCGCGCAGGCGGTGTTTCTTGCCCGGGGCTATGAGGGGGCGAGCATGTCTCTCATCGCGCGGGAAGCGGGCGTCTCCAAGGGCACGCTCTATGTCTATTTCGACAACAAGGAGGCGCTCTTTGCCGCCTTCATGGAATCGGCGTGCAGGCTCCAGGCGGGCAGGGCGTTTGAAGTTCTCAATCGTCCGGAACCGGTCGATCAGGTGCTGAGCGCCTTCGGACACGAATTTCTGAGGTTCCTGCTCGGCGATCACGTGCAGTCGGTCCGCCGTCTCGTCATCGGCGAATCGAAGAAATTTCCCGAGCTTGGCCGCGCCTATTACGACACGGGCCCGCGCGTCGCCAACGACCGGCTGAAGGAATTCCTGAAGCGGCGTGTCGAGACGGGCGAACTCGACATTGACGACCTTTCCCTTGCGGCAACGCAATTTCTCAATCTCTGTCAGGCCGATCTCGTGCTGATGCGGCATGTGAATGTCATCGAGACAGCCACGCCGCAGCGTATCGCGCATGTCATCGAGCGGGCGGTATGGCTCTTTCTCAAGGGCTATGGCGCGCATCGCTGAGGGCTCGCCGAAGATTTTTCGAGCCGTCGGAGGGACAAGGGGATAGAAAGAGGACCGGTGAAAGTCGAGGCGTCTCCCCTGCCATGAAGATGAAGGAACTTGAGCGCGAAACGGGCATCGGGCGGGAGACCATCCGATTCTACATTCGCGAAGGTCTGCTGCCGGAACCCGTCCGTCCCAAGCGCAATGTGGCGGATTACGGGCCGCAGCATGTCGCGCGGCTGAAGCTCATCAGGCGGCTGCAGCAGGAGCGGTTCCTTCCGCTGAGCGTCATCAAGACCATCGTGAAGGCGGAGGCGAACGATCCGGCGGCGGGCTTCGAGGCGTTCATCGGTCTGGAAAGTCGGCTCGGGCCGCTCGTGTCGGAGCCGCGAAATCCCGAGCCGATGAGACTCGCCGATGTCGCGGCGAAAACGAAAATCAGCGTCGAGGATATTCGCCAGTTCGACAGCTTCGGCTACGTCCATATCGAGAAAAGGGACGATGGCGAATGGCTGAACCCGCGCAATGTACGGCTCATCGAACTGATCGGCGAATCGCGCGCTTCCGGTTTCACCGAGGAGGATGCCGGCTACACGATCGAGGATTTCCGCATCTACGCCCAGATGGCGGGCGTGCTCGCACATCACGAGGTGACGCAGTTCTACCGGAATCTCGGCCGACGGATCAATTCTGAGGACGCGGCGAGGCTTGCCGCGCGCGGCGTGCAGATCGTCAACGAGATCATGGCGCTGCTGCGGACGGAAAAGATCATCGGCGAGATGGAACGCGCGAGCGTGCGCGGCGGCACGCCCGACCGCGAGGACGACTGAAGCGGACGCGCCTGCGTGCCAGCCCTCAGTCGGCGAGGACGAGCGTGTCGCCCTTGCGCCAATAGAGCCAGTATTCCTCGCCCTTCTTGAAGGTGAACGCCTCGATGTCGCGCGAGACGTTTCCGATATCGGCGAGAATGGGCGAGCCGACGCCAATGTCGAAGAAGACGTTGCTGAAGCTGCCGTAATAGGCGACTTCGCCGACACGGCCCTTCGCCGTGATGATGTCGGGATCGTTCGGCTTCGTTTCCGACACGAAGATCTTTTCGGGTCTCACCGCTAGGGCGACATCGCCCGCCGCCTGTCCCTGAAGCTCGATCTCGCCGAGCACGGGCACGGTGACCTTCACCCTGCCTTCGCCCGTGCGCACGGACTTCGCGCCGATGAGGTTGATCTTGCCGATGAAGTCGGCGACGAAGCGGCAATTCGGATATTCGTAGAGTTCCGCCGGCGTCGCGACCTGCCGCACCTGGCCTTGGTTCATCACCGCGATGCGATTGGCCATGGAGAGCGCTTCCGACTGATCGTGGGTCACGATCACGAAGGTGATGCCGACCGTCTGCTGAAGGCGCACGAGTTCGAGCTGCATCGCCTCGCGGAGTTTGGCGTCGAGCGCGGAGAGCGGTTCGTCGAGAAGCAGAACCGAGGGACGCTTGACGAGCGCGCGGGCGAGCGCGACGCGCTGGCGCTGGCCGCCCGAAAGTTCGTTCGGCATCCGCTTGCCATAGCCACCGAGCTTCACCAGTTCGAGCGCTTCCTCGGTGCGCGCCCTGATCTCGCTGCGCGGCCGGCCATCCATGCGCAGGCCGTAGCCGACATTCTTTTCGACCGACATGTGCGGAAACACGGCATAGGACTGGAACACCATGTTCACCGGCCGCTTGTTCGGCGCGACGGTCGCCATATTGTGCCCGTCAATGATGACTTCGCCCGATGTCGGCGTCTCGAAGCCCGCGAGCATGCGCAGAAGCGTGGTCTTGCCGCAGCCGGACGGTCCGAGAAGCGCGAAGAATTCGCCCCGGCCCACCGTCAGGTTCACATTGTCGACGGCCTTGACCGTGCCGCCATAGATCTTGGTGACGTTCCTGATCTCGATGATCGGGCTTTCCTGTCCGGTCTTCGTTTCTCCGGCCGGGGCGGCCCGGGTTTGTTCCTGCGTGCTCATGCCAGTCTGCCGCTATGCGGTCCAGTTTCAGGTTCCCGCGCGAAGGGGCCTGCGGGTTCAGGGGCGCACAGTGTTCATGTCTTTTTGAATGATGGCAAGCTGGCGCTTGCCGAAGAATGCTTCCGCTGCCGATCCGCGCACGGGAGGATATACTCGATCAAGGTAAAGCGGGCGCGAGGACATGACCGATCTCCATGGCGCTTCGATGACGCATGACGGGAAATCCCGATTCTCCGGTGGGGCCGGGGACGGGCGGTGCCGTCAGCCGGGCGTGGGGGCATATGCCCATGACCGCACCGATAATGGTCCGGCGTCGAGAGTCTGTCGCATCACGTGATCCCGTCAGGAGCGCCGATGCAGAATCCGAATGTGGGGGCCCCTCAAGGACTGAGCGAAGAGGAAGCGGCCGCGCGCCTGCGCGCCGAGGGAGCCAATCTCCTCCCGGCGGCGGAGCGCCGAAGTGCGCTGCGCATCGTGGCCGAAGTCATGCGCGAGCCGATGTTCGCGCTGCTGATCGGAGCGGGGCTCATCTATCTTGTTCTCGGGGATCACGAGGAGGCGCTCATCCTCCTTGCCTTCGCAACCTTCTCGGTCTCGATCGCCGTGGTTCAAGAGACGCGTAGCGAGCGCGTGCTCGATGCGCTGCGCGATCTGACGAGCCCGCGCGCGCTCGTCATCCGCGAGGGCGTCCGCAAGCGCATCGCGGGGCGCGACGTCGTGCGCGGCGATCTCGTGCTTCTTGCCGAGGGCGATCGCGTGCCAGCCGATGGGCGGCTCCTGACGGCGCATGAACTCCAAGTGGATGAATCCCTGCTGACGGGCGAAGCCGCGCCGGTGAGGAAGGTTGCGGGCGGGGCGGTGGCCCCCGTGGCCCCGCGCCCGGGGGGTGAGGATCTTCCCTTCGTCTATTCGGGCACGCTCGTCGTGCGGGGGCAGGGGCTTGCGGAAGTCATGGCGACCGGACCGCGCAGCGAGATCGGCAGGATCGGCGCGGCGCTAGGCGGCATAGACACGGAGCCGCCGCCGCTGCGCGGGCAGATGCGGCGGCTCGTGCGCGGCTTCGCGGCGTTGGGCGGCGTCACGGCGGCGCTCGTCGTCGTTCTCTATGCGCTGACGCGGCATGACTGGCTCGGCGGCCTCCTTGCAGGCATCGCCGTCAGCATGTCGATGCTGCCGGAAGAAATTCCGCTCGTCCTCACCGTCTTCATGGTGATGGGGTCCTGGCGCATCTCGCGCGCCCGCGTGCTCACGCGGCGTTCGGCGGCCATCGAAACGCTGGGCGCGACAACCGTTCTGTGTACGGACAAGACGGGAACGCTGACGCAGAACCGCATGTCCATCGTCGAGCTGCGCGTCGGCGATTTCGCCTATCGGTTCGACGAGGCGCCAGCGGGACCGATCCCAGAGCCCATGCGCGCGCTTGTCGAACTCGGCGTGCTTGCGAGCGCGCCCGATCCGTTCGACCCGATGGAGAAGGCATTTCACGCGCTGGCGCAGGTCGATGACGGGATGGAGCTCGTGCATGGCTTTGGCCTGAGCCCCGAACTCCTCGCCGTCACCCAGATATGGAGCGCGCCCGACCGGAAGGATCGCGTGGTCGCGGCCAAGGGCGCGCCCGAAGCGATTGCGCGGCTGGCGAAGCTCGGACCGGAGGAGACGGCCGCCATGCGCCGCCAGGTCGAGGACATGGCCGGGCGCGGCATGCGCGTTCTGGGCATCGCCGAGGGAACGCATGAGGGAGAAATGCCCGCGTCTCTCGGCGATCTCACCCTGCGTTATGCGGGGCTTGTGGGACTTGCCGATCCGTTGCGGCCCGCCGTGCCTGCCGCCGTCGCCGAATGCCGGGCGGCGGGTATCCGCGTCGCGATGATCACCGGCGATTATCCGGCGACGGCGCGCGCCATTGCGCTCCAGGCGGGGCTCGATGTCGGGGAGGTGCTGACGGGGGCGGAGATCGACAGGCTCGACGATGAGGCGCTTCGCGATGAAGCGCGTCGCGTCACCGTCTTCGCGCGCATCCTGCCGGAGCAGAAACTACGCATCGTCAATGCGCTCAAGGCCGATGGCGAGATCGTCGCCATGACGGGCGATGGCGTGAATGACGCGCCGGCGCTCAAGGCGGCGCATATCGGCATCGCCATGGGCGGGCGCGGCACGGATGTCGCGCGCGAGGCGTCCTCCATCGTGCTGCTGGACGATGATTTCGCCTCGATGGTGAAGACCGTACGGCTCGGACGGCGCATCTACGACAATCTGCGCAAGGCGATGGGCTATATCCTCGCCGTGCATGTGCCGATCGCGGGCATCTCGCTCATTCCGCTGCTCGCGAGCTGGCCGCTCATCCTCACTCCCGTCCACATCGCCTTTCTCGAAATGGTGATCGACCCGGTTTGCTCCATTGTCTTCGAGGCCGAGGGGGAGGAGGGCAACATCATGCGCCGCCCGCCGCGCGATCCGGCGAGCCCCCTCTTTTCCGGCGCGCTCATCGCCTGGAGCCTCGTTCAGGGCGCGCTTTCGCTCGCCGTGGTCGCGGGCATGACGTGGCTTGCCATGTCGCGCGGCATGAGCGAGCCCGAGGTGCGGGCGCTCGCCTTCGTTTCGCTGGTGGTGACGAATGTGGCGCTCATCTTCGCCAACCGGTCGTTCAGCACCTCGCTGCTGACCGCGATTGGCGGACGCAATCTCGCTCTCTGGTCCGTGCTTGGGGTGACGAGCCTGTTGCTCGCTCTCGTGCTCGCCATTCCGGCCACGCGGGCACTCTTCCGCTTCGGGCCGCTCCATGCGGACGATCTCGCGCTTTGCGCTGCCGGAGGGCTGCTGACCCTCATTGCCCTCGAAGTGCTGAAACCGCTCTGGCGCAGGCGGCTTTCAGGCTGAATTGCCTGTGTTCGGGGCCTTGACGTAGCCGCCTTATAGTTTTAAATGATAATCATTCGCAATTAAGCGAAAGAGGTTCATCATGCGCGCGGCGAAAAAGGCGGTTTCCTTCACCATCATCCATTTTCTGGTGGGGCTCGCGGTTGCCTATGCGCTGACCGGCCAGTTCATCGTTGCCGCCGGGGTGGCGCTGGTCGAGCCTCTGGTGAGCGGGGTCGTCCATTATTTCCACGACCGCTGGCACGAGACGCCTGCGGATGGGGGACGGCCTCTTGCGGCCTGAAGCGGGCTATTTCCACGCCCAGACGGGCTGCTCGAAATGGGCGACGCGGGTCGCCCGGCCCCGGAGCGCGACCTCGCCGAACTGGTAGAGCACGGCCGCCGTCGGCGCATGGACGTGGCTTTCGCCGAGCGGCATGCGGATCACCGGCCGCTCGCTTTCGGCGATAGTGACGAGGACGGGCGAATCAGGGCGCTGCAATTCCGACAGGGGGAAGGGGTGGATCGAGGCCACTTCGCCAGGATTGGGCTTCATGCCGTCGATGCTTTCGGCCCAGACCACGACCGGGGTGATGAGATAGCCCGAGCGCGTCGGGTAGTCGTCGAGCGTGCCGAGGACGGAGGATGCGCCTGCCCGCAGCGACACTTCCTCCTCCAGCTCGCGGAGCGCCGCTTCCATCGCATTTTCGTTTCCATCGAGCCTGCCGCCGGGAAGCGCCCATTGTCCGCCATGGGCGTTGAGACGGGGCGCGCGGCGCGTGAGCAGAAAGGCGGCCTCGCCGGCCTGCGGAACGACGGTGATGGCGACGGCGGCCCGCTTCAGCCCGGCATCGGCAAGCTGCCTGCGCTCGAAGGCTGAAAGCCGTTCGGCAAGCAGGCGTCGCAGCGCGTCGTCGAAGACATTGGCCATGGGCATGACGGCACTATCGACTCCGGGCGGGCCTCGTGTCAAAGACCGTCCGGCATTTTCCGCGTGCCCTTATTGGAAGGCCAGCCGCCGGGGAATAGCATTCCCCTGCTGGCCGCCAACCATCCGGCCAAAGACGAGAGGTTGCTCATGCGCATCGGCGTTCCGAAGGAAATCAAGGTTCATGAATATCGCGTCGGGATGACGCCTTCGAGCGTGCGCGAGGCGGTGCATCAAGGCCATGAGGTGCTGGTGGAAAAGGGGGCGGGCTTCGCCACCGGCCTTCTGGACGAGCAATATGCGGCGGCCGGAGCGCGGCTTGTCGATACGGCGGAAGAGATTTTCGCTGAAGCCGAGATGATCGTGAAGGTGAAGGAGCCGCAGCCTTCGGAACTGAAGATGCTGCGCGAGGGACAGTTGCTCTTCACCTATCTGCATCTCGCGCCCGATCCCGAGCAGGCCCGTGCGCTCATCCAGTCCGGCGCCATCGCAATCGCCTATGAAACGGTGACGGATGCGCGCGGCGGCCTGCCGCTTCTCGCGCCCATGTCCGAGGTCGCGGGTCGCATGTCGATACAGGCGGGAGCCCATTGCCTCGAAATCGGGCAGGGCGGGCGAGGCATGCTGCTCGGCGGCGTGCCCGGCGTGCCTGCGGCCAAGGTCGTCATTCTCGGCGGCGGCGTCTCGGGCACCAATGCGGCGCGCATGGCGATGGGGCTCGAGGCGCATGTGACCGTCATCGACGTCAATCTGCGCCGCCTCTATGAGCTCGACCTCCAGTTCGGGGCGAGCCTCAACACCATCTATTCGACGGTCGACGCGATCGAGGAGCATGTGCTCGGCGCCGATCTCGTCATCGGCGCCGTCCTCGTTCCGGGCGGGGCCTCGCCGAAGCTCGTTTCGGAGGAGATGGTGAAGCGCATGAAGAAGGGCTCGGTGCTCGTCGACATCGCCATCGATCAGGGCGGCTGCTTCGCGACCTCGCGCCCGACCACCCATGCCGAGCCCACCTATATCAAGCATGGCGTCGTTCATTACTGCGTCGCCAACATGCCGGCGGCGGTGGCGCGCACATCGACCTTCGCGCTCAACAATGCGACGCTGCCCTTCATCCTGGCGCTCGCCGACAAGGGCTATGCGCGGGCGTTCGGCGAAAATCCGCATCTCCTTGCGGGGCTCAACGTCTATCGGGGCCGCATCACCCATCAGGCGGTCGCCGATGCGCTTGGCGTCGCCTACCATCCGGCGGCAGGGGTGCTCGCCGCCTGAGGTGCAGAGGGCCTGTTTCCGGCGTGTGTGTCCCAGAATTAAACACAAATTAACCATCCTGGCCCAGACTCCGCCTGCTTTCGAGGCAAGGCAGGGGCCGGGGCCATGTTCAGAACCAGACGCCAGGAACTCATCTGGCTTATCCTTATCGGCGGCTGCGTGGCGCTCTTCGTCGCGCATCGCGAGCGCGCCCATCAGGGGCCGGCCGTCGCGGCCTATGACAGGAGCGGTTTCAACAATCTCGTGCGCCAGACCATGGCGGCGCCGGTGGCCCATCCCGACGACGATCTCGTCACCGGGTCGATCTCGAAGCCCGCAAAGCGGGCCCGCAAGGCCCGCTACTATGTGCCGCTCGGCTCCTATGATTCCATCGAGGATGCGACCCGGCGCTATCTCGACATCGTGCACCGCGAACCCCGCATCGAGGATGGGCGCAAGCTCAGGATCGAAACCGTCGCGCTCGATGGCGGCCGCTTCCATCGCGTCCGCATGGGCGATTTCGGTACGACCGGCGAGGCCAAGGCCGCCTGCCGCCGCGCAGGGCTCACACCCGCCCGCTGCCCCGTCGTCGAGGTTCGATAAGCGGCGTTATCTGCCAGCAAGCCTGTGGACTTGAGGCGGGTTTTCCCTGTATAAGGCCCGCCGAGAGCTGCGCCCCGCCGGGGTGCCGGCCCGATTGGATTTTCAGAAGCCTTTGCCCAGCGCCGGTCCCTCAGGGGTCGCGACCCCGAGGCCCGAGGCTTTGCCAGACCGGAGACCTTAGAGAAATGGCCGTCCCCAAGAGGAAGACTTCCCCGTCGAGGCGTGGCATGCGCCGCTCGGCCGATGCGCTGAAGCAGCCGGCCTATGTGGAGAATGCGGATTCGGGCGAGCTTCATCGTCCGCACCATGTTGACCTGAAGAGCGGCATGTATCGCGGCCGTCAGGTGCTGAAGCCGAAGTCCGAGATCTGAGACTTCGCATCGCGGCGAGACATCCGAACGCCGGTCCCTGCATTTGCGCGGGGACCGGCGTTTTCGTTTCCGCGCCCTGCCCTCAGAGCAGGCGGCGGATCATTTCGTCCGTCTGGCGCGTGACGGCCTCCTTCCAGTCATCCTCATCGACATAGAAGGCATCCCGAATCTGCGTCTTGATCGCGGGCGCGAGCGGGTTGTCGAGCCCGCCATTCCGGTGAAGCCAGTTGTCGGCGATGAGGGCGGATGCGACCGCATTCATGGGGATGGTGCCGAATTCGAGCCCGCAGGAGCTCACCTCGCGCCCCTGAAGCTCATCGGAGAAGACTTCCGTTATCGACCCCGTCACATTGGCCGATACCGAGCCCGGCCCTTGCGTCGAATGAACGATCCCGCCCCACCAGTCCTTCATGCGGCGGAATTCGCCGCTCGTCTCCGGCGCCGTTGAGATGACCTCGCCCTTCGCCCTGGGTCCGAGGCCCGAATGGAGATCGACATAGACGATGCGCGTGGCGGCCGCGAATTCGGCGCGGATGATCGCGCGCAGCGTGCGGTTCGACCAGACGGGCCCGCGCCCTCCGAACTGCACGCCCTCTGGATGCACATATTGCCCGCCGCTCAGCGCATGTTGCAGCGCCGCCGCGCCGTTCTTCTCCGCATAGGTCTTGAGGAGCGCGCGGCCCGCGTCGAGCGTCGCCGGGGCGAGGTCGGGCGGGTTCAGCGCCGCATAGATCTCCTCATAGCCCGGATTTTCCGGGTAGGGGCGCTCATGGTCGAGGAAGTTGCGGTTGAGGTCGACATTGTCCTCATTGACCCGCCGTCCCCAGGCGAAACCCCAGGGATTGATCGCGTGAATGAAGACGATGGCCGTATCGGCCGGGAGCGCGCGTGCAAGCCCCGAGGCAAGCAGTGCCGTCTGGATGCCTGAGCCGCAATAGCCCTCCACGCCATGGGTGCCCGAGCCGAGCCCGATCACGCGAGCGGCAGAGGCCGGGCCGATCCGGGCCACATCGACCGCGAGCGGCTCTCCTTCCGGCCCCTTGAGCGGGTGCTGGTGCGCGCTCAGGGCGGCGCCCGCTTCGGTCGCGGCGGCGAGAAAGCGCCCGCGAGCCTCCGCGTAACTGGCCGAGAAATGCCGTGCCGCGTCCTTCATATCCGCCGTTATCCTTTCATGAGTGGCCCGCGGTCCCATCCAAGCATGGGGCCGGCCGCATCGCCAGATTATGGCGAGGCGCGGCGGGGCATGTCCGTGCTATATTGACACATTCAGGCTGCCCAGGGGCCTGCTTGCCGGGCCTTGATGCGGGAGCCGGGCTTCGGGGGCGTCCGGCGTATAAACGGGGGAAACAGACATGCTTGGTTCGTTGCCGCTTCTGGCGCTCGTCATCATCGCCTACAACATCATCGTGTTTCTGACCGGCGCCACGATGGAAACGGCCCTGGTGCCCGTCTCTCTCGTGTCGGGCGCGATCTGGACGCTCACCGTCGGAGACACGCTCCTCGTTCTCGGCCTGCTGCTGCTCTTCCTCGAGCTCGTCAATTCGACGAGGACCGGCGCGCCCACCATCATCAATCACGCGCTCTCGCTTCTCGTGATGCTCGTCGCGCTCGTCCAGTTCATCGTGCTGCCGCAGTTCGGCACGTCGATCTTCTTCCTGCTCGTGCTGCTCTGCATTCTCGATGTCATCGCGGGCTTCACGGTGACGATCACCTCGGCGCGGCGCGACTTCAGCGTCTCCGACAACTAGGGCGTTTCCGAACCGCGAAAGCGCTCTAGCTGCGGCCTTCCTCGTCCTCGTCGGCCTCGAGGAGAAGCTCGTAAGCCGCCTTGAGCCGCGCCGTCATGCGATGGGGCTCGAACTCGTGCGTCTCGATGCGCGAGAGCGGCACGATGCCAATGAGGCTGTTCGTCAGGAACACGCCGTCGGCTCGCGGCAGGCGCTGCGGCATGATCATTTCCTCGGCGGCGTCGATGCCGAGCCGCCCGGCGAGCTCCAGCACGGCGGCGCGCGTGATCCCCGGCAGGATGCCGCATTCCTCGGCTGGGGTGACGAGCCTTTCGCCCTCCCAGAGAAACACATTGGCGACGCTCGCGCAGGCGAGATAGCCCGATGTGTCGAGCATCAGCGCCTCGTCGGCGCCTCGCGCGCGCGCCTCCTCTCGGGCGAGAAGATTGTCGAGATAGGGAGCCGCCTTCAGGCGCGATGTGGGCGAGAGCGCGTTTCGCCGCGGCGTGGCGATGATCGCGCTTTGCGATGCGGGGGGACTTGCGCTTTCGGCGGCCGAGACGAGGAGCGTCGGCGCGGGATTTTCGGGCGGCACGAGGCCGCGCGGGCCGGGTCCACGGGTGAGCGTCACGCGAAGCGCTGCGCGCGGCGCATCGATGAGGCCGTTCGCCTCCAGCACCATCTCGCAGGCGATGGCGAGATGGCCGGTCGAGATGGGCAGCGGTATGCCGAGAATATTCGCGCCCGCCGCGAGCCTCACCAGATGCTCTTCAAGAAAGGCGATATTGCCGTTCCGTGCCAGCAGGGTTTCAAAGAGCGCGTCGCCGAGAAGAAAGCCGCGATCGCGCGGGTCGATGCGCGCGGCGCGCTCGTCCATGAGTTCACCGTTGAGCCAGACGATCATGCGCTCTCCTTCAGTTTCGAGGCGCGGCCAAGCGCCAGAAAATTCGAAAGCAGCAAATGGCCGTGTTCGGTGAGCACGGATTCGGGATGAAACTGCACGCCGAAGATCGGCAGGCTTTCATGGGCGAGCGCCATCAAGACACCGTCCTCGCTCTGCGCCGTCGCGCGCAAGGGTCCGTCCTCGGCAAGCTCGGCGGCGAGCGAGTGATAGCGCGCGGCGGTGAAGGGGCTCGGTACATCGAGAAAGATCCCCGTGCCGTCATGCGCGATGCGCGCGGGCTTGCCATGGACGGGCGCCGTGCGGTGGATGCGGCCGCCAAAGGCAGCCGCGATCGCCTGATGGCCGAGACAGACGCCGAGCAGCGGCACGCCCGCTCCGGCCGCCGCCTTCGCCAGCGGAATCGAGATCCCCGCCTCGTCGGGTCCGCAGGGGCCGGGCGAAAGGATGATCGCCTGCGGGCGGAGCGCCAGCGCTTCGGCGACGGAGATCGCGTCGTTGCGGATGACGCGGCGGGCAAATCCGAGTTCGCCGACATAGCGCGCGAGGTTGTGAACGAAGCTGTCGTAATTGTCGATGAGGAGGATCATGCCCCTGCCTCCGCAAGGCGCGGCCGCTCTCCGTCCGTGGCGTCCGGGCTTACGCCGCCAGCGCCAAGCGCGTCCATCATGGCGCGCGCCTTGGCGAGGGTTTCCTCATATTCAGCCGCCGGATTACTGTCGGCGGTGATGCCGCCTCCGGCCTGAAAGCTCACGCGCTCGCCCTGCACGATCATGGTGCGGATGGCGATCGATGTGTCCATGCCGCCATCGAAGCCGATATATCCGATGGCGCCGCAATAGGGGCCGCGCGTCGTCGGTTCGAGTTCGGCGATGATCTCCATGGCGCGGAGCTTCGGCGCGCCGGTGATCGAGCCGCCGGGAAAGGCGGCGGCGAGGAGATCGACGCTCGTCATGCCGGGCGCGAGGCCTCCCTTCACCGTCGAGACGAGATGGTGGACATGCGAGAAGCTTTCGAGCGCGCAGAGCTTTTCCACCGTCACCGTGCCATCGGCGCAGACGCGCGAGACGTCGTTGCGGAGAAGATCGACGATCATCACGTTTTCGGCGCGGTCCTTCTCCGAGGCGAGAAGTTCGGCGGCGAGCCGCGCATCCTCCGCAGGCGTTGGCCCTCGCGGCCGCGTGCCCTTGATCGGCTTCGTCTCGACCGCGCCTTCCCGGCAGGCGAGAAAGCGCTCGGGTGAGGATGAGACGAGTGCGCCCGCGCCGAAATTGAAGAAGGAGGCGAAAGGCGCGGGGCTCCGGCGGCGCAGGCGGAGATAAAGCGCATAAGGCGTATCGCCCCCGGCGAGCGGCGCGTCGAAGCGCTGGGCGAGATTGGCCTGGAAGATGTCGCCGGCGCGTATGTAGTCGATGACGCGGGCGACGGCGCGTTCATATTCCTCGCGCGTGAAATTCGCGGCGATCACGGTCGCGCCCGGCGCCGCTTCGGGTCGCAATTCGTTCCGCGCCGCCGAAATCCTTTCGCGCCACTCGGCGGCGCGGCTTGCCGCACGCGCCATGCGCGCCTGGGTGCTCTCTCCGGGACGGCCAGTCGAGACGGTGAACGCGCGGCCTTCCAGGTGGTCGAAGGCGAGCACGGTGTCGTAGAAGCCCACCGCCATGTCGGGGAGGTTCCGGTCGTCGATGGCAAAGGGCCTGTCGCGCGGCGGCAGTTTTTCGAGCGCATGGGCGAGGTCGTAGCCGAAGAAACCGGCCGCGCCGCCCGCGAAGGGCGGCAGCGAAGGCGAGGCGGCCGGTTGCAGCCGCGCGAGGCGCTCCTTCAGTGTTGCGAAGGGATCGCGCCCATCGCCCGCGCGAAGGACGAGTGTGTCGTAAGGCTCGCGCGCGATGAAGCTCCAGCGGCCATGAAGCGCCGGATCGCGCCCCGGCGCCGCCGTCGCGCTGTCGAGCAGCAGCGCGAAGGGTTCGTCCGCGAAAGCATGAAACAGCTCATGCGGCGCGGCCCAGGGCAGCTCTTCGATATGCGTTTCGATGTGCGACAAAGGCGCCGGACCTCGCTCAAGAGCATGCCCAAGCCGGGCTCAAGTCTAATCCGCCTAGCGGTATGTGGCGAGCACATAGGCAGCGATGGCGCGGCGCTCGTCCTCCTTCAGATGGGCGAAGGAGGGCATGTTTGCCGGCGGTGTCGCCAGAAGCGCGGCGATCTCCTCCTGGCCGTAGCGGGCACCGAGATTCTTGAGCGGCGACACCGGATGCTCGCCGCCATGGCAATTCTTGCAGCCGATCGCGCCGAACATGCCCTGGCCGCGCAGCACCTCGTCATTGGTCGGCGTCTCGCGCGCGCCTGCCGTCTCGCTTTCGGGCTCGGCGGGCCGGGCGGCGGACGAGGCGGCGTTGCCCTTGCCGTAGCTCACCCGGTAGATGACGCCCGCATAGTCGTCGGAAATATAGATCGCGCCGTCGGGTCCGACCGCCGTATCGACGGGGCGGCCGATCACCTCCTCATTCTTCTCGAAGCCGGTGACGAAGGGCTCGAGGTTGATCCGGCCATCTGCGTCCCAATGGAGCGCGACGACCTGATAGCCGCTCTTTCGCGAGCGGTTCCACGAGCCATGGAACGTCACGAGCGCTGCGTTTTCGAGGCCGGGCAGCGATCCGTGCAGGAACTTGATCGAGAGCGGCGCCACATGGGCGGGGAAGGCGAAGGCCGGCGGTACGGCTGCCTCAACGCGCGGATCGGGCGTCGTTCCGAAATCGGGGTCGGGCACGTTGTTCCCGTAGCGGAAGGGCCAGCCGTAGAACTTGCCCTTTTCGATATGGTTCAGTTCCTCGGGCGGCAGATCGTCGCCGAGAAGATCGCGGCCATTGTCGACGCCCCAGAGTTCGCCCTGCGCGTCCCAGTCGAAGCCGACGGTATTGCGAAGGCCGCCAGCGAAGATTTCCTCGCCCGATCCGTCGGGCCGGAAGCGCAGGATGGCCGCGCGGCGCGGGTCCTCCTCGATGCAGACATTGCAGCTCGAGCCCACGTTCACATACATCCAGCCATCGGGCCCCATGCGCAGCGTGCGCGACCAGTGATTGCCATTGGCGGGAAGGCCCGTGAGGATGCGCTCGATCTTGCCGGTGATCTCGCCCTTCGCCTCGTCGAAAGGTACGCGCAGGATCGCGTCCGTCTCGGCGACATAGAGGTAGCCGTCATGGATCTCGATGCCATGCGGACGGTTGAGGCCGGTGAGAAGCGCGCGAATGGCGCCGCCGCGTCCGGTCTTCTTCGCATCGCGGCCGATCAGCGCGATCTCGCCCTTGCGCGGAATGGAGACGAGGAGATCGCCCCCGCTCGTCCAGCGCATGATGCGCGCCTGGCCGAGGCCGATCGCATAGCGATTGATCTGATAGCCCGCGGGCAGCACCAGCCGCTCGCGCAAGAGCGCCTCGGGCGCGGCATCGACGCCCCAGCCGAAAAGCGAGTTCATGACTGGCGCGTTGACGGTCCAGTTCGCGGGCCAGAAGAGATAGGCCGCGCCCGCTCCGGCGAGGATCACGGCGAGGAACCCGGCGAGGATCTTGCGCAGCATGGTCTTCTCCCAAAAAGCCCGGCCCCGATGGCGGGCGTCTTCGCGATTATCCACCCGGAAGCGCCGGGCGGTGATTGTTTTCGTCACTCCGCCGCCGCGCCATCAGGCTTCGGCGCGGCCTGCGGCGCCGCTCCGGCCGGCCGCGTCCCGATCCGCGAGATGACGCCGCCGCCCGCCGATGCGGAGCCCGTGCCCTGCGCGGCGATGAAAGCCGTGATGAGACCTGCAACCAGCGGAGCTTGCGAGAAGGCGATCTCGTGGCCGGATTTCGGATAGGAGCGCAGGCTCGCATAGGGCATGAGTTGCATGAGCCTCTGCGCATTGGCGAAGGGGACGGTCCTGTCCCTTTCGCCCCAGATCACCAGCACGGGGCGGGGCGACTGGCCGGCTTCGGCATAGGCATCCCCGCTCGCCGTCAGCGGATAATGCCGGAGCGTCGAGAGAAGCGCCTCGCCATAGCCGCGATAGTCCATCTGGCGGTCGAAATCGGCGAGGAAACGGGCGGGGTTGGGCGCGGCCTTCGCCTCCTCGGCGGCGGCGTCGTGGAAGATCCGCAGGCCGAACATGCGCACGATCCAGTCGCCGATGAACGGACGCTTGATGAGATCGACATTCCGCTCGCCCGGAATGTCGAGGCCGGCAGGCGCGATCAGTGTCAGCGAGCGGACGCGCTCCGGATGGCGCGCGGCGAAGATCGTGGCGGCAGCGCCCCCCATCGAATAGCCGACGAAATGCGCGGGCTCGCCAAGGCCGAGCTTGTCGAGTAGCTCGACGATCAGCCCGTCGGTCAGATCGGCGTCGTAGATTGCCTCCGGCCGGTCGGAAAAACCACGGCCGTAATTGTCGAAGGCGAGGACGCGGTAGCCCGCCGCGGTCAGCGGTGCCACATAGTCGTCGAAGACGAAGGAGGCGACCGAAAAGCCGTGCACCAGCACGATGAGCGGCCCGCCCTCGGGGCCTTCGAGCCGGTAGTGCACCCAGCCCTTCTGTAGCTCGATGAAGGAGTGAGCCAGGCCGCGCTTCTGCAAATAGCCGCGTGCCGTGGCGTCAAGCGAAGGGTTCGCCTGTCCCGCCGCCCAGTAGCTCATCAGCATGATGATCAGGAAGGCGGCGGTCGTGACTGCCGCGCCCTTGAGGATCGCCATCGTCTCTCTCGTATTTGCCCCCGCCGCGACAGGCGGCTGACCGAGCGGCAGTCTAGTGCTTCGCGCGGAAGGTCACAAATGCTGACATGCCGGTAAGCGCGGACTGCACATCCATTGTGCATGAGCGGACTTGCGGGACCTTCCGAATGGAGGCTTGATGCGGGCAGTGCAATTCGGCGCGGGCGGCAAGCTCCGCGCCATCCAGCAGGGATCGGAAGGTCGGACACATGCAGAACGCATTCAAGGACAAGGTGCTGGCGGGCAAGGTCGCCTTCGTCGCCGGCGCGTCGAGCGGCATCAATCTCGGCATCGCCCAGCATTTCGCGCGGGCGGGTGCGAGCGTCGCCATCATCAGCCGCAGTCATGAGAAGATCACGGCGGCCGCGAAGACGATCACCGACGAGGGCTTCCCCGCCATCGGCATCGCCGCCGATGTGCGCGACTTCGCCTCGGTGGACGGCGCGCTCAAGGCCGCGCATGACCGCTTCGGCAAGATCGACATCGTGCTCTCGGGCGCCGCCGGAAATTTCGTCGCGCCCGCGCTCGGCATGTCGTCCAACGGTTTCAAGACGGTCGTCGACATCGATCTCATCGGCACGTTCAACGTGCTGCGCGCCTCCTTCCAGTATCTCAACCGGCCGGGCGCCTCGCTCATCTCGATCACGGCGCCGCAGGCGGTCAATCCATCGATGTTCCAGGCGCATGTCTGCGCGGCGAAAGCGGGCATCAACATGCTGACCAAGTGCCTGGCGATGGAGTGGGGCCCTGCGGGCGTTCGCGTCAACGCGATCTCGCCCGGACCCATCGCGGAGACGGAAGGCATGGCCCGGCTCGCGCCGACGCCGGAAATGGAGGCGGCGGTGAAGAAGCGGCTGGCGCTGCGCGATTACGGCACCAAGACCGACATCGCGGATACGGCGCTTTTCCTTTCGACCGAGAACGCCAGATACATCACCGGCGCCATCATCGACGTCGATGGCGGCACGACGCTCGGCGATGCAAGCGCCGATGCGCTGGCGGGGTTCAACTGAAGCGCGGGCAGACGCGCATTTGACGGGAGGAGCAGATGCAGGGGGGAATCAAGATCGCGCCCGCGGACTTCCAGTGCGTGCGCTACGAAGTCTCGGACCATGTCGCAACGCTGACGATCGACCGGCCGGACAGGCGCAACGCGCTCAACCGCCGCGCTTATGACGAGATCGAGGCCGGTTTCCGCGCGGCGGCGGCCGATGCGGAAGTTCGATGCGTCATCGTCACCGGTGCCGATCCGGCTTTCTGCTCCGGCGAGGATGTGAAGGAGATGATGACGGGCGAGGAGCGCGACAGGAGCGTCGCGCGCCTCACCAGCGTCAGGCCGGAACCCACGCCCGCCGCCGTCGCCGCTCTCGAATGCGACAAGCCCGTCATTGCGGCTGTCAATGGCGCGGCGGTCGGCTGGGGCATGGAGCTTGCGCTCTTCGCCGATATCCGCATCGCTTCCGAAAATGCGAAGTTCGGCGAGATCTTCATCAAGCGCGGGCTCATCTCCGATGTGGGCGGCCTCTGGCGGCTGCCCGCCATTGTCGGCCCGGCGAAGGCGGCGGAGCTTCTCTTCACGGGCGACATCATCGATGCCGCCGAGGCGTTGCGGATCGGCCTTGTGAGCGAGGCCGTGCCGCATGGCGAACTCATGGAGCGGGCGCGCGCGCTGGCGGGGCGCATCGCCGTCAATCCGCCGCTCGCATTGCGCTTCATGAAGGAAGGGCTCAGGCGCACGAGCTATGGCGATCTGCGCGAGATCGGGGGCTGGGTCTCCGGCACTCTGGGCAAACTCTTCCAGACAGAGGATCATCGCGAGGGCGTGAGAAGCTTTCTGGAAAAGCGCGCGCCGGTATTCAAAGGCAAGTAGGACGGAGAGAGACGGGCGGCATGGCGCTTTTTTTCGATCAGGAGTGGTTCGACCGGAAACTCGCGGCCAAGGGGCTGACACGCGACAGCGTGGCAGCCGGGCTTCGCATCAGCCGGGGCGAGGTCGATGAGGTCTTCAAGGATCAGCGCGAGCTTTCGCCCAACGAGGTGGCCATGCTGGCGCGGCTGATGGGCGAGCCGCTGAGCGAGGTCGTCTCGCGGGCGGGCGTCGCGACACCCATGCCGCAACAGCAGAAGGCGCCCGACGACGGCGCCGTGCTCGCAAAGCTCGAGGAGATGGATCAGAGACTTCGCCGCATCGAGCGAGCGGTCGCCGATCTGCAATCGCTGATCCTTGCGACGCGGCCCGCGGGCTGAAGCTCTCTATTCAGAGATCCTTGTCGATTGTCCGTATGCGGAGCGCATCAGCAAGAACGTCGGGGAGCATGTCGGCGGCGAGATAGGCGCTGGCCGCGCGCTGGCGCTTTCCTTCCTTGCGGAAGGGCGAGCGCGCCCAGGGGAAATGCTGATCTACATATTGCGCGAGGAAGCCGGCGGCGGGACGGAAGCCCGTCGTGGAGCGCTCGCGGGGCGCGCGCGCCTGACCTTGCATCCGCTCCGGTGCATTCTCGACTTCTTCGACGAAGCGCTCGGTCGTACGCAACTGCGTCGAGGGCAGTCTTTGCGGCGAACCGGCGCGCCTTATGGGCTCCATGGTCGATGGCCTGCGATAAAGGACAGTTTCATGCTCCAGGTAAGCAAGAAGTCTGCCATATGAAGCCCGCTCGCGCCACGTCAAGGTCAATTAACCAGTTTTGTTAAAGCTTTAGTCGCCAAGAGACTTGGCGGAATTTTAAGACCTGTCAAGGAAACTGACCGCCTCTGTTGAGATTGCCCAGGATGGGTACACGGCCAGAAATGTCCGGTCAAAAAGCAGGCGAGTGAGGTCCCAGGTGGACGAGAAAGCGCAGACGGTTGCCCGGGAGGCCACGAGCCGCGTTTCACACAGCGACGAGCGTCCTGCGGAAGCGGGCGGATTTTCTGCGAGTGCTGTCAGCGCTGTCGGCGATGTGGCCTATCGCTGGACACTAGCGGACGACCGGATTCACTGGGGCGAGGGCGCCGAGGCCCTTCTTGGCATCGCGAACAAGGATGCCGTGGCGACGGGCCGCGCCTTCGGCGCCCGCTCCGTGTCTCAAAACGGTTCAAGCCGGTTCGATCTCGTCGCGCGCTCGCGCGAAAGCGATGGCGGCAGCGGCGTCCGCTACGAAATCGAATATCAGGTGGCTGACGATTATGGCGGCCTGCGCTGGATCGAGGATCGCGGCCGCTGGTTCGCCGACGAGCAGGGCAGGCCCGAGGTCGCCATCGGCGTGCTGCGCGCCATCGATGAGCGGCGCGTGCGCGAGGAGCGGCTGGTGCGGCTCGCGACCTATGACGAGTTGACAGGGCTTCTCAACCGCATCCGCCTCAAGGAGGCGCTCGAGGATGTGCTGATCCAATCGGAAAACTCGCGCCAGACGGCGGCCTTCCTCCTTCTCGCGATCGACAATCTCGCGCTCATCAACGAGTCCTACGGTTTCGACGTGGGCGATGAGGTCATCATCGGCGTCGGGCAGAGGCTTTGCGGAATGGCGCGGCGGGTGGACGCGGTCGGCCGCTATTCGGGCAACAAGTTCGGGCTCGTGCTCAGGAATTGCGACAAGGATCGGCTCGCCTCGGTGACCGAGCGGCTGCTGACCTCGGTGCGCGATCAGGTGGTCACGACGTCGCGCGGGCCGATTTCGATGACCGTTTCGGCCGGGTGCCTTTCGCTTCCTTCCGATGCGCGCACCGTCGAGGCGGCTCTTGCTCATGCCGAGGAAGCGCTCACCGCATCCAAGGAGCTGCACCGCGACAGCTATGTCATCTACACCCCGTCGCGCGAACGCGAAAAGGCGCGGCGCCGCAATCTCAGCCTGGCGGACGAGCTGGTCACGGCGCTGAACGACCGGCGCATCTGCCTTGCCTATCAGCCCATCGTCTCGGCGGCGACGGGCGAGGTTTCGATGCATGAGTGCCTCATCCGGCTCGTGCAGCCCGATGGCAGCATCAGCGCGGCGGGCAATTTCGTTCCCATCGCCGAGAAGCTCGGCCTGATCGGCCTGCTCGATTACCGTGCGATGGAGCTGACGCTCGAGACGCTGAGAGCACATCCGGCGCAAAGGCTGGCGCTCAATGTTTCGGGCCGCACCACGAACGATCGCATGTGGCTCGACACGCTGGTCGCGCAGCTTCGCGCCGAGCCCGCGCTTGCGCGCCGCCTCACCGTCGAGATCACCGAAACGGTGGCCATCCAGGACATGGAGGAATCGGTCGATTTCGTCGCGACCTTGCGCGATCTCGGCTGCCTCGTCGCGATCGACGATTTCGGCGCCGGCTACACATCGTTCCGCAATCTGAAGACGCTCGATGTCGACATGGTCAAGATCGACGGCTCCTTCGTGCAGAACCTCGCCGCGAGCCGCGACAACCAGTTCTTCGTGCGCACGCTGGTCGATCTCGCCCACAATTTCGATCTGCCGACGGTCGCCGAATGGGTCGGCAATGCGGAAGAGGTCGAGATGCTGAAGGGTTTCGGCGTCGACTATCTGCAAGGGTTCTTCCTGGGCGAGCCGATGCTGACGCTGCCCCAGGAAAACTCCGTTCTGCGCTTCGGCGCGAAGGCCTGACCGCGCCCGCCTACTTCTTCGCCAGAGATTCGATCTGGGCCTGCATCGCCGCGACCTGGCGCTTCAGCTCCTCAAGCTCGCGTTCGCGCGCGGCGGGCTCGGCCTCTGTCCGGCTTTCGCTCTTGGGAGCGGGGGCATTGGCGGGGGGAGCCTTCGGCGCTTCGGCCTCCTCGCCGCGCTCGGTCTTCGGACGCGGAACGAAGGGCGAGAACATGCGCATGGCGCTGTCGAACATGGCGAAGTTCTGCCGGATCTGTTCCTCGAAATGGCCGAGCCGCGTGTTGCCGCCAAAGGCGGTGGCGATCTTCGCGCGCAGTTTTTCCTGCTCGCGCGCGAAGGTGTCCATGCTCAGTTCCAGATAGGACGGGATGAAGCCCTGCAGGCTGTCGCCGTAAAAGCGGATGAGCTGGCGCAGAAACTTGATCGGCAGCAGGTTCTGCCCGCTCTTGCCTTCTTCCTCGAAGATGATCTGGGCGAGAACCGAGCGCGTGATGTCCTCGCCGGTCTTCGCGTCATGAACGACGAAGTCCTGTCCCTGCTTCACCATCTCGCACAGGTGATCGAGCGTCACATAGCTCGACGTCGCGGTGTTGTAGAGGCGGCGGTTCGCATATTTCTTGATGACGATGACGTCATCTCCCGTGGATGCGGTTTTTTTTGCCACGGCTGGCTCATCTCCACTGAAAGCGGCCCGCATGTCGCGAAAATGCGCGCAATCGAGAGGTCGCCTGTTCCCGATGCGACCTCGCGAGCCTTAATCCCCCTGATTTCGTCATATTCTGACGCGGTATTGTTGCAATGCGCAAGCCCCACGTTGCATTGCACAGAAATCCGTTTACCGCTTCATTCCGCTGGGGCATTGTCGATGGATCTCGGGCCCGGCGCCGGGCGCACAGGGCCTCAGGGCAAATCCAGGGACAGGTATCATGAGCAAATCCGAAACCGGTGTCGTCATCGTCGGCGCGGCGCGCACGCCCGTCGGCTCATTCAACGGAGCGCTGTCGAGCCTGCCGGCGCATGAGCTGGGCCGGATTGCCATAGACGCCGCGCTTGCCCGCGCAGGCGTTGAGAAGGGCGAGGTTTCCGAAGTCATCATGGGCCAGATCCTGCAGGCCGGGCAGGGGCAGAACCCCGCCCGGCAGGCCGCCATCGGCGCTGGACTTCCCGTCGAGGTGCCGGCCTGGGGCGTCAACCAGCTTTGCGGCTCGGGTCTTCGCGCCGTCGCGCTCGGCTATCAGGCGATCGTCAATGGCGACAGCGAGGTGGTGGTCGCGGGCGGTCAGGAGAGCATGAGCCAGGCGCCGCACGCCGCCTATCTGCGCTCGGGCCAGCGCATGGGCGATGTGCAGTTCGTCGACACCATGCTCAAGGACGGGCTCTGGGACGCCTTCCATGGCTACCATATGGGGCAGACGGCCGAGAATGTCGCCGCGCGCTGGCAGATCACGCGCGACGAGCAGGACGCCTTCGCCGTCGCCTCGCAGAACAAGGCCGAGGCGGCGCAGAAGGCCGGCAGGTTCAAGGACGAGATCGTGCCGGTCACTATCAAGGGCCGGAAGGGCGATACGGTCGTCAGCGACGACGAGTACATCAAGCACGGCGTCACGCTCGATGGCGTGAAGGGCCTCAAGCCCGCCTTCCAGAAGGAGAACGGCACCGTCACCGCCGCCAATGCGAGCGGCATCAATGACGGCGCGGCGGCCCTCGTGCTGATGAGCGAGGAGCGCGCGCGCAAGGAAGGCCGCAAGGTGCTGGCGCGGATCGTCTCCTGGGCGCAGGCGGGCGTCGATCCCGCTGTCATGGGCACAGGCCCCATTCCTGCTTCGCGCGCCGCGCTCAAGAAGGCGGGCTGGTCGGCCGGCGATCTCGATCTCATTGAGGCGAACGAGGCCTTCGCCGCGCAGGCGATCGCGGTCAACAAGGATCTCGGCTGGGACACGGCGAAGGTCAATGTGAATGGCGGCGCGATCGCCATCGGCCATCCGATCGGTGCGTCGGGCGCTCGCGTTCTCGTCACGCTGCTTCACGAGATGGAAAAGCGCGACGCGAAGAAGGGCCTTGCCACGCTCTGCATCGGCGGCGGCATGGGCATCGCGCTCTGCGTCGCGCGGGATTGAAGCATCGTCAGCACCGGACACCGGCAGCAAAAGGTTCCGACACATGAGCAGAGTTGCACTTGTCACGGGCGGCACGCGCGGCATCGGCCAGGCGATCTCGGTGACGCTGAAGGCGGCCGGATACAAGGTCGCTGCCAACTATGCCGGCAACGAGGCCGCCGCCGCAGCCTTCACCCGCGAAACGGGCATCCGGTCTTACAAATGGGACGTCGGCGATCATGAGGCTTGCGCCAGGGGCATCGCCGCGGTCGAGGCCGATCTCGGGCCCGTCGATATTCTCGTCAACAATGCCGGGATCACGCGCGACGCGATGCTTCACAAGATGACGCCGCAGCAATGGCGGGAGGTGATGAGCGTCGATCTCGATTCGATGTTCAACATGTGCCAGCCCGTGGTCAACGGCATGCGCGAACGCGGCTTCGGGCGCATCATCAACATCTCGTCGATCAACGGCCAGAAGGGCCAGATGGGCCAGACGAACTATTCGGCGGCCAAGGCCGGCGTCATCGGCTTCACGCGCGCGCTGGCGCAGGAAGTCGCGAAGAAAGGCGTGACGGTCAACGCCATCGCGCCGGGCTATATCGATACGGAAATGGTATCGGCCGTTCCGCCGAAGGTTCTCGAGAGCATCATCGCCACGATCCCGGTCGGCCGTCTCGGCACGGCGGATGAGATCGCTCATTGCGTCGTCTTTCTCGCCGACGACAAGGCCGGTTTCATCACCGGCGCGACATTGACGGCGAACGGCGCGCAATACATCACGGGCTGATTTCAGCCCTTCGGCTTCTCCGCCTCTTCGCGCTCATAGCGCTCGGCGCGCGTCGGGTCGCCATGCTCGGGATAGACCCAGCTGTCCGGCGGGCCGACATCGACGTGAACGAAGGGGCGCTTCACCGGATAGAAGCCGGCGCCGCCCTTGCCGAGCTTTTTCGCCACGCGATAGATCATGCCGGGGTCGGAGAAATCCTGCGTGAGATCCATCGCCATGCCGCGCATGTGGAAGCTCGATGGATCGACGCCGTCGGAATGCGCGGCGAGCCAGGCATTGGTGCTCTCCGAGCGAAAGCCGGACATGGTGTAGAGCGGCTGGGTCGATGGCGTGAGGCTGTCGATCTCCCAGAGCAGGTCGAGAAGCGCTGTGTGCATGCGCGTCGTCTCGCCGGTCCTGAGGTCGCGCATGAACCAGTCGATGCGCTTCAGCGCCTCGTCGATATAGGCGCCGTCCGCCCAATAGGTGATGTTGAGTTTCTCACCCGAATTGAGGCTCTGCATGTTGAGCGTGCGCTTGTAGGGCGCGGCTGCCTTGACGATGGCGGGGGCGGCAATGAGCCCCATGGCGCTTGCGCCCAGTGCGAGCGCGGCGCGCCGGGTGAGGGACTTTCCACTTCGTTTCGTCGTCATGGGCTTTCCGTCCTGCATCATTGCACCGTGCGCGGATTGCCGAGCAGCGGGTCCGGCGCATTGGCGGCAAGGGTGCGCGCATCGCTTTCGGGCACGAGCTGCACGAAGCGGTATCCGCGCTTTCGCAGCGCGACGATGAGGTCCGGCAGCATGTCCGCCGTGTGCGGCTTGGTGTCGTGGAGAATGAGGATGCCGCGTCCGAGCTGATCGATATTGGCAAGCGCGCGGCGCTTCACCTCGGCCGCCGAAATCCTGAGCCAGTCGTCGGCGCCGAACTCGCAGGAGACGGTGGCGATGTTGCGGGCGGCGAGCCATTTCATCAGCGGGGCTGAATCGTTGAGGCCGGGAAAGCGGAAGAAGGGCGCAAGCCGCGCCTGATCCTCGGGCGGGGCGGCGGCGAGCGCCTCCTCGACGGCGGCAAATCCGCGCGCGATCTCGCGCTTGGCGTCCTTCAGCGGCAGGTGGCGCAGATTGTTGGGGTGGAGCCAGCTATGGGTGCCGATGGTGTGGCCACGCGCCGCGACCTCGCGCACGAGGTCCGGGCGGGCCTTCGCATACCAGCCGACCATGAAGAAGGTCGCCTTGATGCAGTGCCGGTCGAGAATGTCGAGCACGCGCTCGGTCGTTTTCGGATCGGGCCCGTCATCGAAGGTGAGGGCGATCTCCTTCGGCCCGAGGGCCTCTCCGCCCGCATATTGCATGGTGCCGTAGCGCGCGCCGCCTCTTGTCGCCAGAACGACGGTGGGCGTCGGCGCCTCGCCAGTACAGGCAGCCCTGCCGGCATGGGCCGGCTCCACATGCATATGTGCTGGTTCCGCATGGGCGTGCAGCGCGAGGCCGATCGCGCCCGCCAGCAACAGGCCGGAAAGAAGTTTGATGCGCATGCCCCCGGGCTCCGGATTTCCCCGGAAGGCAATCTAGCATTGTTCCAAAACGGGAAAAGCGGATTCAGGCCTTGTCAGGCGCCGGGCGCCCAGTCCTTCCCGGCCATCTCGAAGCCCGCGAAGTCGAAGCCCGGCGCGACGGTGCAGCCGACCAGAGTGAAGGCGCCGAGCGGCTCGGCCGATTGCCAGTGGCGGGCCGGAATGACGATCTGCGGCCGTTCTCCCTTGAGGAGGTCGGGCCCGAGAACGGTGCGCGCCGCGAACTGGCTGTCGGGGGAGACGGACAGCGCCAGCGGTCCGCCCGCATACCAGTGCCAGACCTCGGCGGCGTCCACCCGGTGCCAATGCGAGCGTTCGCCCGCCCTGAGCAGGTAGTAGATCGCGGTGGAGCGGGCGCGCGGCTCGCCCTCGTCGCGAAAGGTTTCGCGGTACCATCCGCCTTCGGGGTGCGGCGCGAGATCGAGCAGGCGGATGATCTCGTCCGCGTCGGGCATGGAGGACATGATCAGAAATTGTCCTTGCGGCGGCGGGTTTCGGCGAAGACATCGACATTGGAGGCCGCCTCGAGGCCGATCGTGCGGCGCAGATCGTGGCTTGCGGCGCGCAGGAAGGGGTTGGTCGCCTTTTCGAGGCCGATGGTCGTCGGCACGGTCCATTCGCCGCGCGCGCGCTTCTCGTCGATTTCCTTTGCGCGGGCGACGAGGGCGGCGTTCTGCGGTTCGACGCTGAGCGCGAAGCGCGCGTTCGACTGCGTATATTCATGCGCGCAATAGACGGTGGTGTCGTCGGGCAGCGCCATCAGCTTGGAAAGCGACGTCCACATCTGCTCGGGCGTTCCCTCGAAGAGCCGGCCGCAACCGAGCGCGAAAAGCGTATCGCCAACGAAGACGGCGCCATCCTCCGCGAAATGATAGGCGATGTGGCCGCGCGTATGGCCCGGCACGTCGATGACGCGCGCGCTCGCCGCGCCGATTTCCACGATGTCGCCCTCGCCGACGGCGCGGTCGATGCCGGGAATGAGATCCTTCTCGCCCTTGGGGCCGATGATCGTGCAGCCCGTCTTCTCCTTGAGTTCCGCATTGCCGCCGGCATGGTCGAAATGATGATGCGTGTTGAGAATATGCGTGAGCTTCCAGCCCTTGCTGTCGAGCGCGGCGAGGAGGGGCGCTACCTCGGGCGTGTCGATGGCGGCGGTGGCGCCCGATGAGCGCTCATGCACGAGATAGCCATAATTGTCGTTGAGGGCGGCAAACTGGAGGATCTCGATATTGCTCATATGCGGTGTCCGGCTTTCACTGATGGGGGTTAGACATAAGGTAGTGTCGAGGAGGCCGAGTTTGAAGCCCTCATGGGGACGCAACGAAGCGTCAGGAAGAATCTGCTAGGGTTCCCGCATGCCGATGGATGTCATCGATCTCAGGAATTTTTACGGCAGGGCGCTCGGGCGGGTCGCGCGCGCGCTGATCGGCCGGCGGATTCGCGCCATGTGGCCCGAGGTGAAGGGGCTTTCCGTGCTCGGCCTCGGCTTTGCCACGCCCTATCTCGGACCGTTTCTGGGCGAGGCGGAGCGCGTCGTGGGGCTCATGCCGGCCCAGCAGGGCGTTCTGCGCTGGCCGCCTGAGGGGCGCTGCCTCACCGGCCTCGTCGATGAAAAGGAACTGCCGCTCGACGATGAGAGCATCGACCGCGTTCTCATCGTGCATGGGCTCGAGGCGAGCGAGGCGATGCGCGCCATGCTGCGGCAGGTGTGGCGCGTGCTGGCGCCGGGCGGGCGGGTGCTGATCGTGGTGCCGAACCGGCGCGGCCTCTGGGCGCGGCGCGAGGCGACGCCCTTCGGGCAGGGGCAGCCCTTCTCGCGCGGGCAGATCACGCAGGCGCTGCGCGAATCGATGTTCAGCCCGGCGGGCTGGGAGGTGGCGCTTTTCGTGCCGCCCTTCGATCTGCGGCCGCTGATGCGCTCGGCGCGCGCCTGGGAGCGTGTGGGCGCTTTCCTTTGGCCGCGCTTCGCTGGAGTCATTCTCGTCGAGGCGACGAAGCAGATCTATGCGGCGACGCCCATACCGGAGGCGCGCCGCGTGGCCGCGATCCGGCAGCGCGTGCGGGCTATGGCGCCGGTGCCGCGCGGCTGGCAGAAGGACATGGAAGACGAGCGCTGATTATTTCCGCGACAGCAGCAGCACCGCATCCTCGGCGAGCAGATTGTCGATGCGGCCGGGGCGTCCGACGCGGCGTGCGCGATTTCCACTGACGCTCACCGCATCGTCGATATTGAAATCGACCTCCTCGCAAAGCGCCACGAAGTCGCGCACCGTGCAGAGATGGATATTCGGCGTGTCGTACCAGGCATGGCCGAGCGTGCGCGTCACCGGCATGCGGCCGGAGCAGAGAAGCTGAAGCCGCACGCGCCAGTTGCCGAAATTGGGGAAGGAGACGACGGCGCGGCGGCCGATGCGCTTCATCTGCTGGAGCACCTCGCGGGGATTGCGCGTCGCCTGAATGGTCTGGCTCAGGATCACATAGTCGAAGGCATTGTCGGGATAGGTGCGAAGGTCGGTATCGGCATCGCCCTGAACGACGGAGAGCCCGCGTGAAACGCAGGCATTGACGCCCTCCTGCGAAAGCTCGATGCCGCGCCCGTCGACATTCTTCGTTCGCGCGAGCAGCGCGAGAAGCTCGCCATCGCCGCAGCCGACATCCAGCACGCGCGCATCGGGCGCGATCATCTCGGCGATGAGCGCGAGATCGACGCGGCTTTGCGCATGGCCGTTATTGCCGCCATTCGAGGACGTCACGTCTCTTGCCGTCATTCCGCCAACCCCCGGCGCTTGGCGGCCGAACCGATGAAGCCCCTGAGGGTCGAGAACATTTCCGGCTCGTCGAGCAGGAAGGCGTCATGCCCCTTGTCGGTCGCGATCTCGACGAAGCTCACATTGGCGGCGGCCGCATTGAGCGCCTGCACGATCTGGCGATTGTCCGAGGTCGGAAAGAGCCAGTCGGATGTGAAGGAGACGACGCAGAAGCGCGTCGCCGTGCCCTTGAAGGCGTTGGCGAGCACGCCGCCATAATCGGCCGCGAGATCGAAGTAATCCATCGCGCGCGTGATGTAGAGATATGAATTCGCGTCGAAGCGGTCGACGAAGGTCGAGCCCTGATGGCGCAGATAGGATTCGATCTGGAAATCGGCGTCGAAGCCATAGGTGACCTTCTCGCGGTTCTGCAGATTGCGGCCGAACTTGCGGTGAAGGGCCGCCTCCGAGAGATAGGTGATATGCGCGGCCATGCGCGCGACGGCGAGACCTTTCGCCGGCGTCGTGCCTTCGTCGAGATAGGCGCCGCCTCTCCATTCGGGATCGGCCATGATCGCCTGCCGGCCGACCTCGTGGAAGGCGATGTTCTGCGCGGAGTGGCGCGCGGCGGTCGCGATCGGAATGGCCGAGAAGACGCGCTCGGGATAGGCGGCCGCCCATTGCAGCACCTGCATGCCGCCCATGGAGCCGCCGATGACGCAGAAAATGTCCCTGATGCCGAGCCGGTCGAGCAGCATGGCCTGCGCCCGCACCATGTCGCCGATGGTGATGACGGGGAAGGAGAGGCCATAGGGCTTGCCGGTCGCGGGGTCGGTGTCCATCGGCCCCGTCGTCCCCATGCAGCCGCCGATGACGTTCTGGCAGATGACGAAGAAGCGGTCCGTGTCGATGGGCAGGCCCGGCCCCACCATCTGCGCCCACCAGCCGCCGGGCTTACCGGTGATCGGATGGCGGCTCGCGACATACTGGTCGCCCGTCAGCGCGTGGCAGACGAGGACGACGTTCGACTTGTCGGCGTTGAGCGTTCCGTAGGTCTGGTAGGCGATGGTGAAGGGCGAAAGGCTGACGCCGCAGTCGAGCGCCAGCGGCGTCTCGGGCCCGAAGGTCTCGACGGCGCTCACGGCCTCGACCCCATCCGCGGTTGCGGCGGGCCCGGTTTTCAGCTCTCGGCTCTTGCTCATCGCCCGGCCATCTTTCCCTAAAATCTCGGAGCAAGCCACGGGCGGCAGGGTCAGACGGGCGCTGGGCCAGGACCATTCCGGACCCCCGGCGGCAGGCTGCATAGCTAGAGACCAGGCCCGCTAAATGTCAATGTTTTCTTTGATTTTGCCGGGTACGCCGCTTATGAATACCCCTCTTGCGGGCGGGGCGTGGGGGCCTTCCGCCTTCAATCTGGAGTCCCGTTCCGGCCAGCCGGATCGCCGCCGGGAGCCTTGTGACGAGAGCCCCCTGAAGAGCTGAGCCCCATGTCGAGCAAGACCATGAATCCCGAAAAGGCGCTCGCCGAGGTCCGGCGCGAAATCGATACGATCGACGACGCCATCCAGGACCTGCTGATGAAGCGGACCGAACTTGTCGTCGAGGTCGCCGAGGCCAAGGCCCGGGCGGCCAGCGCCGAGGGGCAGGGCAGCTTCATCGCCTTCCGGCCGGGCCGCGAGGCGGAGGTGCTGCGCCGCCTTGCCAGCCGCCAGAGGGGGCAGTTGCCGCTCAAGGTCGTCTTCCGCATCTGGCGCGAGATCATCTGCACCATGACGCGCATTCAGGGGCCGTTCCGGGTCGATGTGTTCGGCGCCGACCGGGATCTCGCCTTCTGGGATCTGGCGCGGAGCTATTACGGCTCGTCGACCGATATGGAGCTTCACGAGACGGCGCGCGACGTGCTGCGCCGCGTCTCGCATGACCGTTCCGCCATCGGCATTCTGCCCGAGCCCGGCAATTATGCGGGTGGCGACTGGTGGCCGGCGCTGGCGGGCGGAGGCGCGGAGGGACCGCGCGTCGTCGGGCGGGTGCCCTTCCTGGAGATCGGCGCCGATGCGGAGGCGGTGCGCGGCCTCGTCGTCGCGCAGGCCGATTTCGAGCCGACCGGAGACGATACGAGCCTTGTCGCGGTCGCGACCGAGGGCGATGTGAGCGAGGCGACGATTGCGGCGCGGGTCAAGGCGGCGGGACTTGACGCAAGGCGGATCGCCGTCGCGGCGACGAAGGACGGACAGGCGCTTCACCACAATCTCTTCGCGGTGGCGGGCCATATCGATGCGGGCGATCCGCGCATCGCGGCGCTCGCGGCGGATGGGGCGATCGAAGCCGCTTCCGTCATCGGCGGCTATGCGAACCCCGTTCAGCGCGCAAAGGATGGCGAGTGACCATGACGCACCCTCTTCCCCAAAAGGGCATTCTCGAGATCGAGCCCTATGTCGCGGGCCGCGCGCAGGCGCATGGCGCGGAGCGGGTCTTCAAGCTCTCGGCCAATGAGACGCCGCTCGGGCCAAGTCCCCGCGCGCGCGAGGCTTTCATCGCGGCGGCGGGCGGGCTCGAGTGCTACCCGGAAGGCTCGGCCAGCGAATTGCGCCGGGCGATCGGCGAGCGCTTCGGGCTCAGTCCCGACCGCATCGTCTGCGGCGCCGGTTCGGACGAACTGCTGCACCTTCTCGCTCAGGCCTATCTCGGCGAGGGCGACGAGGCGATCGCGACCGAGCACGGCTTTCTCGTCTATCCCATCGTCACCAGGGCCGCGGGCGCGAAGCTCGTTTCGGTGCGCGAGAAGGGCCTGCGCGCCGATGTCGATGCGATCCTCGCCGCGGTGACGCCGCGGACGAAGATCGTCTTCCTCGCCAATCCCAACAACCCGACGGGAAGTTATCTGCCGGTCGACGAGGTGAAGCGGCTCCATGCCGGACTTCGCTCCGACATCCTCTTCGTGATCGACGCTGCCTATTCCGAATATGTGCGCAAGAACGATTACGAAAGCGGCATTGAGCTTGTGGCGACGTCGGACAATGTGGTGATGACGCGCACCTTCTCGAAGATTTACGGCCTCGCCGCGCTCCGGCTCGGCTGGATGTATGCGCCGGCCCATGTCGTCGATGTCATCAATCGCATCCGCGGCCCCTTCAACGTCTCCGTTCCGGCGCTCGAGGCGGGCATCGCAGCGATCCGCGACATCGCGCATTTCGAGAAGGCGCGTGCGCATAACGAGACATGGCTCGCATGGCTCAGCGAGGAGATCGGCAAGCTCGGCCTCGAGGTGGCGCCGAGCGTTGCGAATTTCCTGCTCATCCGTTTCCCCGAAGAAGCGGGAAAGACGGCGCAGGACGCCGACCGCTTCCTGATGACGCGCGGGCTCATTCTCCGGCAGGTCGGCTCCTACGGGCTTCCGCAGCATCTCCGGCTCAGCGTCGGCACGGAGGAGGCAAACCGCCTCGTCGTCGCCGCGCTCGCCGAATTCATGGGGAAGCGCGCATGAGCGCAGATCCGAAATTCGCGCGCATCGCCATTATCGGCCTCGGCCTTATCGGCGGTTCGCTCGGCTATGCGGTGAAGCGCGGCAAGCTCGCCGATCACGTTGTCGGCTATGCGACGAGCGAGGCGACGCGGCGCCGCGCGCTCGAACTCGGCTTCATCGACAGCGCCGCCGCGAACCTCGCGGAAGCGGTGAGCGATGCCGATCTCGTCGTGCTCTGCACGCCGGTCGGCGCGCTTGGCGATGTCGCCACTGCCATCGAGAAGCATCTGAAGAAGGGCGCGATCCTCACCGATGCGGGATCGGTCAAGACGGCGGTCATCCGCGATGTCGGCCCCTTCGTGCCGGAAGGCGTCAGCTTCATCCCCGGCCACCCGATCGCGGGCACCGAGCAGTCCGGCCCCGATGCGGGCTTTGCCGAACTTTTCGACGGGCGCTGGTGCATTCTGACGCCGGTGCCGGGCACGGACCGGGCCGCGCTCGCAAAGCTCACCGCCTTCTGGGAGGCCTGCGGCTCGAAGGTCGATGTGATGGAGCCGAAGCATCACGATCTGGTGCTCGCCATCGTCAGCCATCTGCCGCATCTCATCGCCTACAACATCGTCGGCACGGCGGACGATCTCGAAACGGTGACGGAATCCGAGGTCATCAAATATTCCGCCGGCGGCTTTCGCGATTTCACGCGCCTTGCCTCCTCCGATCCGACCATGTGGCGCGACATCTGCCTCAACAACAAGGACGCGATCCTCGAAATGCTCGGCCGTTTCTCGGAGGATCTCTCGGCCATGCAGCGCATGATCCGCTGGGGCGACGGTGAGGGGCTTTTCGCGCTCTTCACACGGACGCGCGCCGTCCGCCGCGCCATCATCGATGCGGGGCAGGACGTTTCGGCCCCGAATTTCGGCCGCACTCCGGGCCAGGCTGGCCCCGGGGGCGGGCGCGGCTAGAAGAGCGGGTCGAGCGTCGCGACCAGAAGCGGGCCGAGGAAGAGCCTTCCGTCCTTCATCAGAACGGGAACATGGACCCGGCCCGATTTGTCACCCTGCAACTGCGCGACAAGGCCGATGCCGACAAGCGCGACGCGCGCATCCTTCTCGTTGACGACCTTCGCCTTCACAAGCGCGCTCACGAGCCCCGCATAATCCGCGATGGCGGCATCGAGACGGCCTTCCGGCCGCATCTGCCGGTCGAGCGTCACCTCGCCCTGCGCCATGAGATCGAGCGCGCCCCATTTGATAGCGAGATCGGAAATGGCGAGCCTGCCACCATTGGCCAGCCATTCGCGTGACATCTCGACCGGGCTCGCATTGGTGCTTGGGGGCAGGTTGCGCAAGCGCGCCTGCGCGGCGAAAAGCGTCATGCGCTCGCCGAGAACCTTCGAAGCGGCGAGGCGCTCAAGGTCGATGTCGTCGCCTTGAAGTGCGATGTCATAGCTTGCCGCGTCGCCCGGCGCGGGTGGGCTTCCCGGATCCGTTGCGGCGGGCTGCGCGTGAAGCTGCAGACGACCGGCGGCGAAGCGGCCTTCCTTTCCCGCGCCTGCCTTGGCCCCGGGCTTGTCAGTGCCGGTATCGTGCAGCGCGACGAGATTGTTGATGTCGATGGCGAGCCGGCCGACCGGCGCGCCGTCGATGGCGACATAGCTCGCCCATGCGCCGTCCGAAATCATGCTGACGGTGTGCGTTTGCCGCGCGGCGCCGGATACGTCGCGATATTTCAGAAGCTGTCCGCCCTCGATCTTCAGCACGACGTGGCGGAGATTGTAGGGCAGGAAATCGGCTTCGAGATTTTCCGCCGACCATTCCCATGCTTCCGGCGCGTTCGGCGCGCGGATGATGGGGGCGACGAAGTCGGCTTCGATGCGGTAGGGGAAACCCGAAATCGAGAATGTGTCCCAGCCGACGGCAATCTTCTCGGCAGGCGCGGCGGCGAAACGCTCGATCGCCTCACGCGTCTTGCCGGCGGCGACATACCAGTAGGCCGAATAGACGGCGAGCCCCGCGATGAGGACAAGTGTTGGCCCGAAAATGCGCCATGAAAATACAGGCGCGGCATTTCTCGTGTCGGGTGGTGTGCTCGTCATGGTGTCGATAATATCCGCCGCGCCGTTCATGAAATCCAGAACATGCTTCCGGGGCACAGGATGCAGGATTTATGGGTCTTTGGATATGGGTCGCTGATGTGGCGGCCGGGTTTCGAGCATGAGGAGCGCAGGCCCGCGCTTCTCAGGGGCTATCGCCGTTCATTCTGCGTCTACAGCCATGTGCACCGAGGCACGCCGGAGCGGCCGGGCCTCGTTTTCGGCCTCGATGCGGGCGGCGCCTGCCGGGGCGTCGCCTTTCGCGTGGCGGCTTCGCGGGCGGAGGAAACGCGGCGCTATCTGCAGGCGCGCGAGCAGGTGACATCGGTTTATGTCGAAGCGTTGAAAAACGTCGAACTCGTCGACGAGAAGCGCCGCGTCGAGGCGCTCTGCTTCATCGTCGACCGCAGGCATCCGCAATATGCGGGCGCGCTTCCCTTCGAGCGGCAGGTCGAAATCGTCGCGGGCGCGGAGGGGCGGTCGGGCCGGAATCCCGACTATCTGGAAAGCACGGTCCGCCATCTCGAGGAAACGGGCATTGCCGATCGTGAGCTTACGCGCCTCTGGCACGCCGTAGCGGAGCGCCTGCCTCTACCCGATCGGCGCCGGTGAAGCTGGCAAGTTTGCCAAGCGCATCCTCGATCGCGGCCTTGCGCGTCTTGTCGAGCTTCACACTCGGTTCGAGCCACATGCCTTTCACTTCGAGCAGGCCCTTGTCGCGATGCGTCTTCAGGTCCGCGCGCGCAACGAAGCGGTCGCCTTCGAGGATCGGCAGCACATAGTAGCCATAGCGTCGTTTCGCCTCGGGCATGAAGATCTCGATACGGTAGTCGAAACCGAAAAGACGGATCGTGCGTTTTCTGTCGCGAATCGCCGGATCGAAAGGCGAGAGGAGCCGCGCGCCATCAGGCATCTCGTCGAGCGCGGCGAGCTGCGCTTCGATGCCGGGCAGTGCGAGCGCTGGTTTCCGCGTGCCGTCGGCGCCTTCGACGGCGACCTCGACGATCTCCTTCCGGCGCAGCGCCGCCTTCGCCCAGGCCCGTGCCTCAGCGATCTCGACGAGGTCGAAGAAGGCGGCGATCTCCGTGGGCGTCGCCATGGCGAGGCGTTCCAGCGCCTCGCGGCAGGCCCAATCGACCGTCTGGCCGCGCGTGGGGCGCGCCTTGCGCCATTCATCCGGGATCACGCGCGGGGCGAGATCATAGACCTTCTCGAAGCCGTCGCGCCGCGCGATGGCGAGCTCGCCCGTGCGCCAGAGATATTCGAGCGCCGTCTTCGAGGGGCCCCAGCCCCACCAGCCGCCTTCGCCCTTGTCCTCGAAATCGCGCGCGGCGAGCGCGCCTTCCTTGCGGATGCGGGCGCGCACATTGCGGATCGTCTTTTCGGGCTCGGGGCCGAAGCGCTGCCGCCAGCGCGGATGATTGATGCGCGCCTTCGCCGCGCGAAAGCGGTGATGCCAGTGCGGGTAGAATTCGATGGGGATGAGCGAGGCGTCGTGCGTCCAGTGCTCGAAGAGGGCGCGGTGCTCGTGATGGAGGGCGTGGAGGGTTTCGCGCCTGTATCCTCCCGCGCGCGAAAAGAGGATCATGTGGTGGGCGCGTTCCACCGTGTTGACGGAATCGAGTTGCACGAAGCCGAGCTTGCGCACCAGCGCGAGCGTTTCCTCATGGTCGAGCGCGTGAGCGGCGCGAAGCCCGAGTGCGTGGCGGTCGAGAAAGAGGCGGCGGGCATCGCCATTCGATATGTCGAGAGGCGTCATGCGGGCCGCGGCTCGAAGACATATTCGAGTTTCAGCCCGTCCGGGTCCGCGAACATGACGGCGTAGTAGCCCTCGCCATATTCGGGATAGTCCGCAGGCGGATCGAGAACGGCCGCATCCATCGTGACGAGCAGCCTGTGGAGCGCATCCACATCCTCGCGGCTTTCCGCGCGCCATGCGACATGGTGAAGGCCCGGCGAATAGCGATCGTGGCGGCGCGATCTGCCTTCGCCTTTCGCGGCGAAGATACCGATGGTTGGCAGATGGCCGGGCGAGACTGCATGTTCCCAGTCGATGCCGTTTTCATCCTCCGACCAGCGGCGATAGCCCATATGGCCGAGCACGGCGTCATAGAAGGGCGCCGAGCGCGCGACGTCGGAGACGGTGAGGTCGAGATGGTGGAAGAGGCCGCGCATTTGCCTCAGCGGCCCGTCCATGGCGTCACGGGCACGCTCGCCACCGCGTTGAAGGGCGAGCCGTCGATGATCTTGTCGCTGATGGCGAGGTAGACGAGCGTTCTGCGCCTCGCATCGACGATGCGATAGACCTTCGTGTGCTTGAAGAAGACGGAAGTCTTTTCGGAATAGACCTTCTCGCGCGATTTGAGTTTCGTGAGGTCGGCGGTGACGGGCCCCGTCTGGATGCAGGAGAGCGAGAAGCGCGACGGGTCTTCGGCGAGACCCACCATGCCGGACATGCCGCCCGTGCGGGCCTGCGCGATGTAGCAGGTGACGCCGCCCACCTTCTCGTCGTCGAAACCCGAGACGCAGACCTTGTCATTCGCGCCCATGACGCGGAATGTGGTCGAGACGCAATCTATGTCGTCGGCGCGGGCGGGCGATGTGAGCGCAAGCGCGGCGAGAAGCCCTAGGCACGCGCTGACCAGAAGCGTTCGCATGGCGACGATGTCCCTTTGCGGCCGGTGCCCCCTGTCTTTCGCGGGCATGTCGCGATGTTACCCGCAAATCGCGCGCTGTCGATCAAACTTGTTCCAGCGGATCGCATAGCCGCCGCGCACCATGGCGCAGTTGAGTTCCGTGCCGGCCGATGTGCGGCAGATGGCGGTCACGCGGCCATAGCTCGTGCCGGTAGCCTCGCAGGTGAGCCTTTGACCGAGCGCGAGCGCTTCGAGCGCTCGTTTGGCGGCCGCTCCCGAAGCGCCGGGGCATGGATGTCCGGGCAGGCAGGTTTCGTCGAGTTCGCGCGCGGCGATCGCATGAAGGCGGATTTTCGGCCCCTCGGCGCAATAGATGGGGCCGTCCCCGTCGTGAACGCCGGTCACCGTGCAGGTGAAGGCACCCGCAGGCGCAGGCGCGGGCAGGGAAGCCACGCGCGGGCGGATCGCTTCCGGGAAGGGGAAGTAATAGACGAGGCCGAAGACGCTGGCGGCGAAAAGCAGCGTCACGAGCGCGAAGGATGGCCGCCAGAGCCTCTCGCACTCCCGCTTCGCCGGCGCGTTGTGCGAGGACTTGCGGTATGGGCCCGGCGTGCGTTGGGCCCGTCTGAAATTTGGATATTTGTCCCGTGCGGAAAACATGCGTCCATCCGGAAGCCGGGGCGGTTCCGGATGAAGATAGTTATCGGGCCTTAAGGCTTCCCGGCTTTGCGGCCGCCAATTTGTTTCAAATTGGACGGGCTCGCGGGTGGTTTGCCGTCATTGCGGCAAGGGGCGATGAGAGGTTGAGCCCGCAGTCTCGCGCGGATCGTTATGGCCGGCTTGTCCGGGCCATCCACGTTTTCATGCGCGCTTTGAAACTGGCTCCCGCATGCCCCGCATGAAGCCGGGCATGACGCCTATGGGAGCCGATCGCTCAACTGCATTTCGAAAAGCCGCAGGAGGTGCAGGTCTCGCAGCCTTCCTGACGGATCATCGCGCGCTCGCCGCAGCGCGGGCAGCCCTTGAGCTTCGCCGCGCTCGTGCCCTGTTCGGGCTTTTCGCCCACAATGGCGCGGACGGCTTCCTGCAGCGGGTGGCCGTCCTCCTTCGCGATGAAGCCCGTGTCGATCATGTGCTGCTCGATCACCTCGCCGATGGCGGCGAGCAGGCTCGGCACATAGCGGCCCTTCATCCATGAGCCGCCGCGCGGATCGAAGACGGCCTTCAGTTCCTCCACCACGAAGGTCACGTCGCCGCCGCGGCGGAAGACGGCCGAGATCATGCGCGTCAGCGCCACCGTCCAGGCGTAGTGCTCCATGTTCTTCGAGTTGATGAAGATCTCGAAGGGGCGGCGCCTGCCGTCCTGCACGATGTCGTTGATGGTGATGTAGATCGCGTGGTCGCTCTCCGGCCATTGCAGCTTGTAGGTGAAGCCCGGCAGCACCGTCTCGCGCTCGAGCGGCTTCGACATGTAGACGACGCCATCCTTCTCGTAGGGCGTCTGCTTCGGCGCGTTGAGCGGCAGGGCGGGTTGCGTCTCCCCGGCGCTCGGGGCGGTATCGACCGAGAGCACGGAGCCGCGCACATCGCTCGGGCGGTAGGTGGTGCAGCCCTTGAGCCCCTGCTCATAGGCCTGCATGTAAACATCCTTGAACGCCTCGAAGGAAATGTCCTCCGGCACGTTGATCGTCTTGGAGATCGAGCTGTCGATATAGTCCTGGCAGGCGGCCTGAACCGCGATGTGCTCGGCCGGCGTCAGTTCCTGCGCGTTGACGAAATAATCCGGCAGCGCCGCCGTCTCGCCGAACGCCGCGCGGAACTTCATCACCGCGTAATCGACCACCTGCTCCTCGCGCCGCGTGCCGTCGGGCATCAGCACCTTGCGCGTGTAGGAATAGGCGAAAACGGGCTCGATGCCGGACGAGACGTTGCCCGCGAAGAGCGAGATCGTGCCCGTCGGCGCGATGGAGGTGACGAGCGCGTTGCGGATACCGTGCCGCGCGATCGCCTCGCGCACGTCCTCGTCGAGCGTGGCGATGGTCTCGCCGGCGAGATAGGCGTCGCGGTCATAGAGCGGGAAGGGGCCCTTCTCCTTCGCGATCTCGACGGAAGCGAGATAGGCGGCGCGGGAGAGCGCGCGCATCCACTTGCGGATGAGCGCGATCGAGGCGGGCGCGCCATAGCGCTGGCGGCACATGATGAGCGCGTCGGCGAGCCCCGTGACGCCGAGGCCGATGCGGCGCTTGGCCTGCGCCTCATGCGCCTGCTGGGGCAGCGGGAAGCGCGAGACATCGACGACATTGTCCATCGCGCGGATGGCGACGCGAACGAGGCCGTCGAGTTCCTTCTCGTCGATCCGCGCCTTCTCCGTGAACGGATCACGGACGAGCGCGGCAAGGTTGATCGAGCCGAGCAGGCAGGCGCCATAGGGCGGCAGGGGCTGCTCGCCGCAGGGGTTCGTCGCGTGGATCGTCTCGCAATAATGGAGATTGTTGCGCGCGTTGATGCGGTCGATGAAGATGACGCCGGGCTCCGCATAGGCATAGGTCGCGGAGATGATCCTGTCCCAGAGCGCGCGGGCCTTCAGCGTCCTGAAGACCTGACCGCCAAAGACGAGCGGCCAGTCGGCATCGGCCTTCACCGCCGCCATGAAGGCGTCGGTCACCAGCACCGAGAGGTTGAACATGGTGAGGCGGCCGGGCTCGCGCTTGGCGTCGATGAATTGCTCGATGTCGGGATGGTCGCAGCGCATCGTCGCCATCATGGCGCCGCGGCGCGAGCCCGCCGACATGATGGTGCGGCACATGGCGTCCCAGACATCCATGAAGGAGAGGGGGCCGGAGGCGTCCGCGCCGACGCCCTTCACGGGCGCGCCGCGGGGGCGCAGCGAGGAGAAGTCGTAGCCGATGCCGCCGCCCTGCTGCATGGTGAGGGCGGCTTCCTTCAGGCTTTCGAAGATGCCGGCCATCGTGTCCGGAATCTCGCCCATGACGAAGCAGTTGAAGAGGGTGACGTCGCGGCGCGTGCCCGCGCCCGCGATGATCCGGCCCGCCGGAAGGAAGCGATAGCCCGCCAGGGCGTCACGGAAGCGCCCGGCCCATTCGGCCCGCGCCTCGGGCGCCTCGGCCTCGGCAAGCGCATTGGCGATGCGCGTCCAGGTGTCCTCGACGGTCAGGTCCACAGGGGTCCCGTCTTCGCCCCGGAGGCGGTATTTCATATCCCAGATCTGTTCGGCGATCGGATGCATGGCGGCCTTCGAATTCGTTTGAGAGGGGCAGCCTAGTCCCAGCGGTTCGGCCGGGTCAATGTTCTCTTTTTGTCCAGAACAAGCCACAGGCTGAGACAGGTTAAAAGCCTGAAATGTCTATATGATTACCGTTATCCCCGATTTCCACAGGCAGGGCGGACGAATCTGTCCACATGAGTCGCGGCAGGGCGCTCAGCCAGCCATGCCGGCTTCGTCGAGGAGTTTTCCGGTCGCACCCTCGATGCGGGCTTCGAGTTCGGCCATGAAGGCCTGCCGGTCGAAGCCCGGAGCTATCGGTTCAAGAAATTCGATGAGGATGGTGCCGGGGCGGCGAAGGAACTTCCGGCGCGGCCAGAAAAGACCGGAATTGACGGCCACGGGCACGCAGGCCACGCCGAGCTGGCGGTAGAGGGCGGCGACGCCGGGCTTGTAGTCGGGGGCTGCCCCCGGCGCGACGCGGTGCCCCTCGGGAAAGATGACGATCGGCCGGCTGGCCGCCGCCGCCGCCTTGCCCTGCGAGACGAGGCTTCTGAGCGCATTGGCGCCCGAGCCCCGGTCGATGGCGATCATGCCGGTCTTGCGGGAGAACCAGCCGTAATAGGGGATCCACAGAAGCTCCTGCTTCATCACCATGGCGGGGTCGTTGAGGATCGCCGTGTAGATGATCGTGTCCCACATGGACTGATGCTTGGAGGCGACGAGGACGGCGCCTTCCGGGAGCCTGCCCCTGATCTCGTAGCGTGTGCCCGCGACGATGCGCAGGAGCCACATGGTGAGGTGCGACCACTGCCTCATGGCCCATACCGACCAGCCCCTCGGCAGCGCGAGAAGCGGCGTCGCGGCGACGATGATGACGACGGTCGAGAGATAGAAGGCGAGGTTGAAGGCGATTGAGCGGAGCCAGAGCAAGCGGGGGTGTTCCTTTCAGCCTCAGATCTCCGGCCGCCGCAGAAGCGGGCGGGCATGGGCAAGCGTCAGCAGATATTTCGAATATTCGGCCACGAGCAGCTTCGTCGTGCCGGGAAAATCCCACCAGCCATCGAGATGCAGCGTGTCCTGCACGACAGGGAAGGGCGTGATCGAGATGCCGGGCATGGCGCGCTTCAGCTCCAGCGTCGCGCGCGGCACGTGATAGGTCGATGTGACGAGGATGATCGAGCGATACTGATGCGTGCGCACCCATTCGGCCGTCTCGTTCGCATTGCCGATGGTGTTCTCGGCCTGGCGGCCGACATCGACGCAGCAGTCGAACTTTCCGGCGGGCCCCGCGATCATGCGCCTGACGGTTCCGATCTTCACTTCGGGGTGGACGCCGGTGATGAGCAGCCGCTGGCCCTTGCCGTCTACGAGCAGCTTGTAGGCTTCGGTGATGCGGCCTTCGCCGCCCGTCAGCGCGACGATGCCGTCGGCGACCGGCACATCATCAGGCGGCCTGCGGTCGAGCTCGGCCGCAAAGACAAAAAAGCCCACGACATAGGCGGTCAGCGCAAGGCCCGCGATGCCTGTCAGGCCGCGCGCGATCCGTCGCCTCATTCCGCCTCGCAGCGCAGTCTCCGCCGCCATCTTTCCGCTACCTGCAAATTTACGCACCGTTCCGGTGTCCGGGGACCGAAACGGGGGGTCCCGGAACGGGGGGACTGTAGCATAGAGGCGGGAGG
>NZ_DAOKYX010000003.1:119484-147788 GCF_035325945.1 Parvibaculum sp.
GGGGACCGAAACGGGGGGTCCCGGAACGGGGGGACTGTAGCATAGAGGCGGGAGGCTTAAAGCAGGCGGTGGAGCGTTCTGATGACGGTCAATCGCGCGGTGACGAGGGCGACGAGCGCGGCGATGAGCGGCACGGCAAGGAGCGCGGGATAGAATTCCGGGCGCAGGCCAGAAGCCGGAACGAGGAAGAGGCTCGTGGCATGGCCGTATTGTCCGAGAGCGAGGAATGTCGCGACGGAAAGCGCAAGGCCGATGGCGCCGCCTCTGAGGCCGAGATGAAGGAAATGGCGCTCGATCTCCGCGGCGATGAAGCGGTCGCGCGCGCCGATGAGATTCAGAACCTCGACGACCTCGCGATTGGCGGAAAGACCGGCGCGCGTCGCGAAGGTGACGATGGCGATGGTCGTCGCTGCGACGACGGCGAGCACGGCATAGGCGAGCCATTCGACGGAATGCGCGGTGCGGATGAGTTCTGCGTGCCAGCGGCGATGCGTGTCGAGGCGGGCGCCGGGCGCCGCGGCGGCGATGCGTTCTGCGAGTGCGTCGAAATCGGGCGGCGAATTGGGGTCGATCCGCACATCGACGAGATGCGGCAGCGGCAGGTCCTCGGTCACATTGCCCTGACCGAGCCAGGGTTCGAGCAGGCCCGCCACATCGGCATTGGTGAGCGCGCGGGCGGAAAGCACGCCCTGCGTGCCCGAAAGCACATTGAGGACGGCATCGGTCTGATCGGCCTGCGACATGGCGGGCGAGGGTTTCACCTCGACGGTGAGCGCGCCCGAAAGCTCGCGCGCCCATTCGGCCGAGGTGTGGCCCACCGTGAGCGCGGTGCCGAGGGCGAGGCTTGCGAGAAAGCACATGGCGGCGACGACGAGAATGAGCGGGAGGCCCGTTGCGCCAGCCGCCGGCATGACGCTCCGCGTCTCGACGATGAGCGCCTTGAGCCTTTCGCCGAGGCCGCGCCTTTCGGCCGTTTCGTGATGGGCGCTTGGGCGCGCTGCGGCAGGATCAGCCACGGATGGCGAGCCTCCCGTTGTTGAGCACGAGTTCGGGCGCGCCCGCCGCCTCGACCAGCGCATGATCGTGGGTGGCGATCAGAACCGAAGTGCCGAGGCGATTGAGCTCGACGAAAAGGCGCAGGAGCCGCTTGCCCATTTCCGGGTCCACATTGCCGGTCGGCTCGTCCGCGAGCAGAACGTCGGGCTGGGCGACCACGGCACGGGCGATGGCGGCACGCTGCTTCTCGCCGCCCGAAAGCGTCGGCGGCTTTGCGTGCATGCGCTCGCCGAGGCCGACCCAGGAGAGAAGCTCCTTCACATCGGCGCGGTAGCTTTCCTCCGACCGGCCCTGTATGCGCAGCGGCAGCGCGACATTCTCATAGGTGGTCAGATGATCGAGCAGGCGGAATTCCTGAAAGACGACGCCGATGCGACGGCGGAGATCGGGAAGCTCCGCGCGGGGAAGCGTCGCGACGTCCCGCCCGAACATGGTGATGAGGCCGCGCGAGGGGTGCGAAGCGAGAAACATCAGTTTCAGCAGCGAGGTCTTGCCTGCTCCCGACGGGCCGGTGAGAAAGTGAAAGGAGCCGGCGGCGAGGTGAAAGCTCACATCGCGCAGGATTTCCGGCCCCATGCCATAACGCATGCCCACATTCTCGAAGCGAATCATGCGCTGAAAGGTATCATGGATGAAGGCCGCCGGAAGCTTGCGGAATGGCTGGCGATGCGCGCCGGCGCTCCGGTCTTAATCGGACTTTAACCATGATGCGGGTTTCAATAGGCTTTGGCGAAGAGGCTTCCCGCGGGATGCCTCTAAGCTCGCCACAGGTCGTTCACGGCTCAAAGTTTCGGCAAATACCCGGATGATCATTACCTGCCCGTCCTGCTCGACACGCTATCCGGTGGATGCGGCCTCCTTTGCGCCTTCGGGGCGCAAGGTGCGATGCGCCAAATGCGGCCATAGCTGGCATCAGGCGCCGCCGACCGATCTGCCCCGCAAAGGGGAAGCGGCGATCGAGGACGACATAGGCTTCGCGGATACGGCGGATGTGGCGGGTGCGGCAGGCGAGGCGGAAGCGCCCGCGGCCGATCCTCTGCCCACCCTCCCGGCTGGCGGTCCGCTCTTCAAGAGCAAGGCCGAGGTTCCGGCCTCCGCAGATGCGCCGGGCGAGGACGCATCCGGCGCCGACGCATCCAGCGCCGACGTGGCGCCGCCCTCGCAGCTCGGCAATGGCGGCAGGCTCCGCGCCTTCATTCACAACGCCGCCTCGACGCGGCGCGGCCGTGTGCTCGGCGCGATCGGCTGGGTGCTGCTCGTCGGCTTTGTCGGCAGCACCGCCTATGCGGGCTGGCACTGGCGGCAGGACATCGCCGTGCGATGGCCCGCGACGACGACGCTTTATGCGGCGGTGGACAAACCCATCAATCTGCGCGGCTTCGAGTTGCGCGGCGTCGGCTATGAGCGCCAGACCGAGAACGGCCTGCCCGTTCTCGCAATCAAGGGCGAGGTCGTGAATGTAAGCGGCGAGCGGCGCGCCGTGCCGCGCCTCAGGGTCGCGCTTTTCGATCAGCACCAGCGGGAGCTTTATCACTGGACCTTCGCGCTCGTCGAAAAGGACATCGCCCCCATGGAATCGGCGAGCTTCGTCACGCGGCTTTCGAGCCCGCCGGTCGAGGCGCGCGATCTCGAACTGCGCTTCGTGCAGAAGGGCGAGGATCGCGAAGCCGCGAAGGCCGAGGCAGAGGGAGATGCGACCTCGGGCGAGAAGATGCTCCCGTCCGAAACGGCCGGCCACTAACGCATGGCAGGGTCCGGCGCCGGCGACGCGCGCATCTCCGTCCTCTATTCGGCCGAGGCTCTTTCAGCGCGGGTGCATGAGCTTGCGCGCGAGATCGTGGCGCGCATGGGGCCACGGCCTCTCATCGTGCCGATCCTCAAGGGGAGCTTCGTCTTCGCCGCCGATCTCATGCGCGCGCTCCACGATGCCGGAGCGGCGCCCGACATGGATTTCCTCAGCCTGTCGAGTTATGGCGCCGGCCGGACGTCGCGCGGCGAGGTGACGATCCTGCGCGACACGGAGGTTCCCATCGAGGGCCGCGACGTGCTCATCATCGACGACATACTCGAATCGGGCCGCACGCTTGCCTTCGCCAGGGATCTGATGGCGGCGCGGCATGCCCGCACGATCCTCACCTGCGTGCTGCTCGACAAGCCGGGCAAGCTCGCCACCCAGTTGAAGGCCGATTTCGTGGGCTTCGAATGCCCCGATGTTTTCGTCGTCGGCTATGGCATGGATGCGGCCCATGCGTTCCGCCAGCTTCCCTTCGTCGGCTTCGTGGAGGAGTGAGCGATGGCGCGCATTCTCATCGCCGAAGACGAGCCGAGCGTCCGGGCCTTCATCACGCGGGCGCTCGAAGGGGTCGGGCACCAGGTCGAGGCGGCCGGCGATGGCAGCGAGGCGCTCGCGGCGCTCGAGCGGGCGCGGGCGGGCGGCAGGCCGCATGAGCTTCTGCTCACGGATATCCTGATGCCGGTGATGGACGGTATCTCGCTGGCGCTTGCCGCCGCGCGCGATGCGCCCGACATGCCGATCCTGCTCATGACGGGCTATTCCGACCAGCGCGAGCGCGCCCACGGGCTCGAGGCGATCATCAGCGACATTCTGCTCAAGCCGTTCACGCTCGACGAGCTTGTCGAGCGCATCGAACAGGCGCTGGTGCAATACCCGCGCTGAAATCAGAAGCGCTTCAGCAGGCGGTCGAGATAGTCGAGTTCGATCTTCGGCCGGCCAAGCTCGCCCGCGCGGCGGCGCAATTCCTCGATGATTTCCCGCGCGCGCTGAATGTCGATCTTGTCGGGCACGGCGACATCGGCGCCGAGATCGGTGCCTGAACTCGGCAGCGAGCGGCCAAGAGGGTCCATATTGTTGCCATTGCCGCGTCCGGTCGTGCCGCGGCGCCCGGCCATGCTCTGCATCAGCTGATCGGCAAGCCCCTGCGCGCCTTCGCGCAGGCCTGCTATGGCCTGTCCCTGCGCGCCCGTCGCCCGGTCGGCGCGGCCTTCGCCGAGGCGCTCGCCCGCGCTTTCCATCGACCGGCCCGCCTTGTCGAGCGATGAGGGCACCTTCGCCCCCGACTTGCCGAGGTCGCGGATGATGCCGTCGAGTTCCTGCCGCAGCGCCTCCTGCGCGCGCTTCAGCTCCTCGAGGGATTTGCCTGCGTGCTTTCCGCCCGCCTTGCCGCCCGTGCCGTTCCCGCCCGCCGTCGCGCCGCCCTGGCCGCCCTGGCCGCTCTGGCGGAAGGTTTCGTCCATGAGCTGGCGCTGCCGGTCGATGAGCTTGCCCATGCGATCGACGCCCTGCGCCATCGCCTGCTCGCTCTCGCTCATGGCCTCGTTGCCCTGCTGCGGCACGCGCATGTTTTCCATGATCGCCTGCAACTGCTCGAGCATGGCCTTGGCCTGTTCGCGCGCGCCGGTGCGGGCAAGCTCGCTGATGGCGCTCAGCATCTTCTCGAGCTGATCGCGGTCGATGGTCTGGCCGTCGCGGGGCGCGAATTGCTCCATCCGGTTCGGCATGTTGCCGCCCCGCGCGGCGAGCGAATCCATGTAGCGCTTGAAGCTTTCCTTGAGTTCGTCCAGCAGCCGCTCGATCTCGTCATTGCCGGCGCCTCTGGCGAGCGCATCGTTGAGCGCGTCGCGGGTGCGGCGCAGATCGCTCTCGGCGAGCGAGAGATCGCCATCCTCGATGTGCAGCGCGGTCGCCCAGAGGAGATCGAAAATGCCGTTGAGGTCGCTCTCATGTCCGGCGCTGGTGAGCCGCCAATAGGCCGAGCGCAGCGCGAGATAGACGGTGGTGTCGTCGATATAGCGTTCCGCATCATGCGTGAAGGCGTCGATGACGCTGGCGATGCGGGGCGTCGATGCGGGGTCGAGCGCGAGTGCGCGGCGCTGCTCGACGATGGCGGCGGCGAGCGGTTTCCTGAAGTCGCGGGCGGGCAGCGTCATGGCGACGGGCTCGCTCACACCTTCCTGTTTCGCGTCGTCCTCGGCGACGAGCGTGATGGTGACGGGCAGGCCCGCCCAGGGGTGCGGGGTGAGGTCGACATAGGTTTCGCCGCTCGCATCGCGGGGCCGGAGCGTGGGGAGCGCCAGCTTGATGACGGGCGGGGTGACATGCGGCACGGGCTTCGCGTGAGTGGCCTGTTTCGCGGCGCCGGGCCTCGGCTTCGGAGTCGAAACGGCGGGCGGTGGCGGCGGCGGCGCGCCGAGCGCGATGCGCGCCTCGGCGCTCACCACGCCATAGTCGTCATGAACCTTGTAGGCAAAGCGAAGCGAGCCGGTGGCGGTCTTCTCGATGGGCTTGGTGAGCGCGATGGTGGGCTTCTCGTCCGGGATGACGGCGATGTTCCAGCTCCGGACGACGCGGCCGCCGACGGTCAGCGCGAATTCGGTCGCGTCGGCGAGCTTCGTGTCGACGACGTAGTTGCGGTCGCCGGTATCTTCGAGAAGTTCGGGTTTGCTGCGCTCCCCGCGCTCGCCGGAGGCCGACTGGAGCGCTGGCGGATTGCGGGGACCGTGAACGCGGATGGAAAAGGCGCTGTTCACGGGCACGGTCAGCGTTTCGCCGTTCGCGGGCGTTCCGCCGGGCTCGGCGCGGCTCAGATAGATCGGCGCGCGCCCCGTATAGGCGGGCGGCGTGACCCAGGCTTCGATGGAGAGGGTCTTCGCTGCGCCGACGCCGGGCAGCAGGGCCGATGCGACGCGCCGCATCCGTCCGTCGCCGGTGCCCGCAAGCGCCACGACGAGGAGCATGGCGACGATCGCGCGCAGCGCATAGGGGTCGCGCGTGGCAAGGCCGGGCGAGGGCAGGCCGAGCCTCAGCTTCCGCAGGCGGTCCGCGACCCAGTTCTGGTGGGCGCGCCACAGCGCGGCGTCGCCGCTGCCGGGCGCGGGCAGGTCTTCATAGGCGGCAAGCGGCCGGTGGGCGAGACCGGACACGCGCTCCAGATGGCGCAGGGCCGCATCGCGGTCGGGCCAGCGCAGCCCCATGAGTCCGCGCCAGACGAGCCATGCCATGAGAAGGGCCGAGGCGCCGAGCAGCGCCCAGTGGAGCGCCATGGGCAGCCGCTGAAAGGCGCCGAAAAGGGCAAGGCTGAGGAAAATGCCGGCGAGCCCCACGGGCGGCCAGAGCGCGGGCCAGAGCGTCTCCCAGACGAGGAGGATGCGCGCGATCCCGATGCGCCGCTCGACGCGCGGCGGCAATCTGCGCGCGCCCTTCGCGGGAGCTTTGTCCTGGGGCTCTTTGCTATCGGGGCCGCTCAAATCTCGCGCCTCTCGCCGGGCCTGACACCGGAACATGATGCGGGAAGCTTGCAGACTTTCCGGGAAAAATCATGCCCCCCCGCCAATCGCGGAACCGGCCCTAGCGCTTCGGCGATGCCGCAGGCCCGATCCATTGCGGAATCATATCCTGCTTCAGGATTTCGTCATAACTTGGGCGCGCGCGCACCACGGCATAGTCGGCGCCATTGACGAGCACTTCGGGCACGAGCGGCCTCGTATTGTATTCGGACGCCTGAACGGCGCCATAGGCGCCCGCCGACATGATGGCGACGAGATCGCCCGTCATGAGACGCGGCAGGGTGCGCCCCTTGGCAAGGAAATCGCCCGTCTCGCAGACGGGGCCCACGACATCATAGGCCGTCTCTTCAACGTTGCCGGCGGGCTCCGAAACGGGCCTGATCTCGTGATAGGCGTCATAAAGGGTCGGGCGGATGAGGTCGTTCATCGCCGCATCGACGATGAGGAAGTTCCGGTCGTCGCCGCGCTTTTCGTAGATCACGCGCGAGACGAGGATGCCCGCATTGCCGACGATGAGGCGGCCCGGCTCGCAGGTGATCTCGCAGCCGAGATGGCCGACCGTGCGCCTGACCATCGCCGCATATTCATCCGGATGCGGAGGAATGTCGTTGTCGCCGCGATAGGGGATGCCGAGCCCGCCGCCGAGGTCGATGCGGCTGATGGCGTGTCCTTCCGCGCGCAGCGTCGCCACCATCTCGGCGACGCGGCGGAAGGCCGCTTCAAAGGGTTCGAGCGAGGTGAGCTGGCTGCCGATATGGACGTCGATGCCGCTCGCCTCGATGCCGGGAAGCTCGCGGGCGCGCGCATAGACGGCGGGGGCGCGCTTCCATGAAATGCCGAACTTGTTTTCCGCCTTGCCGGTCGCGATCTTCTCATGCGTCTTCGCGTCGACATCGGGGTTCACGCGGATGGCGATGGTCGCCGTGAGCCCGCGCGCGGCGGCAAGCGCCGAGAGAAGTTCCAGTTCCGGTTCCGATTCGACATTGAACTGGTCGATGCCCGCTTCGAGCGCGAAGGCGATTTCGGCCGCGGTCTTGCCGACACCGGAAAAGACGATCTTGCCGGGCGCGATCCCGGCGGCGAGTGCGCGACGAAGCTCGCCCTCCGAGACGACATCGGCGCCGACGCCCAGGCGCGCGAGCGTGGCGATGACGGCGAGGTTCGAGTTGGCCTTGATCGCGTAGCAGAGCCGCGCCGGCTGGCCCCTGAAGGCGTCCATGAAGACCTGCGCGTGGCGCGTCAGCGTCGCCGTCGAATAGCAATAGAAGGGCGTGCCGACCGCCTCGGCGATCTCGGGGATCGCGACATCCTCAGCATGCAGGATGCCGCCGCGATATTCGAAATGGTTCACTTGATTTCGTCCTAGCAGCCCGGAACCGCATTCTCCGGTATCTGGGTCGGATTGCCCGAAGGGATCATCGGCGAGCGCGTCGTGTCGACCGGGCGGCCTTCAAGGCCGCGCGGGGTCGCGCAGGCGGGCTGTTTGGCCGCCATGTCGGGGCTGACATTGGGCGGCGGCTCGAGGTCGCCCTTGCGGCCGCAGGCGCCGAGCGCGAGGAGAGCCGAGAGGCCGAGCGCCGCCGCGATCGTCATCCGCCTGTTCATGTCATTTCTCCCCTGCCTTCGCCGCTTCGCGCGCCAGTTCCCTGCGCCACCAGGAGGCTGCCTCGCGCACATTGTCGGGCGCCGTGCCGCCGAAGCTCGTGCGGCTGCGGACAGAATTGTCCACGCCCAGGACCGAATATACCTCATCGGTGATCCTTGGCTCCACCTCCTGCATCTCGGCAAGCGTGAGCCCGTCGAGATCCACGCCCTTCTGCTCGGCCCTGGCGACGAGGGAGCCCGTCACGTGATGGGCCTGGCGGAAGGGCATGCCGAGCTTCCGCACCAGCCAGTCGGCGAGGTCGGTGGCGGTGGCAAAGCCGCGCGAGGCGGCGGCGCGCATCGCGTGCTCATTGACGGTGAGCGTCTCGACCATGCCGGTCATGGCGGCGAGCGAGAGCGAGAGCGCGTCGAGCGCGTCGAAGGCCGCTTCCTTGTCCTCCTGCATGTCCTTGGAATAGGCGAGAGGCAGGCCCTTCATCACGACGAGGAGCGTCGTCAGCGCGCCCATGACGCGGCCGGTCTTCGCGCGGACAAGCTCGGCGGCGTCCGGGTTGCGCTTCTGCGGCATGATGGAGGAGCCGGTGGTGAAGCTGTCGGGCAGGCGCACGAAATCGAAGCCGGGCGTCGACCAGATGACGATTTCCTCGGCCAGCCGCGAGAGATGCGTCGCGGCGATGGCGGCGGCGGAAAGCGTTTCCAGCACGAAGTCGCGGTCGGAGACGCTGTCGAGCGAGTTTCGCGTCGGCCGGTCGAAGCCCAGTTCCTTGGCGGTGCGCGCGCGGTCGATCGGGAAGGAGGTGCCGGCAAGCGCGGCGGCCCCGAGCGGGCTCTCGTTGAGGCGCCTGCGCGCATCGGCGAAGCGGCCGCGATCGCGCGCCGCCATTTCCACATAGGCGAGGCAGTGATGACCGAAGGTCACGGGCTGCGCCGTCTGCAGATGCGTGAAGCCCGGCATGATCGTGGCGGCATGCGCCTCGGCCTTTTCGACCAGCGCCTTCTGGAGTTGCGCAAGCTGCTCGTCGAGGTGGTCGATCGTATCGCGCACATAGAGCTTGAAGTCGGTGGCCACCTGATCGTTGCGTGAGCGTGCGGTGTGGAGCCGGCCGGCCGCCGGTCCGATGAGCTCCGCCAGCCGCGATTCGACATTCATGTGGATGTCTTCCAGCGCGCGGCTGAAGGTGAACTGGCCGACCTCGATGTCCTTGCGGATTTCCTCGAGTCCCGCGACGATTTGCTCCGCGTCCGCGCTTGAGATAATTCCCTGTGCGGCCAACATGGAGCAATGCGCCTGCGAGCCCCGGATATCCTGGGCGAAGAGGCGCTTGTCGAAGTCGATGGAGGCGTTGATCTCCTCCATGATGCGGTCGGGGCCCTGGCCGAAGCGACCGCCCCACATTTTGTTGCTCATCGCAGTGTCCCCGGGTGCGCCCCGCCCCCGGCCCCGGCCTTGCGGGAGGGAGTTGTCGGAAGCCCGATGTTTGGATCCAGACCGAAGTCTATCCTGATTTTGGCGGCTGCGGCTCTTGTGGCCGTCGCGGCTCTATACTTGATCGCGCGGCCCCTAGGCAATGGCGTGGCCGTGCAGGGGCCGTCATCGGCCGGTGCCGCGGCCTCGCTCGCCCCCTATGCCACTGGCGCCATGGCCAATTTCAGAGCTGATGCCGAACCCCGGTCCGTGCCGGATCTCGAGTTTCTCGACGGGGAGCGAAAGACGGTCCGGCTTTCCGATTTTCGCGGCAGGCTGGTGCTTCTCAATCTCTGGGCGACATGGTGCACGCCCTGCCGGGAGGAGATGCCGACCCTCGACCGGCTGGAAGGCGCGCTGGGGGGTGAAAGGTTCGAGGTCGTCGCCCTCAGCGTCGACAAGGACGGCCACGATCTTGCGAGAGCCTTTCTGGACGAAATGAAGGCAAGCCACATCAGCCTCTATAACGATCCGTCCGCGCGGGCGAATTTCCAGATGAAGGGCTATGGGCTGCCGACGACGGTGCTGATCGGGCCGGATGGCCGGGAGATCGGCCGGCTGGTCGGCCCCGCCGAGTGGGACGCGCCGGAGGCCAGGGCGTTGATCGAGGCGGCGCTCAGGGTGACTTCGGTCGAATGAGGGGCGCCCTCCGGCCCGTCAGCGCCTGTCGACGACGAAGAGGCCGCCCATCAACTGACTGACAGCGGTGCCGCCCGCCGTGAGCGGGCAGGAGACGGCATGCCAGGCGAGATAGGGGCGGTCCGAACTCGTCATCGCGCCGCTGACGAAAACGGGCTTCACCTGCTGGTAGGAGCGGCGGATGACCTCCAGCCAGCGGTCCTGAACGATTTCGGGCCGCGTCGGGACTATCGCATGGGCGCCGAAATCCGAGAGGCTCTTGCCGGTGCGTTCCTCGCCAGTGAGTTCGACGAGCTTGGTGCCGAAGATGCGCATGCGGAAATCCTCGCCGCCGCGAAGGACTTCGCAGATGACGATGTTCGGCAGCAGCCGGGGAATTTCGCCGGGGACGATGTCGGCGCGATCGGGCATCGGCCGCGTGCCGCGCTTGGCGTTCCAGTAGTCTACGAGTTCGGCGACGCGGGGATGCTCCGGCGCGTCGTGATAATGAAGCGGTTCCGCCAGTTTTGGCGTGTCGCTCGGATCTCTGCCCATTTCAAGTTCAATCCGTGCATGGCCATCCCCCACCCCGGGACGGCGGTTCATTGTCGGGCACGGAAGTTAACGAATCCTGCCTTCGCTATTTCTGGCGGCCGGTATGGAGGACGCTGACCATGATGCCGAAAATCTGGCCGATTTCCGCGTTGCCGGCTGTCAGGGGCGCGAACATGCCGTGATAGGTCATGAAGGCGCGTTTGGGCGAAACGGTGGGCGATCTGAAGAAGATCGCCTCCCGGCGCTTCAGGGTCAGTTTCGAGATGGTCAGCCATCTCCTGCGAAGCTCGGTGGCGTCGGTCGGAATGCGCGGCTCCCGCCCGAATTCCGAGAGGAGCTGGCCCGTGCGCTCCTCGCGCATGAGTTCGACGAGCGCGGTGCCCCAGATCCTCACGCGGAAGTCATTGCCGCCATCGAGCACGTCGAGGACGACGAGATGCGGCAGCAGGGGCGCGATCTCGGCGGGGCGGATGTCACCGCGATCGGTGAAGGGGCGGCCTTGCCGCTTCTGTTCGAGATAGGCGTGGAGCCGCGCCACTGTCGGGTGGCTGGGCGCATCGAGAAGTTCGGGGCCGCGGCCTGACCGGAAATCCTCTTTCACGTCCTCCAGCTCGTCGATGCTCATCCAAACTCCCCCAACAAACACGCCTCTTTCCGGGGGCGGTCGGGAGAACCATGACACGATGAGGGTTAAGGAAGTTTGGTTTTCCTCGCGGCGGTGGTTTCGCCGGACCGGATCAGCGGGTCGGCACCGGCTTGTCGCCGCGATAGTCGTAGAAGCCGCGCCGCGTCTTGCGGCCGAGCCAGCCCGCCTCGACATATTTCACGAGGAGCGGGCAGGGGCGGTATTTCGAATCCGAAAGACCGTCATGCAGCACCTGCATGATGGAGAGGCAGGTATCGAGGCCGATGAAGTCGGCGAGCTGCAGGGGGCCCATGGGATGGTTGGCGCCGAGGCGCATGGCCTTGTCGATGCTTTCGACGGAGCCGACGCCTTCATAGAGCGTGTAGACCGCTTCGTTGATCATCGGCAGCAGGATGCGATTGACGATGAAGGCCGGAAAATCCTCCGCATTCGCCGTCTGCTTGCCGAGGCGGACGGCAAGCTCGCGCACGGATTCGAAGGTTGCGTCGTCCGTGGCGATGCCGCGCACCAGTTCGACGAGTTCCATCACCGGCACGGGGTTCATGAAATGCATGCCGATGAAGCGCTCGGGCCGGTCGGTCGAGGCGGCGAGCCTCGTGATCGAGATCGACGAGGTGTTGGTGGCGATGATCGCATCCTCGCGCAGATGCGGACAGAGATCGGCGAAGATCTTGCGTTTCACCGTTTCGTTCTCGGTCGCGGATTCGACGACGAGATCGGCGGTTTCGAAATCCTCGTAGCTCAGGGCGGGGGAGATGCGGTCGAGCGCCGCGTCGCGGTCGGCAACGGAGATGCGGCCCGAGGCGACCTGGCGCGTCATGTTGCCGTTGATCGTCGCAAGACCCGCCTCGATGCGCTCCCTCGAAGTGTCGTTCAAGAGCACCTCGCAGCCCGCCAGCGCGCAGACATGCGCGATGCCATTGCCCATCTGTCCTGCGCCGATAACACCGACCTTGCGAATATTCATACTATCCACCCAAAGCTGGCGCGGGATTTCCTCCGCGCCCAAACATCATAGCCGATCGTCTGCGTTACACAAAAACGGCGCCGCAGGGAATGCCCCGCGGCGCCGTCCGCCATTTCATGGCTTGTCGATCCTCCGCACTCAGAGGCCGATCTTCGACAGCTCCTGCTCGAGCGCGGGAACGGCCTGGAAGAGGTCCGCCACGAGGCCGTAATCCGCCACCTGGAAGATCGGGGCTTCCTCGTCCTTGTTGATGGCGACGATGACCTTGGAGTCCTTCATGCCCGCGAGATGCTGGATCGCGCCGGAAATGCCGACGGCGATATAGAGATCCGGGGCGACGACCTTGCCGGTCTGGCCGACCTGATAGTCGTTCGGAACGAAGCCCGCATCGACCGCCGCGCGCGAGGCGCCGACCGCAGCGCCGAGCTTGTCGGCGATCTTTTCCAGCATCTGGAAGTTCTCGCCCGACTGCATGCCGCGGCCGCCGGAGATGATGATCTTCGCGGAGGTGAGTTCGGGGCGATCCGACTTCGTCAAGTTCTCGCTCACCCACTCCGAGAGGCCCGGGTTGGCGGCGGCGGCGATCTTCTCGATCGCGGCCGAGCCGGTCTGGGCCGCGGCGGGGAAGGCCGTCGTGCGGACGGTGATGACCTTCTTCGCGTCACCGGACTTCACGGTCTCGATCGCGTTGCCGGCATAGATCGGGCGCTTGAACGTATCGGGCGCGTCGACCTCGATGATCTCGGAAATCTGCGCCACGTCGAGAAGCGCGGCGACGCGGGGCATGAAGTTCTTGCCCGAGGTCGTCGCGGGCGAAACGATCGCGTCATAGGCGCCGGCGATGCTCACGACGAGGGCCGCGAGCGGTTCGGCGTTGAAATGCGCATATTGCGCGTCGTCGGCGACGAGAACCTTCTTCACGCCATCGAGCTTCGCGGCGCTGGCTGCAACCGCGTCAACGCCCTGACCGGCGACGAGGACGTGGATTTCGCCGCCCAGCTTCGCGGCAGCGGAGACGGTCTTCGCGGTCGCGTCGTTGAGGCTCTGATTGTTGTGTTCAGCAATAACCAGCGTTGTCATCCGATCACTCCCGCTTCCTTGAGCTTCGATACGAGCTGCTCGACAGATTCAACCTTGATGCCGGCCTGACGCTGCGGCGGCTCGGTCACCTTCAGGACCTGGAGGCGCGACTTCACCTCGACGCCGAAATCGGCCGGGGTCTTCTCGTCGATCGGCTTCTTCTTCGCCTTCATGATGTTGGGGAGCGAGGCGTAGCGCGGCTCGTTGAGGCGAAGGTCGGTGGTGATGATCGCCGGCATGCTGAGCTTCAGCGTCTGCAGGCCGCCGTCGATTTCGCGCGTGAGCAGGAGCTTGTCGCCCTCGAATTCGACCTTCGAGGCGAAGGTGCCCTGCGACCAGCCGAGAAGAGCCGAGAGCATCTGGCCCGTCTGGTTGCAGTCGTCGTCGATCGCCTGCTTGCCGAGAATGACGAGGTCGGGCTTTTCCGCTTCGACGATCGCCTTGAGGATCTTCGCGACGTTGATCGGCTCGACCGTCTCGTCCGTCTTCACGAGGATGCCGCGATCGGCGCCCATCGCAAGCGCCGTGCGGATCGTCTCGGTCGCCTGCGCGACGCCGATCGACACCGCGACGACTTCGGTCGCCTTGCCCGCTTCCTTCAGACGCACCGCCTCTTCGATGGCGATTTCGTCAAAGGGGTTCATGGACATCTTCACATTGGCGAGATCGACGCCCGTCTGATCCGATTTCACGCGGATCTTGACGTTGTAATCGACCACGCGCTTTACGGGCACGAGGACTTTCATCGAGATAAACTCCCTGCGCGTCGCCCTGGCTGTTACGAAACGGTTTCGTCCGCCCCGGCGACCGATCGTGATGTTGCTCTTGGCCGCGGCCCTCAAACCGCCCCCACGGCGCGAAAAGGCACCCTTGAAGTGGCGACCCTGATGGGAACGAGAACCGGCAGCGCGAAGACTTGGCCGTTGTTGCAGCGCGGCAACCTAGAGCCGCTACAAGCCCCTGTCAACGGAATGGGGAGCGCGATGCCCGATCGCTGGCGATGTTCCGAAATATCATTCGTTACAGCGACTTACTGACGCGGGCGCTCAGCGGTTCGCCCCCGGTGTCCAGAGCACGTCGCCGGGGCCCCGGCCGTCGGGCGCCCAGTTGACGTATCGGGCCGCGACGAAAAGGAAATCGGAGAGCCGGTTCACATATTTGAGCGCGGGCTCGCTGACGAGGCCGGGCTCGGCCGTCTCGAGCGCGACCATGAGCCTTTCGGCCCGGCGGCAGATGGCGCGGGCGAGGTGAAGGTGCGCGGCGGCGGCCGTTCCCCCCGGCAGGACGAAGGAGCGCAGCGGCGCGAGATTGGCGTTGAGCGTGTCGATCTCGTGTTCGAGGCGCGTCACCTGCGCCTCTACGATCCGCAAGGGCTCGTAGCCGAGCTCTTCCTTCGTCTTGCCCGGCGTCGCGAGATCGGCGCCGAGGTCGAAGAGATCGTTCTGGATGCGGGACAGCATCGCGTCGAGCCTTGCATCGTCGGCGGTGGCGAGCCGGGCGATGCCGATCGCCGCATTGGTCTCGTCGACCGTACCGTAGCTTTCGATCCTGAGCGTGTGTTTGGGCACGCGCTCGCCCGTCGCGAGGGAGGTGGTGCCCTTGTCGCCCGTCCGCGTGTAGATCCTGTTGAGTGTGACCATTCCCTGACGCTCAGATCTTTGCGAAGGGCAGCATGCGCTTCAGCACGTCGTCGCGCCGCATGAAATGATGATAGAGCGCGGCGGCGACATGAAGCGCGATGAGCGCGGCGATCACCCAGGCGTTGATCCCGTGCAGCGTCTCGCCGATGCCGTGGATGGTTTCGTTGGGCGCGATCTGAAGGCCGAGCACGCCGAACGCCTTCAGGTTGAATTTCGACGTGGTGGTGATCGCCAGCCCCAGCAGCGGCTGAAGGATGACGAAGAAATAGAGCCCGTGATGGGTCGCCTTGGAAGCGATGACCTGCCAGCGCGGCATGCCCGCGGGCAGGGCGGGCGCCGGGTGGCCGAGCCGCCAGAAAAGCCGCGAGACCATGAGAACGAGCACGGTGAGGCCGAGGCCCGCATGGGTCTGCATGACGCCGAGGCGCTGCTCCCTTGGCAAATCCTCAGCGGTCCAGCCGGCATAGAGCAGGAGGCCGATCAGAATGACGATCACCCAATGCAACAGCTTGGCGATGGCCGAATAGGTCTGGCTGGAATTCGCGGCGCTGGCGGTGTCGGTCATGGTTTTTCTCCGGACTTTTCGTTGTTCCTTCACGCGGATGCGATCGGCCCGCGCGTGAAGTCTAGTCCGCGGCCCGGGCCGTGCGCCACCTCTTCCGCCATGTGGCGATGGCCTCGCCGATCTCGTGGGGACTGTCTTCCTGGATGAAGTGAATGCCCTTCACCGTCACTTCGGTCTGGTTCTTCCAGCTCCGGCAGAAATCGCGCTGGGGGCCGATGAGGATCGATCCCGGATCGGCATTGATGAAGAGCTTGGGCAGGTCGTTGGCGGTCATGTAGTCGGCATAGGACTGCACGATGGCGGCCACTATCTCTGGTTCGCCGTCGAGAGGGATCTGGCGCGGCCAGCTCAGCGTCGGCCGCCTGTCCTCGCCCGGCTCGAGGAAGGGGCGGCGATAGACCTCCATTTCCTCATCGGCGAGCTTGCGGATGACCGATCCCGGCAGGACGCGCTCGACGAAGAGGTTTCGCTCGAGGATCATTTCCTCACCCTGTTCCGAGCGGAAGCCTTCGAAGATGCGGCGCGCGGCCTCGTTCCATTCGCTCCATGCGAGCGGACGCACGATCGCTTCCATATAGGCGATGCCTTCCACCGCGTCGCGGTGGCGGTTCGCCCAGTCGAAGCCGAGCGCCGAGCCCCAGTCGTGAACGACGAGGGTGACGCGCTCGCGCACATTTACAGCCTCGAGAAAGGCGTCGAGAAAGCGGCGATGCTCCTGAAAGGTGTAGCGTTCGGGCCCGGAAGGCTCGAGCTTGTCGCTGTCCCCCATGCCGATGAGATCCGGCGCGATGCAGCGGCCCTGATCCTTCAGATGCGGCATCACATTGCGCCAGAGATAGGACGATGTCGGATTGCCGTGCAGGAAGACGATGGGATCGCCTTCGCCAATCTCGACATAGGCCATCTGACGGCCGGCGATGTTGACCGTCTGCTTGGGAAGTTCGGCGGGCGAAATCGCTGTCATATCGGCCTCGTTTCGTTCCGGGGGGAGGCAGCATAGCCGCCTGTGGGGGCCGATGGCAAAATTAGGACCGAGTCATGTCGCCGCATGGCGCCGGGAAGTTGGCGCATTCCCACGAAAAAGGGCGCCTGGAAAGGCGCCCTTCGATTTGCGTCTTGCTTCCTTGCGAAGTCAGAACTTGAAGCCGTAGCGCACGCCGATGCCGGTGAGGCCGGGATTGGGCGAGCAGAGGCTCGCATTCGACATATGGTCGATGGTGAGCATGAGGCTCGACTGGTCGTCGAGGCGATAGCCGAGCGAGGCGTTCTCATGGAACATGAAGCGGCAGCCATAATTGATGCGGCTGCGGCCATTGGTCGGGCCGGACGTTTCGCCATTGTGGATGGCGCCGCCGAACGAGCCCTCGACGAAGAGCGCGGGCGTCACGTCGAACGTCCAGGCGAGGCCCGCATAGGCGATGCTCGTGCCGCCGCCCGTATTGATATTGGCGCCAATGGCGGGACGCGGAGCGAAGGCCCAGGACAGCCAGTCCGGCGACTTGAAGAGAACCTCGCCGTTGATGTCGGGCCTGCTCGTCTCATGCCTCGTGGCGAAGAGGCTCGAATTGTGATCGTAAAGACCGACCCGGACCTCATCGACGAGATTGTCGGCCGCCAGTGCGGGCACGCCCGCGGTCGCCAGGACCCCCGCCGCCGCGGCGGCCATCAAAAGTCTGCTTTTCGGCACTATGTTCCCCTTCTGCCGCCGCTCGTCCTGCGGCTGCCTCTATCGGTTGCTCGCCGTGGAAAATAACTCATTCCGTGGCTGATTCTGCGCCCTTCCGGAAGATTCTTGCAAGGCTGTTGCCGATTTGCCTCTGGTCCCCTTCCGCGCGCGGATGGCCCCGTGGGCCCTGTCCCGCCCGAGGCCTGCCTGCCTCCGGCCGGGGGCGCGCCCGTGACGGGGGTTCATGTTTGAGTTGTGGCACAAATCGTGTCACTTTCCGTGACCGTCCGAAAACCTTCCGGATCGCAACCATGTCCGCCGTCCAGACCGCTCTCGTCATCCTCGCCCTGATCGGGCTCGGCATCTTTCTTCTGCGACAAATCGGTGGAAGGGAGCCCGTCTACCACGTCAGCGCCCGCGCGCCCGCCTTCTTTGTCGCCCTCAAATATCGAGGTCCGCAGCAGGCGGCGGAAAAGCCGGTTGCGGGAGCGGAGATCCGCTGGAGCGCGGATGCCGATTTCACTCTCATCGGCGGGGGCGAGCCTTATTGGGACCGTTTCCTGATCGTCGCTGGCGGCGCGAGCGATGCCATCCCCTTGCGTCTTTCCGGCGAGGTCGAGGATGCCTATGTGGCACGGCTCGCGCTCGGCGAGCCGCCGCGGCTCGTGCTGGGCGTCATCCGTCTCCTCGTCGCGACGCGGATCTGGCGCATGCCGGAGGGCGAGGTTTCCGCCGATCTCGGGCATACGGGCTTTCGCAGCGATGCGATGCCCGATCCGGAGGCCATCGGCCGGCTGCTGGCGCAGCCCGTCACCTACAAGCCCTCGATGGTGAACTTCCTCAAATATTACCCGGCCGCCCGCTATGCCGGGACGGATGCCGGCCGCACGTCTTCCTCGGGCCGCGCGGCCTATAATCGCTATGGCATCGTCGCGATGCAGACGGTCTACAGGACCGGCGGCCATCTCGTCTTTTACGGCAGGGTTGAGGCGGTGCTGCGCGAGGCGAAGGGCGGGCCGACGCTGGGCGCCTGGGACGATATCGCCGTCATGCAATATAGCGAGCCGAAGGCGATCCTCTCCATGGAGCGGGTCGAGCGCTATGTGAAGGCGCTCGATCATCGCGATGCCGCGCTGGAACGCACGGTCGTGATCGCCTCAACGGCGCGCGAGGAGAGCGTTCGTCAGCGTGCGGCGAAATAGAGCGCGGTCATCAGGAAGATGATGGCGACGAATTGCAGCCCGACGCGCCAGCGCATCAGCATCTGCGAGCGCGAGCCCGGTCCGCCGCGCATCATGTTCAGGAGCCCCAGCACCAGAACCGCGACGACGGCGGCCATGGCGACGGGCCCCAGATAGCGGAAAAATTCTTCCATCGCGTCTTCCTTTGTATTTGGGGGCTTTGTCTTTCCCGGGCTTCGTTGCCTTCGCCGCCCTCACACCATCAATTGCCGCCTTCGAGAAGGCGGCGGGCAATCACCTGCGCCTGAATTTCCGCCGCGCCCTCGAAGATGTTGAGGATGCGCGCATCGCACAGCACGCGGCTCACCGGATATTCGAGCGCGAAGCCGTTGCCGCCATGGATCTGCAGCGCATTGTCCGCCGCCGCCCAGGCGACGCGCGCGCCGAGGAGCTTGGCCATTCCCGCTTCGAGGTCGCAGCGCCGTCCGCCATCCTTCTCGCGCGCGGCGTGATAGGTGAGCTGACGGGCGACGAGGATTTCGACCGCCATCATCACGAGCTTTCCGGAAACGCGCGGGAAGTCGAAGATGGGTTTGCCGAACTGGATGCGCTCCTGCGCGTATTTGAGGCCGAGTTCGAGCGCCGCCTGCGCGACGCCGATGGCGCGCGCCGCCGTCTGGATGCGCGCGCTCTCGAAGGTCTGCATGAGCTGCTTGAAGCCCTGGCCTTCCTCGCCGCCGAGCAGGTTTTCGGCCTTTACCTCGAAATCGTCGAAGCCGATCTCGAATTCCTTCATGCCGCGATAGCCGAGAACGGGGATCTCGCCGCCTGTCATGCCCTTGGCGGGGAAGGGGTTGGCGTCGTCGCCGCGCGGCTTCTCGGCCAGCATCATCGACAGGCCCTTGTAGCCCGGCTCGTCATTGGTGCGGCAGAGAAGCGTCATCACATCGGCGCGCGCCGCATGGGTGATCCAGGTCTTGTTGCCGGTGATCCTGTAGACGTCGCCGTCGCGCCGCCCCCGCGTTCTCAGGCTTGCAAGGTCGGAGCCCGTATTGGGCTCGGTGAAGACGGCGGTCGGCAGGATCTCGCCGCTCGCGATCCTGGGCAGCCATTTCGTCTTCTGCTCCGGCGTACCGCCGCCGAGGATGAGTTCGGCCGCGATCTCCGAGCGCGTGCCGAGCGAGCCGACGCCGATATAGCCGCGCGACAATTCCTCGGAGACGACGCACATCGATTCCTTGCCAAGGCCGAGGCCGCCGAATTCCTCCGGGATCGTCAGACCGAAGACACCGAGCGAGGCCATCTGTCCGATCACCGAGAGGGGGATGTATTCGTCCTTGAGATGCCATTCATGGGCATAAGGCACGACCTCGGTGTCGGCGAAGCGGCGCATCTGGTCGCGGATCTGCTCGTAAGTCTCTTCAAGGCCCGGATCGCCGAAGGTCGCGGCGCCCGCCTTTTCGGCCATGAGTTCGGCCAGCCGGGCGCGCGTCTCGCGCGAATTCCCCTCGACGATCAGCCTGCGCACGGCCGGGGTGTGGAAGGCCGCGTGATCCGCATCCGATATGCCGAGATCGTGCGGGCGGACGATTTCGCCCTGGCTCATCGGGATGCCGCCCGAAAGCTGGCTCAGATATTCGCCGAAGGCGATGGCGACCATCAGCCTTTCGGTTTCGCCGAGGCGGCCTTCCTCCGTCATGCGGGCGGCATAGGCGGCAAGCTGGCGCAGCGCCTCGACATAGGTCGCCATCCAGGCGAGCCCATGGGCGGCGAACTGTTCGCGCTCGATGAGAGCGGCCGAGATCCTGCCGTCCTTGCTCACCTTCCGCGTCACGGCGCTCCGCGCATGGGCAAGAAGCGTTCCGGCCGCGCCAACGGCGCTTTCGGTCAGCGGCAGAAGATTGCCGGGAGCGAGGATTTCGCCCGCGGTCGCGGCGGTGGAATTCTGGGCATGGCTCATCGGCGGCACTCACGACTTCTCAAACGAGGGGACACGGGGCTCGGGAATTCATACGGGAGCAGGAGGGAACGGCTCTCGCCATGTCGGGTTTTATATAGCCCCAAGCGCTGCGGGCCGCCAGCGGCGGTGAAATCCGCCGGGCAGCCCGCTGCATCCTTCTTGTTGCGCCTTCATGTCCCGTGGTCGGCCGGAAGGCCGGTGGATACGGCTCAGATGGTCTTGGCCGCTTCCTCCGGGATGGCGAGCGGGATCTTGAGATAGCGCCTTCCATTCGCTTCCGCCGGAGGCATGTGCCCGGCCTTGATGTTCACCTGGATCGAGGGCAGCAGCAGGACGGGGGTTGCGAGCGTCCTGTCGCGCGCCTCGCGCAGCTTCACGAACTCCTCCTCGCTCACGCCGTCATGGATCTGGATGTTGTGCGCGCGCTGCTCGGCGACCGTCGTTTCCCAGACATAGGCGTCGCGGCCCGGCGCCTTGTAGTCGTGGCACATGAAGAGCCTCGTCTCGGGCGGCAGGGCGAGGAGCCTGCGGATCGAGCGGTAAAGCGCGCGGGCGTCTCCGCCGGGAAAGTCGGCGCGCGCCGTTCCGTAATCCGGCATGAAGAGCGTGTCGCCCACGAAGACCGCGTCGGCGAGCTTGTACGAAATGCAGGCGGGTGTATGGCCCGGCGTCGCCAGCACCTCGAAGGTGAGGCTTCCCAGCGCGAAGGTTTCGCCATCCTCGAAGAGGTTGTCGAACTCGCTTCCATCGGCAGGCGCGGGCGTCACCTCGAAGATCGGGCTGAAAATCTTCTGCACCTTTCCTATATGCGCGCCGATGCCCACCCTGGCGCCGGTTTTTGCCTTCAGATACTGCGCGGCGGAAAGGTGGTCGGCATGGGCATGGGTTTCCAGAATCCAGACGATCTTCGCGCCCGCCTTGTCGGCGGCAGCGAGCAGGGCATCGGCGCTCGCGGTCGCGACCTTGCCCGAGCGCGGCTCGAAATCGAGCACGGGGTCGATGATCGCCGCATCGCGCGTCGCGGGATCGACGACGAGATAGCTCACCGTATTGGTGGCCTCGTCAAAGAAGCCGTTTATGGCCGGCTGGGCTCGCTTGTTCATGTGGCTCTCCTTCAAACAGGGGGGCTTCGTTTCGATCGCTCTTGATTTATATATTAGCAACAGTTAAATTAGCAACAGATAAATTACGGCGCAACCCGGAACGGAGCATTGCCATGTCACTCAAGACCCTGACCCCTGCCGCCGCGCGGACGCTCATCGAGAGCGGGGCCGCCGTCGTCGATATCCGCGAGCCGGACGAGTTCGCGCGGGAGCACATTCCAGGCGCGCGGAACGAGCCGCTCTCGAAGCTCGCGGGCACCGTCGCGACCGGAAAGGCTGACATCGTCATCTATCATTGCAAGTCCGGCATGCGGACTAAGGCCAATGCCGGCAAGCTGGCGGCCGCCAGCGGCTGCGAGGCCTATATTCTCGAGGGCGGCCTCGACGCCTGGAAGGCCGCGCAGCTTCCCGTCGCGGTCGATCGCAAGCAGCCGCTCGAGCTGATGCGGCAGGTGCAGATCGCGGCAGGCAGCCTCGTCGTCATCGGCGCCGTGCTTGGCGCGCTCGTCCATCCGGCCTTCCATGCGCTTTCGGCCTTTGTCGGCGCCGGGCTCGTCTTTGCGGGCGTCAGCGGCTTTTGCGGCATGGCGCGGCTTCTCATGCTGATGCCGTGGAACCGGGCGCTGCGGAGCTGAGCGGGAGGTGACCATGTTCGCCCTTGCCGATCTCATGGCGGTCGGAGCCGGTGGGCTCGTCGGGCTTACGCTCGGGCTCATCGGCGGCGGCGGGTCGATCCTCGCCGTGCCGCTGCTCATCTATGTCGTCGGCATCGCCTCGCCCCATATCGCCATCGGGACGAGCGCGGTCGCCGTCGCAGCCAATGCGCTTGCGGGCGTCGCGCTTCACGCGCGGGCGAAGACGGTCAAATGGCCTTGCGCCGTCGTCTTCGCGGCTGCGGGCGTCGTCGGCGCCTTTGCCGGCGCGCGGCTCGGGAAGGCTGTGGATGGCGAGCTTCTGCTCGCGCTTTTCGGCCTCGTGATGATTGCGGTCGGCCTCTCCATGCTCCGGCGCAGCGCGCAGGGCGGCAATCCCGATGTGCGGCTCGATCTTGCCTCGGCGCGCGCGCTGCTCCCCTCGCTCTCCGGCTACGGTTTCGCGGTCGGCGCGCTTTCAGGCTTCTTCGGCATCGGCGGCGGCTTCCTCATCGTTCCCGGCCTCATCAATGCGACCGCCATGCCGATCCTCAATGCGGTCGGTTCGTCACTCGTCTCGGTCGCGGCCTTCGGCGCGGCAACGGCGGCGAGCTATGCGGCATCGGGCCTCGTCGACTGGCATGTCGCCGCCCTCCTGCTCGGCGGCGGGCTCGTCGGCGCCCTTGCGGGCACGTTCCTTGCCCGCAGGCTCGCCGCGCGCAAGGCGGCGCTCGTCCGCCTCTTCGCGGGCGTCGTCATTCTCGTCGGGCTTTATGTGAGCGCGCGGGGGATCGCGGTCCTGATCTAGCGGTTGCCCGCCTCGATCGCATCCTCATAGGTGCGCAGCCCCGCCCGCTTCGCCGAGACGAGCACCGCCATGTTGCCGGGCAGGTGCTCGTTCTTCCACATCTTCATATGGGCCTTCGGAATGTCCTCCCAGGCGAAGACTTCCGAAAGGCCGGGATCGATGCGCCGCTCGATGACGAGCTGGTTGGCGGCGGAAGCCTGCTTCAGATGCGCGAAGTGAGAGCCCTGAATGCGCTTCTGGCGCATCCAGACGAAGCGGGCGTCGAAGGTGAGGTTGAACCCGCTCGTGCCGGCGCAGAAGACGACCATGCCGCCGCGCTTCGCCACCATGCAGGAGACGGGGAAGGTCGCCTCGCCCGGATGCTCGAAGACGATGTCCGGATCGACGCCCTTGCCGGTGATGTCCCAGATCGCCTTGCCGAAGCGGCGCGCCTCGCGCATGAAATCGTTGAATTCGGCGGAGTTCACCTTCGGGAGCTGGCCCCAGCAGTTGAAGTCCTTGCGGTTGATGACGCCTTTCGCGCCGAGCGACATCACATAGTCGCGCTTCGATTCATCCGAGATGACGCCGATGGCATGCGCGCCAGCGGTCGCGCAAAGCTGCACGGCGAATGAGCCGAGGCCGCCGCTCGCGCCCCAGACGAGCACGTTCTGCCCCGGCTCGAGCGTGTGCGGACGATGCCCGAAGAGCATCCGATAGGCGGTGGCGAGCGTCAGCGTGTAGCAGGCGCTCTCTTCCCAGGTCAGGTGCTTCGGCCGCGCCATGAGCTGCTGCGACTGCACGCGGGCGAACTGCGCGAAGGAGCCGTCCGGCGTCTCATAGCCCCAGATGCGCTGCGAGGGGGAGAGCATCGGGTCGCCGCCATTGCACTCCTCGTCGTCATGGTCGTCCTGATTGCAATGGATGACGACCTCGTCGCCCACCTTCCAGCGCGTGACCCTGGAGCCGACGGCATAGACGATGCCGGACGCATCCGAGCCAGCGATGTGATAGGGCAGCTTGTGAACGTCGAAGACGGAGATCGGCGTGCCGAGGGCCGCCCAGACGCCGTTGTAGTTGACGCCTGCCGCCATCACGAGAACGAGCACGTCGTGGCTGTCGAGTTCCCATGTCGGCACGACTTCCACCTGCATCGCCTGGGCCGGCGGTCCGTGGCGCTCGCGCCGGATCGTCCAGGCATACATTTTCGGCGGCACATGGCCGAGCGGCGGGATCTCGCCGATCTCATAGAGGTCCTTTCTGGGAAGCGGGTTACCGCTGGCGGCTGCCGCGCCGTCACTCTTGGCCATGTTTCATCCTTGCTCGCGCCTCAGCTTCCGCCGCTCCGTCGCGGCGGAAAAAGGCTTTCTCCAACGATCCCTAACATGTGGGAGCCGGCGGGTGCCCGCCAGCGGCGCGGATCATTGAAGCATGCCGCAACGGATGCAAGGAGTTTTTGCGGTGCAACATAATATCCGTTTCGGCCGTCCCGTCCGAAGGCGAGCGGGGCGGGCACGCGGATTCCTCTTTCCTGACGCTTCTTTTTCAGTATAGGCTTTTCGTACTGCGGAGCACTACTCCGCAAATTCATGAGGGAGGGAGGAACCGCATGAGCTTCGCCAAGGAATACGCCATCCCGCTCGAGGGCAGCCACTGGTCGGTGCCGCAGAGCTTCGACGCCACGTTCAACTGGAAATACGATCCCGAGCGCGCGGCGATGATGGGCCTCTATCGCAAGGGCGTGGAGATGCAGTGGGATGCGAATACCCGCATCGACTGGTCCCAGGAGCTTGACGAGGACAATCCCGAACAGCTTCCCGACGAGATGTTGCCGATCAACGGCATGGCGCAGTTCGAGAAGATGTCGCGCAAGGAGAAGGCCAACGTCCGCAAGCATTTCCAGGCGTGGCAGCTTTCGCAGTTCATGCAGGGCGAACAGGGAGCGCTCATCTGCACGGCGAAGATCGTCACGCAGGTGCCGGACATGGATTCCAAGTTCTATGCCTCGACGCAGGTCATCGACGAGGCGCGCCATGTCGAGAGTTACAAGCGCCTTCTGGAAAAATTCGGCCTCGCCTATCCGATGACGAAGCCCTTGCAGGACCTCATCGAGCAGACGCTGCTCGATTCCCGCTGGGACATGACCTATCTCGGCATGCAGATCGTGATCGAGGGGCTGGCGCTCGCCTCCTTCGCGCAAATCCGCGACCACGCGCAGAACCCGCTTGCCGCCGCCGTCAATGCCTATGTGATGCAGGACGAGTCGCGTCACGTCGCCTTCGGCCGCCTCGCGCTCAGGGATTATTATCCTCAGCTCACGGAGAAAGAGCGCGACGAGCGCGAGGAGTTCCTGCTCGAGGCGAGCTATCTCATGCGCGACCGGTTCGACGCCGTGGAGGTGTGGAAGAATCTCGGCCTCAACCCGGTCGACTGCGCCGAGCACATGTATCACTCCGGCTTCATGGAGACGTTCCGCAACGGGCTCTTCCAGCGCATCGTGCCCATCGTCAAGGATATCGGCCTCTGGGGGCCGCGTATCCGAAAGGGGTATGAGGAAATGGGCGTGATCGGCTTTGCCGATCAGGACGTCGAGGCGCTCCAGAGCAATGATGACAGCATCGCGCGGGATTTCGACGCCCGCCGCAAACATATCGAACGCGTCGCCGCAAGGGCGTCCGCCGCCGAATAAGACTCGAAAAAGAAAGTCGATCGGCGCGAGTGAAACGCCGGGGCCCACAAGGCTCCGGCGTTTTTGATTGGTATGGCGGGTCGCGGCAGATTGGGATGTCGGTCCGCGGATCGAAAGCGTATGATGAATTCGGTCAGGGGGCTTCATTCGATCCCGGAGGGACAGATGACGACCAAAGCCACCCGCGATTTCAGACACCGCTTGTCCGCCCTCACTCTCGCTGCGACATTGCTCCTGCCGGCGGTGGCGCTTGCCGAGGAAAAGCCCGCGGAGCGGATGCCGACACCTCCGCCTCAAGGGCAGAACATGCCTCCGCAGGGCGAGCGGCACATGCAGCCGCCACCCCAGCACCGCGCGGAGGAAGGCCGCAAGATGCACCGCACGACGATGCGGCGCGAGCATCCCGAATTCACGGCCGATCAGTCGGGCTTCGCGCGCGATTATTACCGCATGCATAATTGGGAAGGACGTCCGCTGCCGCACGGTCAGCGCGTCAGGGTCGGGCACAAGCTGCCGCGCGGCGCCTACAGGCATCCACTGCCGGCCGATCTCGCCTATCGCTTTCCGCATGGCCACGGCTATGAGGCCTATATCGTCGGCGACGACATCGTGCTCGTGGCGGTGGCGACGGGCGTCGTCGTCGATATCCTGTCCAATGTCCGCTAACGGGGCGGCGGCCCGCCTCGGGGCCCGGGCGCCGATCCGGGCCCCAATGCTTTTGCGCTGCAACCATGCCTGTGATAATGGGCGAGGCTATTCGGACGCAGCGTAAAAGGCGGAAGACATGGCAAAGGAAGAAGGCGGCCAGCCGGACGCGGGCAGGGACAAGCCCTGGATTTTCCGTACCTATGCGGGCCATTCGACCGCCCAGGCCTCGAACGAGCTTTACCGCACCAACCTCGCCCGCGGGCAGACCGGCCTTTCGGTCGCCTTCGATCTGCCGACGCAGACCGGATATGACAGCGATCACGAGCTTGCGCGCGGCGAGGTCGGCAAGGTCGGCGTGCCGGTCAGCCATATCGGCGACATGCGCCAGCTTTTCGAGGGCATCCCGCTCGAAAAGATGAACACCTCGATGACGATCAACGCGACGGCCGCCTGGCTCCTCGCGCTCTATATCGCCGTCGCCGACGAGCAGGGCGCCGACCGCGCAAAGCTTCAGGGCACGGTGCAGAACGACATCATCAAGGAGTATCTCTCGCGCGGCACCTATGTGTTCCCGCCCGAGCCCTCCATGCGGCTCATCACCGACATCGTTTCCTATACCTATCGCGAAGTGCCGAAGTGGAATCCGACCAATGTCTGCTCCTATCACCTGCAGGAAGCGGGCGCGACGCCGGTGCAGGAGCTTGCCTTCGCGCTCGCCAATGCGATCGCCGTTCTCGACCATGTGCGGGCGAGCGGGCAGGTGCCGGAGGCGGAGTTTCCGCAGGTCGTGGGGCGCATCTCCTTCTTCGTCAATGCGGGCGTGCGCTTCATCACCGAGATCGCCAAGATGCGCGCCTTCGTCGATCTCTGGGACGAGATCTGCCGGACGCGCTATGGCGTGACCGATGCGAAGCTCCGCCGCTTCCGCTATGGCGTGCAGGTGAATTCGCTCGGCCTCACCGAGCAGCAGCCGGAAAACAACGTCTATCGCATCCTGATCGAGATGCTGGCCGTCACGCTGTCGAAGAAGGCGCGGGCACGCGCCGTGCAGCTTCCGGCCTGGAACGAGGCGCTGGGCCTGCCGCGCCCCTGGGATCAGCAATGGTCGCTTCGCGCGCAGCAGATTCTCGCCTTCGAGACGGACCTTCTTCAGTATGAGGATATTTTCGACGGCAGCCATGTGATGGATGCCAAGGTCGAGGCGCTGAAGGCCGAGGCGCGCGAGGAACTGGCCCGGATCGAGGAGATGGGCGGCGCGATCGTCGCCATCGAGAGCGCCTATATGAAGGAGCAGCTCGTCTCGTCGAATTCTGCGCGGCTGGCGGCGATCGAGGCGGGCGAGCAGGTGGTCGTCGGCGTCAACAGATATGTCGAGACCGCGCCTTCGCCGCTGGCGACCGGAGAGGGCTCGATCCTCACCGTTCCGGCCGAGGTCGAGGCGGGGCAGATCGCGCGGCTCAAGGCGTGGCGCGCGGCGCGCGACGCAGGGGCGGTCGAGGCCGCGCTCGCCGAGCTTCGCCGCGCGGCGAAGGAAGGCCGCAACATCATGGAGCCCTCCATCGCCTGCGCGCGCGCCGGCGTGACCACGGGCGAATGGGGAACGGCGCTGCGCTCGATCTTCGGCGAGTATCGCGCGCCGACCGGTGTTTCACGCGCCGCGCGCAACGATGCGCCGGAACTCGACCGCGTGCGCGAGATGGTCGATGCCGTTTCGGTGAAGCTCGGAAGGCGGCTCAAGTTCCTCGTCGGCAAGCCGGGCCTCGACGGCCATTCCAACGGCGCCGAGCAGATCGCGGTCCGCGCGCGCGACTGCGGCATGGATGTCGTCTATGACGGCATCCGTCTCACCCCCGCCGAGATCGTGGAGGCGGCGCGCGAAGGCCGCGTGCATGTGCTTGGGCTCTCGATCCTTTCGGGCTCGCATGTGCAGCTCGTGACCGAGGTGATGACGCACCTCAAGGATGAGGGGATCGACGTTCCGGTCGTCGTGGGCGGTATCATTCCGCGCGAGGATGCCGAAAGGCTCCGCGCCGCGGGCGTCGCCGCCATCTATACGCCCAAGGACTTTCAGATCACCGACATCATGGCCGACATCGTGCGGCTGGTGGACTGGAACACCGACGCGGCGGCGTGAGCC
>NZ_DAOKYX010000004.1:0-25992 GCF_035325945.1 Parvibaculum sp.
TGCCGAACATCACGCCGATCTTCATGCGGATCTGGTTGATGAAGATCACCATGGTGTTCGACTTGGAGATCGAAGCGGTGAGCTTGCGGAGCGCCTGGCTCATGAGCCGCGCCTGAAGGCCGGGCAGCGAGTCGCCCATCTCGCCCTCGAGTTCGGCCTTGGGCGTCAGCGCCGCAACCGAGTCGACGACGAGCACGTCCACCGCGCCGGAGCGGACCAGCGTGTCCGCGATCTCGAGCGCCTGCTCGCCCGTATCGGGCTGGGAGATGAGAAGATCGTCGAGCGCGACGCCGAGCTTGCGCGCATAGACGGGATCGAGCGCATGTTCCGCATCGACGAAGGCGCAGACGCCGCCCTTCTTCTGGGCTTCGGCGATGGTCTGCAGCGCCAGCGTCGTCTTGCCGGAGGATTCGGGACCGTAAACCTCGATCACACGACCGCGGGGAAGACCGCCAATGCCGAGCGCGATGTCGAGGCCGAGCGAGCCCGTGGAAATCGCCTCGATCTCCACCACCTGCTCGTTCTTGCCGAGCCGCATGATCGAGCCCTTGCCGAACGAGCGTTCGATCTGGCTGAGAGCGGCTTCGAGGGCTTTCTGCTTGTCCATATCGTTCCTGTCGCCCTTCTCAACGAGCTGAATCGTCGGTTTCGACATCCCGGTTCCCCTTATTTCATGCTGGCCTGGCCGAAGCAATCAAGGGTTAATGTACCGGTTTTGTTCCGCCTGGCAATATGAAATTTAAGATATTGATTTTAAATCGGAATTCAAGACAAGTTCGGCAGATGTTCACGCCGCCGCCAACATGGTTGCCGTGAATCACCCTCACCCGCCCATCATCTCCTTCACCGCCGCCGCGAGCTGCTTCAGCGAAAAGGGCTTGGGCAGGAAGTGGAACTCCTGATCGGGGTCGAGGCTCTTCTCGAAGGCATCCTCCGCGTAACCCGAAACGAAGATGACCTTCGCGCCCGGAAGCCGCGCCCTCAGCTCCTTGATCATGGTGGGGCCGTCCATGTTCGGCATCACCACGTCGGAGACAACGAGATCGATCTGGCCCTTGAAGCCCTCGACCAGCGCGATGGCCGCCTCGCCGCTTTCGGCCTGCAGCACCTCATAGCCGCGCGTGGTGAGCGCGCGGGCGGCGAAGGTGCGCACCGCATCCTCGTCCTCGACGAGAAGGATCGTGCCCTTGCCGGTGAGATCCGCGGGCTCGGCTGCGCTTGCGGCCGCCGCTGCCTCCGCCTCGGCCTTCGCCTCCGCCGGCGTTTCGAAATAGCGCGGCAGATAGATGCGGAAGGTCGTGCCCTTGCCGACCGTCGAATAGAGGAAGATGAAGCCGCCGGTCTGCTTCACGATGCCATAGACGGTCGAAAGCCCGAGGCCCGTGCCCTTGCTCGGGTCCTTGGTGGTGTAGAAGGGCTCGAAGATCTTGCCGTGATTTTCCTTCGGAATGCCGACGCCCGTATCCGCGACCTCGATGAGCACATATTCGCCGGGCGGCATCAGCGCGTGGTCGAGCGCGCGGCTGTCCTCCTCCGACACATTCGCCGTGCGGATCGTCAGCCTGCCGCCATCCGGCATCGCGTCGCGCGCATTGACGGCGAGGTTCATGATGACCTGCTCGATCTGGTTCTGATCGACCTTGACGAGGCCGAGATCGCGGCCATGAACGATCTTGAGTTCGACCTTTTCGGTGAGAAGACGCGAGAGAAGGTTCTGAAGCTCGGCAATCGCATCGGTGAGCGAGAGGACCTTGGGTCGCAGCGTCTGCCGGCGCGAAAAGGCGAGAAGCTGGCGGGTGAGGTTCGCCGCGCGGTTCGCGTTCTGCTTGATCTGCATGACATCGGCGAAGGATGGATCGCCCGCCTGGTGCCGCGCCAGCAACAGATCGCAAAAGCCGATAATGGCCGTCAGCAGGTTGTTGAAGTCATGCGCGACACCGCCCGCGAGCTGGCCGATGGCCTGCATCTTCTGCGACTGGGCGAATTGCAGCTCGAGCGATTTCTGCTCCGTCGCGTCGATGAGATAGATGACGGTCGAGCCGCCATCCTCGCCCATATCGACCCGGCTCGCATAGAGAAGCCCCACGCGCTCGGAACGGTTGACGGGCCGCACCTCGATGGGCGGGCCTGAAAGCGTGCCCGCCTGCGCCCTGCCGAGCACTTCCTCGACGCCCGGCCGGTCGTCCTCGGCCACGAGGCCGGCGAGGTTCGCGCCGCGCTCCACATCGCCGACATAGGAACGAAAGGCGCTGTTCGCATTGTCGATCCGGCCTTCGCGATCGACCGTGGCGATGCCGATGGGCGCATTGTTGAAGAAACGCGCGAAGCGCCGCTCGGCGTCGCGCATCGTTTCCTCCGCCTCGTCCGCGGTCGCGCGGTCGAGCACCATGGCGCAGATCATCGGCTCGCGACCGGCGCCGCGCGAAACCTGCGTCTGCACGATGCGGACCGGCATGACGCGGCCATCGCCCGCGCGCAGATCGACATCGAGCGTGGCGGTGCCGTCGAGCGCCGACGCACGGGGAAGCCCGCCCGGACCGCCCGCCGCGAAATCGGCCAGCGTCGTGCGCCGCTCCGTGGCGCGGTCGGGCTCGATACCGAGCCAGCCCGCCAGCCGCGCATTGATGAAGGTGATCTCGCCATTCGCCTCGGCGACGTAAAAGCCGATCGGCGTCGCCGACATGAAGTCCATGACGCTCTGCCACTGGCGTTCCGCGATCTCGACGCGCTCGCGCTCCATGGTGAGGTCGCGCAGCAGCCACACCGCGCCGCCCTCCTCCCCGCTCAGCGGCCGCACCACGATCCTGAAAACGCGCTCCACCGCGCCCGCGCGCGGCGAGAAGCGAACCTCCTCCTCGCCGGCAAAGCCCGTCCGCCCCATCTGGGTGAGGCGGAAGAGCGTTTCGGCAAGGCCGTCGCGTCCGGCAAGCAGGCGCTCGAGCGGCGCCGGCCGCTCGGCATGAGCCGTGCCGAGCAGGCTTCGATAGGCTTCATTGGCGAAGATCACCGCGCCGCGCCTGTCGGTCACGTAGCAGGGGTCGGGGAGCGCGTTGAGCGCCTCGCCCGCCGCGAGCGGCGCCCGGCTGAAGGCCTCGCTCCCGCTCATTCCAAGCCCGAAGATGAGAACGCCCGCCGCGCCGATCACGCCCATGACGGTCAGCGCGCCGCTCACGCCGAAGGCATGGAGGCCGAAAGCATCGAGCAGCGTCGCCGCGAGGCCGAGCCCCGCGCCGGCGAGAATGACGAGACGCCGCCCGGATGGCAGCGCCGCAAACACGCCACCCTGCGCGTCGCCATCCGACGCGACGCTGCCGCCACGGGCCTCTGCCGCCGCCGGACGCTCCAGCTCCGGCAATTCGGCCGGTATTTCGCTCATCGGCATTCCCCCGAAGCCGCCCCCGCTGCCCGGCTCACGCCGAGCTCCGATCCGGAATTATGAATTTTGCGCGCCGCGAGGGCGCGAATCAATTGGCCCTGCCCCGTCCGGCGATCTTAGCCTTAAGCCGCATCACATATCCAATGACCTCGGCGACCGCCTTGTAGTGATCCGGCTGGATTTCCTGGTCGATCTCGACCGAGGCATGGAGCGCGCGGGCGAGCGGGGGGTTCTCGACCACGGGCACACCGTTCGCCTCCGCAACCTCGCGGATCTTGAGGGCGATGGCGTCGAGGCCCTTGGCGACGCAGACGGGCGCGCCCATGCCCTTCTCGTATTTCAGTGCGACGGCGTAGTGGGTCGGGTTCATGATGACGACGGTCGCCTTCGGCACATTGGCCATCATGCGCTTGCGGCCGCGCTCGATGCGCAACTGGCGGAGCTTGGCCTTGACCGTCGGGTCGCCTTCCATCTGCTTGTATTCGTCCTTGATCTCCTGAATGGACATGCGCTGCTTCTTGAGCCACTGGAAACGCTCGAAGAGGTAGTCGAGCGCCGCGACGACCGTCATGACGGCGATCACGCCGCCGAACATCTTGAGCGCCAGCGCCTTGACGAGCGGCAGCAACAGCGAGACGTCCCACGTCATCATGAGGCCGAACCGGTCGCGCTCCGGCCAGATCAGCAGGAAGACGACACTGCCGACGAGCACGAACTTGATCATGCTCTTGAGGAGATTGACGAGGCTCTTGGGTCCGAACAGGCGCTCGAGCCCCTTTATCGGCGAGAGCTTGGAGAAGGAAGGCTTCATGTTCTCGCCGGTAAAGACCGGCGCATGCTGGAGAAGGTTGCCCGCCATCGCCGCGACGATGAGCACGCCAAGCGGCAGCGCCATGGCCCCGAAAACCACCATGCCGAGATGCAGGATGACGCCGCGAAGATGATCACGGTCCATCGGGATCGCCTCGGGCGAGATCAGGAACACCTTGAGCGCATCCATGATCGTCCCGGCCGACGACGTGCCCATGAGGCCGACCGCCATGGCGCCACCCATCATCACGAACCAGGCATTGATCTCCTGGCTCTTGACGACGTCGCCGCGCTTTTGTGCGTCTTCTAGCTTTTTGCCTGTTGGTTCTTCTGTCTTTTCGGAATCGTTCTGTTCGGCCATGGCGCCCCCTCCCGCGTCACTGCACGAACACGGCCATCGTCTGCTCGAAGCCCTGCAGGAACCACGTCATCATGGCGCCGAGAAGCAGGAAGAGCAGCGCGAAGCCGAGGCCGATATTGCCCGGCATGGCGATGAAGAAGATCTGGATCTGCGGCATGAGCCGCGAAAGGATTCCGAGACCGAGATAGAAGATGAGACCGAAGACGAGGAAGGGCGCGGAAAGCTGCACCCCGAGCGTGAAGGCGCCGGAAACGGCCTTGACCGCCATCTCGAGAAAATCACCGACGGGAAAGGACGCGCCCGGCTCGAAGATGAGATAGCTGTCGCGCATCGCCGCGATCAGCAGATGATCGAGATCGGCCGCGAAGATGAGCGCCACCGCAAGCAGCGAGAGAAAGGACGCTACCATCGCGCCCTGCGTTCCTTGGGTCGGATCGACGCTCTGCGCGAATGAAAGCCCCGTCTGCATGCCGATGATATTGCCCGCGACCTGCAGCGCGCTCATGATGAAGCGCGCCGAAAGCCCGATGAAAAGCCCGATGAGGATTTCGCCGATCACAGCCATGGCGAGCCCCGGAACGGTCGAGGGGATCGAGCCATAGGCGCCGGAGACAAGCGGCATCATCACGGCGGTCATGACGAGCGCGAAAACGAGCCTCACACGCGAGGGCACGGACACTTCGCCGAGCGCGGGCAGCAGCATGATCATGCTGCCGAGACGCGAAAAGACGAGCATGAAGATGAAGCCCGTCTGCGGCAGGATTTCGATCGTGATCATGCGGCGTCCGCCCCCGGCCCTTCCCGGCTCTATCCCGCGACGATCTTCTGCGCGATGAGGTGCATGTAGCCCGCGAGCGACTGGCCCATGAAGGGCAGCGCCACGAGCATCACCAGAAAGATCGCGACGATCTTCGGCACGAAGACGAGCGTCATTTCCTGCACCTGCGTCAGCGCCTGCAGAAGCGCGATGGCGATGCCGACGACGAGCGCGACGATCATCATCGGTGCGGAAACCGAGAGCAGCACATAGATGCTCTGGCGCGCGAGGTCGAGCACTTCAGGTCCGGTCATGATTTTCTTCTCTTCCCCGCTTCGTCAGATCGGCTTTCCGCGATGCCGCCTCAGATCGGCATCTTCATGATGTCCATATAGGCGGCGATCACCTTGTCGCGCACCGCAACGACCGTCTGGAGCGTCGTCTCGGCTTCGGCCACCGCCGTCACCACATCGACGAGGCTTCCATCCTTGCTCGCGGCGGAAGCGGCCATCTGGCGCTCGCTCGTCTTGCCGACATCGACGCCGTCATTGATGGCCTTTTCGAGAAAATCCCCGAAGCCGCCTGCGCCTGCGGCCTGCTTGGCCGCGCCCGCCTGCGGGGCGGCGCCGCCGCCCATTCCGGCAGCGCGGGCATAGGCGTTGAGGGCGACTGAAGCTGGAATGGTCATGAACCGCTCCCCTTACTTTTTCAGGATGTCGATCGTCTGCGAGATCATGCGACGCGACGCCTGAATGAGATTGAGATTGGCCTCGTAGCTCCGCTGCGCCTCGCGCATGTCCATGGCTTCGACGAGGCCGTTGACGTTCGGCAACTTCACATAGCCATTGGCGTCGGCGGCGGGGTGGCCCGGCATGTATTTGAACTGGAAGTCCGAATTGTCGAGGACGGGCCTTCCGAGCTTCACTGTCTGCGTGCCGAGCGAGCGGTCGAGGCTCTCTTCAAAGGTGGGGAGCTTGCGTCGATAGGGATCGCCGCCCGGGGTCTTCGCGGTCGAATCCGCGTTGGCGATGTTTTCCGCGATGATCCGCATGCGGCCGCTCTGGGCCTTGAGGCCCGAAGCCGCCACCATCATCGACTTGAGAAGGTCCATGGCGCTCATGACGAGCCTCCCTCAACCGTTGCCGATGGCGAGGCGGATGAGACCGAGGCTCTTGGAATAGAGGCTCGTCACCGTCTCGTAATCCATCTGTGTCTGCGCGACCTTGATCATCTGGTCCTCGAGCACGACCGAATTGCCGTCCGGCGTCGTCTCGAAGTCCGGCGCCTTGGCCCGCTCGCCGCCCCGCGCCTGGCCAAGATTGAGGCCTGCGGCCGTGCCCGCGACGGGCGAGCCTATATGCATGCTGCTTGTGGCGACGGGCGCGAGCTTCGGTCCGCTCGCATCCACCATCGCGCCGAAATCGAGTTCTTTCAGATCCTTCGCCGCGTAGCCCGGCGTATTGGCGTTGGCGACATTCTGGGAGAGCACCTGCTGGCGCTCGGTCAGCCAGTGCAGGCGCTGCTTCATCATCGTGAAGATGGGGAGATCGCCGATCGACATGGTCGCGTGCCCGTTTGAAGACCGTCCGTACTCCCCTTCTGGGCGTTTTCGGCGGCGCTCTCAAAATCTGTCGCAAGCCACGCATTCCTTGGCGGCAGGGTCAGTTTTGCCGCGTATCGTTAAAATCGTCCTAACGCGGCAAAAATGACCGGGTACGGTAAGAAAGCCCTAACCACCGAAAGCCGCCCTTTCTCTGGGCCTTAACCTGAAATTAAGCACGATCCCGGCAAATTGTGCCCAGGGTGGGTGATCCGCTTCGGGACACCCGGGGGCAATCGGGCTGGGCCATGGACCTTACAGAGATATTCCGCTTCGCGGCGGCGCTCGCCTTCATCATCGGACTGATCGGGGTTTGCGCCTATGGCGCCCGTCGCCTCGGCCTCGCGACGGGAGGCTTCTCCGCCCCCGGCGCGCTGAAGCGCCTCGCCATCAGCGAGGTCAAGGTGATCGACGCCAAGCACCGGCTCGTTCTCATCCGTCGCGACGGCAAGGAGCATCTCATCCTGCTCGGCGCCGAACAGGCCCTGCTCATCGAGAGCGGCATCGACGCTCCGGTGATGGAGGCAGCGCCCGACACCGCGGCGCCCGCTCCCACACTTCAGTTCCAGCGCATCGTCGATTTCATCAAGGAGCGCCGCGCGTGACCTCTCCGATCCAGAACGCCTCGCGCCGCTGGCCTCTTGCCGCAGGGCTCACCGTTGCCCTCGCCGCCTTCCTGCTTTCAGGCCCCGCCCTCGCGGACACGATCAAGGTCGATCTCGCCGACAATTTCGGCCTGACCGATCATATCGTTCAACTCGTCGCCCTGATCACGGTGCTGAGCCTCGCACCGTCGATCTTCATCATGGTGACGTCCTTCGTCCGCATCGTCGTGGTGCTCTCGCTGCTTCGCACGGCCATGGGCCTCCAGCAATCGCCGCCCAACGCCGTCATCGTCAGCCTCGCGCTCTTCCTTACCGCCTTCGTCATGACGCCGACCTTCACCCGCGCCTATCATGACGGCATCGAGCCGATGATGAACAAGCAGATCGAGCTTGGCGAAGCGTTCACGAAGACGAGCGAGCCCTTCAAGGATTTCATGCTCACCCAGGTTCGCAAGCAGGACCTCAAGCTCTTCGTCGATCTCTCCAAGACGCCCGAGCCCGAGGAGGCCGAGGACCTTCCACTTCAGGTCGTCGTGCCGGCCTTCATGCTGAGTGAGCTTCGCCGCGCCTTCGAGATCGGCTTTCTCATCTTCCTGCCCTTCATCGTCATCGATCTGGTCGTGGCCTCCGTCCTCATGTCCATGGGCATGATGATGCTGCCGCCGGTGATGATCTCGCTGCCGTTCAAGCTGATCTTCTTCGTGCTGGTGGACGGATGGGCGCTGATCGCGGGAAGCCTCGTCCAGAGCTTCGGCACCTGACCGGCAAGTCCGGGGCGGACATTGAGGGAAAGCAGCATTCTTTAGCTGTCGTCCCGGGATCCAGGGCCACACACTCCGAACCCGCCGCTCTGGACCCCGGATCAAGTCCGGGGTGACAGTGGAGTTTGCGGAACGGCAATCTTACTTGATCGGCCTCCCGGCCTGCGCCAGGAGAGGCAAGTCCGGGATGACAGCGGAAACTCCGAACGCTCCGATCAGTTACTCGCGACGGGCGTCCCGTCGATCGCGGAGATCCTGTCCGGCTTCTTCAGCGAATTGACGAAGCGCTCCATCGCGTTCACTGACGCGATGCGGCTCGCAAGCTCGCGGAACGCGATGCCCTGCCGTTCGATCGGCTCCGTCACGACGGCAAAGGCGCTCGCATCGGCCGTGTCCGCCATGCGGGAGCCGAATTTCGTCCGCATACGTTCGAGGCCCGCCTCGTCATTGCCGAGCGAATAGGCGATGGCGCCACGCATGATCTGGAAGCGCTCATCGGCGCCGAGCGCCCGTTCCCCGCCGGCATTGGCGAGCAGCGCTTCCGCCGCCTGCCCCGCCTCCTCCCAGCGCTGCGCCTCCCAGAACACATCCGCCCTGAGCGTGCTTGCGGCCGCCCCCGGCATCTCCGAGAGCAGATCGAGCGCGAGATCGTACTTCTTGATCGAGGCCAGCGCGCGCGCCTCGATCAGACGGCGTTGCAGGTCGAGATCCTCCGGCAACTGGTTCTGGTTCGTCGAACGGATGGCCTTGAGCGCGCTTTCGGGCTTCTCATCGAGCAGATAGACGGTGGCAAGACGCGCCGCGACCTGCGCCTTGGCGACGCCGCCCACAAGCCGCTTTTCGATCTGGTAGCTCAGAAGCTCGGCGGCCTGCGGCAGAAGATCGACCGAAACAAGCCGCTCCGCCAGATGCCGGATGAGTTCGTCTCCCCTGCGCCCTATCGGCGTGAGATCCTGAAAATCGTGATAGACGGCCAGCGCCTGCACGGCCGGAATCTTGTCCGCATATCCGTCGATGAAGAAGCTCGCGAAAATGTCCGGCATCCGGGCGCCGAGAGCATGCGCCCCGTCGTCATGCGGAAAATTCAGAGTCGCGACATGCATGACTCTGAGAGCGGAAAGAATGTCGTCCTGCTTCAGGCGCAGCTCCGCGAGCTTCGTCAGTATTTCGAGTTCCGCATCGTCGCCGCGCCACATCATGCGAAGCTCGTCGAGTTCGCTCGCGAGCTTCGCGTCGGAGAGCTTGCCACTCTTGTTGAGCATGAGCGCCCTTGCGAAACGCGCGCGCACGACGAAGGGCCGCACATTCGTCTCGATCACGCGATCGTAAGCCTCCGCCGCTTCCACGGGCCGCTGAAGGCTCTCGATCGCCTTCGCCTGCAGATAGAGACGTTCCGCTTTCAGCTCGCGGTTCTCGATATGCGCCGGCAGATGCTTCAGGTGAATCTGCATGCCCGTGATGTCGTTCATCGCGAGATCGACCCGCGCCGCCGTCAGGCGCATCAGCGTTGCATATTCGGAGCCCATTCCATCCATGAAGGGCCCTGCCAGCCTGAAATCCTTTCGCGCAGCTTCGGTCTGGCCGAGCCCGGCGCGCGCCAGCGCACGCCAGGCGGCTGCGGCGGGCTCCATGGCAAGCGCATTGATCGAAAGGTCGGCGATGGCTTCGGGATTGCGATGGGCCATCACATTGGCGACGCCGCGCAAGGCGTGGAACGAGGGGTTTTCCTCGAGCTTCTGATCGACATCGCGCGCCATTTCGATCTGCGTCAGCGCCTCGATGCCGAGCCCGTTCGCAACGAGGAAGCGGGCATAATCCATCCTCGCTCCCGCGACGCTGCGAATGTCGGCAAGCGCAACGCGCCGCTCACGCGCCTTGCGGTCCTCGATGAAATTTCCGCTTCCCCGCCATGTGACAAAATCCATGGCGGCGGGCGATCCGGCGCCATCCGCGTCGGTCCGTTCCGCGTTCGCATCGGCCGAAAGCGTGAGCCCGTTCTTGCGCGAAACGACCACGGCGTCCGACGCCGTGGCGACGTTGAGATCGTCGGCGACGCGCATGATGGCAAGGCCCTGAGCCGTCGCCAGCGCCTGAAACTCGATGAAGCTGCGCGGCGTCTGCATCGCCTGCACGGGCCCGAACGCCGTTGCGACGTCGAGCGTATCGCGCGCCGTCGGATCGGGAACCCTGAGAACCTTACGCGCGCCCTTGAGGGCGAAGCTGACGATGCCCTGGCCCGTGTCGAGCCAGTCTCGCGTGACCGCGATGGGCCGACCTATGCTGGCGAGCGTCTCGCCAACCGTGACCTGCCATTTGGTCTCGAACTGCCGCACGCCGACGAGCGGATGCTCATCAAGGATCGGAACGGCGATGGCAACGCCGCCATCCACAGGGATCTCGGCCGGTGCGCCGAGCCGCGAGGGCGAAGCGGTCTTGAACCGTGAAAGATCGAGCGCCATCGTCTTGTCGAAAACGATCCAGAGCGTGCTCGCCCGCATGAAAACGGCGGCGCCCGTCGGGCTGTCCCAGGGAAAGTCGATCTCCGTCCGGTCATGTTGGTCGCGCACCATGACCTCGAGCGCCTGATGCGGCTCCGCTTGCGCAGTGGCGACAGCGGCATCATGAGCGGGCTCATCGCGGGCAGGTACAGCAGGTGCGGCAGCCTCGGGCTTCGGAGCGGGCGATGGCGCGGGCGGCGGCACGTCCGGTGAAGCTTGTGCGGGCGTCGCGGCCGGCGCATCGGCGGCCGCCGAAGGCAGGATCGATTTCGGGCCGCGGCTCTCGGCGGGCTCGGCCGGTTTCGTTGCGGGCTCCGATAACGTCTGCCCCTCGCTGCCGTGTTGCGGCGGCGGCGCGGGCTTCAGATCGAGAACGATGCCCAGATCCTCGCGAAAGTCGCTGACGGTGACGCCCGGCGCGAGTTTCAGGAAAACGGAGAGCCGTCCGTCGCGCTCCTGCGCGGTGATGGACTGGAGATAAGGAGGTGGATTGACGCGGATGGCGGCAAGCGCAACCTTGGCCGTCCGGTCGAAGGTGACGGTCGCGGAGCCCTCCTGCTGGGCAAGCGAGTAGAGCACCGGCTGGTTCCAGTCGAAGACGAGGCGCGTCATGCCGTCATGCCGCGCGACGCGGACACTGAGCCCCGGCGACGGCGCGCCGGGCTCGACGACGCCGCGCTGCTTGTTCAGCCGCGCTTCCTCATCGGCCTTGCGCCGCGCCTCCTTCGCCGCCGCGATACGCGCAAGCACATCGGCAGGCAACGGCGGCGGCGCTCCCGCCCATGATTTTGGCAGCAGGTCGACATAAAGGCTGTTCTCGACCTGCCGGACATTCGTCCAATAGTCGAATTTGAGCGCAAGCCGCAGCGTCTTGCCGTCATTGTCCTGCCGCGCCATGGCGACATAGTCCGGCATCTGCCGCATGAATTCGTTGAGATCGACGACGAAGGGCTTGTCGAAGGTGACGACGAGAACGCCCGTCGCCACCGCCACCTTGTGCGCGGGCACGCCGCCCGGCCAGGTGAGCACGATGCGGCCATAGCCGCCCGCCTGCGAGAAACCCGTCGCAAGGGTCGTCGCGGCGCGGGCCGGCAATGCGGCGAAGGCCACGCACACGGCAAGGATCGCCGCCGCGCCCAGCGCACGCGCCACACTCAGGCGTTGGCGAGGAATGCCGTTCACGCTACGCCGCCTCTGCCCATTTCGTCAGGCCCCGATCATGAAGTTCCGGCGCTCCCCCCGCGCCCGCAGAAACGCGCGCAAGGACGCTCACCCTTGAACCGGGCAGCATAAGCAGGCGTGGTTAAGTGACGTTTAAGTTTGGAGGCCGGGGCGGGCGAAATATCCTCAGCCGGGCTGGCCCGGAACGCCCTGCCCGATCGTGGGCGCAACCGCCTGTGGCGCCGGTGCAGGCGCGGCGGGCTGGGCGGCTGGGGCCGCGCCGTTCTTCGCGTTGCCGTTCTTTCCGCCATCGGCGTCCTGAAGCTCGTTGCCCGTCGCAAGCTCCACGGTGAGGTCCTGCGCGGTCACGGGGTCCATCGCCGCGAGCACGGCCGCCATCTTGCGCGGCTCCATCCGCCGCGCGACATCGATGAGCACCCCCATGTCAAGGCGCTCGAAGATGCGGGCGGCCTCCTTGGGCTTCATCGTCTCATACATCTTGACGACACCGGCCAGTCGCTCCTCGTTGCGCTTGTCGTTGTCGGAGATCTGCTGGTTGATCCGCGCCTCGACTGCCTTGAGTTCGGCGATCCGGTCCTCCAGCTTCTTCTCGGCCGCGCGAACGAGCTGCTCGCGCATGTCGAGGTCCCTGGCGCGCTTCTCGAGTTCGTCGTGGCGCGCGGAAAGACTTTCGAGGACGGTAGCCTCGGAAGCGCTGACCTTCGGTTGGTTGAGCTGCTTCGTCTGCTGGTCGAGCTGGGCCTGCGCTTCCGCCGTCGCCGACTTGCCGGTCACCTCGCCGCCCGCCTCGGCCTTCTGCTCGCTTGCCCGCGCTGGCGAGATCGCGCCGATCTCATCGGCGCCAACGGCCAGATGCATGACCTTGAGCCCGAGCAGGAGCCCGGCACAGAGCATAACAGTCGGCAGAAGGCGAAGACGTTCGAGCATGTTTCCGGTGCCTCAGCGCGCGCGCTTCAGAAGATCGAGCAAGGGATGGGACACGGAAGCGGTTTTCGTCTCTCTCTGAGCCGCCGGTGCCACCTGCCTCGGCCCTGCCGCGGGCTGAAGCTGCGGCGCCGCCTTGGCGGGCATGGGCGGCGGCGGCATGCGGCGCTGTTCGAGCGGCGCGCTCAGCCGGTCGGCGATGCGATTGCCCGCCTCCACCATCAGTCCCAACTCGTCGGCAAGCGCCCGGCCGCGCTTGACCTGCTCGCCAAGCGCCTGGCCCGTCGCGTCGGTCGCCTCGCGCAGCCGCGCAATCGCGCCCGCCGCCTGCTCGGTCGCGACCGAAAGCTCGCCGATCAACTGGCGCAAGCCATCCTGCCCCGAGCGCATGGCGCGCAGCCGCTTGTCGAGCGTCGCGCAATACCCGATCGTCGCGGCAAGCAGCACGCACACAATCGCCTCGAGCATCAGATCAATCGGCAAATTCATTTGCGCACTCCCGCCGTTTCCGCGCCGCCCGGCGCCGCATTCGTGATGGCCGCGCGAACCGCATCGACGCGATTTGGCTTCTTGATCCCGTTCTCGATCCGCACGGCGACATTGTTGCCCATGCGGCCGATGCGGCCCGATGCGAGCGACACCCCACCGCAACGCATCTCGACCAGCGCGTCGGGCCCGTTGTTCAGCATGAGCGTCTGCCCGACCTTGAAATCCATCACTTCGCGCAAGCTCATCTTCTGCTCGTCGAGCACGGCTTCGATGGGGATTTCGGTGGACCAGAGTTCCGTCGCCAGATGGCTTTCCCAGATCGAGTCACGGCCGAACTTCTCGCCCATGAACATCTGGAGAAGCAGTTCGCGGATCGGCTCCAGCGTCGCATAGGGAAGCAGCATCTCGATGCGCCCGCCCCGGTCCTCCATGTCGATACGGAGCTTGACGAGGATCGCGGCATTTGCGGGCCGCGCGATCGCGGCGAAACGCGGGTTCGTCTCCATCCGGTCAAGCTCGAAGGTGATCGGCGACAGGGGTTCGAAGGCGGCCTTCGCATCCTGCAGCACGACCTCGATCATGCGCTGGACGAGATTGAGTTCGATGGTCGTATAGGGCCGCCCCTCGATGCGCATCGCGGCAGTGCCGCGCCGCCCGCCGAGAAGCACGTCGACGATCGAATAGATGAGGTTCGAGTCGACCGTGAACATGCCGTAATTGTCCCACTCCCGCGCACGGAAGACGGCGAGAATGGCGGGCAGCGGGATCGAATTCAGATAGTCGCCGAAGCGGATCGACGAGATGTTGTCCAGGCTGACTTCGACGTTGTCGGAAGTGAAATTTCTGAGCGAGGTCGTCATCAGGCGCACGAGCCTGTCGAAGACGATCTCGAGCATCGGCAGGCGTTCATAGGAGACGAGCGCCGAATTGATGATGGCGCGAATGCCGGTGCGTTCGACATTCGCGTCATTATCCATCTCGAAGCCGAGAAGACTGTCGATCTCGTCCTGATTGAGCACGCGCTCCGGCGCGGTGCGGAAGGACGGCACCGCCTGTTCCTGCTCCGACTCCATGGCGTCCATCGCTTCCATCGCGGCAGCCATTTCGTCCTGATCGATATCGTCGGCGTCGGCCATGAATTCCAAAACCCTGTCGGACGGTGCGTCTTACTGGACGATGACTTCCTTGAAGAGGATGTCCGTGACTATGGGCGGCTGAACCGCCAGATTGATGCGCCGCATCAGTTCTTCCTTGACACGGAGCATGCCTGCCGAACCGTCGAGATCTTCCGTCCTGAGTTCGCGGAGGAAGATCTGGAAGCTGTCGAGCACGCGCGGAAGCTCCTTTTCGAGCCGCGCGGCGGCTTCCTTGTCCGTCACCTGCAGCGCCACCTTCATCTTGAGGAAGTGCTGCGGCGCCGGCCCGCTGAGGTTCACGAGAAAATCCGGCAGATCGTAGAAAACCGGCTCGGCGATTTTCGGCTTCTCTTCTTCATGTCCGCCGAACATGCCGGACATGTAGATGCCCCCGCCCGCTCCGATAAGAAGCAACAGCGGAAGTGCGATATAGAGAACAAGAACCTTTCCGCTCAGCTTGCGCTTCACGGGCGCGGCTTCTTCTCCACCCTCGTCTTCGGAAAGATCGGCGTCGATCGCAGCCATTCTGCCCACCATGCCCACCGGCAAGCCCCCGCCGGTTCGATTGAATGCGCCCTATCGCGGAAACCCGTTGGAAACCATGATCCGGACGCAGGCAAATCCTTGCCGATTTTAGTTAATGAAGCGTTGCGAACCGTGGCGCAGGCGGCAAGAACTGCCCGGTAAAGCCTGCCACGGCGCGCCGCCACGCCATCCGATCATCGCTGCAAGTCATTGAAATACATGGGCTTCATGCGTGGCACGCACCCTGCACATGGAAAGCCGGAAAAACCGGAGCACCCGCAGGGATCGCCAGCCGACATGGACAACGCACTTCTCATAGGCCTTTCGCGGCAGACCGCCATGATGCGGGAGATGTCCGTCGTCGCGAGCAACCTCGCTAATGTGAACACGACGGGCTACAAGTCGCAGAGCATGCTCTTCGACCAGTATCTGATGCCGGTCGCGAGCGAGCAGAGCCCCGACAAAACGCTGACCTTCGTTCAGGATTACGGCCATTTCCGCAACCTCGCCGATGGCGAGATGCGCGCGACGGGAAATCCGCTCGATGTCGCGATCAATGGCGAGGGCCTGTTCAAGGTGCAGACGCCGCAGGGCGTGCGCTACACGCGCGACGGGCACTTCCAGCTCGACGACACGGGCCAGCTCGTTACCTCGCAGGGCTATCCCGTCCTCTCCGATGCCGGGACGCCCATCACCTTCGCCATCGACGAAGGCCACATCACCATCGCCCGCGACGGAACGATCACGACGACGCGCGACGGCATCAGCGCCTCCGAGCAGCAGCGCGGCAAGCTCGCGCTTGTGAGCTTTCCCAACATGCAGTCGCTGAGGAACGAGGGCGACAATCTCTACGTCACCGACGAGCCGGAGCAGCCGGCCGCGAATACGCGCCTCATTCAGGGTTCGCTCGAAGGCTCGAACGTCAAGCCGATCGTCGAGATGACGAACATGATGGAAATCCTGCGCTCCTATCAGAGCGCGCAGAATCTGGTGCAGTCGGCCGACGACATGCGCCGCCAGGCCATTTCGCAAATCGGAAGCCCGGCTTAAGCCCGGCCTCCACATCGAACGGAAACCGAGGACAGTCACATGCAGTCGCTCAGCATCGCCGCCACAGGCATGATGGCCCAGCAGCTCAATGTCGAGGTGATCTCGAACAACATCGCCAATATGAGCACGTCGGGCTTCAAGCGTCAGCGCGCGGAGTTTCAGGACCTGCTCTATCAGAACCTGCGCCGCGTCGGCACCAATTCGTCCGACACCGGCACCATCGTTCCCTCGGGCGTGCAGATCGGCCTCGGCGTAAAGACCGGCGCCGTCTACCGCATCATGTCGCAGGGCGACATGAACAACACCGGCAACAAGCTCGACCTCGCCATTCAGGGCCGCGGCTATTTCCGCGTGCAGCTTCCGAGTGGCGAGGACGCCTACACCCGCGCCGGCAATTTCCAGCTCAGCCCGCAGGGCCAGATCGTGACATCCGACGGCTACACCGTGCAGCCCGGCATCACCATTCCGCCGACGGCAACCGACATCACCATCAGCAAGGACGGCCAGGTCCAGGCGACCATCCCCGGCCAGACCACGCCGCAGATTGTCGGCCAGCTCGAACTCTCCGTCTTCCAGAACGAAGGCGGCCTCGATCCGCAGGGCGACAATCTCTTCCTCGAAACGGCGGCGAGCGGCGCGCCGACGACCGGCGCCCCCGCCTCGACCGGCTTCGGTAGCCTCCAGCAGGGCTTCCTCGAAACCTCCAACGTCAATGCCGTGACCGAAATCTCGGATCTCATCACCGCGCAGCGCGCCTATGAGATGAATGCCAAGGTCATCACCGCTTCCGACGAGATGATGTCGGTCGCCTCGAACCTGAAGTAACGGATGAAACCGATGCGCGCCGCCATGCACCTCGCCAAACGCTCCGCCGCTCTCGCACTCGCATCGGCGCTCGCAAGCGCCGCGCTGGTCTTGCCCGCCCGCGCCGCCGAGCTTCGCACGGACGTGACCGTGACGGAGAATGTCGTGACGCTGGGCGATCTCTTCGATGGCGCGGGCGATGCCGCGCGCATCGTCGTTGCCGATGCGCCCGCCCCCGGCTTCACGAGCGACATTTCGATCTCGCGCATCTCGCTCGCCGCGCGACGCAGCGGCGTCGCCTGGCGCAATACCACGGGCCTCACCCATATCACCGTCGCGCGCGCCGGCACCGCCGTTCCCGAGCCCGAAGTCGCGGCGGCCGTTTCCTCGGCCATCATGGCGGCGACGCCCGCCCTTCCCGTAACGGCGAAGCTCCAGATCGATTTCGCGAACGGCCATGCAGGCGTTCAGGTCGGCATCGAGCAGCCGCTCTCGGTGAAGGTCGAGCAGATCGCCTTCAACGCCCGCACCGGCAGCTTCGACGCGCTTCTGCGCGCGCCCGCCAACGATCTCGCGAGCCCTCTGCGCCGCGTCTCCGGCCGCGCCTATCCGGTCCTCGACGTGCCGGTTCTGACGCGCGACGTCGCGCCGGGCGATGTGGTCCGCAGGCAGGATATCGACTGGATCAGGCTGCCCGCGAACCGCGTCAGCCAGAACATCATCACCGCCGAGGCGCAGCTCGTCGGCATGTCCCCGCGCTATCCCGTGCGTACGGGCGAGCCGCTGCGCATGAGCGACATCCAGCCGCCCGTCGTCGTCGCCAAGGGCGCGCAGGTGGACATGACCTATGTCTCCGGCGCGCTGACGCTCACCGCGCGCGGCCGGGCGCTGCAGAGCGGCGCCATCGGCGACACGGTCGACATTCTCAATCCCCGTTCCAACCGCACCGTGCAGGGCATCGTCGAAGGTCCGAACATGGTGAGGATCGAAGCCTTCGGCGCGCCCCGCGCCGCCGCCGAGCTGAAGTCCTGAGATCGCGCGCACGCGCCAGAAGTTTCGTTCATGAGGTTCAAGATGTTCGTTCGTACCGGAATTAACCGCCTCGCCGCCGCCATCGCCCTCTCCGCATCGCTTGCCGGATGCGGCGCGATCGACCGCATCGACAATATCGGCGCGGCGCCCGCGCTCGCCCCCATCGCCAATCCGACCACGACCCCCGGCTATCGCCCCGTGACCATGCCGATGCCCGCGCCCGAGCAGGTGTCCTATCAGCCCAATTCGCTCTGGCGATCCGGCTCGCGCGCCTTCTTCCGCGACCAGCGCGCCGCGAAGGTCGGCGACATTCTCACCGTCCTCATCAACATCGCCGACAGCGCCAAGGTCGACAACTCGACCCAGCGCTCGCGCGCCAATTCCGAGAATGCCGCCCTGCCGAAATTCCTCGGTGTCGAGACGAAGCTGAAAAACGTGCTGCCCGACGCCGTCGACCCGACGAGCCTCGTCGATGCGACGAGCAAGAGCGCGACCGCGGGCGCAGGCTCCGTCAACCGCAAGGAAAGCGTCGATCTCACCGTCGCCGCCGTCGTCACGCAGGTTCTGCCGAACGGCAATCTCGTCATCGAGGGCCGTCAGGAAGTGCGCGTGAACTTCGAGGTGCGCGAGCTTCTCATCAGCGGCATCGTCCGGCCCGAGGACATCTCGAACATCAACACGATCCAGCACACCCAGATCGCCGAGGCGCGCATCTCCTATGGCGGGCGCGGCCAGATCACCGATGTGCAGCAGGCACGTTACGGCCAGCAGCTCTACGACATCATCATGCCGTTCTAGGCGTCGCCAAGGCGTGCCCGAAAAGCAAAACGCGGCTCCGAAGGGGGCCGCGTTTTCCATGCCGGGGGACGCTGAAGGCGCGTCTCAATCGTCGCGATAAACCTTCTCGCGCCTTTCGTGGCGCTCCTGCGCCTCGATCGAAAGGGTTGCGATGGGGCGCGCGTCGAGCCGCTTCAGGCTGATCGGCTCGCCCGTCTCCTCGCAATAGCCGTAAGTTCCCTCCTCGATCCGGCGTAGCGCCGCGTCGATCTTGGCGATGAGCTTGCGCTGACGGTCACGGGTTCTGAGTTCGAGAGAGCGTTCGGTCTCGGTGGAAGCGCGATCTGCAAGATCGGGATGCTGAACCGTTTCTTCCTGTAGATGCTGAAGCGTTTCGCGGTTCTCGTGGAGGATGTCTTCCTTCCACTTCTCCAGCTTGCGGCGAAAATACTCACGCTGCCGTTTGTTCATGAACGGCTCGTCCTCAGACGGCGTATAGCCCTTGGGTAGGCGGACAACCATTCGCGGTGATCTCTCCTGACGCACACGGCTTGAAACGGGCCGGAGTATAGGGAGAGGGTTCACGATTCTCAACAGCTAACGAAAGCTGGAAAGAAGTGCGTTAACCTTATGAATTACAAGTGATTTTCTGCCCGGCAGCAGGCCGGGGAGGCATTGGCCGCGCTGGCTCAGCCCTTGGGGAAGGTGCCGAACTTCGCCAGCTCGACCCGCGCCCTGAGCTCGATATGGTCGAGAATTTCCGCCAGCCTGGGGTCGTCCGCGCGGCTCTGCTCGCCCTCAACGGCCCGCAGCAGCCGCTGCAGCTTCGATTGCGGAACCTGCCCGGCAAGCAGCGCCACCTTGATGTCGTCGAGCATGTCGAGCATCTGCTCGCCACGTTGAATGGCGCGCCTCGGCGAGGAGAGCGCGTCATCCGCTCCCTGAAGCGCGAGAAGTGAATCGACCGCCGCGAGCGATGCGATGCCCGCAAGCCCCGCAATTCCCCGGCCCTCTTCAGCGCCGTCCAGGGCAAAGCCCGAACCGCCCCGCATCGAGGCCGGGCGCTTGCCCGCCGTCTGACCCAGTTGCCGCGTATTGCCGATCTTCATGCCCATGCCCTCCGGAGCCGATCCGGAAAATGCTCCGGCGCCAGCATGGGGCCGGCATCCTTAATGCGGCGTTAAGCATGAACGAGCCCCCGGCAGATTTTGCCGCCACGCCGGAAGGAGGTGCCTCCCGCCGCCCCGATCTGCCGCCACCTCCGCGGACGGCGATCTGAAATACATGATTATTTTCAATGACTTGAAAAACAAGCGGGCATGGCACGGCTTTCGCTAGGCATGGGCCGTAGTCCCAGGTGTCAGACGGTCAGCTCATGTTCAGGCCCATCGCCCTTTCGTTCCGCTCCATCGCGAAGCTTCTTGCGCTGGCGTGCCTTCTCGCCTTCGCGCTGCCCGTCAATGCGGACGCCGCGTCGCGCATCAAGGACATCGTCGATGTCGAGGGCATTCGCGACAACCTTCTCGTGGGCTACGGCCTCGTCGTCGGCCTCAACGGAACGGGCGACACGCTCCGCAACGCGCCTTTCACGCAGCAGAGCCTGACCGCCATGCTCGAACGCCTCGGCGTCAACACGCGCGGCTCGCAGCTCAAGACCGCCAATGTCGCCGCCGTGATGGTCACGGCCAATCTGCCGCCCTTCGCGCCGCAGGGCTCGCGCATCGACGTGACCGTGAGCGCGCTTGGCGACGCGACCAACCTTCAGGGCGGCGTTCTTCTCGTCACGCCGCTCATGGGCGCCGACGGCCAGGTCTATGCCGTCGCGCAAGGCTCGGTCGCGACGGGCGGCTTCTCCGCCAAGGGCGAGGCTGCGTCCATCGTGCGCGGCGTGCCGACCAACAGCCGCATCGCCAATGGCGCCATCGTCGAGCGCGAAATCGAATTCAAGCTGGCGAACCTGAACTCGCTGCGCCTTTCGCTCCGCAATCCCGACCTCACCACCGCCGAGCGCGTGGCCGGCGCAATCAACACCTTTCTCGGTCAGCCCGCCGCGAATGCGAACAATCCGACGACCGTTCAGCTCACCGTGCCGTCCAGCTATTCCGGCAATGTCGTCAGCCTTCTGACGGATATCGAGCAGCTTCGTGTCGAGCCCGATCTTCCCGCGCGCGTCGTCATCGACGAGGCTTCCGGCGTGATCGTCATGGGCGAGGATGTGCGCGTGAGCCGCGTCGCGATCGCGCAGGGCAATCTCACCATCAGCGTCAACGAGACGCCGCAGGTGAGCCAGCCCGCTCCCTTCTCCAATACGGGCCAGACCACCGTCGTGCCGCGCACCAGCGTCAATGTCGAGGAAAGCAAGGGCCGCAAGCTCGCCTTCGTCGACGGCAGCATCAGCCTCAAGGAACTGGTGGACGGCCTGAACGCGCTGGGCGTCACGCCGCGCGACATGATCACCATCCTTCAGGCGATCAAGTCCGCCGGCGCCCTCCAGGCCGAAATCTCGGTGATGTGATGAGCATCGCAGCCGCAGCGCCCGCCCCTTCCGCTTTCGTGCAGGCCCAGACCAATGCCGCGCCCGCGCGCCGCGACGAGCGCGCCTGGGCCGCGGCGCAGGATTTCGAGGCGTCTTTCGTCTCGGTCATGTTCCAGACCATGTTCGAGGGCATCAAGAGCGACGGTCCCTTCAGCGGCGGACAGGGCGAAAACGTCTTCCGCTCCCTGCTGGTCGATGAATATGGCAAGCAGATGGCCCGCGCGGGCGGCATCGGCATCGCGGATCAGGTCTATAGCGAAATCCTCAAACTTCAGGAGCATGGCAGATGAGCGAGCCCCGCCGCGCCGCGGCCAATGAGCTTTCCCCCTCGGCCCTTGTCGAGCGCATGCTCTCCGTCACCGGCGAACTGACCGATGTGGTCGAGCGCGAAACCGCCTTCATCGAGGCGCGCGAGGCCCACAGGATCGCCGAGCTGCAGGCGCAGAAGACGAGCCTTGCCAATCATTACGCGATGGACGTGCAGGCCATCACCCTCAATCACGGGCTCATCGACCGGGCTCCCTCCGAGCAGGTGGCCCGCCTCAAATCCGCGATGCGGAAACTCGAGGACGCGCTGCGGACGAACGCGCTCGCGCTGTCGGCCGCCCGGTCGGTTTCCGAACGGATCCTCAAATCCGTCGCCGAGGCGATGAACGAGCGCAAGGCGCCGGTCCTCGGCTATGGGCGCGACGCCGCCGTCGCCCGCCCCGCCCCCGGCCAGGCGCATGGCGCCGCCATCGCCCTCGACGCCCGCGTCTGAGGTGCGCCTTTCGGGGTTCGCGTCCGGTCATTAACCGTTCGCTAACCACGATTTGAGACTAGTTGAGTGAGAGCGTGGGCATGAGGGGGCAACAGAGAATGTCGAAATCCGCAAGGTTGAAGCCGGCCAGGACCACCCCCATCGAGCGGGAACTCGACATCGGCGCCACGCTCCACCGCCAGGGCAAGCTCGAAGAGGCCGAAGCCCGCTACCGCACCGCCCTCCTCGCCAATCCCCGCCATCCCGGCGCGCTGCGCCTCATGGGCCAGCTCTGCGTTTCGAACAATTGTGGCGATCAGGCCATCGAATTCATCCGCCGCGCGGTCGAGCAGGACCCGAATTTCGCCGAGGCGCATGCCGACCTCGGGCGGCTCTACGCGCTCAAGGGCGAAAACCATCTCGCCATCTTTCATTATGACCGGGCCGCGCGTCTGAACCCGGCGGACAAGGAATCCCGCATCGAACAGGCGCGCATCCTGTCCGATCTCCTGGGCGACCATGCCGGGGCGCTTGCCATATATGAGAACCTCCTGCCCATCGCTTCGCACGACCCGCGCATCCATCGCGGCCGCGGCAAGACGCTGGCGGCGCTCGGGCGCAAGGACGAGGCCGCCGCCGCCATGCAGCGCGCCGTGAAGCTCGCGCCGGCAGACCCCCTCGTCGCTTATCATCAGGCGACGATCCTCACGGAGATCGGCCACAGGGAAGACGCGCTGAAGGCCTTCGAGCGCGCCCACGAGCTTGCGCCGTCCGATCACGACATACTTTTCAGCTTCGCCAACCTCGCCCGCGACATGGGCGAAACGCAGCGCGCCGTCGATCTCTTCAGCAAGGCGATCGAGGCCAGGCCCGACTTCGCCGAAGCCTACAGCAATCTCGGCAACATCCTCACCGACGAGGCAATGCTCGACGAGGCAATCGGCGCCGCCTATCAGGCGGTTTCGCTGAAGCCCGATCTCTTCCAGGCCTACAACAATCTGGGCTCGGCCCTGCAGACGGCCTTCAGGCCCTCCGAGGCGATCGAAGCCTATCGGCGGGGCCTCGAGCTTCGACCCACCGACGACGCCATGCTCTGGAACCTGTCGCTCTGCCTGCTGGCCATCGGCCGCATCGAGGAGGGATGGGATATTTACGGCTATGGCTTTGCCAGCGGCCAGCGCCAGCCCTATCGCCCCTTCCCCGGCCTTCTCTGGCAGGGCGAGAGCCTCAAGGGCAAGACCATCATGATCTGGCGCGAACAGGGCATCGGCGACGATCTTCGCTTCTCCACCTGCTTCCACGAAATCGTCGAGGAGGCCGGCCATGTCATCATCGAGACGGTCGAGCGCCTCGTGCCGCTCTATCAGCGCACATGGCCGCAGGCGACGGTGCGCACGGAAACCGGCAAGGCCACAGGCCTGCCCGCTCCTCACACCTGCGATGACGTCGATTTCGATGTGACGGCGCCCGCGGGCATTCTCGCCTCGCTCCGCCGCCGCAGCCTCGACGCCTTCCCCACGGCATGCCAACCCCTCGTCGCCGATCCGGAAAAGCGCGCCCGCGCCCGCGACTGGCTCGCGAGCCTCGGCGCCGGCCCCAAGATCGGTCTCACCTGGCGTTCGGGCCTGCGCAATCCGGTCCGCAACATCGTCGCGACCGAGCCCGCCGACTGGGCGAAGCTCGAGGAGATCGAAGGCGCGAAGATCATCAATCTCCAGTTCGGCGAGCCCGGCGAGGAGATTCGCGAGCTGGCGGAAAAGCTCGGCGTCACGATCCACCAGATGCCGGGCCTCGACACGCATGACGATCTCGACGGAACCGCAGCGCTCACGGCCGAACTCGACCTCGTGACGGGCCTTTGGAACGCCGCGACCGAGATGGCCGGCGCGCTCGGCGTGCCGGGCGTGGTCTACATGCCCAGCGCTCATCCGATGCAACTCGGCACGGGCCGCCTCCCCTGGCACCCGACGCTCCGCATCCATTCCGTGATGCCGGGCTTCGACCGCGAAGCCCTGACGCGCGACATTCTCGCGGACATCGGCACCCTTCTCGCTGCGCGCGGCTGAAGCCTCGCGCAGCGGCCCCGCGCGGCCGATCCCGGATAGTCCGGCCGGAAAAACCGCGCGAAGAGCCCCCGCCCGGCGAAATCCGCCCCGGCAAATCTTTCCCGCCCCCGGCACGGCCTGCCGCGTTTACCATACAAGCCCAAACTCAAGTCATTGTTTTTGCTTGATTTTTCATCTGGCACGCCCCTTGCGATCCATATGCGCAGTAGTGCGTTCATACGCAAGGAGCCAGATAAATGTTCCGCAGAAGGAAGACAGATCCAGCGCCAGCGGGTGCCATGCCCGAAACGGCAAACTGTGCCGAAGCGCGGAACGTTTACGTGAAATTAAGCATTAATTTTCAGTATGGCACTCGGGCCGGGTTGGAACACACCGGCGAAACCCCGGAGGGTAACTAAAATGGCTGATGTGGTTCTTTCAGGTGCGATGCGATCGAATCTGCTGAGCATGCAGAACACGGCAGCGCTCTTGGACCAGACGCAACAGCGCGTTGCGACCGGCCTCAAGGTCAACACCGCGATCGACAATCCCCAGTCCTTCTTCACGGCGCAGGGCCTCAACAACCGTGCATCCGATCTGAGCACGCTGCTCGACTCGATGGGGCTCGCCGTTCAGACGCTGAACGCGGCAAGCCAGGGCATCGACGCGATCCAGAAGCTCGTGCAGCAGGCCAAGGCCACCGCGACCCAGGCGCTGCAGACCACCGTGCAGGCGACGACGGGCAGCGAAGCGATCACGCCTCACAATTTCAGCGGCGCATCCGCCACGCTCGTCATCAAGGTCGGCAATCAGTCGGCCATCACGGTGACGCTGAACTCGAACATCGCCAGCGCAGGCGACCTGAAGACTGCCCTCTCCGGTCAGGTTTCCGGCCTCAACGTCAGCACCAGCGGCGGCGCGATCAAGTTCTCCGTGCCCTCCGGCGACAAGCTGGTGATCTCCGGCACGGCCATCGGTCAGGTGATCGGCACTGCGAGCACGCCCATCACCGCTGCGAACGGCACCAACCGTAACAAGCAGGTTGACGATTACAACGCCCTGCTCGACCAGATCGACCAGCTGGCGCAGGATGCGAGCTTCAACGGCATCAACCTGCTTCAGTCCGGCAGCAATCTGCTCGTCAACTTCAACGAGCACCAGACATCGCGGCTCAACATCGCCGGCACCAACATGTCGTCGACGGGCCTCGAGCTGAACAAGATCACCTATGCCGACTTCGCCGACAACGATCGCCTCAAGGCCGTTCAGGCTGCGGACGATCGGGCAACGCAGACGCTGCGAACCACGTCCACATCGTTCGCGTCGAGCCTGTCGGTCGTGCAGTCCCGCCAGGACTTCACCAAGCACATCATCAACACGCTGCAGACGGGTGCCGCGGGACTGACGCTCGCGGACACGAACGAGGAAGGCGCAAACCTTCTCGCGCTCCAGACCCGCCAGCAGCTCGGCATCTCGGCGCTCTCGATCGCCAATCAGTCGCAGCAGAGCATTCTCAAGCTCTTCTGATACCGCACACGAATCAGTATCGCGACGAACGGGGCCCCTGGAGGGCCCCGTTTCGTTTCAGGATTCTGGACCTCTTCCCTCTTTAGAAAAATTTGGAGCGCATTTTACCGGGCATTAATTCCTCGCGGAGCATGATCGCGTCCGAGCTCAGGATGAGCTGATCTAAACGTTCCTAGGAAAGGAAACACCATGTCCGGTATCACTCTTTCGGCTGCCGTCCGCCAGAACCTGCTGGCCCTTCAGAGCACGGCAGAGATGATGTCGCAGACGAACAACCGTCTCGCGACTGGCCTCAAGGTCAACACCGCCGTCGACAACCCGAACTCCTACTTCACGGCGCAGGGCCTCAACAACCGCGCTTCCGACCTTTCGACGCTCCAGGACGCCATGGGCCTCGCCGTGCAGACGGTGAACGCCGCCAGCAAGGGCATCGACGGCATCACGAAGCTCGTCGCTCA
>NZ_DAOKYX010000004.1:26092-68023 GCF_035325945.1 Parvibaculum sp.
GCGGTCAGCTTCTCGGGCGATGCGGCCACTTCGCTCTTTGGCGGCGATGCCAAGATCGACAACGGCACGAGCCGCGCCAAGTTCGTCCAGCAGTACAACGACCTGCTCACGCAGATCGACCAGCTTGCCGCTGACTCCAGCTTCAACGGCGTCAACCTGCTGCAGAGCGGCGCCACGCTGACCGTGAACTTCAACGAGAAGCAGACCTCGAAGCTCGACATCCAGAGCGTCAACTTCTCGGCTGCCGGCCTCGGCCTCGCGGCGCAGACGGACTTCTCGACCGACTCGGCGGTCAAGGCCGTCACCAACAAGCTCGACGGCGCCACGACCACGCTGCGTACGCAGGCTTCGACCTTCGGTTCGAACCTCGCCGTCGTGCAGAACCGTCAGGATTTCACGAAGAACCTGATCAACACGCTGCAGACGGGCGCCGCCGGGCTGACGCTCGCCGACACCAACGAGGAAGGCGCGAACCTTCTCGCCCTCCAGACGCGCCAGTCGCTGGCGACGACCGCCCTCTCGCTGTCCAACCAGGCGCAGCAGAGCATCACGCGAATCCTCGGCTAAGTCCGCAGGACCGCGCGATACCGGACGGGACGGCGGGGACGAAAGTCCCCGCCGTTTCATTTGGGGCAAGGCCCGGATAGGGTAATCTGCGATCAATCCCGCATGCGGGAATCACTTGCGGTTTGGACGAACCCCATGGCCCTGAAAGTCGAACTCAAGCCCGGCGAGCGCTTCATCCTCGGCGACAGCATCATCACCAATGACGATCAGCGCACGCGCCTCTTCATCGAGGGGGACGCGCCGATCCTGCGGGAGAAGGACATCCTGCGCCTCGACGAAGCGGATACGCCCTGCAAGAAGATCTATCTCGTGCTGCAGATGATGTATCTCTCGACCGATCCGATGCAGCACCACGAGCTCTACTTCCAGCTCGTGCGGGACGTTCTCCAGGCCGCGCCGAGCACCGGGCCGATGCTCGATAACATCAACAATAAAATCTTAACCGGGCAATTGTATAAAGCTCTCAAGGAAACTCGGAAACTGATCGAGTACGAGCGGGAGCTAATATCGAATGTCAAGACCGCATGAGGCCTACGCCGCAGTCGCCAAGAGCGCCGTCGATCCTCGCGAGTTCGAGGCTTCCGTGCTTCTGAAGGCTGCGAGCCAGTTTCAGCGGATCAAGGACAATTGGGAGACGGCCGCCAAGGGCGAGCTTCAGCCCGCCCTGCTCTACAATCGCCGGCTCTGGACGGTCTTTGCGACAGCCGTCACCGAGGCAGACCACCCGCTGCCGCGCGAGGTCCGTCAGAACATCGCCAATCTCGCCGTCTTCATTCTGAAGCATACGATCGACGTGCAGGCCAATCCGGCGCCCGAACGCCTCGACAGCTTCATCAACATCAATCGTCAGATCGCGGCGGGCCTTCTTCAGCGCCCGGCCTGAGCCGCGGACGGAACGAGCCGGAATCGAAAAAGGACCCGCAATGCGGGTCCTTTTTCTTTGCTCCCCGAACAGATCGGGTCTGACGGCTTATAGAACCGCCTCTCAGAGATAATTGACCAGCGACAGCTTGGAGAGCGTCGATGTCACCTGATAGCTCGCCTGGAGCTGCGTGACGAGCGTGGTGAGCTGGGTCGCCACGGTATAGGGATCGGCGTTCTGCGTGTTGTCGAGCAGCGTCTGGCTGGTCGAAATCTGCGTCTGGAGATTTTTCTTCGACATGTCGAGCGTCGAGGCTTTGAGACCGAGATCGGTGACGACGCTCTGCACAGATTGCGTGTTGTTGAAGGCGAGCGCGGCCGAGGTGCGCTGCGTCAGCGCGCTGTAGGAAGCCGGCGCATTGGCGTCCGTGGCGCTGTAGGACACGGCGGCGAGAACCGCCGTGCTCTGCACAACCGTGCGCAACGCGCTTTGATCGGCCCGTGCGCCATAGGCGATCTGCGAGCCGTCGCCGATGGTGGCGATGAAATTGTTTCCCGCCGTGCCGTTCGTATCGCCCTTGTACCAGAAGACCGTGTCGGCGGGCGTGCCCGCCTGCATCGCCGTCGCGGTTGCGAATGCCGGACCCGTCACGCGCATGGGCGGATTGGAGAAAAAGTCGTTGCCCGCCTGCACGGCCGAAGCCGCCTTCAGCGTCGTCTGTGCCTCGCCCTGAATGGCCGTATCGAGCGCGGCCCTGAAGTTCGCCGCCGTCGCCGTGGCATCGGGCCCCACGGTGAACTGCCCCTTGCCGGGCGGGTTGTCCGCCGTCGCGGTGAGCGTCACCGTCCTCTTCGTCCCGTCGGGCAGCATGAAATCCATCGAGATCGCATCGCCTTCGCTCGGTAGAGACGCGCCGAAATCGATATCGAGCGCGGCCGGTGTGCCCGCGGGGCCCGTCACCGTGGCGCCATTGAGCGTGGAGCTGACGGCCGAGAGCTTGAAGCCGAAGGGGCTCGGCGCCGCGTCCTCGGCCAGCGAAACGCTCGTCGGCGTCGGCGAGGAAAGCGCGAGGCGCCCGCGCCCGTCGCCGAGATCGGCCGCCGCCCTTTCGGCGATGACCTGCTTCAGCCCCGCGCGGCCCGTATCGCCATTGAGGATGAGATCGGCCGTCTCGACGGGTTCCGTCTGCGTGTCCTTGCCGCCGAAAAGCCTGCGGTCCGCGACGCTCAGATTGAGAAGGTCGACAAGTTCTCCGAGCCGCATGCCGGCATTGGTCTGAAGGCTCGTCTGCCCGCTGCCCGTCAGGTTGAACTGGCTCGTCAGACCGCCCGTCTTCATTTCAGAGGCGATCTGATCGACACGCGTCAGCGCATCGGAGCTGGCCTTGATGCGCGTCTGCGTCATGTTGATCGTGTCGAGATAGCTGTTCGACTGCGACACCTGATTGTTGAGCGCGAGCACGAGATTGCGCGCATCGCCGAGCTTGGCGAAGCTGTCGGCCTTCCGCCCCGATGCGAGCTGGCGCTGAAGATCGGCGAGCTGCGTCTGGATCTGCGACAGGTTGCTCCGCATGGTCGCCGACTGCGCATATGACGAGATCTGCATGACGTTACCTTCCGATGCTCAACAGGACCTGGAACAGCTCGCTTATCGTCGTGATGACGCGGGCATTCGCCGCATATGTGTTTTGCAGCATGATGAGGTTCGACATTTCGCTGTCGATATTGACGCCCGTATCGCTGTTGAACTTGTCCTCGAGCGTGTTCGAGACGATCTGCTGCGCCTGGGCGTCGCTCGAGGCGTTCGCGGCCTGCGATGACTGGAACGAGACGATGCGGCGCGCGAAACTGTCGAGTGAGCCGGCAAAGGGCGTCGTCGCGCTACCGATGCCCGTCGATGCCGAATAGAGGCGGCTTCCATCCGTCAGACGGCGCAGGAGATCGTTGGGCCGCGTATCGTCGCCGATCAGCGTCTGCGGGCTCGTCCGATAGATGACGAGGCTCGTATCGTCGGCGAGCACGGCCTTGTTGACGGCTATGCGTCCCGCAAAGCCGGTGATCTGCGGCGGGTTGTCGAAACTGCCCGAATAGGGTCGCTGCGCCGTGCCATCGACGAAGAGCGGCAATCCCGTCCCCGCATCCGCAAGCGAGGTCGGCGTAACGGTCGCGCTCACGCCGTTGACGTCGGAAGTTCCCGCCGCGCCGTCATCGAGGAAGCTCAGCGTCGTGCCGCCGGGGTTCGACACAGTGACGGAAGCCGGCAGCGCCGCCTGGATGTCGGCGACGATCCCCGCCATCGGCTGATTGAAATTGATGCCGATCACAACGTCGTTCGGGTCGCTCGTCGCCATGTTCGAGAGCGGCAGCGCCGAGGGATCCGTGACCTTGACGATGGTGACGTTGTGCTTCGTCCCGGCGGGCGTGTCCGTATAGGTGAGGTGGATCGTGTTGCCGGAGAGGAGCGCGCCCGTGTCGATGCTGTATCCGGTCGCGGCGCCCGAGGATGTCGCCGTCCCCGCCACCGTCTCCTGCGAGAGCGACAGCGCAAGCTGGCTCGCAAGCTCGTCGAGCTGCGCCTGCGCCTGCGGCAGCACCTTGTCGCGCATTTCGAGATAGCCGGCGATCGAGCCGGAGCGGAACGCGCCCGAGGCGATGAGATCGACCGAGGTCGTGCCGTTCTGCAGCGTCACCGTGCCGACGGTGCGCTTGCTCGCATCAATATTGTAGCTCGATCCCGCATCGAGGTTCAGATGCGCGTCGAATGTGAGCTGCACCGCCTGCTTGTCGAGGAGAAGCTGGCCGCCCCCGGTGAAGAGCGCCACCGTGCCGTCATCGCGCTCGAGCGCCTTGATGTCCATCAACTGCGAGAGCGAGTTGATGGCGGCGTCGCGCTTGTCCTGAAGGTCGGCGACCGAAAGGCTGCTCGCCTGCCGCTGCGCGATCTGGTTGTTGAGATCGGCGACCGACTTCAGCAGCGTGTTCGCCTGCGAGACGGCGGCGGAGATGTTCTGTTCCGCCTCCTGCCGCATGCCCTGTATCTGCTTCGTCATGCTGTTGAGCTGCGAAGCGAGATTGGAGGCGGCATTGAGGAAGGTCTGACGCGCGGCGGGATCGTCCGGCGTCGTCGCCAGCGCCTGAAGCCGGGTTTCAAGCGCCGTGACCGAGCCCGCGATCGAGCTGCTGCTCTCGGGTGTGCCGAACATGGTGTCGATGCGGCCGAGAAAGGTCGTATAGACATTGAGCCGCGCGGTGGCGGCGCCTTCCGTGCGGATCTGCTGCTGCAGGAAGCGGTCGACATTGCGCGTCGCGGCGAGAAGCTGGACGCCGATGCCCTCGCCGCCGGCGATGTTGTTCTGCACCACCTGCGTCTTGCGCGTGTAGCCGGGCGTGCCCGAATTCGCGATATTGCGCGAAACGAGATCGAGGCCGGCCTGGCTCGCATTGAGGCCGCTGATGGCGCTTCCGATGGCGGAGTAGAGGCTCATGACGCTTTACCTGCGACGATCTTGTCAGCGCTTCATGTTCAGCGTTTCCTGGATCAGCTGATCCGAGGTCGTGATGATGCGTGTGCCCGCCGTATAGGCTTGCTGCGCGATGATGAGCTTGGAGAACTCGTCGGCGAGATCGACGTTCGAGGCCTCGACCGCCTGCGCGATGATTTCGCCCGTCCCGCCGATGATCGGCGCGCCGGAATCCTGCGTCGCGGCGAAGGCCGTTCCGTTCATCTTCTGAAGCGCGTTCGGATTGTTGAACTTGGCGAGCGAAACCTGGAAGAGGTCGATCGTCTTGCCGTTCGTATAGGTGCCGGTGATGCGGCCATTGGCGGCCACGGCGACGCTGACGAGCTGGCCCGAGGCATAGCCGTCCTGATCGATCCTGTTCACTGCGACCGTGCCGTTCGTATCGGCGAACTGGGTCATGTTTCCGGGGCCGTGATGCAGCGTGATATTGCCGAGATTGACGCCATTGACGGTGAGCGCGCTGATCGTCGTCGAGTCGACCGGCGGATTGAGCTGCCCCGAAGCGTTGAAGGCATAGGACTGGCCGATATTGGTCCATTTGGCGGCGGTGCCGGTCGCGCTGTCGTCCGACTTGTAGAACGCCTGCCACACATCGCCCGCGGCGCCCGTGCCCTCGCCGGCGGTGTTGTTCACCTTCACCCAGCGGATCTGCACGTTCACCGGATTGCCCTGCCCGTCATAAACGGTGATGGCGCCGCCCGCGACCGAGCGGTCGAGGAAGGACTGCTCGTTCGCGGCCTGCACGAAGCCGTCGGTCGCCGTCGGCGGAATGACCGTCGGATCGTTGGCGAAGGGCGGCGTCGGCGATGCGGCCTCGGCGGCCGTTTGCAGGAGCTCCGAGCCCGACGCATTCATCATCATGGCCGCCTGCGCCGTCATGGGGAAGTTCGGCAGGTTGGCGGTGTAGTTGATCGTCGTCGACTGCTTGGCGGCGAGGAACTGGTTGTTGATCTGGATGACCTGCGGCGTGTCGCCGGTCGGATTGTTCGTCATCGGATCGATCGGCAGGCCCTGGAGATAGTAGCCGCCGCCATTCACGAGAAAGCCGTTCTTGTCCATCGCGAAGTCGCCGCGCCGCGTGTAATAAGGCACCTGCTGGAACACGGGCTTGCTGTCCACGGTCGCGACGCGCTGCGAGACGATGAAGAAGCCTTCGCCATTGATCGCCATGTTGGTGGAGACCTGCGAGGCATCGACCGAGCCCTGCACGGCGTTGGTGTAGCTCGGCTTGGCGACCACGGCGCCCGGCTGGTGGAAGTTCGGCGAGGACGCGGTCACGATGTCATAGAAGCTTGCATCGGTCCGCTTGAAGCCGGTCGTCTGGCTGTTCGCGATATTGTCCGAGATGTAGCCGAGCGCGCTCGACTGCGCGCGGATGCCCGTGATCGCGGTGGTCATCGACCCAAAAAAACTCATGGCCTTGTCTCCATGCCGGTGGCGCCGCCGAGGCGCATCTGTTCGGACCACAGGGAGCAAGGAGCGGGCCAGCCGCAAATATCAATTATTTCAACGCCTTAACCAGATGAAAACCATGGCCCGTCGGGTAGAAACCGCCCTGCCCGGCAGCTTTTGCCGGGTCGAATTGCAGGTCTGATCAGGCGGGCGGGCGGCGTTTGTCTTGAACCCGTGGAGCCCAGGCCCTAGTTTCGGTGCCGTTTAGCCATTGTCACGGGAGGGAGCGCGTGCCCCGGCCGCAGCTTCCGGAGAGAAAGCCCAAATCCATGAAGTTTGAAGGTACAAAGAATTACGTTGCGACCGAGGACCTGCGCGTCGCCGTCAACGCATCGATCACGCTTCAGCGCCCGCTTCTGATCAAGGGCGAGCCCGGCACCGGCAAGACGGTTCTGGCCGAGGAAGTCGCAAGCGCGCTCGGCGCCGAGCTGATCACCTGGAACATCAAGTCGACGACCAAGGCGCATCAGGGCCTTTATGAATATGACGCGGTGACGCGCCTGCGCGACAGCCAGCTTGGCGACGAGCGCGTGAAGGACATCCGCAACTACATCACCAGGGGCAAGCTCTGGGAGGCGTTCGAGCGCGACACGCGCCCCGTCCTGCTCATCGACGAGATCGACAAGGCCGACATCGAATTCCCCAACGACCTCCTTCAGGAGCTCGACCGGATGGAATTCTATGTCTACGAGACGAACGAGACGATCAAGGCCCGCCAGCGCCCCATCGTCATCATCACCTCGAACAACGAGAAGGAACTGCCGGACGCCTTCCTGCGCCGCTGCTTCTTCCACTACATCAAGTTCCCGGACGAAGACACGATGCGCGCCATCATCGACGTCCACTTCCCGGGCCTCAAGGGCAAGCTCGTGCAGGAAGCGCTCAACATCTTCTACGAGATCCGCGAAGTGCCGGGCCTGAAGAAGAAGCCCTCGACGTCCGAACTCATCGACTGGCTGAAGCTGCTGCTCTCGGAGGACATTTCGCCCGAGACGCTGCGCGAGAAGGACCCCTCGAAGCTCATCCCGCCGCTCCATGGCGCGCTGCTGAAGAACGAGCAGGATGTCCACCTCTTCGAGCGCCTCGCCTTCCTCGCGCGTCGCGAGAGGAACTAGGCATTTCCTCATCCGTCATGCCGGGCACGCCCCGGCATGACGATCGGAAACCGGCAGGATCGTCGCTCGAACGGCAAGGTGCGCCCCATGTTCGTCCATTTCTTTCATGAGCTGAAAAAGGCAAACATCCCCGTCAGCCTGCGCGAGTATCTGATGCTGCTCGAGGCGATGGATGCCGATGTCATCGACCGCAAGGTCGAGGACTTCTACTACCTCTCGCGTTCCTCCCTGGTGAAGGACGAACGCAATCTCGACAAGTTCGATCAGGTCTTCGGCCATGTCTTCAAGGGCCTCGACCTCATGAGCGACACCCAGACCGCCGACATTCCCGAGGAATGGCTGCGCAAGCTCACCGAAAAATTCCTCACCGAGGAGGAGAAGGCGCAGATCGAGGCGCTGGGCGGCTGGGAGAAGATCATGGAGACGCTGAAGAAGCGTCTCGAGGAACAGAAGGAGCGCCACGAGGGCGGCAACAAGTGGATCGGCACCGCCGGCACCTCCCCCTATGGCGCCTATGGCTACAACCCGGAAGGCGTGCGTATCGGCCAGAAGGAAGGCCGCCACGGCAAGGCCGTGAAGGTCTGGGACAAGCGCGAATACAAGAACCTCGACGATTCCGTCGAGCTTGGCACGCGCAACATCAAGGTCGCGCTGCGCCGCCTGCGCAAGTTCGCCCGCGACGGCGCGCCGACCGAGCTCGATCTCGAGGATACGATCCGCTCGACCGCGCATCATGGCTATCTCGACATCAAGATGGTCCCGGAGCGGCGCAACAAGATCAACCTGCTCGTCTTCTTCGACATCGGCGGGTCGATGGACAGCCACATCAAGCTCTGCGAGGAGCTGTTCTCGGCGGCGCGTACCGAATTCAAGAACATGGAGTATTTCTACTTCCACAACTGCCTCTATGAAGGCGTGTGGAAGGACAATCGCCGCCGTCACAACGAGAAGATGGCGACCTGGGACGTGCTCCACAAGTTCCCGTCCGACTACAAGGTCATCTTTGTCGGCGATGCGAGCATGAGCCCCTATGAGATCACCTATGCGGGCGGCTCGGTCGAGCACTGGAACGAGGAGCCGGGCGGCGTCTGGCTCGAGCGCGTCACGCAGATCTATGAGAGCGCGGTCTGGCTCAACCCCGTGCCCGAGCGGCACTGGGAGCACACGCCCTCGCTACAGATCATCAAGCAGATCTTCGCCGAGCGCATGTATCCGCTGACGCTCGAAGGTCTGGACAAGGCCATGCGCGAGCTGAGCCGCTAGGAGCGAAGTTATCTGACCGGCCAACAGGAAATGCCGCCGCGGAGAGACACCCCGGCGGCATTTTCATTGCGCCACGTTCAGCGCCGCTCGTCCTTCACGATCCTGCCATCGACGAGATGAATATTGCGCTCGGCGGCGGAAGCGAAGGCAATCTCATGCGTCACCGCAATGACCGTCCGTCCCTGCTCACGCACGAGACGACTGAAAATATCCTGCACGATCTCGCTGTTCTTCGTGTCGAGATTTCCGGTCGGCTCGTCGGCCAGAATGATGCCCGGATCGTTGGCGAGCGCGCGGGCGATGGCCACACGCTGGCGCTGGCCGCCCGATAGCTGGTCCGGCCGCTTGCCCGCCTGATCTTCTATATCGAGATCGGAGAGAAGCTGTCTTCCACGCGTCTCGATCTGCGCCTCGTCGAGCGCGCCGAGCCGCAGCATCGGCAATGTCACGTTCTGCAGGACGGTGAATTCCGGCAGCAGGAAGTGGAACTGGAAGACGAAGCCGAGCTTCCTGAGCCGGATCGCCGCCAGCGCGTCGGCGCTGTGCCCGCTCGTCGCCTCGCCGTCGATGAAGACTTCGCCTTCGGTCGGCACATCGAGAAGGCCGAGCAGATAGAGCAGCGACGATTTTCCGGAGCCGGAGGGCCCCGTGATGCTGACGAATTCGCCACGATTGACCGAGAGGTTGATATCGCGCACCAGCGTCACCGGCACCACCTCCTTGAGGATGCGCGTGACGCCGCGCATTTCGACCAGAGGCGCCTCCCCGCTCATGCCGCCCCCCGGATGATGTCGACGGGCCGCACCTGCGCGGCCTTGCGCGCCGGATACCACGCCGCCGCGATTGCGGCCGTCAGCGCGAAAATGCCGCCGATCGCGAACGGCCGGAAGCTCCTGTCGAGCACGAAGCCTTGCCTCTCCGTGACACCGGGCACGTTGAATTTGACGAGGGAGAGAAGCTCCAGAAGCCCGTAACCGATCGACCAGCCGATCGCCATGCCGAGAAGGCCGACAAGCACGCCCTGAATGAGAAAGACGGCCTCGATGTCCCTGGCGCGAAATCCCATCGACATCATGATGGCGATGTCGCGCCGCTTCTCCATCACGACTGTCGAGATGATGTTGAAGATGCCGAACGCGGCGACGACCATGATCGCGCTCACGATCGAATAGGTGATCGCGTTGCGGATGACAAAGAGGCCGAGAATGTCGCGATTGACCTCCTGCCAGGATTCCGAACGATATCCCCAGCGCGCCTCGAGCTGGGCGGCAAAGGTTTCGGCATCATCCGGATTTGGAATCTTGATGCGAATCTGGTTCGCGATGAAGGGCTTGTCGAGCAGCACCTGCGCGTTCTTGAGCAGCACATAGACCTGCCCCGTATCGAGAAGCAGATTGCCGACATGGAAGACCCCGACGACCTTCATGCGCTTGACAAGACCGGTCGGCGAAATGACGGTTGCCAGATCGTCCATCTTGAGCCCGATCTTGTCCGTGACGCCGGTGCCGATGACGATGCCGTCCGCCGTCGTGCGAAGCCGCTCGAGGCTCCCCTGCCGCATGTCGCTTTCGACTTGCGTCAGATATTTCTCCTTGTCGGGATCGATGCCGGCGACAGAGGCGCTCACATCCTTGTTCGCGAAGCGGACGATCACCTGCCCCGTCAGCGCCGCTTCGGCGATGACGCCGGGACGCTGAGAAAGCTCCTCGACCTTGGCGCTGTAATTCTTGATGCCGCGCAGATATTCGCGCGGCTTCGTGCGCACGAGCGAGATCGCGCCATGCCTGAAGGCGATGAAGACGGGCTGCGTCGTCGGGTTGCGGAACTCGTCCTTGATCGTGATGTGTGGTGCGTTGTTCACGAGCCGCTGCACGAAGTCCTGCTCCGAGCCCGACATGATCGAAGACGTCGCGATGAAGAAGCCGACGCCGAGCGCGACGCCCAGCATGGAAACGAGGGTCTGGCGGCGCCGGTTCATCAACTGCGCGAATGCAATCGACAGGGTGACGCGCCAGAACATCTGCTCAAGGCCCCGAGGCGCGAAGCCGAGTGCCCTCGGATAACCCCGCGGGCGGCGTCGCGATGACGAGCGCATCTTCCGCAAGGCCCGATTTCACTTCGGCCTTGTCCTTGCCGACCGCGCCGATCTCGACCTTGACGAGATGCGCGCGCCCCTCCGCGAGGGTCCAGACCGAGCCGCCGGAGAGCGCCGCCACGGGCACGAGCAGCGCGTTCTTTTCCTCCCGCACGATGATGTTGATTTCGGTCGTCATGCCGGAAAGAAGCGGCGTGTCGGAAGGCAGCGCGATGTGGACGCGATAGGTCCGCGCGACCGGATCGCCATAGGGCGTGATGTCCTTCACCTCGCCGTCGAGCACGCGGTCATTGAAGGCGTCGGCGCGGATCAGCGCCTTCTGCCCCGGCTTCACCAGCGGAATGTCCTCTTCATCGACTTCGGCGTCGATCTGGAGCGCGGACGGATCGCCGACGACGAACAGCGTCTGCTGCGGCTGCACCATGTCGCCAACCTTGAGCTGCAACTCCGAGCGCAGCACCGTGCCGTCTATGGGCGCGCGGATATAATGATCCTCGAGCCTGGCCTCCTCCGCGCGAAGCGCCGCCACGGCCGCTCCGAGCGCGCTTTCCGCCTGATCGAGCGCCGCGATGCTGATATTTCCGGACTGCCGGAGCGCGCGCGCGCGTCTGGCATCGCGCTCGGCAAGGGCGAGCTTCGCCTTGAGCTGCTCGACATTGTAGGTCTCTTCCGCGAAGTCGACGATGGCGAGGATGTCGCCCTTCTTCACCGTGTCGCCTTCCTTCGCGTGGATCTCCGCGACGCGGCCCGCGACCTTCGAGCCCGTCTGGGCATAGACGACGGGTTCGACCGTGCCGGTCGCATAGACCGCCTCGACGGCCGGTCCGCGCTCGGGCTTCACCACCACGACGGAAGCGGGACGAAACAGAAATACGGCCCCTGCAATTGCAACCACCGCCAGCGCGGCGCCGCCGATCCAGATCGACTTGGCTCTCAAGATGGGCTCCGCTTCTGCCTCGTGACTTGCGGCCGCAGGCCCGCAATTGCCGGATTGCAGGCAGGCGGAAAAGTCTATCCGTCCCCGTGCCGGTGCCGCCAGTCCGGGATTATACCGATGAGTTGCCGCCAAAAGGCCGGGGTCGACCCGCCGCCGCCCCTAAAAAATTGCGGATGAAACGCCGCTATTTCGCCCCGTTTCCATTTAATATGGAGCGGAACGAGGAGGCAGCCGGCATGAAGATGAAACGGATTTTATGGATTGGCGGCATATTGGGCTTCGGCCTCGCGCTTTCGGCCTGCGCCGACAGCGCCGCCGAAAAGGCCCGCCTTGATGCCGTGGATCATCAGAACTGTGTCGATCTCGGCTTCAAGCCCGGCACCGACGCCTACGGAAATTGCCGCCTCAAGATGCGGGAAATCCGTGCCAGGAACGAAGGCGCGCGGTCCCCGAATGTGAATTTCGGCGTAGGGGTGGGCGTCGTTCACGGATTTTAGCGACCGGCGGACAGAGGAGGCTCAAATGCGAAAATCCTTGGCGCTTCTATTCCTTCTTCTCGTCGCGTCCTGTGTGAGCCCCGAGGAACAGGCGGCCCGCGCGGCGGCGCAGCGCCAGGCCGATGCCCAGGAATGTCAGCGCCTCGGCTTCAAGCCCGATACGCCCGCCTTCGGCAATTGCATGCTGAAGCTCCGGGAAATCCGCGCGCAGGAAGAGAACACCCGCGCCATCGACCGCGCGAACACCATGCCGCCGCCCTGGTGGGGCCCCCGCTACGGTCCGCCCTATTGGTGGTGAGCCGGGCCGCCGCCCGCCTTCACGCCTCCGCCATGCCCCAATAGTTGAAGCCCGCTATGCGCGGCGTCGAGGGCAGATACATGCTCTGAAGATCGGTGATCCTGAACCCCGAGCTTTCGATGAGCGATGGCATCTGCCTGTTGAGGTTGCAGCCGCCGAAAAGCGTCCGCCAGACCGGGTTGACGCGGTTCTGCCATTTGAGGACATCGGCATCGGGCGCCGCGCCATGCTCGCAGAAGACGAGCTTGCCGCCGGGCTTCAGCACGCGCCGCATGCCCTCCAGCGCCTTCACCGGATCGGGAATGGTGCAAAGGCTGAATGTGACGAGCACCGTGTCGACGCTCTTGTCGTCGAGCGGGATCTGCTCGCCCGGCAGGCCGATGAACTCGACCGGAAACGGCAGATCCTTCGCCCGCTCCCCCGCCAGCTTCCATGAAGCCTCGGAGGGGTCGAGGCCGATCACTTTCTTCACCTTGGCCGGATCGTAATAGGGAAGATTGAAGCCCGTGCCGATGCCGATTTCGAGCACCGTGCCTTCCGCCAGCGGCACGACCTTCCTGCGCTGATAGCGGATCGGCTTCGTTCCGCACGCACAGTTGATGATGTGCGGCACGACATATTTTTCGTAAAGGCCCATGGCGCTCCTCCCTTTGCTCGGGCGGAATTATGGGCATGTCCGGTGCCTAGCGCCACTCCGAAACGCCGAAGCGAAGCAGCCGGTCGCCGTCGATGGGTCCGAGCGTGCGGCCGCGCCCCCTGAGCGCGAGGACGCAGGCGCGCAACAGCGCCTTCTCGCGCAGCGCGCTCGCCCGTTTCACGCCCCCGGACAGCGCCTCCCGGATCGTATCCGGCGGCAGCGCTCCCACCTCGCCGGTGAGCCTGCGCCCCTGAAAGGCGCTGGCCACGAGCGGGTCGGCAAGCCGCCCCTTGCGGTGAGCGGAAGGAGCCGCCGTTCCGTCGGCGATAAAGGCCGCGGCGAACGCCGCCATGGCCGCGCTCCTGGCATGCACCATCACCCCGTCGGCCGCGCCCGAGGTCGGGAAATGCCCGCGAAGACCGGCAAGCGCGACGCCCCCCTGCCCCGGCCCGAGCGCGCGCAGGAACTCGCCGAGCATGAGCGGCGCCGAATGGGTGGCGGCGAGCGCCGTCCTGCCCTCGACCTGCCCCTCGATATGGAACGCGGCGGCATCGTCGAGCGAGACGACGATCACGGGGCAGCCGCCCGCCTCGCGCATGGCGGCGAGCGTGGCGTCGCAAACGGCGCCGGGCAGCGCGACGAGCGGCGGCGGCACATCGGCGAGGCTCGCCCCGCCATTGGCCTGCATCAGCGCGCGCACGGCGTCGGGCACCATCCGGCCCGCCGCCCCGCGCGGCAGCATGTCGAGCGAGCCCGCCGCCCCCATCTTGGCGATGAGGTCGGCATCCGCGATGAGGTTGAGCGTCAGCTCGCGCGCCATGTCCATGCCGGCGTCGAGCGCGGCATGGGCGTTCTCTCCTGCGGCTGCAAAGCGCAGCACGCCCGGCCAAATCTCGAAACTTTTCTCGACAAGCGGTTCGGCGGCAAGCATGGCCCGTTTTCGCAAGGTAGATGTGGCTTGTCCAGTGGGCGCGGTCTATTCGACGACGCGCACCGGCTGGTCGGTGTGGAAAACGGCGTCCTGCCGGAAGCGCTTCACATAGGCCCGCTTGATTTCCCCGATCGCCTTCGCCGTCGCCACCGTTTCCGGATGCACGATGATGACGATCTTCGTCGGCTCGGACACGACCCTTGTCGACTTAGCCTTCGGATCGCGCCACTGGCCCGTCGCCGGAACGATGGTGAGCCCGTCGGGAAAGCGCGGCGTCACGACCTCGGCCACGAAGCGATGCCACTCCTTCTCGCTGACATGCCCGCCCCCCTTTATCCCGAGGCCGAAATAGAGCGTCGTCTGGATGGCGCCGCCATCCGCCAGCGCCGGCGACGGCAGGGGCTGAACGAGCAACAGGACGAGAAAGAGGGAAAGAACGAAGCGCTTCACGGTATCGGGCTTGCCTTTTGCTCCGGCCGTCATGCGACGGGCCGCGGCCGGAAGAAGTGGGATCTGCCTTGCCGCCCGACTATGCCATGCCACACCCGCCCGCGCATCCGGTCATGCGGGCCGCCATGCGCCCCGCCTCAGGCCGCGTCCTTCAGCGCCACATCCGCGATGCGGAGCCGGAGCCCGTCAAGCTCGGCAGTGAAGATGAGCTGGCAGGAAAGCCGCGACCACGGGCCGCCATAGTTCTGGTCCAGCATGTCGAGTTCGTCCTCTCGCGGATCGTGAAGCCGCGACGCCCATTCCGGATCGATCTCGACCTGGCAGGTGCCGCAGGCGCAGGCGCCGCCACATTCGGCGATGATCGGAAATCCGTGATCGCGGACGATCTCCATCACCCGCCAGCCCTCGAGCGCGTCGAGCTTGTGTTCGCGGCCTTCGCCATCGGTGAGATAGATATGCATGGGATAACCTCCGGGCGCGGAATTCCGGCGGCGCGGAGCCTGCTTGGCCCGCGCCCTGAACGATATGGAAAAGTGCGGCTTGCCTACGCGACGCCGAGCTTTTTCTGCAGGCTCGTCGATGAGGTCGTGTACTGGAACGTGATCTTCGCGTCCGGATTGATGTGCCGCGCCGCTGCCTGCGACATCAGCGCCGCCTCGTGGAAGCCCGAAAGGATGAGCTTCAGCTTGCCGGGATAGGTGTTGATGTCGCCGATGGCATAGATGCCCGGCTCGCTGGTGGCGAATTTCTCCGTATCCACCGGAATGAGATTTTCGTGAAGATTGATCCCCCAATTCGCGATCGGGCCGAGCTTCATCGTCAGACCGAAGAAGGGCAGAAGCGTGTCGCAGGCGACATCGAACTCCACATTGTCGTTGCCCTTGATGGTCACGCCTTCGAGCTGTCCGTTCGCGCCATGGAGCTTCGTCACCTGCCCGAGGTGGAACTTCATCTTCTCTTCCTGAACCAGCCGGTGCATCTCGTTGACCGAGGCGGGCGCGGCGCGGAAGCCGTCGCGGCGATGGACGAGCTGCATCGAGTCCACGATGGGCTGGAGGTTGATCGTCCAGTCGAGCGCGCTGTCGCCGCCGCCCGAAATGAGAACGTTCTTTCCACGGAATGTTTCCATCTTCTTCACCGCATAGAAGACGGACTTGCCCTCATATTCCTCGATACCGGGGATGGGCGGACGCTTCGGCTGGAAGCTGCCGCCGCCCGCCGCGATCACGATGACCTTGGTGTTGAAGACGAGGCCGCCATCGGTCTTGAGGCGCCAGCTTCCGTCCGGCTGGCGCTCGACCTCCTCCACCATCTCGTTGAAGTGGAATTCCGGATGGAAGGGCGCTGCCTGCTCCATCAGCCGATCGGTCAGTTCCTGGCCGGTCACGATCGGAAGGCCGGGAATGTCGTAGATCGGCTTCTCCGGATAAAGCTCGGCGCACTGCCCGCCCGGCCGGTCGAGAATGTCGACGAGATGCGCCTTGATATCGAGCAGCCCAAGCTCGAACACCGCGAAGAGCCCCACGGGCCCCGCGCCGATAATGACTACATCCGTCGTGATCGTCTCAGCCATGTCTCTCACCTGCTCTTGGTACCTGCCGTTGGTCCACGCGCTCCGGCCGCCGGAACAAAAAACATCGAATAAATGTTATTCATTCGATTTCACAATTCGGACCGCTTATATAGGTCGAGCCGGGCTCCGCGCCAAGCGCTTTTTCCGTCCGATGCGCGGGCCGAGCCGCCCGCCGCGCTTTGCCGCGGAAATCCTTGAAGATTCAAGGGTGACAAAGCCCGCCTCGTGGCTATGTTGTGGCCCGGATGCGGCGCTGCAGCAAAGCGCCTACGCCCCCCGGAGAGCAACATGATGAAATGTCACACGATGGAGGAGGTCCGCCGCGAGATCGACCGGATCGACCGGGAACTCGCGAAACTTCTCGCCGAGCGGCAATCCTATATCGACGAGGCCGGCCGCATCAAAGGCGAACGCTCGGCGGTGCGCGACGAGGCGCGGATCGAGGATGTGGTGTCGAAGGCGCTGGCCGCGGCCGACGAATACGGACTGTCCCGCGAGATCGCCGAACCCGTCTGGCGGCTCCTCATCGAAAAGTCGATCGAGCACGAATTCCGGGTTTTCGACGCCAAGATGCGCGCAGCGGGGGAATGACGGGCAAACGGGTCCCGAACGCAATCAAGCCCCGGATCGGCTCCGGGGCTCGTGCGTGCCCTGTAATGTAAAGGCCGTTCAGGCCGAAGAGGCGATGCCCCTCAGAACTGCTTGTCCGGCGTCGTCACCACGAGGCCGTCCAGCTCGTCCGTGATCTTGATCTGGCAGGAAAGCCGCGAGTTTTCGCGCACGTCGAAGGCGAAATCGAGCATGTCTTCCTCCATGCTCTCGGGCTTTCCGACCTTGCCGCTCCATGCCTCGTCCACATAGACGTGGCAGGTCGCGCAGGCGCAGGCCCCGCCGCAATCGGCGTCAATGCCGGGGATCATGTTCTTGATGGCCGCTTCCATCACGGTCATGCCGTTTTCGGCTTCCACCGTGCGTTCCGTGCCGTTGCTTTCCTTAAAGGTGATCTTCGCCATCGCCGTCTCGACTGCAAGAATGTGAACGCGCCGGTTGGACCGGCAGATCTCGAATTGCCGCTGAAAGAAGTCGCCGGAGCTTTTCACGGCCGGAGCTTTTCAAGGCATGGGGGGAGGTAGCATGGCCCACGGCCCCGGGTAAAGCCGCTTCTTGCCCTCCTCCGCCGCCCCCGGCCCTCGTTGCAGGCCCGCCCCATCCCGCGCATAGTTTCGCGAAAGCGAGAGGATCAGGGGAGAGGCCTTCCATGGGCGAACCGCTCAACGTCATTTTCATCACCGCCGACCAATGGCGCGGCGAGTGCCTGTCGGCGCTCGGGCACCCGCAGGTCCGGACGCCGAACCTCGATGCGCTGGCCAAGGAAGGCGTCACCTTCAGCCGGCACTATGCGAACGCCGTCCCCTGCGGCCCTTCGCGCGCCTCGCTCCACACCGGCATGTATCTGCAGAACCACCGTTCTGGCACCAACGGAACGCCGCTCGACGCCCGCCACACGAACTGGGCGAAGGAGGTGGCGAAGGCGGGCTACGATCCCGTCCTTTTCGGCTACACGGATACGAGCCAGGACCCGCGCGAGGAAGATCCCGAGAGCCCCTGGCTCAGAACCTATGAAGGGCCGCTGCCGGGCATTCGTCCGGTCTGCATGATGGGCACCTGGCCGACGCCCTGGACCGACTATCTGAAGGCCAATGGCTACGAGGTGCCGGACGACATCCGCTACGCCTATGGCCACCGGGCTTCCGGGCCGGACTATGAGGACGGCGCGCCGCACCCGAAGCCCCTCCTCTATCCGCAGGCCGAGGATGACACGGCCTTCCTCGTCAACCGGCTCATCGACTACATCGCCGCCCAGCGCGAGCCCTTCGTCGCGCATCTCTCGCTGCTCCGGCCGCATCCGCCCTTCGTCGCGCCCGAGCCCTATAACGCGATGTACGATCCGGCATCAGTGCCGGGCTTCACACGCTGCGCCACGCCGGATGACGAAGGCCGCCAGCACCCGTGGCTCGCCCACCAGCTCTCCCGCAGGCTCTTCCGCGCGCCCGCGAACGAGAAGAAGCTCCGCCGGCTCAAGGCCGTCTATTACGGGCTGATGAGCGAGGTCGATGCCGAGATCGGCCGCCTCATTCACTTTGTCAAAGAGCGCGGCCTCTGGGAGAAGACCCTCATCATCTTCACCTCCGACCATGGGGAGCAGATGGGCGACCACTGGCTCCTCGGCAAATGCGGCTATTTCGATGCCTCCTACCGCATTCCCCTCATCATCCGCGATCCGCGCCCCGGCGGGGACAAGTCGCGCGGAAAGATCGTCACGCGGTTCACCGAGAATGTGGACATCATGCCGACCATGCTCGAGGCGCTCGGCCTCGACAGCCCCGTCCAGTGCGACGGCAAGGCGCTGACGCCCTTCCTCTCGGGGGACGGCGCGCCCGGCGGCTGGCGGACGGAGGCGCATTGGGAATTCGATTTCCGCGACCCCGCCGACGATGCGGCGGAAAAGGCGCTCGGCCTCACCCTTCATCAGTGCACGATGAATGTGATCCGCGACGAGAAATTCAAATATGTCCACTTCACGAAGCTGCCGCCGCTGCTTTTCGATCTCGAAAAGGACCCCGGCGAATTCGTGAACCGCGCCGATGATCCGGCCTATCTGCCCGTCGTTCTCGAATATGCGCAGAAGATGCTTTCGTGGCGCATGAACCATGACGAGCAGACGCTGACACATATCGCGCTGACCGATGACGGCCCGGTCGCGCGCCGCTCGGCACGGTGGTGACACAAGGAAGTCATGGATGGCCCGCATGAAGCGGGCCATGACGGGCTGACGTTCCACCTCAAACGTCATGGCCCGGCTTGTCCGGACCATCCACGCCTTCACCCTGCGAAGGATCGCGGACACTCCGCCACTTCTACGCATCCGTCATGCCGCGCCTGGCATTTACGATACCGGCAGGAATATCCAGGCGCCCATTGCTTTCGGCGTGCCTGCCCGTGCTAGGCTGCGCCACCGGTTGTTTCAGGGGGTCAGCATGAAGGCGGGTACATTCGCGCGCGGCGCGGCGATGGCGGTTCTGACGGTTGCGGCTGCGGCTCTCGCAATGCCCGCTTTCGCGGCCAGCATGGAACCGCGCTTCGACAACACCATGGTTGGAACGCGGCCCGACGGCACCGTGCTGAAGCTCTATTACAACCGGGATCACACCTTCTCCGGCGAGATCACGCCCGCGGGCTCGCCCACCTCCTTCGAGGCGAAGGGCACATGGCGGCTCGACGGCGACAAGCTCTGCGTCACCCCTGAAACGCCGGGCGGCGAGCCCGGACCGGAAGCCTGCGCCGTTCTCAAGGGCGACAAGGTCGGCGACAAGTGGAAGACGACCGTTCAGGGCACGGATGGAAAGCCCGTCGTGCAGACGGTCGAGATCGTCAAGGGACGCTGAGGCGGCGGAAAATTCCGGCACCGAGGAGCGGTTGCCCGGCTCCTGCTCGCGGGGTGAAAACATCAGCCGCTTTTCCGGGCTGAATTCGCCCATCCCACTTGCCAAGCCCGCGCGAAAGCGGCACACCCCTTTGGTGGGCAATGCGAGGGGCGGACGGCGATGGCGCAAACCGAACTCGGACTGATCGAAGGCTTTTACGGCACACCCTGGGACTGGAAGACGCGCGCCGAAACGGTCGCCTTCCTGAAACCCCATGGCTACCGCTTCTATCTCTATGCGCCGAAAGCCGACGCCTATCTCCGGCGCCGCTGGCAGGAGGAGCACCCGGAGGCCGAGGCTGAAGGCCTCCGCGCCTTCGCCGCCACTTGCCGCGCCGAGGGCGTGCGCTTCGGCGTCGGGTTGAGCCCTTACGAGATTTACCGCGACTTCAACGCCGATGCGAAATCGGCGCTCGCACGCAAGCTCGCCTTCTTCGACGACATCGGCATCGAGGAACTGGGGCTGCTGTTCGACGACATGCAGGGCAGTCAGGCGGATCTCGCCGAGGCGCAGGCACGGATCGTCGATTGGGCCGCCGCGCGGACGCGGGCCACCCGCATCACCGTCTGCCCGAGCTATTACACGGACGATCCGATCCTCGACCGGATCTTCGGCGCCCGCCCGCCCGCCTATCTCGAAACGCTGGGCCGCCTTCTCGACCCGGCGATCCATGTCTTCTGGACGGGCGAGGAAGTCTGCTCGCGCGAATATTCGCCGGGCCATCTCGCCCGCGTCTCGGAAACGCTGCGCCGCAAGCCCGTGCTCTGGGACAATTATCCGGTCAATGACGGGCCGCGCATGTCGCAATATCTCCACATCCGCGCCTTCACCGGCCGGCCCGCGGCGATGGGCGGCCACCTCGCCGCCCATGGCGTCAATCCGGCGCTCCAGCCCGTGCTCTCGCGCATCCCAGCGCTGACGCTCGCGGCGAGCTACGCCGAGGGCGAGGCCTATGAATATGGCCGGGCGCTGGCGCGGGCCGCCGAGACCGTCGCGGGACCGGAACTCGCCGCCTTCATCCGCGACGATCTCCTCTTCCTTCAGGATGTCGGCCTCGACCGGCTGGGCAAGGCGGCCGACGGGCTCCGCGTCCGCTACGCCGCCATCGACCATCCTGCCGCCCGCGAAATCATCCGTTGGCTCGACGGCGCCTATCGCATCACCCAGGCCGCGATGGAGGCACAATGAACCATCGGGCGGCGTCCTCGCCGGAGGGCGGATGGTGAGTGGCGTCGACAAGATCGATGCAGTCGTTGTCGGCGCGGGCGCCGTCGGTCTTGCTTGCGCCCGCGCGCTCGCCATGGCCGGCCACGAAGTCGTCGTGCTGGAGCGCCACGCCGCCATCGGCACCGAAACTTCGGCGCGAAACAGCGAGGTCATTCACGCCGGCATCTATTATCCGGCGGGAAGCCTCAAGGCCCGGCTCTGCGTCGAGGGGCGCCGCAGGCTCTACGAATATCTCCAAAGCCGGAGCCTGCCCCACCGGGCTTGCGGCAAGCTCATCGTCGCGACCGACGAGCCGCAGATCGCCGAGCTTGAAGCGATCGCCCGCCGCGCCCGCGCGAACGGGGTCGATGACATCGAGGATCTGTCCGCTGCACGAGCCCGCGCCGAGGAACCCGCGCTCCGCTGCACGGCCGCCCTCGTCTCGCCCTCGACCGGCATCATCGACAGCCACGCCTATATGCTGAGCCTTCGTGGCGAATTGGAAGACCATGGCGGCGCCATCGCGTTCGGCAGCCCGCTCGAACGGGCAGAAGCGACCGGCCAGGGCTTCCTCCTCCATATCGGCGGGGCGGCGCCCATGCGTCTCGGAACACGGCTTCTCGTCAACAGCGCCGGGCTCTCGGCCGTCGCGCTCGCCCGCCGCATCGAGGGGCTCAGGCCCACCCATGTGCCGCAGGCCTTTTTCGCCAAGGGCAACTATTTCACGCTGTCCGGTTCCGTGCCCTTCTCCCGCCTCATTTATCCCGTACCCGAACAAGCCGGGCTCGGCGTTCACCTGACGCTCGACATGGGCGGCCAGGCGCGTTTCGGTCCCGACGTCGAATGGATCGCATCCCCCGATGACGGCATGAATGGCAGCTTCGACTACACGGTCGATCGCGCGCGCGGCGAAGCGTTTTACGCCGCGATCCGCCGCTATTGGCCGGCGCTGAAGGACGACGCGCTCGAGCCCGCCTATTCCGGCATCCGCCCCAAGATTTCCGGCCCCGGCGAAGCACCGTCCGATTTCATCATTTCCGGGCCGGAGGCGCATGGGCTTCCCGGGCTCGTCAATCTCTTCGGCATCGAAAGCCCCGGCCTCACCGCCTCGCTCGCCATCGCCGAAACCGTGCGCGCGCACCTCCTCGGGGAGGCGCCATGAGATTTCGTCCGCCGCTCCCCGCATCGCTCGCCCAGCGCCTGCGCACGATCAGCCGCATTCTCTTCTATCGCTACGCCGCCTTCCGCCGCGCGCTTCGGAGCTGGGAGGCGGGCGTCATCATTCTCTGCGCGCCGCTCGGCGCGCTGGTGGGCCTCGTCGTCTATGTCATCCGCGAGGCGGTCTATGCGCTTCACGACATCAATTTCGGCCTTGCGCCCGGCAGCTATCTCAGCGCCCAGACCTCGATCGACATCTGGCGGCTGGCTCTCGTGCCCGCGGGCGTCGGCCTCATCTTCGGCGTTCTCGCCTATTTCATTCGCAAAAACCGCTCCGCCGACATCACCGACCCGGTCGAGGCCAATGCGCTTTTCGGCGGACGCATGTCCATGCTGGATTCGATCCGCCTCACCGTGGCGACCATGCTGTCGAATGCGGCCGGCGCCTCCGTCGGCATGGAGGCGGGCTACACGCAGATGGGTGGAGCGATCTATTCATGGGTCGCGCAATATTTCCGCCTGCGGCGCGACGATGCCCGCATCTTCGTGACGGCGGGCACCGCATCGGCCATCGCCGCCGCCTTCAACGCTCCGCTCGCAGGCGCCTTCTACGGTTTCGAACTTATTCTCGGCTCCTATGCGCCGCGCGCGCTCGCGCCCGTCGCCATCGCCGCCCTCGCCGGAGCCCTCGTCGTGCGCATTCTCGGCGGCGAAGCGCCGCTCTTCGCCGTCGATACCGAGTTTCACATCACGCCCTTCATCTATCTTCTCTTCGCCATTGTCGGCATCGGGGCCGCGGGCTTCTCCATCCTCACCATGCGCGCGGTGACCTGGGCGGACTGGGCCTTGCGCTGGTTGCCCATATGGGCCCGGCCCGCGGTCGGCGGCGCGCTCCTGAGCGTGCTTGCGCTCGGCTCCCCGCAAGTGCTCGGCAGCGGCCATGGCGCGATCCAGTATCAGATCGAGCACTCGCGCTCCTTCCTTCTCGTCGCCGCCCTCCTGCTTGGCAAGCTCGCCGCTTCCGCCGTCTCGCTCGGCGCGGGCCTGCGCGGCGGCATGTTCAGTTCCTCGCTCTTTCTCGGCATCCTGCTCGGCGCCGTCATGGCCGAAGCCATGATCTTCATCGTTCCCGATCTGGAGACGCAGCGCATCGCCCTGATGCTCGCCGGCATGGGCGCGGTCGCCGCCGCGATCATCGGCGCTCCCGTGACCATGGTGCTGCTGGTGCTCGAAGGCACGGGCAGCTTTCCCGTCACCATGGGGGTGCTCGTCGCCGTCGTCATGGCCTCGACGGTCACGCGGCTCACCTTCGGCTATTCCTTCTCCACCTGGCGCTTCCACCTGCGCGGCGTGCCGATCACGGGCGCGCATGATGTGGGCTGGATCGCCGATCTCACCGTCGGGCGCATGATGCGCGCCGATCCATTCACCGTGCCTGTCGGCATGCCGCTGCTGAAGCTCCGCGACATGCTGCCGCTCGGCGCGGCGACGCGCGTCTTCGCCGTGGACGAGGCGGGCCGGTATTGCGGTATTGTCGACATGGCGGTCGTGCACGACCCCGACCTGACCGATGCGGCGGCGGGGCTCGTCGCCGGCGATCTCGCCAAGGGGCGCGGCTATTATCTTCTGCGCAACGAAAATCTGCGCGTGGCGCTCAAACGCTTCGAGGCGGCGGAGGTCGAGACGCTGCCCGTCCTCGACAATGTCGAGAACCTGCACGTCGTCGGCTATCTCACAGAGGCTTATGCGCTCAGGCGCTACACGCAGGAACTCGAGCGCCAGCGCGGCACGGAACTCGGACAGGAAGTCTTTCCGCTCGCGCCGACGAAGAACGTCTGAGGGCTGATCAGATTATCAGGCCATCAGCTCGTCGATGAAGAGATTGACCGCGCCGATGGCGCTCCTGATCTGCGCCACCATGAGAGCGCGCGCCGCGGGATCGGACGCCATTTGCTCGGCCTTCTCTGCAAGATCGCCTAGCTCCCATGCGCCGAGTCCCCTGGCTGAACCCTTGAGGCTGTGCGCTGTATCCTTCCAGTCCTTGTCGCTTTCCGCAGTGGCGAGCCGCTCGGCATAGAGTTCGGCCTGGACGCGAAAGAGGCCGAGCAATTCCGCCTCGAGGCCGCGATTGCCGAGCGTGTAACGCGAGAGATGAACGAGATCGAGCGGCCGCTGCGCGTCTCGTTCCTCGTCGGCGGCAAAATCCCCCGTGCCCACAGCCGCTGTTCCTGCCGCTTTCATCGCTCGTCTCCTTTGCAGTCCGGATGCTCGATCGAGACTAGGCCGCAACCCCGTACCGAAGCGTAAACCGGCCGCGCCGGATGCGGCGGCGCATCTCGATTTATGGTCAACAACGGGTTAACAACAGCCGCTGACGAATGTCGGATCACACGAATGGGCTGGCGCCGGTTGACGGCGCCGCCACCATCCGACACGCTGAAACTCAAAGGGGTGCGGAAGCGGGGACTCCCATGAAAACTCTGGAATTGGCGCCCAAGGCGCCCGAAGCCGTGAACGAAGCGGGCACGGTCGAACGTCCCGTGCAGGCGGCGAACGAGGACTCGCCGACCGCCGGCGCGCTCTACCGGCTGATCGCGCGGCGCCCCTCGAAAACCATTCCCGCAAGCGCGGCTATCGCGACCCTCTTCTGCCTCGGCATCATGGCCGCCTATGTCTGGGGTCTTTACGGCACCGAGGGCCTTGCCGGAATTTCGCGCGGCGAGATGACCGCTCTCGCCATCGCTTCGTCGATCCCTGTGCTCCTCGTCTGGATCACCGCCTTCGCCGTCTGGCGCGGGCAGGAGATGCGCCTCATGGCCGATGCGCTCGCGCAGACGGCGATCCGCCTGACCGATCCCGCCGACGCTGCAAGCGGAGAAATCGAAACCGTCTCCCAGACCATTCGCAGGGAACTCGACGGATTGAAGGCGGGGCTTGCTGAAGCTCTGGCCGAAACCACGCGCCTCAGCGCCCTCGTCGCGCAAGAGCTTGAGACGATCGACCGTGGCACGGAGCGGGCGGAAGCGCGCGCCCGCACCATGGAAGACCTGCTCGGCCGCCACCGGGAGAGCCTTCTCGAAATCTCGCGCGCGCTGGGCAGCGAAAGCGACACGATTTCGCGCGGGCTGCGCGATCAGGCCGCCGCCGCCCATGGGCTCATCAGCGAGGCGGAAGCGACGCTGCAAGGCGCGGGCGCCCGCATGATCGAACAGACCGAAGCGCTTGCCCGCGTCAGCGAGGCCGCGCGCGCGGGCGCCGATGCCACCGCCTCGACGCTCGACCGGCAGGCGTCCCGCCTCGAGGTCGTGGCCACGACGGCGCTCGCCAAGGCCGACGTGCTCGCCCAGCGCTATGACAACCAGCGCCAGGTGATCGCCGAGGCGGCCGCGAAGCTCGAAGCTGAGCGCGAACGCCTAGAAACCGTTTTCGATGCCCATCGCGATCAGATGCTCGCCGCCGACAAGGCCATGAGCGAACGGGCGCGGGAGATCGGCCGCGCCGCCGCCGATCTCGCCGAGCGGCTCAATGCGACATTCGACAATGCCGCCGAGCGCGCCGAGGCGCTCAGCGAAGCGGTGTCGGCCGATATTCTGCGTGCGGTGAACGAAATGAGCGAAGCCTCGGGCACGGTAAGCCGGTCGGCGGGCGCAGCGACACGCGCAATCGGCGTGACCGTCGATGAACTCAAATCCGCGACCGTCGCGCTCAGCGACGATGTGGGCCGGGCGGCGGCCGAGACGATCGGCAAGGCGACGGAACATCTGCGTTCCGCCATGACGGCCATGAGCACGGATGTCGCGCGCGCGTCGGCAGCGATGACGAACGACCTCTCCGCCCGCGCGGGGGAACTGCGCGATCTCGTCGGCGCGGCGATTTCCGAAAGCGACCTGACGGCCGAGCGCTTCAACGCGGCGATGATTCGTCTCGGCGGGACGGCGCGGGAAGCGGGCCGCGCCATTCACGAGGCGACTGGCGAACTCGAAACCCGCATCGCGCGCATGCCGTCTGAAGCCGCGGCAAGCGCGGCCTCGCTCAATCACGTTCTTCAGGAACAGGTTTCGGCGCTCGCCGCCATTGCCGACATCGTGGTGCGCCATGCACGCGTGCTCGACCGCTCGTCGCCCGCGGTCGCGGCCCCGACCGGCGCCCTGGCCGCGCCGCCCGCCGCCGCGCGCCGCGAGCCGCACTGGTCCGATGCGCCGCAGCCCGCCACGGACCGCACGGCGCGGCGCTGGGGCATCTCCGATCTTCTCGCCGCTGCCGAGCGCGAGCGGGACGCGCCGTCAACCGCCGCAAATCCGGCTGGCGACGCCGCCAGCGACAGCGAGTTCCACCGCTCGTCGCTTCAGGTGATCGAAACGCTGCAAGCGCTCGCCGTCGATCTCGATCGCGCGCTCGAGCAGAACCCTCCCCCCGAATTGTGGCAGCGCTATCAGGCCGGAGAGCGCAACGTCTTCGCCCGCCGCCTCTACAACATGGCCGGGCGCCAGCTCTACGACCGCATCGCCGTCAAATATCGCGACGACGCGGAGTTCCGCGAGCATGTCGACCGCTTCGTGTCGCTCTTCGAGAGATTGCTAGCTTCCGCCCGCACACGCGACCGCGAGAACATTCTCGTCGAAACCTATCTGACGTCGGATACGGGCAAGGCCTATCTCATTCTCGCGCAGGCAAGCGGCAAGCTCTCCTGATCCTCTAGCGGCCGGAGAGCGCCGTCTTGCCGCCTCCCGCCGCGGCCGCCTGCTGCGCCGCCCAATCCGCCATGCCGTCGAGAACGCCGCGCAGGGCCGCATCATAGGCCCGCACAATGGGTACGATGCCGGTTCCTTCGACCGGCGCGCGCGCGCTGAAGCGGCTGGAGGCGAGAATGTTGCGCTCGTCCTTCTTCACCAGCCGCGCGAGAAGATCGACCCGCACTTCGCTGGTGCCGCCATTCGTGGAAGGCACGGCCGCGAACTGGCGAATATCGCCCATGAGTTCGTAATCCACCCTGAGGCCCGCGCCCTGCGGCGAAACGGCGTTGAAGCGCCCCGTATTCTCGAGCGTCTCGACCATCAGCATCTGGATCATGCGCGGCGCCCGGTCCGCCCATCGCGCATCCGCGTAATAGGCGATCTCGTTCGGCGTCGATTGCTGGGCGATGCGCGTCGTGTCGAGTGCGGCGGGGGCGGAGAATTCCGCGACCTCGATGGGCGGACCCTTGGCAGCCGTCGCCTCAACGCTCGCGGGATGCGGCGCGGTCAACGTGAAGAGCTGCGGCGCCGGGCCGCTTCCCGCATTGGCGAGCGCGCAGGCACCGAGCGGCGCAATGGCGAGAGCGAGCGCGAGCCCCCTCGCCCAATCCCCGATACCCCGCATGACGAAAGGATGCTGCATCATCTGGCCTTCACTTCCGGAACATTGTTGCCGGTGAGATAGCGGGCGGGATCGTCCTGCGCGCGCGAGGCGATCCGGTCGAGCGCTGTCACGAGGGCGCGCGTCTCCGCGATGAGATCGGGTATCTGCGTCAGCCCTTCGCGGCCCAGCCTGTCGATGGCGGGACCGTTCGCCTGCACGAGCCGGTCGAGATTGTCGGCAACGCGGCGATAGGCCTGCGCCGTTTCTCGCGCATCCGCGACGAGGCCCTTCACATCGTTCTTCATGAAGCCATCGGCATTGCGACTGAAGGCCGCGAGATGCTGCGAGGCATCCGAAAGATTGGTAATCGCCTTCTGCATGTCGCCGGAGCTTCCGGCGAGCGCGGTCGAGATCTGGTCGAGGTTCTGAAGCGTGCTGCGGATCGTCTCCTGATTGACGCGGACGATCTCGTTGAGACGCGCAAGGAGCTTGTTCGCATTCTGCAACGTGTCGGGCGCCGACATGGCAAGCTCCTGAAGGGTCGAGGGCGCCCCCCGGATGGTCGCATAGGCTTCGCCCGGCTTCGGCAGCAGCGGCTTCGAGTCCGGCTTCCCGCCCGTCAGCTCGATGACGGCGACGCCGGTGATCCCGGAAAGCTCGAGCTGCGCCACCGAGCTTTCCTTCACCGGCGTGCGCGCGTCGATCTGGATGAGCGCGATCACCTTGTTGGGGTCGTCCTCCGCCAGATGCAGATCGACCACCTTGCCCACCGGCAAGCCGTTGAACTGCACCGTCCCCGACTTGCTCAGGCCCGACACCGAGCCCTGAAAGACGATCTGATAATAGGCGTATTGGCGATCGAGCTGGACATGGCCGATCCAGAGCGCGAAGGCGAAGGCGCAGAAGATGACCACCAGCGCGAAAGTGCCGATCAGGACATTGTTGGATTTGATTTCCATGAGCCTTTGCCTATTTGCCTGCGAAGGCCGCTCGCGCCCGAGGTCCGTGGAAATATTCCCGGATCCAGGGATGGTCGCTCCGCAACATGTCGTCGAGCGTCCCGATCAGGATAACACGCCGCTCCGCCAGAACCGCAATCCGGTCGCAGATCGCATGAAGCGTATCGAGATCGTGCGTAACGAGGAAAACGGTAAGGCCAAGCGTCCGGGCGAGGTCGCGGATGAGTTCGTCGAAGGCCGCCGCGCCGATGGGATCGAGCCCCGCCGTCGGCTCGTCCAGAAAGAGGATTTCAGGATCGAGCGCCAGCGCGCGGGCAAGCCCCGCTCGCTTCTTCATGCCGCCTGAAAGCTCCGAGGGATAAAGGTCGGCCGCCCCTTCCCTGAGGCCGACCAGGGCGATCTTGACTGCCGCCAGCTCGTCCATGAGCTGCGGGGCCATATGGAGATGCTCGCGGAACGGGACCTGAATGTTCTGCGCGACGGTCAGCGCGGAAAAAAGCGCGCCTTCCTGAAAGAGCACGCCCCAGCGCCGCTCCACGAGGCGGCGTTCTTCCTCCGTGACATTGTCGAGGTCGATATCGAACACTCGAATATGCCCGGCATCGGGCCTGCGAAGCCCGACGATGGAACGCATCAGCACGGATTTGCCCGTGCCCGAACCGCCGACAATGCCGAGCACCTCGCCGCGCCGCACGTCGAGATCGAGATTTTCATGCACGACATGGTCGCCGAACTGGTTCTTGAGGCCCCTCACCTCGATGATCGTATCGCCGGTTGCCATCGGTCAGATTCCGATCCTGGTGAAAAAGATCGCGAAAATCGCATCGAGAACGATGACGAGGAAAATCGACCTCACGACCGAGCTTGTCGTCTGCGTACCGACGGACTCCGCGCTTCCCGTCACATCGAGCCCCGCCCGGCAGCCGACGATCGCAATGACGAGCGCCATGAACGGCGCCTTCAGAAGGCCGACGCCGAAGGTCCAGAACTGCGCCGCGCTGTTCAGCCGTTCAATATAGACGGAAGGCGACATGTTCAGCTCGATCATCGCGACAACACCGCCGCCCAAAAGCCCCATGATGTCGGCGACGAAGGTGAGAAGCGGCAGTGTGAAGACGAGCGCGAGCACGCGCGGCACCACCAGCATCTCCATGGGATCGAGGCCGAGCGTGCGCATCGCGTCGATCTCCTCGCGCATTTTCATCGAGCCGATTTCGGCCGTGAAGGCGCTGCCGGAGCGGCCCGCGACGATGATCGCCGTGAGCAGGATTCCCACTTCGCGCAGGAAGATGATGGCGATGAGATTGACAGTGAAGATATCCGCGCCGAAGCGGCGAAGCTGCACCGCGCCCTGCTGCGCGATGACGGCGCCGATGAGGAATGTAAGCAGGCAGACGAGCGGCAGCGCGTTGAAGCCCGCCTTCTCCATGTGGTGCACGAGGGGGACGAGGCGGAAGCGGCGCGGCGACCTGATGCCGCGCCAGATCGTCGCGAGCACCGCGCCCAGAAAATCGACGAAGGCGACAGCGTCGTGCCCCGCCGCGACGACGGCCGCCCCGATCCTGCCGAGAACCTCGATATGGAAGGGCTCGCGGGCTGGCGGAGCCAGCTTGCGCCCACCCTCGCTCACCTTGTCGAGAATGATCCGCTGGCCCTCCTCGAGCCCCTCGAACCGGACTTCGACCCCTTGCGCCCTCAGCGCCGCCGCCGTCCGGTCGATGAGCCAGGCCCCGGCCGTATCGAGCCGCACAAGGCCGGACATGTCGAAAACCGCCCTGCTCTGACCGGCAGGCATGTCGGAAAAGCGGCGCAACTCCTCGTCGATCGGGAGAATCGAGGCGACCGACCAGTCGCCCGACGGCAGGAAACGCAGCGCGCCACCCTCCCTGTCGACCTTGAAAGAGGCTGCCTGCACGGCCTGAATAGCCCCTGTCGCTTGCGTCAAATTCGGTCCTCGCGAGCCCCGGCCCCGCGCCAGTTTGACGCAGTCCCTTACCTTGGACGAAACTTAGTTTAGCTTGCAGTTGCATACCAGAGCCAGCCGGGGGCCCAAATCCGCCCCGTCAGGCGCCCTGCAAGTTCGACACAGGATGGAAGGGAGATAATCCAACATGAAGGCAATTCTAAGCGGAATGGCCGCGCTTGCGCTCGCCATGACGGTATCGGCTGCGGCCCACGCCGATGGCGACGCCGCCAAGGGCGAGAAGATTTTCAAGAAGTGTCAGGCCTGCCATACGGTTGAAAAGGACGGCCCGAACCGGGTCGGCCCGAACCTCTACGGCATCTTCGAGCGCGGCGTCGCGGCCGAGGCCGGCTACAACTACTCCGCGGCCATGAAGAAGAAGGCGGCGGAAGGGCTGAAGTGGAATGACGATACGCTTCTCGCCTATCTCGAAAAGCCCCAGGCCTACGTTCCGGGCACGAACATGACCTTCCCCGGCCTCAAGAAGGAGCAGGACCGCAAGGACCTGATCGCCTATCTCGAAAAGGCGACCGGCCACGAAAAGTGATCCGAAATGCCGGCGCGACCAGCTCCGGCATATGAGTTGAATGTTGCACAAGCGGCCCTGCCAGTGATGGCGGGGCCGTTTTGCATTAGACGCCCGGCAAAAAGTCGGCCCCCACCCCTCCCCTTGCCCCTCTGGAATGGAATCTGCAGCGCATGTGCGGATACCCTTCGCCATTGTCCCGCAACAGGACAACGGCAAGGCAAAGCGTTCAATTCGGGGGAATCGGCGTCCTGCATGGGACACCGAGACGAAACAGACGATGAATTCGACACCAGCGTTCCGCAGACTTTCCGCGATCCTTCCGGGTCTCGTGCTCGTCGTGAGCCTGGGTCTGTCCCTCTATGATTTCGGCGGCGTCGCGAGCTGGCTTCAGAATCAGGTCTTCGACATTTACCAGCGCATCGAGCCACGCAAAGCCGGCGCCGAAGGTCCGCGCACGGTCTATATCGACATCGGTAACGAAGGGATGAGCAGCCTCGGCCCCTGGCCCTGGCCCCGCAAGCGTTTGGCGGACCTGGTTGAGCGCGTGCGCGCCGCCGGCGCGAGCGCCATCCTGCTCGATATGCCGCTTTCGGAGGATGATCCGACGGCCGCCTCCGAGCTTCTCAGGCTCTGGTCGCCGCTTCCGCAGCTTCCCTCCGGCGCAAATCTGCGTCAGGCCCTCGGCGAGTTGCCGGACCGCGACCGCGATTTCGCAAGGCTTCTCGGCTCGACGCCCTCGGTCGTCTCCTTCGTACCCGGAAAGACCCCGGTCAACGGCATGACTGCGCCGGAGAATGCGGGCTCCATCCTGACCGAAGGAAGCGACGCCCGCCATTACACACCCGGATTCCCGCTTTGGCGCCCGAGCCTGCCGACTTTCGAGCAGGCGGCGAAGGGAAATGGCGCGACGCTTGCCGACCGCGCGGCAACAGGCGTGGTGCGCAGCCTTCCCATGCTCGTCAATCTCGGCGGCACGCTCTACCCCTCGAATACGCTCGAGACGCTCCGGGTGGCGCGCGGCGGCACGGGCTACCGCGTCAGGGTGGTCGAATCCGACACCGGCTTCACCTTCGGCATGGAGCCCGGCATCGAGCGCATCGAGATCGCCGGGGCGGACCTTCTGGCGCTGACGAGCACGACGGGCGCGTTGCGTCTCTATTTCGGCGGGCCGGACACGCGGCCGTCCATTCCCGCCACGCAATTCCTCGACCGCAGCGCCGGGTTCCCCTCGCTCGCGGGGCGGATCGCCGTCATCGGCGTTTCGGCCAACGGCATCGAGCGCCTCTATGACACGCCCGCAGGCGTCGCCCTGCCTTCCGGCGCCATCGCGGCGAACGCCATCGACCAGATTCTCGACAGCGCCTTTCTGGTGCGGCCGGGCTGGGCGTCGAGCGCCGAGCAGCTCTTCATCTTTGCCGGCGGCCTTCTCGTCATCCTTCTTCTCAGCCGGTTCCGCTTCCGCTGGGGCTTTCTCCTGACGCTCATCCTCATCGGCGGCGAAGCCTATGCCTCGTGGTGGGCGTTCGAGACGCATCGCTGGCTCATCGATCCGGCGCTTGGCGCCGTGACGCTCATCCTCGCCAGCCTCACCTGCGCGCTGATGACGAAATTCCATTCCGAGGAGCAGACGCGCTTCATCGACGCGCAGTTCGCCCGGCGCCTTTCGCGCTCCGGCCTTGCCAAGGTGCATGCGCATCCCCGCCTCATCCAGGCGGAAGGCCAGCTCCGCCCCGTCACCTCGCTCGTGGTGGGCCTGCGCGGCTTCAACATCATCGCCGACCGCTATCTCGAAGATCCGAAGGCCTATGCCGACATTCTGAACCGCTTCTTCTCGCCCATGACGAAGATCGTGCAGGACCGCAATGGCATGATCGATCGCACCGTGGGCGATACGCTCTATGCCGTGTGGAACGCGCCCTTCGACATTCACGACCACCCGTCGAAAGGATGCGACGCGGCGCTGCGCATGGTCGAAAATCTGGAAGCGCTGAACGAATTTCTCGAGGAGGATGCGCGGCGCCAGCATCTGAGCCATGTGCCGCTCAGCCTTTCGATCGGCATCGACAGCGGAACGGCCATCACCGGCAATATGGGCGCGATCCTGAACTTCGAATATGGCGTCCTTGGCGAGCCAGTGAGCTTCGGGGCCTATCTCCAGCGCAATGCACGGAACTACGGCCCCGCGATCATCGTCGGCGAAGGCACCCAGCGGGCCGTCGGCGACCGCTACGCGCTGCTCGAAATCGACCTCATCGCGACGCCCCGCCACCCGGAAGGCCGCCGCGTCTATGCCCTGCTCGGCGACCCGATCATGCGCGCCAATCCGAAATTCCGCGCCCTTCAGGAAGCCCACGCGCTCATCTTCGCCGCCTATCGCAAGCAGCGCTGGGCCGATGCGCGCGCCGCCATCAAGGAATGCCGCAAGCTCAATGGCGCCATTCCGACGCTTTACGATTTCTACGAGGCGCGGATCGCCCAATATGAGGCGAACCCGCCCGGCGAGCACTGGAACGGTGCTTGGTTCGCTGGCCGCATCTGATCGCGTTTGGACTTCTTTAATCTTGGCTGAACGCGCGGCGCGCGGCATCATCCGCCCCTCCCAGTGAGAGGCCACATGCCCATGCGCGAAATTTCCATCGATACCGAAGTCTGGCCCATCGCGGGATCGTTCACGATTTCGCGTGGCTCGAAGACGCAGGCGGAGGTCATCACCGTTACCATTCGCGAAGGCGGCCATGCCGGGCGCGGCGAATGCGTGCCCTATGCGCGCTATGGCGAGACGGTGAAGGATGTCGCCGGTTCGATCCGCGCCATGAGCAATGCGATCGAGGATGGCATGACGCGCGAGGAGCTTCAGCGCGCCATGCCTCGCGGCGCGGCACGCAATGCGATCGACTGCGCGCTCTGGGATCTCGAAGCCAAGATCAGCGGCGTGCCCGTGTGGAAGCTCGCCGGGCTCGACGAGCCGAAGCCGCTCGTCACCGCCTTCACGCTGAGCCTCGCCGAACCCGATGCGATGCGCGAGGCCGCGAAGGCAGCCGCCGGTCGGCCGCTCCTCAAACTCAAGCTCGCCGGCGACGGCGCGGACATCGCCCGCGTCGCGGCGGTGCGCGAGGGCGCGCCGCGCGCAAGGCTCATCGTCGATGCGAATGAAGGCTGGAAGGCCGCCGATGTTCTGCCGCTCGCCCGCGAGCTTGCCGCCCTCGATGTCGCGCTGATCGAGCAACCGCTGCCCGCCAAGGAGGATGAAGCCTTGCGGGGGATCGAGTGTCCGATCCCTCTCTGCGCGGATGAATCCGCCCACGGCCTGGAAGGCATGACGCGGCTCGCCGGCCTTTATCAATATGTCAATGTGAAGCTCGACAAGACGGGCGGCCTCACCGAAGGGCTTTCGGTCATCCGCTGCGCGCGCCGCCGCAATCTGAAGGTCATGGTCGGCTGCATGGTCGCAACCTCCCTCGCCATGGCGCCCGCGACGCTTCTCGCGCAAGGCGCGGAGTTTGTCGATCTCGACGGGCCGCTCCTTCTCGCGAAGGATCGCGAACATGCGATCCGCTATGAAGACAGCACGATGATGCCGCCCATGCCCGCCCTCTGGGGCTGACGGGCGCCCGCGCCGCCTCCCCCGCCCTTGGGGAGAGGCGGCCCGGCAATGCCGCTAGGCGATGTTGAGGACGATCTTCCCGAAATGCGATGCGCCCTTCATCGTGGTGAAGGCCGCCTGCGCATCGCCAAGCGAGAAGCGCTTGTCGATCACCGGATGAATATCCGACTGCTCGATCGCCCGCACCATGTCCTCGAAATGGGTGCGGCTGCCGACGGTGATGCCGCTGATCTTCAGATTCTGCGAGAAGATCGCCGCCACGTTCACGTCCTTCACCATGCCCGAAAGAAGCCCGATGACGGCGACATGGCCGCCGAGCCGGGCCGCCATGATCGACTGCGGCAGCGTGTCGGCGCCGCCGACCTCGACCACATGATCAACGCCGCGTCCGCCCGTGAGCTTGCGCGCCTCGCTCGCCCAGTCGGGGGTCTTGACATAGTTGATGGTCGCATCCGCGCCGAGCGCCCTTGCACGCTCGAGCTTTTCATCGGACGACGATGTGATGATGACGCGCGCGCCCGCAGCCTTGGCAAATTGCAGCGCGAAGATGGAGACGCCGCCCGTGCCCTGCGCGAGCACCGTGTCGCCGGGCTTCAACCCGCCCTCGACGACGAGCGCGCGCCACGCGGTCAGCGCCGCGCAGGGAAGGGTTGCCGCTTCCTCGGCCGAAAGATTTTTCGGCGCCAGCGAAACACCCTCGGCGGAAAGCCGGATGTAGTCCTGCGCGCAACCATCGGTCGGGCCGCCAAGGGATGAGGCGAGCCCGGCGCCGGTCGGGCCGCCCGAGATCCACGCCTGGAAGAAGCTCGGGCAGACGAGATCGCCCACCTTGACCCGGCTCACGCCCGCGCCGACCTCGACCACCTCGCCCGCGCCGTCCGACAGCGGCACGAGCGGCACCTTCGGTTGAGCGCGGCCCAACCCCTGAACCATGGCGAGATCGCGATAGTTGAGCGAGCCTGCCTTCAGCCGGACGACGATTTCGCCGGGTCCGGCCTTCGGCACCTCGCGCGTCTCGAGTTTCAGACTTTCGATGCCATTGTCGTGAAGAACCATCGCACGCATATGCGTCTCCCTTATCGAGTTTCGTTGTCCCAATAAGCTGGAGCGCGCGGACGCATTGTCAATGCACAAGAATTTGCGCCGCGATTGACGCAGCGGAACGGCCTGTCATTCAGCACCCGGCGTCGTTCCGCCCCTGATCGCCGCTCTGCGTTCCCTCGCCTTGCGTTGCATCGGGAGCGAGCTTGCCCCCGCTCCACCATGCGCCGATCACCAATGTTCCGAGGAATGCGACGACACCGGCGCCCGCGCCGAGAAGATAGGCTCCCGCCCCGAACTGCTGATAGAGCGACCCCGCCGCTAGTGTCATCAGCCCCATCAGCACGCCGGCCGAGAGCGCTGCATAGAGGCTCTGCGCGGTCGCGGCGAAGGCGTTGGGCGTCGCCCGCGTGAGAAAATGGATCGTGCCCAGATGGGCGGCGCAATAGCTGAAGGCATGAAGCGCCTGAAGCGGAAAGAGCATCCAGAGTGGCGGATCGAACGCCATCATGGTCCAGCGGAAAACGGCGGCCGCCGCCCCGAGGCTCATCATCCGCACCGCGCCGACCCGCGCCACCACGCGGCCGGAAAAGGCGAAGAGAATGATCTCGGCCACGACGCCGATACCCCACAGAACGCCGATCACGTCGCTGCTGTAGCCGAGCTTCTGCCAGTTGAGCGTGCCGAATGCGTAATAGACCGCATGCGTCGACTGGATGAGGCTCGCCGCCGTCAGTGCGATGAGGAAGAGCGGCTGCCGCGTGAATGCAAGCGCCGCCCTGAACTGTCCGCCGGGGCGCACCGCGAGCCTCGGTTGCGGCACCTCGCGCGCAAGAAGATGAGCGCCGGCGAGATTGACCGCGATGGCGCCGACCAGACAGACGGCGATGATGCTCGCGGGTTGCCATTCGAGAAGCCATCCCGTGCCGGAGCTTGCCACTATGAAGGTGATCGAGCACCAGAGCCGCACGCGGCCGTAATCGATGCCCTGCTCATGCGCCGCCTTCATCGCCGTCGTCTCGATCAGCGGTGTGATCGAGGGGAAGAGCGACATGAGGATGAGCGTGGCGATCAGAATCTGCCAGAAGCCCGACGCCACCAGATAGAGCGAAACCGCCCCGAGCGATCCCCAGGACAGAAGGATGACGATGCGGCGTCTGTCGCCGAGGCGGTCGGCGATGAAAGCGACCACTGGCCCCGCGACGATGCGCAGAAACATGGTCGCGGCGATGATGTAGGAAATCTCCTGTGCTCCCAGCCCCTTCGATTTCAGCCAGACGGGAAAGAAGGGAAGCTGCACGCCCCCGAAGAGGCAGAGCGAGGCATAGAAGAGCGAAAGGCGGACGGCGAGCGGCATGGAACAGAGGCCCGAAAAGCCCGTGACCCGGGCCGCTCACTCATAGCCCAAAGCATCCCCGCCGCGAAGCGGGATTGTCTGAGCTAGCCGAAGGTCGGCAGAACGACGCGCCTGCGCTCGGCCGCGCCGACGATATAGTCCCAGATCTTCGCCTCGAAGGGTGCTGCCCAGTCGGCCTGCGATTCCTCGACATGCGCCTGAAGCTCGATCAGCAGCTTCGCCAGCGCGTCATTCGTGGCGTTGAGCGCGCTCACGCGGAACGAGCCGTCCTGCGAGGCGGCCGCCTCCTCGAGACGAGCCGCAAGCTCCCGGTCGCCGACGAGTTTCGCGGCTTCGGAGAAAAGCGCCCGCATCTCGCGGTTTTCCGCGACGCGGAGATCCGCCGCCCGGTCGAACTCCTGCGCGGCCATGCCGACCGTCATGGCGATGAGACCGACGCTGCCCAGCGAATATTCCGCCCCGAGCTGCGGCGCGATCTCCGTCAGCAGCGTTCCGAGAAATCCGCCGAGAACGACATCAACTTCCGGCTTCATGAGCGCGCCTCCTTCGAGAGCGTGGCAAGCGCATTGGCCAACACGCGATTGTGAACGTCGGTCGGATACCAGCTCGACAGGGCGAGGATCGGATCGCGGCTGGCGCCGGTCTGATATTCCTTGCCCGCAGAAATCCAGATCGCGAGCCCCTTGAGCGAATTGAAGATCTCCCACCAGCGCAGCGCCTTGGGATCGATCCTGAGCCCGCTCGTCTCCTCCCAGATGCGGAAGGCTTCGGCGCGGCCGATCATGCCGCCCGGCCGCTCCCTGTTCTCGAAGGCCCAGAGCGGGTCCGCCGCCCAGGCGAGATCCTCAAGCGGATCGCCCAGATGGCACATCTCCCAGTCGAGGATCGCCTTGATGTCGCCTTCGCCGTCGAACAGGAAATTGCCCGTGCGGTAGTCGCCATGCACGACGGAAATCTTCTGCGCCGGCGGTGGCGGATTGCGCCTCATCCAGCGGATCGCGGCGCGCGCGATCGGCTGCGGACAAAGCTCGTCCTCGTCGATCACCTTTTCCCAGTGCTCAAGCTCGCGCCGCCAGGTTTCATCCGGCGCGACGGGCTTCATATGCTGCGCGATGCCGATCGCCTCGGGATCGGCGCCGGCGATCTTGCCGAGATGGGTCCAGAACTGGCGACCGAGCTTATCCGCATGCGGACCATAAGGATCGGCATTGAAAGGCGAACCCGCCGCGCAGCCGACTATCTGCTCCATGACGAAGAAGGGCCGGTCGAGCCATTTGAGATCGGTCTCGAGATAAAGCGGCTCCGGCACCGGGAGCCCGGTCGGATGGAACGCGCGATAGGCGTTGTATTCGAGATCGCGTTCCGTCTCGATGAGGCTCGCCACCGGATCGCGGCGAAGGATGAGCGGCCGCGCGAGCTTGCGTCCCCCCTCCTCCCACGAGGCATTGAGCCTGAAGGTTTCGCGGCTTGCGCCGCCATGAATGCGCGAAACGCCGCTGACCTCGATATTCGAGGCCTGCGGCATCTTGTGTTGCAGATAGGCGGCGAAGCGCGTCGCAATATCTTCCATCGTCGCCCCCTTATGCCTGCGGCGCCGGGTCCATCGCGCCCTTGAATCCGGAAGGCGCGTGAGGACCGGCAATGAGCTGCTCGAGAATGCCTGCGCCCTCGCGCGTCTGGCCGTCCGGCAGCGTCATCTTCGCGGTGACGAAAGCCTGAATGTGGAGATGCGGCGGCACATAGGACTTGATGTCGTCGAGCCTGAAGGACTCGAAGCCGACCGCGAGCGGCCCCTTGTAAGCCCCGTGCCCCCACTCTGGATTCCCGTAGCCGAGACCCAGCATGTAGAAGTTCCACTTCGGCGTCAGTTCGATCCGCGTCGTGCCGCCCTTGCGGTGCTCGAAGAAGAGCGTCGCCGATCTGGCGTGGCGCGAACCCGGCACGTACTGAACCTCGGCGCGGCACTTCGCCATTTCTTCCGGCTCGGCGCCATCGAGGCCGCACATGACGGCGTTGATGTTCCAGGACTCGCCATGCTCGTCGTCATTGACATGGAAGAGCGTGATGCGGTCGTCGAAATTGAGCGGCGCCCAGAGCCAGTAGAACTGGAAGTCCATGGGCGGCACCATGGGCTGCGCGTCGGCCGCGCCGATCGGGCGCACGCCCCAGGACCGGTCGCGCGTGCCGACATAGGCATCCCGCGTGACCTCGATGCGCTCGCCCGCCACCTCGATCCAGCCCTCATAGGTGCCGTTCTGCGTGAGGCGCGTCACGTCCATCATCGTGCGCGGCCCGTTGCGGCGCGTGAAGCGGGGCTCCTTGAGCGGAATGGCGCGCGCATGGAAGGTGACGTCGGCCTTGATGCCATGCTCGTTATCCGCGACGCGGATGCGCAGCGACTTCAGCGGCTCGACGACATCGACCGCGATCGGGCCGACCTGCGTATCGAGGCGCTCCATGTTGAGATGGCGCGAGGCATGGAGATTGTACTGCACGCCCTTCACCACGACGCAGAAGGATGCGTCCATGATGTTGATGTGCGGATAGACGCCGAGCGCGGCGGCGAAAAACACATCGCCGTTCCGCGTATAGCCGTTGAAGAAATAGCGGTCGTAGAAATTCCGGTCGGTTCCCGAAAAGGCAATGGGCTCCGGCGTCTGGTGGATCGGATAATCGTCGGCTTTCGTGAGCATGCGCACTCCCTTGCCGGCTTTTTCGCCGGGCTTTCTGTTTGGATTTTCAATGCAGGATGAAGGGCGGCGGTAGCAAGGTCAACCTTGCCGCCGCGCTTCAATCATGTATGCGGGCAAGGCCCGTCACCCCATGCGAGGTGCCGGCCATTCCTCCGGCGGACGCCGCGGAACCGTTCAGTCCAGCTCGACCATGTCGAACTCGGCCTTCGGAGTGCCGCAGTCGGGACAAACCCAGTCATCGGGAATGTCCTCCCAGCGCGTGCCGGGCGCGATGCCGTCCAGCGGCAGGCCTTCGGCCTCGTAATAGATGAAGCCGCAGGTACGGCACTGCCATGTACGGAATGCGCCCGCCATCATGCGTTCCTTTCGGGTGAGACGTTCACTTCATCCTGTAGCGAACAGGAACGGACTTCGGACCGCAGACGAAATTCGCTTCGGAGAGCAGCGGCGTTCCGTTGAGTTCGATCGAGTCGAGGCGGCTCAGAAGCTCTTCCCAGAAGATGCGCATTTCAAGCCGCGCGAGATGCTGGCCAATGCAGACATGCGCGCCATAGCCGAGCGCGACATGCTTGTTCGGCGTCCGGTCGGCCTTGAAGGTGAAGGGATCTTCGAAGACTTCCTCGTCGCGGTTGCCCGAAGGATAGGCAAGCATGAGCCAGTCGCCCTTCGCGATCTTCTGCCCGCGCACTTCGGCATCCGCCGTCGCCGTGCGCATGAAGTGCTTCACCGGCGTCACCCAGCGGATCGTCTCCTCGACGAAGCTCGGGACGAGCGAGGGGTCAGCCTTGAGGCGCTTGAAGATGTCCGGCTGCTCGGCCAGCACGCGCATGCCGCCCGCCGTCGTGTGAGACGTCGTGTCATGGCCGGCCGTCGCCACGATGATGTAGTAGGACATGGCCGCGAAATGATCGAGCGGCTGGCCGTCGATCTGGCCATTGGCGATGACGCTCGCCACGTCCTCGCGCGGGCAGCGGCGGCGATCTTCCGTGATGCCGTTGAAATAGGTGATGAACTCGCCGATCGTCTCCTGGACGGCGACGAGCCCGGCCTCGAAATCGAGCTTCTCGCCGCGCCGGTTGAGATCGGGGTCGTTGCTGCCGAAAAGCTCCTGCGTGAGCTTGAGCATGCGCGGCTCATCCGCCTCCGGCACGCCCAGCACTTCCATGATGACATGCAGCGGGTAATAGAGCCCGATGTCGCGCGCGAAATCGCACTCGCCGCCCATCTCTGCCATACGATCGACGAAGACCCTGGCGATGTCGCGGAGGCGGCTTTCGAGTTTCTTCAGATTCTGCGGCAGGAACCAGCCTTGCGTCAGCCTGCGGTAGTTCATGTGGTCGGGGTTGTCCATCTGCACGAGCGAGCGCACGAGATGGGGCGAGCCGCCCATGATCTCCCGGACCTTGCGATCAACGAGCACGGGCGTCAGCGTCGCGGCGCGGTCGCCATTGTGGAACAGCTCGTTCTGGCGCTCGACTTCAAGAATGTCCGCATGCTTGGTCACCACCCAGAAGGGATCGTAGCCCTCGGGCTGAGCCTGCGCGAAGGGCGCTTCCTTGCGAAGATAGGCGAATGCCTCATCGACCGGCGTCTGGGCCGCATAGGCCTTGGGGTCGACGATCGTGTTGGCGATGTCCTGTGAAATCATCCGGGCCGCTCCCTTTCAGTGCAATTTGTCCGAGCGAATTTCCAGATTCCGCCCGCTTGATTATCGTTGGCGGCAATGTTGCTATACGTCCAACAACTAAGTAAAGAGCATAAATGGCCGACTCGACCGGAAACCTGACACTTCCCCGCCGCAGCCGCGCCCCGCGCAGGACGCAGGCCGAGCGGCGAGCGGAATCCGACCGCGGGCTTCTGCTGGCGGCCGCCGAACTCATCGCCGAAGAAGGGTTCAACGCCGCCACTTTCGAGAAGGTCGGCGCCCGCGCCGGCTATAGCCGCGGCCTTGCGAGCCAGCGCTTCGGCTCGAAGGACGGCATGATCGAGGCGCTGATCGACTACCTCCACGAACGCTCGATGGAGCTTGCCTCCGCGGAAGGCCGGGCCGACATGACCGGGCTCGACGCGATCCTCTCCTCAGTCGACATCTATCTGCGCAATTTCGAGCGCGAACAGGCCATCCGCTCCTATTTCGTCGCCATGGCGGGATCGGTCGCAACGCTTTCGCATCTCCGCGCGGCCTTCGCCGCCTCGCACATGAAGGCAAAGGAACGCTTCGAGGCGCATATCCGCGAGGGACAGGCGGAAGGCTCGATCTCGAAGGACCTCGACGCGGAAGCCGCCGCGCTGATGATCGGCAGCCTCATTCTCGGCATCAGCACGCAATGGCTGATCGACGCTTCGACCGATCTCGAACGCATCCGCAAGACCTCACTGGATACGCTGAGGCGAAGCCTCGC
>NZ_DAOKYX010000004.1:68123-100159 GCF_035325945.1 Parvibaculum sp.
CCTCTCCCGCACTTCCTTGCAGGATTGTTCTGGTGCAGCATGTGCGCCGCCTCTCCCACGGGAAGGAAAAGGGATCATGAAGCTCTGGCTCACCGCCGGCGCGCTGTCGGGACTGATCGCCGTCGCGCTTGGCGCATTCGGCGCGCACGGCCTCGCCAACAAGGTGCCGGCCGACCAGCTCAACGCCTTCGAGGTCGGCGCGCGCTATCAGATGTATCACGCGCTGGCGCTCCTCGCCGTCGCCTGGCTCGCCTCGCGCGAACCATCGAGTCTCGTCTCGGCGGCGGGCGCGGCCTTCATCATCGGCACGCTCCTCTTTTCGGGCTCGCTTTATGTGCTCGGGCTCACCGGAAGCCGCGCCCTCGTGCTCGTGACACCTATCGGCGGTCTCTCCTTCATGATCGGCTGGGTCTGCCTCCTCGTGGCGGGCCTTCGTGCCCCCGCCTGAGCCTCTTTTAAAAATGAGTCATCTCTAAAAAATGACGGATCGAAGCGTCGATCCGTCTGGACAGGTCCGGCGCCCCTCCCTATCTTCGCTGTACCACGGTCTAGTTTTTAAAACGACCGAGGCGAGCCAGGCGCGTGTGAAGGGGAGTGAGCATGGGCGAAGAGGTATTGATCATCGGCGCGGGCATTGCGGGGCTTTCAGCGGCGCTCGCTCTCAACGGCCCGGGCCGGCACGTCACAGTCCTCGACCGCGACCCTCCCCCGCCGGAAACCTCGGCGGACGAGGCTTTCGAGAAGTGGGAGCGCAAGGGCGTCGGCCACCTGCGCCACAGCCACGCCTTTCTCGCCCGTCTCTACAAGCTCATCCGCGACAACTACCCCGATCTCTTGCAGGACCTACTGGACGCAGGTTGCGTCGCGATCCCCTTCAGCAACATGGTGCCGCTGAAGCTCCTGCCGGACTACATGCCCATCGCCGAGGATGCGGACCTCACCATCCTGACGAGCCGCCGCACCACGCTCGAACTCGTGATGCGCCGCTATGTCGCCCGCCAGCCCGGAGTTCGCTTCGTCAACGAGACACGCGTGCGCGGCCTGCTGGCGGAGCGCAACGGCGACGCGCTCACCGTCAAGGGCGTGATCGCCGAGGACGATGCGACAGGCAGGCGCGAGATACGCGCCGACCTCATCGTTGATGGCTCGGGCAAGAACAGCCTCATGGTCGACTGGTTCAAGGAGCACGGGCTCGCCATCGAGGAAACGGTGGCGCCTGCAGGCATCGTCTACTTCACACGGCACTACCGTCTGCGCGAGGGCGTCGCCGAACCCGAACGCACCGAATTTCCCGGCGCCGCCGACATGCGCTACATCAAATACGGCCTCTTCCCCGCCGACAATCGCTGCTTCTCGATCACGCTGGCCGTGCCGGAAACGGAAATGGAGCTTCGCCGCGCAATCGTCCGCCCAGAGATCTTCGACCACATCTGCGCCCAGATCCCCGGCATCGCGCGCTGGACATCGGCGGAAACATCGGAGGCGAGGAGCCGCGTCTTCGGCATGGGCGAACTGCAAAGCCGGTGGCGTATCATGGTGAAGGACGGAAAGCCGCTCGCTCTCAACTTCTTCCCGCTCGGCGACGGCGTCATCCGCACCAATCCGCTTTATGGGCGCGGCTGCTCCTTCGCCGCCGTGCAGGCGCATCTCCTGCGCGATGTGCTGAAAGAGATCGCCGATCCCGCCGAACGCGCGGTCGCCTTCCACGCCCGCGTCGAGGAAAACCTGCGGCCTTATTACGATACGATGGTGCAGCAGGACACCGCCGCCATCCGCGCGGCCCGCAACGCGCTCGATCCCGACTACAGGCCGAGCCTCAAGGCGAGACTCCTCGCAAGCTTCATGGAAGACGGCGTGATGACCGCCGTGCGCTCGGACGTGACGCTGATGCGCGCCTTCATGCGCGGCTTTCACATGATCGAGCATCCCTCGCTCTGGCTGAAGGACATGCGCAATATGGCGAAGGTTCTGCGCGTCTGGTTCCGTGGCCGCAAGCGCAACGCGGCCTTCTATCCGCCGACGCTCGGCCCCGGCCGCCGCGCCATGCTGACATCGCTCGGCCTTTCGCCGACGGTGGATTTCGAGCGGCTTAAAGCCGACACTTGAGAAAATTCCAAACGGGAGAAGATCGATGGCGTTTCCGGAGCCCTATTACGTCAAGACCAACGGCCTCGACATGGCCGTCTATGAAGAGGGGCCGAAGGACGGCGTGCCCGTCATTCTCTGTCACGGTTTTCCCGAGATCGCCTATTCCTGGCGGCACCAGCTCCCGGCGCTCGCAAAGGCCGGCTTCCGCGCCATCGCGCCCGACCAGCGCGGCTATGGCAATACCGGCGGCCCGAAGGGCCCCGACGCGATCCCGCTCTATGACATGAAGCACCTGACCGGCGACCTCGTCGGCCTGCTCGATGCGCTCGGCCTCAAAAAGGCGATCTTCGCCGGTCACGACTGGGGCGGCTTCGTCGTCTGGCAGATGCCGCTGATGCATCCCGACCGCGTCGCGGGCGTCATCGGCGTCAACACGCCCTTCATTCCGCGCGGGCCTATCGATCCGATCGAAGGCATGCGGATGGTCTTCGGCGAAGACATGTACATCGTCTTCTTCCAGAAATATGGCGAGGCGGAAAAGCTGCTCGGGGCCGATGTCGCGCGCTCCATGCGCTTCTGGTACCGCAAGAGCAGCATGACGCTCGCCGAATTCGACGCGCGGCCCGCTTCCGAAAAGAACCTCGCCTTCCTTAAGGCGTTCCAGGCCGACGAAAGCACATGGGGCGGCGAGCAGCTTCTGACGAAGGAGGAGTTCGACACCTATGTCCGCGCCTTCGAGAAGTCGGGCTATGAGGGCGGCATCAACTGGTATCGCAATTTCTCGCGCAACTGGCGCCAGTCGGAAGGCGTCGCTGAAAAGGTCAACGTGCCGGGGCTGATGATCTCGGCCGCCGACGACTATGTGCTCAGGCCCTCCATGGCGGATGGCATGGAGCAATACGTCCCCGACCTCGAAAAGCACGTCATTGCGAATTGCGGCCACTGGACCCAATCGGAGCAGCCGGACGCCCTGAACGCGCTGATGGTGGACTGGCTGAAGCGGCGCTTCGGCTGAACCCGCTCCCCGGTTTTTCGATGCAATCCAGGCTGCCCCCGATCTGGCTATCGGGGGCAGCTTCAGTTTGGGAGGCGAGGAGGAATCCGGCGGCCGGAGCAGGCCCGACAGAACGCAAGCGAAATTGACGCCCGCCATTAACTCTCGGCAGTCATCAGTATTTACAATCGTGTAAGCGCTTGTTGCACAAGACCTTAGCCGTTATGATCCGCCACCATTTTGACCGCGGCGCAGCATGAGATAGATGTGAGGGACACCTTCACACCCCGCGCCGCTATCGGCACAGACCAGAGCAAGGAATACCACGCATGTCGCAAGTGCTGGAGCGCGATGAGACGGGCGATGAACCGATGAACATTGCTCACGCCCCGAAAACGCTGGATGCACATGCGAAGCAGGCCGCCATAGAAGGCGACCGCCCCTTGCGTATCCTCCTGCCCAGCTATCGCTCCAACCCCACGACCGGCGGCCAGGGCGTCTATATGCGCCATATCGCCAAGGCGCTGGCGGATATGGGCCACCAGATCGACGTGATTTCCGGGCCGCCCTATCCCGATCTCGATCCGCGCGTGAAGCTCATCAAGCTCCCCTCGCTCGACCTCTACGCCAACCCGCATCCGATCCGCTCGCTGCGGCCGTGGATGTTCGCCTGGCCGATCGACCTCTATGAGTGGTGGAGCCATGCGACCGGCGGCTTCTCCGAGCCCTATACCTTCTGCGAGCGCATGGCGCGCTATGTGCGCGGCACCGTCTCGGACTATGACGTCTGCCACGACAACCAGACGCTCGGCTGGGGCCTGCTCAAACTGCGGGACATGGGCCTGCCGATCGTCGGCACGATCCACCACCCGATCACCATGGATCGCCGCATCGACATCGCGCATGCGAAGACGCTGAAGCTGCGGTTGTTCAAGCGGCGCTGGTACTCCTTCCTCAACATGCAGATGAAGGTGGCGCGCGAGCTCGATCCGCTGATCGTCGTTTCCGAAAGCACGCGCCGCGACATCGTGCGCGAATTCGGCGTGAAGCCCGAGCGCACCCGGCTCGTGCTCCACGGCATCGATCACGTCCAGTTCAGGCCGATGCCGCACATCAAGCGCCGCGACGATCTCATCGTCGCCTGCGCCAGCGCCGACGTGCCGCTGAAGGGCCTCATCTATCTCATCCGCGCCTATGCGGAGCTTCTGAAGACGCGCCCCAACCTGAAGCTCAGGGTCATCGGCCGCCTGCGCGAAGGCAACACGTCGGACGAATTGCGCGAACTCGGCATCATGGACAAGGTCGAGTTCATCGGCGGCATCACCGACGAGCAGATCACCGAGATCTACAACGAAGCGACGATCGTCATTTCGCCTTCCGTCTATGAAGGCTTCGGCTTTCCGGCGGGCGAAGCGATGTCCTGCGGCACACCCGTCATCGCCACCAATGGCGGCTCGCTGCCCGAGGTCGTCGGCGATGCGGGCATCGTTGTCCAGCACTCGAACCCGGCCGCGCTCGCAACCGCGATCGGCGCCCTGCTCGATGATCCGGAAGCCCGTGCGCGCCTCGGCGCGGCGGGACGCGAGCGTATTCTCGCGAAGTTCAAATGGGAGCGCGCCGCGCGCGAAGTCACTGAAATCTACAGGCAGACCATAGCTGATGCAGACCGTCGATCTGAACACGCTCGGGCTTAAGGACGGCGAGCGCGCGCTCGATTTGGGCTGTGGCAGGGGCCGTCACGTCCATGCCATGTATTTCCATGCGCGCTGCCACGTCGTCGGCCTCGATCTCGGCTTCGAGGATGTGAAGCATACGCGCGATGGCTTCGTCGCGGCTTTCGGCGGTTCGGACGCGACGCCGGGCAAGCCCGGCCTCTTTCCCGCCTGGACGGACCCGGACGAGATCGAGAAGCACCACTATTCGCTTTCGGTCGGCAACGCGCTGCAACTGCCCTTCGCCGATGCGACCTTCGACAAGATCATCTGCTCGGAAGTTCTGGAGCACATTCCTGACTATCGTCAGGCGGTCAGCGAAATCGCGCGCGTGCTGAAGCCCGGCGGCACGCTCGCGATCAGCGTTCCGCGCTTCTGGACGGAATGGGTCTGCTGGGCGCTCAGCGACGACTATCACAATGAGCCCGGCGGCCATGTCCGCATCTTCAAGGAAAGCGAACTCAAGGGCGCGGTCGAGGAAAAGGGACTCAGGCACTTCTACAAGCACTTCGCGCATGGCCTGCACTCGCCCTATTGGTGGCTCAAATGCGCCTTCGGCGTGAAGCGCGAGGATGTGAAGATCGTCAATCTCTACAAGCGCTTTCTCGAATGGGACATTCTGGAGCGGCCGTGGCTGACGCGAACGCTCGAGAAGGTGGCCGGCCCGCTGATGGGCAAGAGCGTCGTCCTCTATTTCACCAAGGGAACGGCGTGAGCATGACACTTCTCACCCTCGGCGACGCCATTCCCGACGATTTCTTCGATGGCGCGCGCGCGCGCATTCTCGACCTGCAGCGCGACAATGGCGCGATCCCCTGGTACGACGGCGGCGTGATCGACCCCTGGAACCACACCGAGGCGGCGATGGGCCTCACCGTCATCGGCGAGATCGAACATGCGCGGCGCGCCTTTCGCTATCTTTCCGAAACGCAGCTCTCCGACGGCTCATGGTGGGGCCAGCTCGGCTCGGCCGTTCCCTTCGATGACGATCATCAGTATACGGGCGGCGACGAAGGCGCGGGCAAGCCCATTCGCGACACGAACTTCACCGCCTATATCGCCACCGGCGCCTGGCATCACTATCTGGTGACGCGCGACCGCCAGTGGCTCGTGGATATATGGCCTCATGTGGAAGCGGCGATCGGCTTCGTCGTCGCGCATCAGACCGCGCATGGCGATGTGCGCTGGGCGGCCAATGATCCGCATACGCCGGAAGACGACGCGCTCGTGACCGGCTGCTCATCGATCTACAAGAGCCTCGAATGTGCGATCCATATCGCGCGCGAACTGGGCCACCCGACGCGCGAATGGAGCGCGGCGCGGGTGCGGCTCGGCGAGGCGCTGCGCGAGAAGCCCCATCGCTTCGACCGGACCTGGGAGCCGAAGGACCGCTATTCGATGGACTGGTACTATCCGGTGCTCTCCGGCGCCGTCACCGGCGAGGCGGCCCGCAAGCGCATCGCGGCGAAATGGGACATCTTCGTCGAGGAAGGCAAGGGCTGCCGCTGCGTGCTCGACCAGCCCTGGGTGACGGTCGCGGAATCGGCCGAACTCGTCATGGCGCTTCTCGTTGCAGGCGAGCGCAAGCGCGCCGAGGAACTGCTGTCCTGGCAGCATCAATGGCGCGCGGAATGCGGCGCCTACTGGATGGGCTTTCAGTTCGACCAGAACGTCGCCTGGCCCGCCGAAAGACCGGCCTGGACGGCGGCGGCCGTCATCCTCGCGACCGATGCGGTGACGGGCACCACGCCTGCTTCCCGGCTCTTCGCCGAGCGCACGCTATCCGAGGCGGCGGAGTAACCTCAGGCTCTTCACCGCCCGCTCTTGGGCGAAGAGATTGGACGCAAGCGCCATCTTGTAGATCTCATAGGGCGGGCGGCCGCCATCCTTCGGGTCCGGGAAGACGTCATGGATCGCCAGCACGCCGCCCGGCATCACGCGCGGCGCCCAATGGCGATAGTCGTCCAGCGCTGGCTCCATGCCATGCCCACCATCAATGAAAACCATGGCAAGCGGCGTCGCCCAGCCCTTCGAGGCGACCGTCGAGGGCGCGACGACCGGCACGACCGTATCCTCGAGACGCGCGAGCCTCAGCGTGCGGCGGAAGAGCGGAAATGTGTTGAGGCGGTCCGTCTCCGGATCGTAGAGCGAGGCATCGTGATGCTCCCAGCCCTTCTGGTTTTCCTCGGAACCGTAATGATGATCGAGCGCATAAAGCACCGCGCCGTTCCTCTGGCAGGCGACGCCGATATAGACGGTCGACTTGCCGCAATAGGAACCGATCTCGAGGCACGGCCCGCGTCTTGAAGCATCGAGCGCCGCATCGTGAAGCGCCCAGCCTTCCTCCGCATCCATGAACCCCTTCACGGCTTCGATGTCGATGGGCAGTTGACGGGCGGTCATGGGTCTTTCCTTGCGCCGGATTTCATGCCGCCATGGGTGCCACGCCTTGGCCCTCGCCGCAAGGCCGGGGCCACGCGGCGATGATAAGCAAAAGGTAAGCAATCATCCGGATAATCGCCCTTCGTCCGCCATCCCGGCTTGAGCGCGACCGCGAAACCACATGCGGGGCTTGTGCTCGATGGAGATCAGATGAGCGAACCCGCGGCCAGCAGCCAATCGGACTATGAGGCCATCGTCGAGGCCGTGAGCGAGAGCGCGCGCGGGCGCTGGTTCCTCGCCGAATTTGCGCGCCGCAACCGCGCCGCCAACACCGCCGAACTCCTCGACGCCATCGAAAGGCTTTACAAGGCCGCAACCGAAAGCAGGGAAAGCGGCACCACGCGCTACATCCGCCACGATCTCGAAGAGATGCGGAAGTCAATCGAGGAGACCCGCAGCGATCTCGCCGCGATCAAACCGCGCGGTGATGGCGGCCCGCACCATGAGGAAGCGACCGATCTCGATGCCATCGCCTCGGCGGCGGAACGGGCGACCCGCGACATTCTCGCCGCCGCGGAGCGTGTTCAGGAAATCGGCGAGCGGCTGCGCGGACAGGGCGCGGATAGCGATCTTTGCGACGAACTCGACACGCATGCGCGCGGCATCTTCATGGCGTCCTCGTTCCAGGACATGACCGGCCAGCGCACGGCTCGGCTGGCCACCGCCCTTCAGCACCTGGAAGAACGCATCGGCGCCATGCTCGCCGCGCTCGGAGGCGATGCAGCTTCCGCCAAGGCGGGTTAGGAACGCACCTTCAGACGACAACTTCGTAATTGACGCAGCCGAGACTCCAGACCGGCTCGCCATTGACGATGCGGCAGGTGAGGCGCGTGAGCGAGAGCGGAGCAATGTCGATGCGAAGCGCCGTCCCCGGATCGAGCCCGAGCGCGAAACCGATCGCGGAGCGGATGACGCCCGCATGGGTGACGGCGACGATGGAATGGCCCGCATAATGCGCGGTCAGCCGCTCCATGGCATTGGCGATGCGGGCGGTGAGATCGGCGAAACTTTCGCCTTCGGGCGGCCTGATCTTCGCCGGATTGTTCCAGTCGAATCCCTTGTTCGCGGCATAGACCTCGTTGTGGCCGCGCCCCTGCCAGAGGCCGAAATTCTGTTCCGTGAAATCCTGTATCGCGATGGGATCGGCGCCGGGCTTCAGCGCCAGCGCCGTCGACCGCGTGCGTGAAAGCGGCGACGACATCCAGACGGCGACCGGCGGAAGCAGGCGGGAAAGTCCTGCGGCGATGACCGGGTTTACCGGCTCAGCCGCCACATCGAGCTGTCCGTAATATCGCGCCTCCTGCCCCTGCACCGGCGCATGGCGTATCAGAAACCAGTCGGTGCGGCTTCCCGCATTCACGATCGCGGCCCTTCTGTGCCTTGAGACGATCCGCCCTCATGGTCGTACCAGGGATCGCAGATCGAGCGTCCCTCCGCATCGAGCACGCGATAATTGGCGGCGGCAACGGCCCTGTTCGTGCGTTTGATGATGCACATGCGCCGCGCGAGTCCTTCCGCCTCCCATGTCCGGAAGTATCTGGTGCGCGCCACCATGTACATCCGCTGCTCGCCATTCCACATCTTCGCGAATTGCGCCGAGTCGGTCAGGTAGCGGCTCACATCTTCCTGTGACATGCCGAAGACGAACTCGCCCGTATTGTCCACAACGAGCACCTTGTCGTCGATATAGGGCGGCAGGTCGTAAAACAGCGTGCCGTAGCTCGCGACGATCTCACCCGGCTTGCGATAGGTGTTGATGACATCGGCGACGGGCTTCACCGAATTCGGATCGGCCGCCGACGCGACGAGGCTGACGCCCGTCCAGCCGAGAAGGCCCGCAAGTGCCACACTGCCAACTGTCGCGCCTATGCCATAGCGGCGGGGAAGAACGATCGCGGCGATGACGAGCGCGGCGAAGATCGCCGCCATCGCAATGACGAAGGGCGCGACGATGCCGAGATAGGGCCCGACATCCTCGTTCTCAGCGAAGATCGGCGTCAGATAGGCAACGGGAACGCCGATCGCGAGCAGCGCGAATATGCCGATGAAGAAAATGCGCCCTATCGGCAGATCGTCCTTCTCCATCGCCTCGAGACGCGGCGCCAGCAGGCGTCCCGTGAGAAGCGCCAGCGGCGGAAAGATCGGCAGGATATAGGGCGGCAGCTTCGAACTCGAAACCGAGAAGAAGACGAAGATGATCCCCGCCCAGAGGATCAGGAACAGCTCGACAGGGCGTTCATGCCGCCTCGCCCAGCTCGCGGGCAGGGCTTCCTTCACTGCATTCCAGAGATAGCCGGTCCATGGCAGGAAGCCGACGGCCAGCACGCCCACGAAATACCATGGCGGCCCCTCGCGCCTGTGGACATCGGTGGTGAAGCGCAGGAGATGCTCATGCACGAAGTAGAACCAGAGGAAATCCTGGTTCCTCATCGCCGCAAGCGCATGCCAGGGCGTGGCGATGGCGAGGAAGATAAGTATGCCCGAAGGGCAGAAGGCGCGCCGCACGAAGGACCAGCGCCCGAGCATCGCCACCCAGACGAGCCCGACCAGCCCCGGCAGCAGGACGCCGATGAGCCCTTTCGACAGCACGGCGAGCGCCGCTGCGGCGTGGCCCGCCCGCGCCCACCAGAGCGCGCGTCTTTCCTCCTTCTCCTCCGCCGAGAGCAGAAAGGCGAAGAGTGAGGCGGTCATGAACACGGCCTCGGCCATGTCGAGAATGATGAAGCGGGCCAGCGCGTAATAAAGCAGCGTCGTCGCCAGTACGCCCGCCGAGATGACACCGGCTGTCCGCCCATAGAAATGGCGGCCGAAAGCATAGGTCATCCAGCAGCCGAAAAGACCGAGCAGGGCCGGCCAGAGCCGCATCGACCATTCGGAAATACCGAAGACCTTTATGGCGGAGGCTTCGAGCCAGTAGAAGAGCGGCGGCTTCTCGAAATAAAGAATGCCGTTGAGACGCGGCAGCACATAGTCGCCGCTCTCGACCATCTCGCGCGGAATTTCGACATAGCGCCCTTCGTCGGGCGAAGAAAGAGTGCGCCCGCCGATATCGAACAAGAAGAGCGCAACGAAAAGAAGCGCGAGAAGCGCCATCACGCCGCGTCTGTCGAGAATTTCACCCAGCTTCAAACCCCATCCCCCAATAGATCGCCGACATGCAGGCTTGCGAGAGCGGAAGCGCTCGCGCCTGTGTCGTTTTCTCCTTCATAGCCGAAATGCACGAGTTCTACCGCGCCCTCGCCCGTCGCAATGACGAGCGGCGAAAGCGAAATGACTTCGCCGGGCCGCCCTGAGCCCGCGGTCACGCGCGCCTTCCAGACCATGAGCCTGTGTCCGCCCGCCTCCGTGAAAGCACCAGGAAAGGGCGGCGCAACGGCGCGCACGAGATTGAAGATCTGCGCCGATGTCTGGCGCCAGTCGATGCGGCCATCCTCCGGCCGCCTGATACCGAAATAGCTCGCCCGCGAAACGTCCTGCACATGGCGTTCGGCGGTCCCGGCCTTCAGCCTGTCGATCTGGCGCAGTATGACGCTGACGGCTGCCGCCGGAATGCGCTGCGCAACCTCGCCGGCTGTTTCCTCCGGTCCTATCGGCACGCTTTCCTGATCGATGATGTCGCCCGCATCCGCGGCCTTGACCATGACGTGAAGCGTGACGCCCGTTTCCTTCTCGCCATGAATGATCGCCCAGTTGAGCGGCGCCCGGCCGCGATATCGCGGCAGCAGCGAGCCATGCATGTTGTAGGCGCCGAGCCGCGCGAGCGACAGAACGCGCTCCGGTATCATCTTGCGATAGTAGAAGGAGAAGATGAGATCGGGCGCGAGATCGCGGATTGTGCGCTCGACATCCGCATCCTTCGGTTCGGCCGTATAGACCGGCACGCCGCGCTCGCGCGCGAGATGCGCGCAGGACTGGAACCAGAGCCGCTCGTCCGCAGCATCTTCATGCGTGAAGAGCGCGAGAATGTTCTCGCCGCGATCGAGCAGCGCCTTGAGACAGGCATGCCCCACCTCGCTATAGGCGAAGACGACGATCCCCTGCTTTGCCGGTCGGTCGGACACTGCGGTCAGCGCTTCTCATGAATGGCGCGGATGCGGAAGCGCGCACGAGCCCTGATCTGCTGATAAATGCGGCCGACATATTCGCCGACAATGCCGAGCCCCGTGATCACCACGCCGAGCAGGAAGAAGAGGATGGTGAAGAGCGTGAAGATGCCCTCCGCTTCCGGCCCGATGAAGAGACGCCGCAGAAGCATGTAGATGACGAGGAGCAGGCTCGCGCCTGACACCAGCATTCCGACCATGGTGAAAAGCTGCAGCGGCACGAGGCTGAAGCCCGTCATCAGGTCGAAATTGAGCCGGATGAGCTTGTAGAGATTGTAATTGGAAACGCCCGCATGCCGCGCCGCATGCTCCACTTCCACCTCGCTCGGCCGCTCGGCATAGAATTGCGCCATCGCCGGAATGAAGGTCGATGTCTCCCCGCTCTCTACGATGATGCGGACGATGCTCCGCCTGTAGGCACGCAGCATGCAGCCCTGATCGCGCATCTTGATGCCGGTGATGCGCTCGCGGACGAGATTGACGATGCGTGAGGGAAGCGTCCGGAAGACGCTGTCCTGCCTGTTCCGCCGGTAGGAGCCGACGACATCGTGACCTGCGTCGATCTCGGCGATGAGTTTCGGAATTTCCTCCGGCGGATTTTGCAGATCGGCGTCGAGCGTGACGATGATCTCGCCACGCGCCGTCTCGAACCCCGCCATGACGGCCATGTGCTGGCCGTAATTGCGATCGAACTCGACGACGCGAATGATGTCCGGCCGCTTCGCGACAAAGCCCTTCAGGATTTCAAGCGAATTGTCCTTGCTGCCATCGTCGGTGAAGACGACCTCGCAGGGGCGCCCGATCCTGTCGACCACAGCGCAAAGCCGCTCGAACAGCAGAGGCAGGTTCTGCGCCTCGTTATAGACCGGGATGACGATGCTGATCTCAGGCGCGCTTTGAAGCGTCTTCGCATCGGGTTCGGTGATCGTGGCGTCACTCATGTCGAAGATCCGCTGGCTCGGGTTCAGGTCCGTGAAATCAGATATACGCCGAAGATGATGACGATAATTCCGGCGATACGGACCGGCGTAAGCGCCTCTCCAAAAAAATAGAACGCCGCGACGGCGGTAACGATGTAGCCGACCGAGAGCATCGGATAGGCAAAGCTCACCTCGACGCGCGACAGGGCGAGGAGCCACACCGCAACGCTGACGACATAGCAGGCAAGGCCGAGCACGACATAGCCATTGGTGCCGATCCGCCAGCTCATGGCGAAGAGCGTCGCCGGCGTGAAATCGAAATGTCCAATCTGCCGCATGCCCTGCTTGAGCGCGAGCTGCGCCACGGCATTGAGCAGGACGCCTGTGAAGATGAGTGGAAGATATCTCGTCATGCGGCCCGCTCCTCGATGCGCGCGCCCTGCACGGCGAGTGTACCGGACCGGCCATCGACCTCGCCCTGATCCAGACTGGCGACAGGCACGGCGTCGCGCCGGGCGTTGAGCGCCGCCGCCTCGTCGGCGAGCGAGACGAAGGCGACGCCCCGCTCCTTCGCGCGATCGATGAACTGTCCGAACCAGTCGAGCATGCTCATGCCCTCGATTTCGGCATGGATCGTGAAGACGTCGAGCTTTCCAGGCTCCGGCCGCGCAAGCAGCATATCAGCAAGTTTCGCGAGCGGATATTCCGGCCTGCCCATAAGTTCGTCGAGTGTGGGCAGCGTCGTCGGGATTTGCAGCGTCTTGAACCTTCGGGCGCCGACCGCCGGGAAGAAGGGCGCGCCGCCGCGCACATCGGTCGCGTAATCGAGCCCGGCCGCATCATAAGCGGCGAGGCTTGCCGCATTGGCCTGCCAGCCGGCGGCGCCCGCCGTCCTTGCGGGCATGCCGAAAACTTCCTCATAGGCCCGCCGCGCCTTGCCGAATTCCTCCAGCACGCGCACCTCGCTCAACGCGAAAAGTCTGTCCTGCCAGAAAACATGGTCCCAGCAATGGATGCCGGTTTCAAAGCCCGCCTCGGCGACGGAACGCATGACGGCCGCATTGCGCCTGGCGATGTCGGGCCCCGGCAGCAGCACGCCATTCATCAGCGTGCGCAGGCCATAGACCGAAACGACGCTCGTGCGGCTCACCTTCCTGAAAAAGCCCGGACGAAAAATCCGGCGTATCGCCCGGCCCGTATTGTCGGGGCCGAGCGAGAAAAGGAACGTGGCGGGCACGCCCTTCTTTTGCAGCAGGTCGCGAAGCGCCGGCACACCTTCCCGCGTGCCGCGATCGGTATCGACGTCGATCTTGATGGCGAGCCTCTGTGCGCTCATTCCGCCATGCTCACAGCAATTCGCTTTCGACCGCCCCTCTGTCGGCGCCGGAGCCGAACTGGTCGATATAGAATTCGACCGTCTGCTTGATGGCGCTTCTCACATCCGTCGTGGGCTGCCAGCCGAGATGCGTCTGCGCCGCCTTGATCGAGGGGACGCGCACCAGCATGTCCTGATAGCCCTGGCCGTAATACTCGCCCGAACTCGTCTTCACGAGCCGCACGCGGTCGCGCACATTCTCATAGCCCGGAAACTCGGAGACGACGGACAGCATCATCTCCGCAAGCTCGGCGATGGAAAGCTCCGCCTTCGGATTGCCGATATTGAAGATGCGCTGATCGGCGATGCCGTTCTCGTTCTCGAGAATCTTCATCAGCGCGCCCATCGCATCGTCGATATAGAGGAAGCAGCGCTTCTGCGCGCCGCCATCGACGAGCTGAATATCCTTGCCGCGCAGAATATTGCCGAGAAACTGCGTCAGAACGCGCGACGAGCCTTCATTCGCCGCCTGGATGTTGTCGAGCTTCGGCCCGATCCAGTTGAACGGGCGGAAGAGCGTGTAGCGCAGCAGGCCCTTGAGCCCATATGCGTGGATCACGCGATCGAGAAGCTGCTTCGAGCAGGAATAGATCCAGCGCTGCTTGCTGATCGGACCAAGCACGAGATTGCTCGTTTCCTCGTCGAATTCCTTGTCCGGCGACATGCCGTAGACTTCCGAAGTCGAGGGAAAGACCACGCGCTTCTTGTAGCGCACGCAATAGCGCACGATGGCGAGGTTCGCCTCGAAGTCGAGCTCGAACACCCGCAACGGATCGGAGACATAGATGGCCGGCGTCGCGATGGCGACGAGCGGCAGCACCACGTCGCATTTGCGGACGTGATACTCGATCCACTCCTTGTTGATCGTGATGTCGCCTTCGACGAAGTGGAAACGCGGGTGGCCAAGACAGCCGTCCAGCTTGTCCTGCTGGAGGTCCATTCCATAGACCTCCCAGTCGCGAGTCTTGAGAATGGTTTCGCTGAGATGGCTGCCGATGAAGCCATTGACACCGAGTATCAGAACCTTGAGGCCCATGCGTCCCTCTTGCTGGCGCGGGGCCGGCGCTAAACACGACTTCTCGCGGGTTCAGCCTCGCGTCCCCCGAAACCGCCCATATTCCGGGCACTCCGGGCGGAACCCGCCCTGCTTGTTCGCGCGTAGTGAACCTTTTATTGCCCGCTGCCGCAAGGGATTTTGATCCTATTTCCGGCGGCGGAAGGTTACTTTCGCGCTTTCCGAGCGGCGAATCAGAGCCAGCCTCGACGCTTGAAATAGTAATAGGGAAGCACGGCCGAAAGCACCATCAATCCCAGCGCGAAGGGATAGCCCAGCGCCCAGCTCAGTTCGGGCATGCTCTGGAAATTCATGCCATAGATGCTGGCGATGACCGTCGGCGGCAGAAAGACGACGGCGGCGACCGAGAAAATCTTGATGATGCCGTTCTGTTCACTGTTGATCAGGCCGAGCGTGGCATCGAGCATGAAGTTGATGTTGTTCGCCAGAAAGCTCGCGTGATCGCTGAGGGCCATGACGTCCCGCGAGATCGTCTTGAAGCCGCGCTCGAAGGCTTTCGGCAGCTTGGTTTCGGCCGGCCTACCGATGAAGCTCAGGAGCCGCGCGATGCTGACGAGGCTTTCCCGCGCCTGCGTGGTGAGCGCCTGCGTTCTCCCGATGCGTCTCAGAACCTCGTCGAAATCGAGTTTGGGCGCGCCCTCCTCGCGGACGAAAATTTCATTGGAAAGTATGTCGATCTCGCCCTGCACGCGCTCCAGAATATCGGCGACGCGATCGACGATGGCATCGAGCAGCCCGGCAAGCACTTCCTCGCCCGTATTGAAATTCGCCGCATGGCGCCGCGCCTTGGCCGCGAAAACGCGGAACGGCAGCGGCTCCGCATAACGAAGCGTGAGAAGACGGTGCCCCACCAGAACGAAGGTCACGGGAGAACGGCCGGGCTTGGCCGTATCCGCGCCCGTCATGACGGTCGCCGTCATGTAAAGCGCGTTCCGCTCCTGATAGAGGCGGCTCGAAACCTCGATCTCCTGCATTTCCTCTTCGGAGGGAACATCGAGGCCGAGCACTTCATCGACGAAGCGCTCTTCTTCCGGCGTCGGTTCGAGAAGATCTATCCAGACGACGTCTTCGGGGATCACGCCGGACGGTTCTACAGCATGCGAGCTGAGGATGCCGTTCGTTCTGACATAGGCTGTGATCATCGTTGCCCCGGAGCGCGCCTTCAATTCGGGCGATCATGCCCCCATTGGGGCCGAACGACAATCGCTTATGACTATGGATTGCATGATGAATTCGCAGTCACTCTTCGCTGCTTGACATCGGCCGGACAAAGGCGCATCTAGCGCGAGATTGTTTTGGCGAGCGCGCTTTGCGCCGTCCCCCATGGGCCACGCGCCCGGACTGCGCCTAATCCCGAAACAGTCAGATCCCCCCGATCCAAGCGCGTTGGACGCGGAAAACCCGCGTTGAAGTTCCGGCCCTTCGAGCCGGCTTGTTGCGCTTGTCAGAAAGTATATTTATCGAATGACGTCCTCTACATTTGCCGAGCTTGGCATTGCCGAGCCCATCTGCCGCGCGCTCAGCGCGGAAGGTTACGAAACCCCCACCCCGATCCAGTTCCGTTCGATTCCGCCGCTGCTCGAAGGCCGCGATCTCCTCGGCCTCGCGCAGACCGGCACCGGCAAGACGGCCGCCTTCTCGCTGCCGATCCTGCAGAAGCTCGCCAATGAAAAGCGCAAGCGCACACCGCGCGGCGTGCGCGCGCTCATCCTCGCCCCGACGCGCGAACTCGCGATCCAGATCGACGAGAGCCTGCGCATCTATGGCCGGCATCTGCATCTGCGTCACACGGTCATCTTCGGCGGCGTCAACCAGTTCCGCCAGGTGAAGGCGCTTTCGCAGGGTGTCGACATTCTCGTCGCGACGCCGGGCCGCCTGCTCGACCTGATGAACCAGAGGCATGTCCGCCTCGACGAGACGACGACGCTCGTTCTCGACGAAGCCGACCGCATGCTCGACATGGGCTTCGTGCATGACGTGAAGAAGATCATCGCCGCCATGCCGCGCGCGCGCCAGTCGCTCCTCTTCTCCGCGACCATGCCGAAGTCGATCGAGTCGCTTGCCGCCGAAATTCTGCAATCGCCTGTTCGCGTCGAGGTCACGCCGGAAGTCGTGACCGTCGATCGCATCGAGCAGCATGTGCTTTTCGTCGAGCAGAAGCGCAAGCGCGAGCTTCTGGCAAAGCTCCTTGAAAACGCCGACATGTCGCGCGTCATCATCTTCACCCGCACCAAGCATTGCGCCAACCGGGTGAGCGAGCAGCTCGAAAAAGGCGGCATCGCGGCCGAGGCGATCCACGGCAACAAGTCGCAGAACGCGCGTCAGAAGGCGCTCGAGGAATTCCGCTCGGGCCGCGCCCGCGTGCTCGTCGCCACCGACATTGCCGCGCGCGGCATCGACGTCGATGGCATCACGCATGTCGTCAATTACGAACTGCCGAACGAGCCGGAGAGCTATGTCCACCGCATCGGCCGCACGGCGCGTGCCGGTGCGAGCGGCATTGCGCTCTCCTTCTGCGACGCCTCGGAGCGCTCACATCTGAAGGCGATCGAGCGCCTGACGCGCCGCCCCCTCGCCGTGGCCGATACGCGCCCGCTGATCGGCGAAACCGCTCCGCATACGCCGCAGGCGGGCGAAGGCGGAAGCTCGCGGCCGGAGCGTCCGGAGCGGCCCCACGGCCAGCCGAAGAGGCACCGGGGCGGCAAGCCGAAGCGCCATGGCCGCCCGGCGCAGGGCGAGGCCCGCGATGGAGAAGCAAGGCGGCACGAAAGCCGCAACCGGCCCGGTAGCCGCAGCCGGAAGCGCCAGCGCAGCGCATCGGCGGCGAGCTGAAATCGGAAGTGACAAGACGGCCGGGCATAACACCCGGCCGTTTTCTTTCCGGGTCTATTGAAGCGCCGGCTGCGCGGCCCGCCTTTTTCCCAGCATGGGATCGATGCCAAGCACGCGCTGCACATCGGCCTCGAGCGCCGCACGGCCAAGACCCCGCACGCGGCCGAAGCTTTCCTCGAGCAGCTTTTCGTCGGCCGCCCCGGTGAAGTAGAGCAAGCCCGACGGATCGCTCATGCGCGGGTCCATGGCCGCGAGCCGGGCGAGGATTTCCACATAGGGCTCGGTCCTTCCCGGCGTTTCGCCGCCCAGCACGAACTCGCGGGCGGGCTCGAACCCTTTTTCGATATTCATCGGGAACATGAACGCATTCGCGCTGTCGAGCCGGATCACACCGCGCCTGGAGAATGTGATGATGGGAAAAAATGGCGCGAGGTTCGGGAAGTGGCGATTGGGAATCATATGGCTCTCCCAATAGCCGCGCCCTACTTTCTCGAACTCGAAAAAATTCTCCACGCTGCGGAAATTCGCCTCCGCCATCGGCAGAAGCTCGATCTTGTCCTTCTTCGGATTGACCGTGTCATTCGCCACATCGAGATAGTAGCTGCCGACCTGAATGGCATTCTGAAAATAGGTGTCCCGAAGCGTACCCCACACGCGCTTGACGACGCCCCCGCAACGGGCGAATTCCTGGATCGCCACGAGCCCCGTCATGTGAGCGGGCGCAGGCGCGCGCCCCATGAGGTGCAGCATCCGCCGCGTGATCTCGAGGCAATAGCTCACCGGATAGGCCGCCCGCGGGCCGATGCCCTCATCGTCCGGCTTTGCGGCCGCGATCCGTCCAAGCATGAACCGATCGGTTTCCGCACGGAGCGCCAGCATGTCGCGCAGGATCGCATCCCTGTTTGGCGCGATCAGCCGGTCGACCAGAGCCTGCTGGGTCTCATCGACCGGTGAAATCAGCTCGGCCCTGTAGCCTGCCATCAACTCGTCGAGAGTACGCATCCGCTATGCCCTTCGCTTGGCGAATCTTCCGTGTCCGCGAAGGGGAAACTAGCATGCCGGCGTGAAAGAGATCACCGCCCGCTATAGCTGATCTTCACCACTTCGATCGTTTCGGGCCCGGCGGGTGTGCGAAGCTCGACCGTGTCGCCTTCCTCCGCCTTCAGCAGCGCCCGGGCGATGGGCGAGATCCAGCTCACCTCGCCCTCTTCGAGCCGCGCCTCATCGACGCCGACGATGCGGACCGTCCGCTCGTCGCCCGCCGCCGTGGCATAGGTGACGGTTGCGCCGAAATAGACCCGCTCCCGGTTCTTTTGCAGCGCCGGATCGACGACCTCGGCGATCTCGATCCGCTTGGCGAGAAAGCGCATCCGCCGGTCGATCTCGCGAAGCCGCTTCTTTCCGTAGATGTAGTCGCCATTCTCCGAGCGATCGCCGTTCCCCGCCGCCCAGGCGACCGTCTCCACCACCTTGGGCCGTTCGACGCGCTGCAGGTGCCGCAGCTCCGCGTGGAGCCTTTCGAGCCCTTCGGGCGTGATGTAATTCTTGAAGCCGGCCGGCAGCGTATCGGCTGCATCGTGGCCGTCATCGTCTTCCGTATCGGTTTCTTTCGTGAAGGCCTTACTCATACTCATCTCATTTGCGCGGCTGGCTTCCAGCACCCCGCCAGTCAGCGAACAGCATAGCCGGGTTGCGGTCAGATTGATCTAGTCGCCCTTTCTGGAAAGGCAACCCGGTGAGAAAACATCTCCCACTGGCCTAGGTGCCCATCTTGTCCGGCGCGCCTTATGCCGCCGAACCCGCGCATGAGTTGCACCGCGAAACTCATCCGGGCATGCGGGGAAGAAGGACGTTTTTGACTTGAGGCGACAGCCGGTCACCAATCGGAGTACTCACCCTCAATTATCGACTCCCTGCGTCCATGCGATCAGTATGATGACGATGAAGAGCGGACGGTCCGGAAAGATCTCGATGATCGCATCCAGGTTCAGGCTCAAGAGGTTTCTCGCCCTGCTGCTTGCAGGGGTTCTCTCCGCTTCTTTGATCGAGCCTGCGGAAGCCTGGGATTCCACTACGGATTCGCTTCTGGTCTGCAACACGAACAAGAATCATGACGTTGTTGTTGCCGTTGCAACACAGGCCATTCCCTGGGGCATCGCGGCACTCATGGCAACCGGATGGCGCCGTCAGGGCTGGTGGAATATTCCGGCCGGCAAGTGCGAGTACACCGTGCATCTGCAGGACGTGAAGTATTACGAAATCTGGCTCCATGTCGAGGTGACTGGCGGCGACCAGATAGAGTGGCCCACAAGAAAAGAGAAGTTCTGCGTGCACCCTGCAAATGCTTTCGAGGCATATGTGTGGTCGAAAGAGGAACTGCAGAAATGCGGCAACGGTGAGCGCCTCGAAACATTCTCGTATATGACGAACATCGACAATCTGGAGGACCAGTTTTCGATCTACAGGATGTCCAACATCACTGTCGACCTGGATTTCACTTACCAGAAATCCACGCATTCCCCTGCACAGCCAGAAACAGCCCTGAAGGATGGAGAAGCTTCGCCGCGCCATCGCGGCACCGGAAAACTGGTGGGAGCAAAAACGTGGCCGTCAAACACTGTTTCCATGACGCTGAAGCTCTGGAAACTGACTTCGCCGGCTGCAGATGACGCCGTCATCGAGCGATATACGTCAAGGCTTGACCAACCATCCGACTACGAGATCCTCACATGCACATATGACAGCGAAGTCGTGAACGGGCAGCTCCGACGAATGGAGCTTAGTTTCTGGCACAATAGTGTGCACCCGGACTATCTGGAGCTGATACGCCAACTTTCCACGAGAGAAAGCCTGGCACGCATCTATGGCATACGAGCTGTCAGCGCCTGCCCCGCATCGCTGGACGAAGCAACTGGATTGATAGAACAGAATGCAAGGGAAGCCGCCAATTTAAGGTGAATATATTGAAACGTCATCTGGATACTGCAAGACATGTTGCAATGGCTGCAATCGCCGTGGCGATGATCGGTTTTACATCACCTGTCATGGCGCAATCCAACGGCGCGGCTCCGATGAGCTATTACCTCATCATGCTGAATGCGCTTCGCACCAACCCCAATCTGCTCAGCGATGAAATTTGGAACAAGCTTGCCGAGGAGCAGATACTCGCCGCGCAGTCGCACTATTTTTCCCACGCGCCATCTCGCGGCATGGAGCCGATCTTCTCCGCCGCACAGGTCAAGGATCGCAATCCTCGCATGGCGAGCGCGGAGCTCGCGCCTGTCCTGAAAGACGATATCGCCACCCGCATCAAAGCAGCACCGGACACGCTGATTGCGAAATTCACGCTCCTTGAGCTGCGCTATGACGACAACACCGGAAAACTGATCTCGAAGTGCTGCTATAGCCGCCCCCGTGTGCAACCCGGCCTGTTCGATCTATTGATGCCCGCACTCGATCTCGTTAACGGCGTGCCGTCAAATACGCCCGCCGCCTATCAGCCATCGCCCGGCCTGCCTCAAAAAGCCCGGAGCATGGCTGTCTACAAGATCAAAGAAAATCTGGCTGCCGATGATGCCGGGCCGGTGCCGGCTTTCGCAGGCCTCATCGGAAGTGGCGCGCGCTTCGGGTTCCGAGCCGATGAAATGAATCTCGCGCTCGACCGCTGGGTGGAGATTGACGGCATTACTCTCGCTCGCGGCGCGGCGGAAAAACTATTGAACGAGGTTGCACATCGCAAAGGCAGCGTTGAAACGCGCGTCGCCTTTACCGTCACCGGGGCAGAAAATGGCCCTCACCGCGCCGTGCTTTACGGAAAGCTCGTATCCGCCTCAATCCTCGGCCCGGATGGCGCAACGATTGCCAGCTTCCCCGCCGGGGCATTTCGCGAGTCAGGACTGACGCTCCCGCAATGACGCCGACAAAGAACAAGGCGGCTGCCCGGCCGCGGCGGAAAGTTTGGTGGGCGCACCAGGACTCGAACCTGGGACCCGCTGATTAAGAGTCAGCTGCTCTACCAACTGAGCTATGCGCCCGACCGGTGCCTGCCCCGAATCTCGCGGGGACAGTCATGGTGTCGGGTCCTTGGGACCACCAAATCCCTTGCAGGAGGCTGCCTATAGCAAAGCTGGCGGAGCCTGTCCAGCACACTTGGAAAAAACCTCCCTATGTCTTTTTGCCCCTGTTCCGGACCATTTGCCGGATCACCAGAAAGCGCTCGGGCTCCGGGAGATTTCAAGATTCCTGTGGACGTAAACGCTCATCAGCAGGCCGAAGGCGAACATGATCGAAAGCATCGCCGTGCCGCCATAGGAGACGAGCGGCAGCGGCACGCCGACCACCGGCAGAAGCCCCATCACCATGGCCGCATTGATGAACACATAGAAGAAGAAGCTCACCGCCACGCCCATCGCCAGCAGCCGGCCGAACTGGTTTCGGCTCTGCAGCGCCACGCTGAAGGCGAAGGCGAGCGCGATGCAATAGAAGGCGAGCAGCGTGATCCCGCCGATGAAACCGAGTTCCTCGCCGAGCATCGTGAAGATGAAGTCGGTCTGCTTTTCGGGCAGGAAGTTCAGATGGGCCTGCGTACCGGCCATGAAGCCCTTGCCGAAGATGCCGCCCGATCCGAGCGCGATCTTGGATTGCAGGATGTGATAGCCCGCGCCGAGCGGATCGCGCTCTGGATCGAGAAAGGTGAAGACGCGGTCCCTCTGATAATCGTGCAGGCGATCCCAGACGATGGGAATGGCCGCCAGGACGGCAAGTCCTCCGGCAATGAAGTAGCGCCACGCAAGCCCGGCCGCAAAGAAGATAACGACGCCCGAAACCGTGAGCAGGATCGCCGTGCCAAGGTCCGGCTGCTTCACCACGAGAGCGACGGGCACCGCGATGAGAAGGAGCGGCACGATGAGATTCCTCAGGCGCGAAACCTCATCGAGCGCGAGCCCGTGGAAATATCGCGCCAGCGCCAGCAGAAGCGCGACCTTCATCACCTCGGAAGGCTGGAGCTGAATGATGCCGAGATTGAGCCAGCGCTGCGCGCCCATGCCCTTGAAGCCGACAATATCGACTGCCGCGACCAGCACCAGCGCCACGCCGTAAAGCGGATAGGCGACGCGCATCCACAGCCTGAGGTCGATCATCGCCACGACGACCATGATGCCCGCGCCGAGCGCGAAACGAACCATCTGCTTCAAGGCCCAGGGCGAGAAGCTTCCATCCGCCACGGAATAGAGCATTGCGAAGCCCATCGACGCGATGACGGTGATGAGCAGCAGGAAGCCCCAGTTGAATTCGAGGAGCTTGTCGCCGAGCCGCATTTCCCGGCCGGTAAAACGGCGCAGATCGAGCATCACCCCTCCTCAACCGCATTGAGCGCGCCCCGCAATGGCGCATAGGCCTGCCGGCTGACCGGATTGCGCAACTGCACCTCGCGCATGATGTCGCGCGCTGCGGGCGCCGCAGCACCCGAGCCAGATCCGCCATGCTCGATGACGAGCGACATCGCATAGCGGGGCTCTGCCACGGGCGCGAAGCAGATGAAGAGCGCGTGGTCGCGCAGATGCCACGCAAGCGCTTCGTTCTTGCGCACACCGGCGAGGCGCTCGGCCATGCTGATGCGCCTCACCTGCGCCGAACCGGTCTTGCCGGCAAGTTCCATTCCCGCATCCGTGATACGCGCCCGGAAGGCGGTGCCGCCCGGCTCGTTGGAAACGCCGTTCATACCGTCCTGCACGATCTTCAGCCATTGGGGATCGACGTCGATCTTCGGCGCCTGCGGCACGGGCAGAAGCTCGCCGCCTATGGCGCGGGTGAGACGCGGCTTCACCGCATAGCCGCCATTGGCGAGCCGCGCCGTCATGACGGCAAGCTGCAATGGCGTCGTCAGCAGAAAACCCTGGCCGATGCCCGTGATGAGCGTTTCACCCTGCTGCCAGGAAACGCCAGTCACCGCCCGCTTCCAGGCCCGGCTCGGAACGATGCCCTGCTTCTCGCCCGGGATTTCCAGATCGAAGGTCTGGCCGAGGCCGAATTCCTTGGCCATCTTCTCGATCGCGTCGATGCCGATGCGCCGGGCGACATCGTAGAAATAGATGTCGCAGGAATGCTTGATCGCATCATGCATGTTCATCGAGCCATGGCCTTCCTTCCTCCAGCAATGGAAGAAGTGATCGCCGAGCGCGTATTGGCCGCTGCAGTGAATGGTGCGGTTGGGGTCGATCCCGGCGCGCAGCGCGGCGAGCGCCGTCACCGTCTTGAAGGTCGAGCCGGGCGGATAAAGCCCCGCAAGGGCCTTGTCGGTCAGCGGCTTGTAGGGATTGTCGACCAGCGCCTTCCACTGATCCTGGCTGAGGCCCATGTTGAAATCATTGGGATCGAAGGCAGGCGTCGAAACGAAGGAGAGAACCTCGCCGGTGTGAATGTCCATGACGACGGCGCTTGCCGATTCTTCCTTCAGCCGCTCGCAGGCGAATTCCTGTATGCCCATATCGAGCGTCAGAACGATTTCCTCGCCGGGCTTGCCGGGGTCCTTCGAGAGTTCGCGGATCACGCGCCCATAGGCATTGACCTCGACATGGCTCGCGCCCGCCGTGCCGCGCAGCTTCGGGTCATAGGTCTTCTCGATACCGCTCTTGCCGATCCGGAAGCCGGGCAGCCTCATCAGCGGCTGCACTTCCTCGGCGGCGCTGAGATCCTTTTCCGAAACCGCGCCCACATAGCCGACCACATGCGCAAGATGTGTCGTGAACGGATAATGCCGCGTCTCGCCCACATCGGGCTGGATACCCGGAAGGTCCGGTTCGTTGATGTTGATCTGCGCGAATTGTTCCCAGGTCAGCCCCTCGACCACCGTGACCGGCATGAAGCGCGGCGAGCGCGCGATGTCCCGCATGATCTTCTTGCGATCATAAGGCGTGATGGAAACGATACGGGCGAGCTTGTCGAGCGTATCTTCGATATCCGGCGTCTGTTCAGGGATGAGGACAGCCCGGTAATTCTGCCGGTTGGAGGCGAGCACCGTCCCGAAGCGATCGACGACCCGCCCCCGGAGCGGCGCGAGAAGCCGCACGTTGATGCGGTTTTCTTCCGCCATCATGCGGTATTCGTCGGATTTCAGGATCTGCAGATAATACATGCGCCCGGCGAGAATGGCGAAAGCCGCCGCCTGCCCGGCACCGAGGATCGCGGCCCGGCGCGTGAAGGTCTTGTAGCGTGAATTGTCCCTGCCGTCGAACTTCATCGCCGCGCTCCCCCCTAGCCCGTCGGAAGAATTCGGCGCTCGATGCGCCCGAAGATCATGGCAAAGATCGGGAAGATCGCAACGGTCACGAACATGTGCCAGACGATCGGCTTCAGCGGCAGGACCGTGCCATAGAAAAGTGAGGCGGCGCTCCAGCCGACGAACCCGGCGAGCGCGGCCGCCATGAAGAAGCCGAGCCAGAACACCGAGAACGGCGCATTCACGGCGAGGAAGCGCTGGGTGAGCACGACGATATAGGTCAGCACATAGACGAAGGCCCACAATCCGATCGGACCGTCCGAGAGGAGATCGGAAAGGAGCCCGACCAGAAACACCGCATAAACCGGGAACATCTCGGGGCGGACGATCGCCCAGTAATAGATCGCCATGAGCGCGAAGGCGGGCATGACCGATGTGCCGAAGATGCGGCCCATCGGCACGAAGGAAAGCAGCACGCAGGCAAGGCCCATGATGAAGGGCAGAACCGTGACGACGATGCGCCCGGCGCGCGCCGCGGGTGTCGGTGTATAGGGCTCGAGGCGCGGCATGGTCACTCGACCCCCGGCGTGTCTTCACCGCTCGCATCGCTCGGCGCGGGCGGCGGCGTGTCCTCATCGAGCACGTCCGGGATCGGCTGCATCTGGCCCGCCGCTGGCGGCGCTCCGGCCGCGGCACCAGACTGCGAAGCCGGTGGCATCGCGGCGGCGGGCGCTGGCGCGGTCTGCGTTGCAGGCGCTGCCGAGGGCTTTGCCGGTTTCTTCGCGGCAGGAGGTTGCGCCGCCCGCGATGACGCCACCTCGGAGGCGGGCGGCGTCGCGGGCTTGGGTGCGCCGGGTATCTGCGTGATCGGCTTTGCCACTTCGGCGGGTTTCGGCGGCACGGGCGGGCCGAGCAGCACCGCTGGCGGGTCCTGCCTGTCCACCTTGCTCGGGAACTCGAATTTCAGGATACGGACGAAATCGAGCCGGTCGCGATCGGCGAAGGTCTGCACACGCAAAAATCCGTCATTCGTCTGGATGACGAGGCCGACCGGAACTCCCGGCGGAATGAGGCCGCCATCGCCTGACGTCACCACCCGGTCGCCGGGAGAGACGCCGCTTTTCACCGCGAGATATTCGAGCCGCGGCCAGTCCGTGTTGTCGCCCGCAAGAATGGCCTTGAAGTGCGAAGGCTCCACCACCACGGGAATCCGGCTATTGAGGTCGGTCAGAAGGAGGACGCGGCTTGCCCGCTCCCCCGTCGCAACGATCCGGCCGATGAGCCCGTCCGTGTCGATCACGGCGTCGCCGCTTTTCACCCCGTGCTCCCGGCCGGTATTGACGATCACCGTATCGACGAACGGGCCGCCATTGTCGCTGACGACGCGCCCCGTCACATATTTGATGTCGGGATCGACCTGCACATTGAGCAGCGCCTCGAAGCGCGCGGTCTTCGCCTCGAGCTTCAGCGCCGCTTCCTTCCAGGCGAGAAGCCGCGCATTCTCGGCCCGCAGCCGCTCGTTCTCGTCGAAGACATAGGCATATTCGTCGGTGCGCTCGATCACGCGCCGCACGACGGAAACCGGCCGCGAGGCGATTTCGAGCAGAGGGGCCGCAAGATCGGTGACGGCCTGGCGCGCGCGATCGAAGACATAGGTCTCCGCCCGCCCGAGCAGGAGCAGCGCCGCGGCAAGCGTCAGCATGAAGACGAGCGAAATCCGGTTCGAGATCTCGCGGATCGGCACTCCCGACCGGTTTGGATCCATCGCCACCTTACCGCTCCCGCCGTCCCGCTGCCCGCCCCTCGCGAGTAGTCCGCTTAATACACCGACGACAGAACGTGCTTCATGGTCTTGATGTGTTCAAGCGCCTTGCCCGTGCCGAGCGCGACGCAGGAAAGCGCGTCGTCCGCGATCGAAACAGGCAGCCCCGTCTCGTCGCGCAGCACCTGATCGAGATTGGCGAGCAGCGCGCCGCCGCCCGTGAGCACGATGCCCTTGTCCACGATATCGGCGGCAAGCTCCGGCGGCGTCGCCTCGAGCGCGACCTTGACCGCCTCGACAATGGCGCCGACGGGCTCCGCAAGGCTTTCGGCGATCTGCCGCTGGCCGATCCGGATTTCCTTCGGCACGCCGTTCATGAGGTCGCGGCCCTTGATCTCGATGGTCATGCCGTCGCCATCCGAAGGAATGGCCGCCGAGCCGACTTCCTTCTTGATGCGCTCGGCCGAGGCTTCGCCGACGAGAAGATTATGGTGCCGGCGGATATAGGCGATGATCGCCTCGTCCATCTTGTCGCCGCCGACGCGAACCGAACGGGCATAGACGATGCCGCCGAGCGAGAGCACCGCGACTTCCGTCGTGCCGCCGCCGATATCGACAACCATCGAGCCCGTGGGCTCCGTCACCGGCAGGCCGGCGCCGATCGCCGCCGCCATCGGCTCCTCGATGATATAGACACGCCGCGCACCGGCCGAAAGCGCCGATTCCTGAATGGCGCGCCGCTCCACCGCCGTCGAGCCCGAAGGCACGCAAACGATGATCTGCGGATTGGCGAAGGAGCGCCTGTTGTGAACCTTGCGGATGAAATGCTTGATCATTTCTTCCGCGACTTCGAAATCGGCGATCACGCCGTCCCGCATCGGGCGGATCGCCTGAATGTTGCCGGGCGTGCGGCCGAGCATCTGCTTGGCTTCCTCGCCCACGGCCAGAACCTGCTTCTTCCCGCCCTTTTCGATGATGGCGACAACCGACGGCTCATTTAGGACGATCCCTCGCCCCTTCACATAGACAAGTGTGTTTGCGGTGCCGAGATCGATTGCCATATCGGCTGAAAACATGCCGAGCAGACCGGAAAGCATGCTTGTTTTTATCCTTTGACGTGGTCGTCGAACCGCTTGTTCTTACCGTGTCCGCCGACGGTTGAAAGTGTCTTCGCTTGTGGTGGCCAAACAGTTAAAGCGTCGCATGTCCCGATCCCCCATGTCCCGAATTCATGCCGGGGCGGACCAATTTCATCGCTCTGGATTTGCTTCCCCCGATTGCGTCGCGCACAGGTCCTGGCGCCGGGCGTTCGCGAACGATCAAAGAAAGAAACTCCTCCGATCATCCGTACACGAACATGCCTCGAACCGTGCCTGCCGGGTATCGCCGGGAAAGTGCGCGGGTCAGCCTCGCGCTCCGCATTTCCCTCGTCACTCCGACCCCCAAGGCATCGCCCGAACCGTCTCCACTGGTTTGCCGGCGCCGTCCGGAATGGGCTCGCTGCCTCAAAGCGCAACGCCCCGCCGAATCGCCTCGACAAGCCCTTCCTGCGGATCGCGCAGGTCCGCGCGGCCCGAAGTTTGTACGCCGAAAGGCGCATTCCACGCAACGAAAAAGACTTGATTTCAACGGCTTTTCAAGGGTTTGGGGGGCAGCTCGGTAATTTCGTGAGAGCGCCCTTCGAGCCGCGAGCGATGCCGCCTCACCGCATCCACGAGGAACTCCATAACCGCGCGAACATGGGCAAGCTGGGCGAGATCGTTGCGCGCCATGAGCCATAATTCGAGCCCGCCCAGAAGGTCCGGCCCGAAGACGCGCTCGAAGCCGCTGTCCTGGTCAGCAAGGATGCAGGGAAGAGCGGTAAGACCGAGACCCTGGCGCGCCGCCTCCGCGCGCGCCGCAGCGCTCGACGAACGGAATGTCACACGTGAGTTTTTCTCGGCGCGGGACATCCACCAGACGGGACCGAGCGGCGTTTCGGCGCGCGGAAAGCCGATCATGTCATGCTCCGACAGGTCGGACATCTGCCCGGGCACGCCCCGCTCGGCGAGATATTCCTTCGCGGCGTAAAGGCCATAAGCCATGTCGCCGACTTTCCGCATCAACATGTCGCCCTGTGTCGGCCGCGCCGCGCGAAGTGCCACATCGACATCCCTGAGCGGGCTGCCGATCCGGGGCGCGCCCCCGGTGATTCCCGGCGGATCGGTCACAAGCTCGAGCTCGAGGCTCGGATGAGCCTCGCGAAAGGCCGGAAGCTCCGCCGCGATGAGGGGGGCCGCCAGCACTTCGCTCGCCGCGAGCCGCACCGCCCCCTCGCTCCCCGAGCCCGAGGCGGCAAAATCCCTCGGCAACGCCGAAAGGCGGCGATCGACCGGCTCCAGCGCCTCGACGAGCTTCTCGCCAGCCGCCGTCAGCCGGTAGCCGGTCCTCTCACGCTCGAAAAGCCGCGCGCCCAGATCGTCCTCCAGCGAGGCCACACGGCGCAAAACCGTTGTCGTATTGACGCCAAGCTGCTGTCCGGCGCCCGAAAGGCTGCCGGCGCCCGCCACGGCCAGAAAGAAGCGGAGGTCGTCCCAATTCATTTTCATTACCCAGTCTGCGCAAAACACATTTGCGACAGATGCAGGATAGCGACAAGAACGGAACCTGAAAATGGCATCCGGAAAAAGTTTCGTGCGAATTTGCAAGCGAGTGCGGCCCGATCTTGCACAAATTCGGGCGGCTTCCCGTAAATGCAGGCTCGATGCCGGCGCTACCGGGTGCTGACCGGCTTGACGTGCGAGGCGGCTTCCGCGGCCCGCTGCCGCGCCTCCGCCACGTCCCCGCCGCGCGCCAGCGCAACGCCCATGCGCCGCCGGGGATATGCTTCCGGCTTGCCGAAAAGCCTGACCTCGGAGCCCGGAACGGCCAGCGCCCGCTCGAGCCCCTCGAAGGCGATCGCCTTTTCCTCGAGCCGCCCATAAATGACCGCCGAGGCGCCCGGCGCCAGCAGCTCGGTCGAGACGGGAAGCCCGAGGATCGCGCGGGCATGGAGCGCGAATTCGCTCTGATATTGCGAGGCGAGCGTCACGAGGCCCGTATCGTGCGGGCGCGGGCTCACTTCCGAGAACCAGACCTCATCGCCCTTCACGAAAAGTTCGACGCCGAAAATGCCCCTGCCGCCAAGCGCATCCGTCACTTTCTTCGCGATTTCCCGCGCGCGGGCGAGTGCCGCGGCGCTCATCGCCTGCGGCTGCCAGCTTTCGACATAATCGCCCTTGTCCTGGAGATGGCCGATGGGCGCGCAGAAATGCGTCTCGATCTCGCCGGAGGGCCCAGTCGCCCGAACGGTGAGCTGGGTGATCTCGTAATCGAAGGCGATCCGTCCCTCGACGATGACGCGGCTGCTCTCGACCCGGCCACCCGACATCGCATAATCCCAGGCGGCGTCGATCCCCGCCGCGCTCTCGACATAGCTCTGCCCCTTGCCGGATGACGACATGACCGGCTTGACGAAGCAGGGATAGCCGATCCGCTCGGCAGCCGCGCGAAGCTCTCCGGCGGTGGAGGCAAAGGCATAGGGCGAAACCGGCAGGCCCAGTTCCTCCGCGGCGAGGCAGCGAATCCCCTCGCGGTTCATCGTGAGCTGCGCCGCACGCGCCGTCGGAATGACCTCGGCGAGCCCCTCCGCCTCGATCTTCACGAGTTCGTCGGTCGCGATCGCCTCGATCTCGGGAACGATGAGATGCGGCCTTTCCTTCTCGACGATCGCCCGGAGCGCCGTGCCATCCGTCATGCGGATGACATGGGCACGATGCGCAACCTGCTGAGCCGGAGCGTTCTCGTAGCGATCGACCGCGATCACCTCCGCGCCATAACGCATCAGCTCGATGGCGACCTCCTTGCCGAGTTCGCCCGAACCGAGAAGCATGACCCGGGTCGCTCCGGGCGATAGCGGCGTGCCGATACGCATTGATGCATCCCAAAAATTGCCGGGCCGCCTTCATACAGGAACGGCCCCCTCGCTCCAACCCTCGCGGCATCCTGGCCGCTTCGCGAGGGCTTGCGCCGCCCGGCGGAACTGGATAACATATGAACAGTTGTTCATATGTTATATGATAACATGCACCGCAGATCGAACCATTCCCGCCTGCCGGCCGAGCCGCTCAGCGACGACAAGGCGATGGAGCTTGCCGAAACCTTCCGCCTTCTCGGCGATCCGAGCCGGCTGCGCATCGTCGTGGAAACGCTGGCGACACCCCAGCCGGTGGGAGCGATGGCGGCGAAGCTCGGCCTCTCGCCATCGCTCGTCAGCCACCATCTGCGCCTTCTGCGCGCGGCCCGGCTCGTCACCGCCGAGCGGCGCGGCAAGCAGATTTTCTATCGCATCCATGACGATCACATCGCCCGCGTCGTCGCGGACATGGTCGCTCACGTGCATGAGGAAGCAGTCTGATGTCCGGCACCCATCGACACGAGGAGCACAGCCACGCCCACGATCATGGCGGGCTGAGCAATGAGCGGCGCGTCGCCATCGCGCTCTGGATCACCGGCGGCTTCATGATCGTCGAGGCGGTGGGCGGCTACCTGTCCGGCTCGCTCGCCCTCATCGCCGATGCCGGTCACATGCTCACCGATACGGGCGCGCTGGCGCTCGCCTGGCTTGCCGTGCGCCTCGCCCGCCGCCCGGCCGACGATGCACGCTCCTATGGCTACCATCGCGCGGAAACCCTCGCTGCCTTCCTTAACGGCGCCACGATGCTCGCCCTCTCCGTCTGGATCGTCGTCGAGGCGATAGGCCGCGTCGCCAACCCCACGCCCGTTCTCGGCGGGCCGATGCTGGTGGTGGCGATGGGCGGCCTCGCCGTCAATATCCTTTCCTTCCTCATGCTTCACGGCGCGCATGACAGCCTCAACCTGCGCGGCGCGGCGCTCCATGTTCTCGGCGATCTTCTCGGCTCCGTCGCCGCCATCGCCGCCGCCATCGTCATCCTCACGACGGGCTTCATGCCGATCGACCCGCTGCTCTCCGTGCTCGTGGCGGCGCTCATCCTGCGAAGCGCCTGGCGCGTCACGCGCGATGCTGCCCACATCCTCATGGAAGGCACGCCGCCCGGCCTCGAGCCGGAAACGATTTCCGCCGACCTCATGTCCAATGTGGAAGGCGTCGCCGATGTGCATCACGTCCATGCCTGGTCGCTGACGCCGGGCCAGTTGCTCGTCACGCTGCATGCCCGCCTCGCCCCCGGCGCCGATGCCGAGATCACGCTTCTCGCCATCAAGGCGCGACTCGTCTCGCATTTCCGCATCAGCCATGCGACGGTACAGATCGAGCCCGGAGAATGTCTCGATCCCCATCATCACATGCCGGGCCTGCCGCGAACCTGCTAGGCCATGACCATTCATCCGAAAGCCCGGAGGCGACATGCCGAAATCCGCAGGTGACGAGCCCGGCCTCCTTTCGCGCCTCGGCGAACTGCGCGTGGTTCTGGAGCTGGGCGCGATGCTCCCCTCGCTCCCTGCCCTCATGCGCGC
>NZ_DAOKYX010000004.1:100259-108933 GCF_035325945.1 Parvibaculum sp.
CTGGCGAGCCCCTTCGCCGCCGGCTACCGCAGCGACGGCTCGACCGACGCGGCGCTTGCCGAGCGCCTCAGGCATGCGCCGCCGGTTCCCTGCACGGCCATCTACTCGAAGACGGACGGCATCGTTCCCTGGGCGGCCTGCCTCGAGGAAAAAGGTCCGCAGACGGAAAATATAGAAGTACAGGCCACCCATATCGGAATGGGTGTGAACCCGCTCGTGCTCTGGGCCATAGCCGACAGGCTGGCGCAGCCCGAGGGAGGCTGGCGGCCCTTCGACCGCTCAGGCTTCCACGCGATTTTCTATTGATGGATCGAGACGGAACGGAAGCGGCTCAGATCCGCAGCTCATATTCGAAGATGAGCTTCAGCGTGCCGTCCGGCGTCGAAGGCGTGACGCCAAAGAGATAGCCCACATCGTATTTGAGCTTGCCCGGCAGCCCCGCAATGCCCCTGAAGGTGCCCTGAACGGCCGGGCCGATCATATGTTCCTGATCGTCTCTGGAGTCGAAATTGTTGATCCGCCCGAATTCGCCATAGGCTTCGATCGCCGGCTCGAAAAGCGGATCGAGACGCCAGCGGCTCTGGAGCCTGTAGGTGAGGCCCACCCCGCCCTCGCCATTCGCGCCAAGCTCGCGCTCGAGAACCAGGTTGATCGTGTTCGTCGTGCGGCCGATGTCCTTGGCAATCAGCGGTCCGAAGGCAAGCTCGTCCGCATCGCCCTGCCGGTCGCGCACATGCTCATACTCGATGAGGAATCCGAGATCGGCGAAATATTTTCCCCGCTCGGTCAGCTGGAAGCGGTTTTCCCACTCCGTCGCATCGAAATGCGTGCTGCCGCCGGCATCCTTCTTCCAGATGCCATAGACTTCCGTGGCCCAGAAATCGGTAACGCCATAGGCAAGGCCCACCTTGTGTTTCTGCTCGTTGTCCTTCGAGGCATCCCCGTCGAAGGTGCGGTAGCCCTGATACTCGATCTCCACCTCGCCCTGCTCGACATAGGGCGAATAGACCTTGATCGCGGCCGCATCCGCATGGCCGCCCGGTATGAGGGCCGAGGCCGAAAAAGCGCCGAGAACGCAGGCGGCGACCCGCCCTAGCTTCTGGCCCGATCCGTTTCCGTAGATTTTCATTGCGCCCCCGATGATGACGAGAGTCCCGACATAGAAGAGAAGCTGAATACCCGAGGGGCGCGCCGTATAGCCGATCAGGGTGTGGAGGATCTGGCCGAGGATGCTCTGCTCAGTCAGCAGCCAGGACGTATCCCAGATGTTACGGCCGAGCGGCGGCAGGAGCCCGGCCCGTGTCAGATAATTCGCGCCCTGCGCGGCGAGGCCGGCGGCAAGCAGCAGGATCATCCAGCCGGTAACGGCAAAGAGCTTCTTCGTGGAAAGGTTGAGCAGCCCCTTGTAGAGCGCATAGCCGAGCGCGGCGCCGGAGACGACACCGATGATGCCGCCCGTCAGAAGCCCCGATGCGCCTGTACCGCCGCTCGCAATGCCGTAAAGGAAGAGCACCACTTCCGAGCCTTCGCGCAGCACCGCGATGCCGACCGCGATCGCAACCGCATAGAGCGGGCGCGCGCCGACCGCCACATCGCGCCCCACCGCCTTCATCTCGGCCGCAAGCTCTCGGCCATGGCTGTTCATCCAGACATTGTGCCAGCCGAGCATGATGACGGCGATGAAGAGGACGGATGCGTTGAAGACTTCCTGACCAGTGCCCTGGAGCGAATTCGCGATAGTGCCGGCAAAACCTGCGACGATCGCCGCGCCGAGAATGCCCGCGCCGACGCCCGCGACGAGCCATCGGTTGCGACCGGCGACCCCCGTCGTCGCCGCGGCGACGATGCTGACCACCAGAGCGGCCTCGATGACTTCACGAAAAACGATGATGAGCGTGGCCAGCATGACGGCCCCCCGACCTTACTTGACGATGATCTTGCCCTGAGCCGTCGACTGGTTAAATTCGCCGAAGAAGGGATAGCTGCCCGGCTCCAGAGGATCGAGATAGACCGAGATCTCGCCATGGGCCGGAACGATCTTCTCGCGATTGAGCTCGTAGGATTCGAACTCCTCGGGGGTCGGATCGAGATTCTTGATGACGAGCTTCGCTTCCTTGCCGGCCGGTATTTCCAGCTCGTCCGGCGTGAAGCGGTGGTCCTGAATGGTGATCTCGTAAACCTCGGGCTCCTGCGCCTGAACCGTTCCACCCGCCGCCAACGCCAAAAAGACTGCCGCCATCGCTGCAGTCGTCAGGAAACTCCGCGCCATTTCTTTGCTCGCTTCCGGCCTTTGCCTATGATTTCCGCATGTAATAATCATTCGCAAAAGCTGTCAACGCACAAATTGACGCATTACCTCACGCCCCTTGCGATCCGGGCCGCCGCCTCGAAGCCGATGCGGGGGCTCGAAAGCACCGGCACCGGCAAATCCCGGCACAGAGCCGCCGCAGGGGCCATGGAGGCCTGTGCGAGCACCAGCACATCGACATCATGCGCGGCCTCGGCAAGCCGGCGGGCGATTTCCTGGTAGTAGTCGTCGAGCCTCCCCTCCCGGAAAGCGGTCCAGACATCGTCGAAAAGGAAGGTCGTGAACTCGTAATCGCGGCCGATTGCACGCGCGGAATCGGCGATGAGGGCCTCGGTATTGGGCACGGTCGCCGGGATGCAGGCGCAGATGCCGATCCGGTGTCCCTGCAGCACCGCGAGATCGGCCATGGGCCGGTCGATCCTGAGAAGCGGCACGGGAGCATCGGCCGCCGCGCGCTCGACCGAGGCGCCGAGCGTCGAGCAGGTGCAGACGACGACCCGCGCCCCGCCCTCGGCAAGAGCGATCAGCGCCTCTTGCGTCATGAAGTCGAGAGCGGGCGTCACACGGCCGGCCTTTTCGGCGGCGGCGAGCAGGTCTTCCCGCACCACATGGGTGAGCGCGAGTTCAGGCGCGATCTCACGCCCCAGCGCGTTGAAGGTTTCGATATGGATCGCCGCCGTATGCAGGAAGGCGATGGCGGCGCCGTGACTTCTGCGTGATGGAGGCATGGGCGGTTTTCCCTCTGGTCGCCCCGGCTTGCATCGGGGGCGGTTTCATTCGGACGCCGAAAACAAAATGGGCCCTTCGCGATCTACGCGAAGGGCCCATCGAAACGGCTCGGGCTTATGCGCGAGATCGCGTCAGTTCTTGTCCTTGTCTACGAGTTTGTTGGCGGCGATCCACGGCATCATGGCGCGCAGACGGGCGCCGACTTCCTCGATCGGATGCGCGGCATTGCGGGCGCGAATGGCCTTGAAGCTCGTCTGGTTGACCTTGTTCTCGAGCATCCAGTCGCGCGTGAAGCGGCCGGTCTGGATGTCTTCGAGGACGCGCTTCATTTCCGCCTTCGTCTCGGCGGTGATGATGCGCGGGCCGGTGACGTATTCGCCATACTCCGCCGTGTTCGAGACCGAGTAGTTCATGTTGGCGATGCCGCCTTCGTAGATGAGGTCGACGATGAGCTTCACTTCGTGGAGGCACTCGAAATAGGCCATTTCCGGCGCGTAGCCAGCTTCCACCAGCGTCTCGAAACCGGCGCGGATGAGTTCGACGACACCGCCGCAAAGCACGACCTGCTCGCCGAAGAGGTCCGTCTCGCACTCTTCCCTGAAGGTCGTCTCGATGATGCCGGCGCGGCCGCCGCCGATGGCGGAGGCGTAGGACAGGCCGACGTCATGCGCGTTGCCGCTCGCATCCTGATGGACCGCGATGAGGCACGGCACGCCGCCGCCGCGCTTGTACTCCGAACGTACCGTGTGGCCGGGGCCCTTCGGCGCCACCATGAGCACGTCGATGTCCTTGCGCGGCTCGATGAGATTGAAATGGATGTTGAGGCCGTGGGCGAAGAAGAGCGACGCGCCCGGCTTCATGTTGGCGTGCAGATGGTCGCGGTAGATGTCGCCCTGAAGCTCGTCCGGCGTGAGCATCATCAGCACGTCGGCCCACTTGGCCGCTTCGGCAACCGACAGGACCTTGAGCCCCTCGCCTTCCGCCTTCTTCGCGGTGGCCGAGCCCTCGCGCAGCGCGACGGCGACTTCCTTCACGCCCGAGTCGCGCAGATTGAGCGCGTGAGCGTGGCCCTGGCTGCCATAGCCGATGATGGCGACCTTCTTGCCCTTGATCAGGTTCACGTCTGCGTCGCGGTCGTAGTAAACGCGCATGGGTCTCTCGTCCTTTTCGTCTCTAGATTAGCTGTTACATCGCCTCGGCGCCGCGGGCGATCGCCACGACGCCGGTCCGCGACACATCCACGAGGCCGAGCGGCCTCATCAAACCGATGAACGCGTCGATCTTGTCCGGCGCGCCCGTCACTTCAAACACGAAGGAAGAATGCGTGGTGTCGATCACGCGGGCGCGGAACGCATCCGAAAGGCGCAACGCCTCGACGCGCTTCTCGCCGGCGCCCGCAACCTTGATGAGCGCCATTTCGCGCTCGACAGACTTCGTCTCGGCAGTAAGGTCCACGACCTTGTGAACCGGGACCAGCCGCTCGAGCTGGGCCTTGATCTGCTCGATCACCATGGGCGTTCCCGCGGTCACCACGGTGATGCGGGAGGTGTGCTCGGCCTGATCGACCTCGGCGACCGTCAGGCTCTCGATATTGTAGCCACGGCCCGAAAAAAGCCCGATGACGCGCGCCAGAACGCCGGCCTCGTTGTCCACGAGTACCGCGATCGTATGCCGTTCGATCTTGCTGTCGTCGCTCATCAGGGCTCCCCGCGGGGTGAAATTCGTGAAGGAAGGGGCTCGCGCCCCGGTATTCGCTCCGGCTCTATAGCCCAAGCGAGGCCCGGGGCGAAAGGGCTATCGGCCCCCGAAAAGGGCCGACTTCCCTCAAACGAGCATCTTGCCCGCTTCGGTAACGGCCGCCGCCTCGATATCGTCGGCCAGAATCATCTCGTTATGGGCCGCCCCGGAGGGGATCATGGGGAAGCAGTTCTCGAGCTTGTCCACGACGCAATCGAAGATGACCGGTCCCTTCGCGTCGATCATTTCCTTGATCTTGGCGTCGAGTTCGCCCGGCTTCGTCGCCCGGATGCCGATGGCACCATAAGCCTCGGCGAGTTTCACGAAATCGGGCAGCGATTCCGAATAGGAGTGCGAGTAGCGCCCGCCATGCAGCAGTTCCTGCCACTGGCGGACCATGCCCATATACTCGTTGTTCAGAATGAAAATCTTGATCGGCAGCATGAACTGAACCGCGGTCGAGATCTCCTGCATGCACATCTGGATCGAGGCTTCGCCGGCAATGTCGATGACGAGCGCGTCCGGATGCGCGATCTGCACGCCCACAGCGGCCGGCAGGCCGTAGCCCATCGTGCCGAGGCCGCCTGAGGTCATCCAGCGGTTCGGCTTGTCGAAGTGGAAATGCTGCGCGGCCCACATCTGGTGCTGGCCGACTTCCGTGGTGATGTAGGTCTCGCGCCCCTTTGTCAGCTCATAGAGCCGCTGGATGGCGTATTGCGGCTTGATCACCTCGTCCGAGTGCTTGAAATCGAGCGAGCGGCGCGCGCGCCACTTGTCGATCTGCGCCCACCATTCGGCGAGCGCCGCCTTGTCCGGCTTGCAGACCTTCGCCTTCCAGATGCGGATCATGTCCTCCAGGACATGCGCTGCGTCGCCGACGATGGCGACATCGACATGGACGACCTTGTTGATCGAGGACGCGTCGATATCGACATGGATCTTCTTCGAGCCCGGCGAGAAGGCGTCGATGCGGCCGGTCACCCGGTCGTCGAAACGCGCGCCGATATTGATCATCAGATCGCAGTCGTGCATCGCATTGTTGGCTTCATAGGTGCCGTGCATGCCGAGCATGCCGAGCCACTGCTTGTCGGAAGCCGGATAGGCGCCGAGCCCCATCAGCGTCGAGGTGATCGGGTAGCCGGTGAGTTTCACGAATTCGCGCAGGAGCTGGCTTGCGACCGGCCCCGAATTGATGATGCCGCCGCCCGTGTAGAAGATCGGGCGCTTCGCCTCGGCGATGAGCGCGACCGCTTCCTTGATCGCCTCGACGTCGCCCTTGATGCGCGGGCGATAGGTCTTGTGGACGACGTTTTGCGGGCCGACATATTCGGCCTTCTGGAACTGCACGTCCTTCGGAATGTCGATGACGACCGGGCCGGGGCGGCCATGCGTCGCGACATAGAAGGCTTCGTGCATGACGCGCGTCAGCTCCTTCGCCGAATTGACGAGCCAGTTGTGCTTGGTACAGGGGCGCGTGATGCCGACCGTATCGCACTCCTGGAAGGCGTCGGTGCCGATCAGATGCGTCGGCACCTGCCCCGTGAGGCAGACGATCGGGATCGAATCCATCAGCGCATCGGTGAGGCCCGTGACCGAATTGGTCGCGCCCGGCCCCGAGGTGACGAGAACGACGCCCGGCTTGCCCGTCGAGCGCGCATAGCCCTCGGCGGCATGAACCGCGCCCTGCTCGTGGCGGACGAGGATGTGCTTGATCCTGTTCTGCTGGAAAAGCGCGTCATAGATCGGCAGCACCGCACCGCCCGGATAGCCGAAGATCGTGTCTACGCCCTGGTCAACCAGCGCCTTTATGACGATTTCTGCGCCTGTCATTTCCTGGGGCATGGTTCACATCCTTCGACTGAGCCGTCAGGGCCCACCTCATGCGGGCCGTTCTACTTTGCGAAACGTCTTCACGATCTGGGCGCCACCCGGAACGCGAATGCCCCGCATCAGGGCGGGGCATCACACATACGGCCGCGGGGCTTGCCTGCCATAAAGTGGCGGAAACCTAGCTGCCCCTCAGGAGGCGGTCAACCCCAAATCGTCAATAAATGAAAAGATTTCTCCATATGAGCTTTCCGAAAATTGCGTGTTAACTCTTTTCCACGCAATCATCTGAGTCCGGAACCATGTCTCCTGGCGCTTGGCGTAGCGGCGCGTCTCCGCCTGCCCCTCCCGGATCGCAGTGGAAAGCTCAATATTTCCAGAGAGATAGCCAAGGAGCGGCCGAAGCCCCAGCGCCTTCATGAGCGGAACATCGTCCGGGAGGCCGAGTTTCGAGAGCGCCTCCACCTCCGCCAGCGCGCCCTCCTCGACCATCGCCTCGAAGCGCCTGTCGCAACGCTCGCGGAGAAGCTCCCTTTCGGGCGCGAGCACGATACGGGCAAGTCCGCCCCTTAGCAGCGGCCGGGCCGGCTCCTTCTGCCACTGGCTGAGCGGCCTGCCCGTGGCCCGCGCGACCTCGAGCCCGCGCGCGATGCGCTGCGGGTCGGACGGGCGGATGACGGCGGCGAGTTCCGGGTCGGCCTCGCGGAGCAGCGCGTGCGCTCCCGCGCCCGCCGCCGCCACCTCGTCGCGGATGGCGAAGCGTATCTCCTCCGGCACGGAAGGGATGGGCGAGAAGCCTTCGATCAGCGCGCGGAAATAGAGGCCCGTGCCGCCGACGACAATGGGAAGCCGGCCGCGCGCCTCGATGTCGCGCAGCGCATCGACCGCCATCCGCGCCCAGCGCCCGGCCGAGCAGCGCTCAGCCCCCGAAAGCACGCCATAAAGATGATGCGGAACGCTGGCCTCCTCCTCGGGCGAGGGCCGCGCGGTCAGCACGCGCAGATCGCGATAGACCTGCATCGAATCCGCGTTGACGATCTCGCCGCCAAGCCGTTGCGCCAGCTCGAGCGCAAGCGCGGACTTGCCGCTCGCCGTCGGCCCTGCAATAAGGATCGCTCGTTTGACCTCGAGTGGCTTTTCCACCGCTTACCTTCTTCGTCGTCATGGCCCGCATGAAGTGGGGCATGCCGTGTCTGGACCCGTTTCGGCATGAAATACACCCTCACCCTCATCGGCAACAGCGCAACCTCGCTCGGCGACGAACTTGCCGCCGCCGCTTCCGGCCTGCTCCCCTCGCCCGCCGCGCCGGACTGGCTTGCGCATGGGCTTGCCTGCGACATCGCCTTCGAGGCGGAGGATGGCAAGGCGATCGAAGCGGCGCTGCGCAGGTATTTCGAGGGCGCCCGCATCGACCTTTCGGTCCAGTCATCCGGCGAACGGCGCAAGAAGCTGCTCGTCGCCGATATGGATTCGACCATCATCCAGCAGGAATGCATCGACGAGCTTGCCGCCGAACTCGGCATCAAGGAGCGCATCGCCGCCATCACCGGGCGCGCCATGCGCGGCGAGATCGCCTTTGAACCGGCGCTCAAGGAGCGCGTCGCTCTCCTCAAGGGCCTCGAGCTTGCCTCGCTTGAGAAGGTCTATCGCGAGCGCATCGTCGAAACGCCGGGCGGGCGCGCCCTTGTCGGCACGATGCGCGCGAACGGCGCGACCTGCGCGCTCGTCTCGGGCGGCTTCACCTTCTTCACCGAGCGTGTCGGCAATGCGGTCGGCTTCAACGTCAATCAGGCCAATACGCTTCTCTTCGCCGATGGCAGGCTCACAGGCGAGGTGGCCGAGCCGATCCTCGGGCGCAGCGCGAAGATCGAGGCTCTGGTGAAGCTCCGCGAGGAGCTGAAGCTCGCGCCGCATGACACGATGGCGGTCGGCGACGGGGCGAACGATCTCGGCATGATCGAGGAAGCCGGGCTCGGCGTCGCCTTCCACGCAAAACCCGTTGTCGCGGAAGTGGCGGACGCCCGCATCGACCATGGCGATCTCACGGCGCTGCTCTATCTGCAGGGCTACCGG
>NZ_DAOKYX010000004.1:109033-124842 GCF_035325945.1 Parvibaculum sp.
TCGACCGGCACGGCCGCGAAGCGCGAGCTGCCCCCGCTCAGAAGGCGCAGCAGAACGGATTTGCGCCCGGCTTTCTTCGCGTCGTTGACCGCCGCCACGACATCCTGCGGCCCCTTCACCGGGGTTTGTCCGGCCTCGACGATGACATCGCCCGGCTTGACGCCCTTCCCTTCGGCCGCGCTCGAAGGCTTGACGCCTGCCACCACCGCGCCGCCTGTCCCCGCATCGAGCTTGAAGCGCGCGCGAACGTCCGGCGTCGCCGCGAGGAGATCGAGGCCCAGGATCTGGACCTTCTCCTGGGCAGGCGGCGGCGCGATCTTCTGCGCCACGGCCGCCTCATCCGCCTCGACGAGCTTGGCGACCCTGATCTTCAGGCGCATTTCCTTGCCCGCCCGCATGACCACGATGGTCGCCTGCTTGCCGATCTCCGTCTCGGCAACGATGCGCGGCAGGTCGCGCATTTCGCGGATGTCCTGCCCGTCGAACGCCGTCACGAGATCACCCGTCTCGATCCCCGCCGCTGCGGCCGGACCGCCCGGCGTGACGCCCGCGACGAGCGCCCCATGCGCGTCGGCAAGTCCGAGCGTCGCGGCGATTTCCGGCGAGACGGACTGGATGCGCACGCCGATCCAGCCGCGCCGGATCTGGCCATAGCGGAGAATCTGATCGACGATCGGCGCAATCGTGCTCGATGGCGTCGCAAAGCCGATGCCGACGGATTCACCCGAAGGCGAGATAATGGCCGTGTTCATGCCGATCACCTCGCCACCGAGCGAGAAGAGCGGGCCGCCCGAATTGCCGCGATTGATGGCGGCGTCGGTCTGGATGAAGTCGTCGTAATTGCCGGCATGGATGTCACGATTGAGCGCCGACACGATGCCGGTCGTGACCGAGCCGCCAAGGCCGAACGGATTGCCGATCGCCACCACCCAGTCGCCGACGCGCAGCTTCCTCGAATCTCCGAACGTCACATAGGTGAGAGGCCGCTTCGCCTCGACCTTGAGCACGGCGATATCCGTCTTCTCGTCCCGGCCCCTGACCTTCGCCGGCAGGGTCGTGCCGTCGGAGAAGGTGACGTCGATCCGGTCGGCGCCTTCGATGACGTGATTGTTGGTGACGATGATGCCCGCCGGGTCGATGACGAAGCCCGAGCCGAGCGACTGGACCTTTTCGGGCCGGCCGGGCAAGGCGGGTATTCCCGGCTGCCCCTCGAAGGGCGCGCCCTCGTCAGGAATGCCCTCATCGTCCGCGCCCGCGCCGCCGGGAAGCGTCTGGCTCGTCGAGATGTTGACGACGGCGGGCGAAAGCTTCTGCGCCAGTTCGGCAAGGCTCTGCGGCACCATGCGCGCGGCCGCTTCGAGCCGCGCCGTCCCCGCTGCCGACAGGACGAGAAGAACCGCGAATGCAAGCGCCGCCCGACGGCCCCATCCATCGCTTAGCCACCGAACTCGGCTCATGAAACGCTCCCGATCGCCGTCACCAGAGCCCGTTCCCGGGCTCTACCCCCGCACCAGCCAGACGAGCACAACACCGCTTGCCAGCGCAAGCAGTCCGCCTGCCCTGAGCGCCTGATCGGGCTGGGTTCCGAGAGATGCGAGCGCGCGCCGCATGGCCCCGGGAAAGGCGGCATAGAGCGCGCCTTCGATCGCGAGCACCAGCCCGAGCGCCGAGAGCAGCTCCGTCACTTGCCGCTCCCTCAGCGCTTCGCGCCCGTGCTGCCCGTTTCGCTGCCGAAATAGCTGAAGAACTCCGAATCCGGCGCGACCACCATGGTCGTGCTGTCGCCCTTGAGGCCCTTCTTGTAGGCCTGCATGGAGCGATAGAAGGAGAAGAACTCCGGATCCTGGCCAAATGCCTCGGCGAAGACCTTGTTGCGCTCGGCGTCGCCCTGACCGCGCGCGATCTGGCCGTCGCGTTCCGCATCGGCGAGGATCACGGTCACGTCGCGGTCGGCGCGGCTGCGGATGCGCTGGGCCTCTTCCTGGCCTTGCGCGCGGATTTCGGCGGCTTCCCGCTCGCGCTCCGTCTGCATGCGGCGGAAGATCGCCTGGCTGTTGGCTTCCGGCAGGTCGGCGCGACGGATGCGCACATCGACGATCTCGATGCCGAGATCGGTCGTCGCATTGCTGAAGGCGACCTGGATCTTCCGCATCAGCCCGGCGCGATTGTCGCGCACCAGCGCCTCGAGCGTATTGTCGCCGAGCGTATTGCGCAGCGCGGAGCCGAAGCTCGGCTGAAGCCGCGTCTCGGTCAGCCGGGGATCGCGAACCGCCTGATAGAACTTCAGCGCATCGACGATGCGGTAGCGCGCGAAGGCGTCGACGACGAGCCGCTTCTGGTCGGAAGCGATGATTTCTTCCGTCGGCGATTCCAGATTGAGGAGCCGCTTGTCGATGTAAACGACGTTCTGGATGAAGGGAAGCTTCCAGTGCAGCCCCGGCTTGGTGATGACGCCGCCGCGCGGATCGCCGAATTGCAGCACGATCGCCTGCTGCGTCATGCTGACGGTGAAGAGCGACGAATAAAGGACGACGATGGCGACGAGGAGCGCTGCGCCCGCGCCGATGCCTACGGACTTGTTCATTGGCGTGCCTCCGAGCCGGCCGGCGAAGCGGCGGACGATGTCGTATCCCCGGCGGACGAGCCGGACCGTGTCTGCGGCCGCAGGCCCGAAAGCGGCAGATAAGGCAGCACGTTCTTCTCGTTGGGAGAGATGATCACCTTGTTCACGTCGCCAAGCACGCCTTCCATCGTTTCGATATAGATACGACGGCGCGTCACATCCTTCGCCTTCTTGTACTCGTTGTAGATCGAGATGAAGCGCTTCGCCTCACCCTGCGCCTCGGCGACGATCTGCTCGCGATAGGCTTCCGCAGCCTGCGTGATCTGCGCCGCGTTACCGCGCGCCTTGGGAACGACGGTATTGGCGTAGGTATTCGCCTCATATTGGAGGCGTTCCTGGTCGGCGCGCGCCGCCTGCACGTCGCGGAAGGCGTCGATGACGGCCGCCGGCGGATCGACCTTCTGGAGCTTCACCTCGGTGATGGAGATGCCCGCGCCATAATCATCGAGCGCCTGCTGCATCAGATCGCGAACCTTCGACTGCACCTCGGTCCGGCCGGTCGTCAGCAGTACCTGGATCTTCGACTGGCCCACGACCTCGCGCATGGCGCTTTCGGCGATCGCCTTCACGGCGCGGTCCGGGTCCTCGACCTTGAAGAGATAGCTCGCCGCGTCCTTGATGCGCCAGAAGACGGCGAAATTGATGTCGACGATATTCTCGTCGCCCGTCAGCATCAGCCCTTCATCGCCGCCACCGCCGCCCTCTCGTGTGCCGATATCGGTGCGGTTGACGCGCGTCACCGTCGGGAACGCCACGCTCTCGATCGGGTAAGGCAGCTTCATGTGAAGGCCGGGCGGCGCCAGGCGAACGAATTCGCCGAAGCGCGTCACGATGCCCTGCTGGTCGGTATCCACCCGGAAGAACGAACTCCAGACGAGAAGCGCGACGATGAAGAGGCCGAAAACGATGAAAGGCCCGCTCGAGCCGCCTGTTCCGCCCGGCAGAATCTCACGGAGCTTTTCCTGCCCGCGCTTGATGAGTTCGTCGAGATCCGGCGGCTGATTGCCGCCACGCGATGGCCCCTGCCCCCAAGGGCCCCTGTTGCCGCCGCCGCCCTGCCAGCCGCCGCCGCCGTTCTGATTGCTCCAGGGCATCAAAAATCCTTTGAAATGAAGAGGATGATCCGGTGTTGGATTTGGACGTACCCGGGTTTATATGACACTCACCTTCCCGGTGCAACGCATTGGCGGGACAGTGCGCCGCAGGCAAAATCGCACGCAACGCAACTTTATCGCGCTTATGATGCGCTTGGCGCGGCGCCGATCCGCCCCGCCACGCGCGCGCAGACAAAACGCCGCAGAGAAAAATTCCCGCTGAGCGATATTCCCGAGTGAGACCGATGAGCAGCGTTACTCAGAATGACATCGTCAAGGCGCTTTCGGGCGTCATCGACCCCGCGAGCGGCAGAAATGTCGTCGCCGCCGGCCTTCTTCGCGGACTGATCGTGCGCGATGGCCATATCGGCTTCAGCCTCGAGGTTTCGCCCGAGCGCGGCCCCTCGATGGAGCCGGTCCGCCGCGAATGCGAGGAGGCGGTGCGCAAGCTGCCCGGCGTTCTGAGCGTCACGGCCGTCGTCACCGCCCATCGCGATCAGCCGCAGCCGGCCCCGCGCCCGGCGCCACAGCCACAGGCCGCCCATGGTCACGACCATGGGCACGGGCAGCGGCGCACATCCGCCCATGCGGGCCCGATCCGCGTGCCCGGCGTCGCCGCGATCGTCGCGGTCGCCAGCGGCAAGGGCGGCGTCGGCAAATCGACCGTCGCCGTCAATCTCGCATTGGGCCTTGCGAAACTCGGCCGCCGCGTCGGCCTGCTCGATGCCGACATATACGGCCCCTCCATCCCCCGCATGCTCGGTATAAAGGGCAAGCCCGAGGCCAATGCCGAAACGAAGAAGCTCATTCCCATGAGCAATTACGGCATCAAGACCATGTCGATCGGCTTCCTTGTCGATGAGGACACGCCGATGATCTGGCGCGGGCCCATGGTCCAGTCCGCCCTGACGCAGATGCTCATGGATGTCGAATGGGGCGAGCTTGATGTGCTCATCGTCGACATGCCGCCCGGCACGGGCGATGCGCAACTCACCATGGCCCAGCGCGTGCCGCTGACCGGCGCCGTGGTCGTCTCCACGCCGCAGGACATCGCCCTCATCGACGCGCGCAAGGGCTATGCGATGTTCGAGAAGACGCATGTCCCCGTCTTCGGCATCGTGGAAAACATGGCCTATTTCGTCAGCCCCGGTTCGGGCGAGAAATCCTACATCTTCGGCCAGGGCGGCGCGCGGCGCATGGCCGAAACGCTGGGCTGCGATTTCCTCGGCGAGGTGCCGCTCCATATGAGGGTGCGCGAAACCTCGGACGCCGGAACGCCGGTCGTCGCCACCGCGCCCGATAGCGAGGAGGCGCGCCCCTTCATCGAGATCGCCCGCCGCGTCGGCGCGCATCTCGACCGCGCCCTTTCATCGACCGAACACAGGGCGCCGAAGATCGTCATCGAGGACTGAGGCGAAATCCGAACGCAAGAGAAACGAAAATGGCCGGCTCGCAAGAACCGGCCATTCGCATTTCGAGCCGTTGGTGGCGGCGTTCAGCGGCCCGCCTTCAGCGTGGCCTGCTCCTTGCTGCCATCCGGCGCGGTCAGTTCCCACGCATCGCCCACATTGTGGGCTTCGGCGGCGACGCAATAGGGCTTGGCGTCCGGCGCCGCATTGTCCGCCGTGAAGCAACCCTGGCTGCCGTCGATCTTCCACTTGCCGCCGACCGACTTGCCGTCGGCGAGCGTCTGGGAATAGGTGCCATCCTTGTTGATGTGGACGGCGCGCTCGCCCTGCGCGTTCGAGACGACGACGGTGTTGTCGTAATAATTGGCGAACGGATCGTCCGCGGCGAGCGAAAATCCGGTGAACGCAAAAAACGCAACAAGGACACTGAACATCAGGCGCATTTTCTTCTCCCTGATTGATGACCCTGTGCCCGTGGGGCACGGCATGGTGACATGCTCACATGCACCCGCAAGGCCCGTTTCGTGGCCGGAACGGCCCCGGGACAGCGGAAGTTCCGATGAAATCCGGCTCAGCGGCCGGCCTTGATCGTGATGGTGGTCTGCGTGCCGTCGGCGCCGGCGACCTGCCAGCTGTCGCCGACATTATGCGCTTCGGCCTTGGCGCAGAAGGGCTTGGCATCCGCCGCCGGTGCCGGGTTCGTCTGCGTGTAGCAGGCCTGATCGCCGTTGATCGCCCAGGTGCCGCTCACCGTCGAGCCATCCGCGAGCTTGGTCTGGTAGGTGCCGTCCTGGTTGACGAAGGCGTGCATCTCGCCCGAATTCGGGTTCGAGAGCACGACCGTGTTGCCGTAGTAGCTCTCGAGCGGATCGGCGGCATAAGCCGCACCTGCGAACGCAACCAACGCAACGACTGTCGTGAAAGAAATACGCATTCCAGCCTCCCCATTTCGTAATGCGGGTTTCCCCCGCTGGCGGCGGCATCATTGCATGCGATTCGCAACGGCGGAAGCGCCGTTCCGCAGCCGGAATTTCCGGCTGCGGACTTGTATTGCGCGACTACTTGTTGAGGAAGTTGAGCGGCAGTCCGCTCACCGGCCAATCCATCGAGATGAGCCGCCCGCTTGAGGAGAGCGTGATATAGGCCGTTTTCAAATCCTTGCCGCCGAAGCAGATATTGGTGGTAAGGAAATCGTCCGTCGGCGTATGGGTGATCTTCGAGCCGTCCGGCGAGAAGGTCGTGATGCCGCCATTGAAGATCGTCGCGACGCAGATATTGCCCTGCGAGTCGACGGCGAGGCTGTCGAAGAAACAGAGCTGTGGACCGGAGCCGACATAGCGGCCGGGGAGCGGCCCCGCCTGCTTGGCGATCTCGCCCGGCGCCACGATGTCGAACGCCCAGAGACGGCCGGGAATGGTGTCGGCGACATAGACGGTCTTTTCGTCAGGCGAGAGGCCGACGCCATTCGGCGAGACGATGGGGAAGATCACTTCCTTGATCATCGAGCCGTCGATCTTGGCGTAGTAGAGCCCGCCACGATCCTGCGTGCGCCCGCGGCCCTTGCCGAGATCGGTGAACCAGAAGCCGCCATGCTTGTCGAAGACGATGTCGTTCGGCCCGTTGAGCGGAATGCCGTTGCATTCGCGGTAGAGCACTTCATGCTTGCCGGTCTTGAGATCGACGCGCTCGATGCGCCCGCCCGAATAATCCGCAGGCGCATCGCCCGGAATGAGCGCGCCATCGACTTCATGGAACTCGAAGCCGCCATCGTTGCAGACATAGCAGGCGCCATCGGGCCCGATGGCCGCGCCGTTCGGGCCGCCGCCCAGCTCGGCGATGACCTCGACCTTGCCCGCCGCGGTGACGCGCGTGAGCGTGCCGCGCTTAATCTCGACGAGAATGATGCTCCCGTCGGGCATGGCGATCGGCCCTTCCGGGAACAGCAATCCGCTGGCAATGAGTTTCGCGTTCGACATCAAATCCTCCCTGATCCGTTTCGATCTGATTTTTTGAGTGCCGTCATTCTGTCAATGCGCCGCCTGGAGAGCAATGGCCGATGACGGCCGCGGCGCGCTCGACCGCGTCTATTCCGGAAAGGAACGCACCCTGAACGGTTGAGAACCAGCGCGGATGAACCGCCTCGCCGGCGAGAAAGACGCGCCCGCCAATGGGCTCTGCGAGAATGCGCCGGTCGTCGCCATGGCCCGGCAGCGCGCAGGAATAGGCGCCGAGCGTATGCGGATCGCCGCTCCATGCGGTCGTAACGGCCTTTTCGAGATGCGCGAGGATCGACGTGCCGAACATGGTGACGAGCGCGTCGCGCGCCGTCTCGATCATCGCCGCCTCGCCTGCCGCCTCCATCTCGGCGGCGAAACGCCCGCCGAGATAGGCGATGGCGAGTTCCGCGCCGAAGGGGCGGATCTGAAAGCTGAGCGCATGGCGCGAGGGCGCGCGTTCGTCCATGAAGGAGGCATGGCTCGTATCCGGCAGGCCGAAGACATCGCGCGAGAATTTGAACGCCACCTTGTTAGCGGCGCCCGTGCGCACATTCTCGAGCGCGCCCTGAAGCCTCGCAGGAACGCCCGGCCTGAAGCGGATGAGGCCGCGCGCGAGAACATTGGTCGAAACGGTGACGATGGCGCTGCGCGCCCGGATCGTGCCCTTCGGCGTCTCGATCGCGACGCCCTGCCCGCTCCAGTCGATGGAGGTCGCGGCCGTCTCGAGGCTCACGGGAATATCCGCGCCATAGGCTTCGATCAGCGCGCCATAGCCTCTCGCCAGCGGCCAGTTCTCGCCCGTATCCTCATAATGCCAGAGATCGAGCGTCGAGATTTCTTCCGGGGGCAATCCGCTGATCGCTTCGTCGACATGCTCGATGAGCCTGTACCAGCGCGATCCCCGGTCGAGCGCCGCCGCCACGGGAACGTCGCGCCCCTCCGCGTCCAGCGCATCGACGGCGCCGAATGCTGCGTCGATCGTGCAAGCATAGTCGTCGCATTCCCGCCCGTCGGCCCATCTCATGCCGAGATGAAGATGCCGCGTACGAAAACTCTGCCGTTTGAGATAGGGATGGCCGAGTTCATCCGCGATGCGCGTCAGCGGATTGACCGATGCGGAGTGAAGCCAGTGCGCGCCGCGATCCCACGCCACGCCGAGCGAGGCGGTGTCCGTATGCGTGCGGCCGCCGATGCGGGACTTCGCCTCGATGAGCACGAAGGTGAGCCCCAGTTCCCTCGCGCGCTTCGCCGCCGCAAGGCCCGCCGCGCCCGCGCCGATGATCGCAATGTCGGCATCGCCCGCCATCATGTCCTGATCCAGTAGCTGAGCTTCGGCCTGCCCGTCTCGGGATCATGGGGGGTGAAGCCGTCCAGCACGCCGCCATTGGCGGCGATGACCTTTCTCGATGCCTCGTTATCCGCGTCGCACGTCACCAGCACGCGGCGCAAGCCCTCGGCGCGCGCCACCGGAAGGATGAGCCGAAGCGCCCGCGTCGCATAGCCTCGCCTGCGCTTCCACGGCACGATCGAATAGCCGATATGCCCCGGCACATGCGGCGGCAGATCTTCCGTACCGCGCTGAAAGCGCAGGCCGATCGCTCCGCAGAACTCACCGTCGTCGATCCAGAAAATGCGGAATGGCAGGCGCGGCACCTGGCTGCCATCGGCAAGCGTCACCATGCCCTTCTCGTCGGTGAGATCGCGGAGAAAGCCTTCCGGATCGGCCTCGACCGCCTCCAGCTCCTCCGCGCTCACATCGCGCATCGTGTTCGGCGACCAGCCCGCGCGCAGCGCCGCCGCATACCCGCCGAGAAGCGCGGCACAGGGTGCGACGAGGCTGATCTGCGATGCGCTCAAGGGGCCTCCCTCAATAGACGACCACCGAGCGGATCGACTTGCCCTCATGCATGAGGTCGAAACCCTTGTTGATGTCCTCGAGCGGCAGCGTGTGGGTGATGAGATCGTCGATGTTGATCTTGCGGTCCATGTACCAGTCGACGATCTTCGGCACGTCCGTGCGTCCACGCGCGCCGCCAAAGGCCGAGCCCTTCCACACGCGGCCGGTGACGAGCTGGAAGGGGCGCGTCGAAATCTCCTGCCCCGCGCCCGCGACGCCGATGATGGTCGAGACGCCCCAGCCGCGATGGCAGCATTCGAGCGCCTGGCGCATCGTGGTCACATTGCCGATGCACTCGAAGCTGTAATCCGCGCCGCCGCCCGTCAGTTCGACGATATGGCCGACGAGATCGCCCTTCACTTCCTTCGGATTGACGAAATGCGTCATGCCGAACTGGCGGGCGAGCGCCTCGCGCGCGGGATTGATGTCGACGCCGACGATCATGTCGGCGCCCACCATCTTCGCGCCCTGAATGACGTTGAGCCCGATGCCGCCAAGGCCGAAGACGACGACATTGGCGCCCGCCTCGACCTTCGCGGTGAAGATCACCGCGCCGATCCCCGTCGTCACGCCGCAGCCGATGTAGCAGACCTTGTCGAAAGGCGCGTCCTTGCGGATCTTCGCCACCGCGATCTCGGGGAGCACCGTGTAATTCGCGAAGGTGGAGCAGCCCATATAGTGCAGCACCGGCTTGCCCTTCCATGAGAAGCGGCTGCTGCCGTCGGGCATCAGGCCCTTGCCCTGCGTCGCCCGGATCGAGGTGCAGAGGTTCGTCTTGTGGCTCGTGCAGCTCTTGCACTGGCGGCACTCGGGCGTATAGAGCGGGATCACGTGATCGCCGACCGCCACCGAAGTGACGCCGGGGCCGACTTCCACGACGACGCCCGCGCCCTCATGGCCGAGAATGGCGGGAAAGAGCCCCTCGGGGTCTGCACCCGAAAGCGTGAACGCATCTGTATGGCAGATGCCTGTTGCCTTGACCTCGATCAGCACCTCGCCCGCCCGCGGCCCCTCGAGTTGCACCGTCTCGATCTCGAGTGGCTTTCCCGCTTCGAATGCCACCGCCGCGCGAACGTCCATCGCCATATCCTTCTTTCAAGTTTTGAGATCACTCATTCTGGCGGCGCTGCGCCAGCGCCTCAAGCTCTATCGCTCCGCCATCGCCGCCGTGAAGAAAGCGACGGCGTTGCTGTGCGCCTTCTCCGTTGCGGCCGGATTGTAGCGCATGATCACGCGCCCGCCCTTGCCCTGATTTCCGAAGGGATCGCTCACCTCGACATCGACGCCCGGCATGTCGAAGCCGTGATGCGCCTCCGCCATGACCTCGATGCGGATTTTCGCGCGGTCGCTTTCGTCGAGCGCGGCCACGAGCTTCGCCGAGATCTCCGGGTCGTTGTCATATTGGTCGAGCGCGCCGGTGACGAGCAGCAAGGGCGCATCGACGAGATTGCCGAACTCGAAGCCCGGCACGCAGTTGAAAATCCAGGCCGAGGGATAGACGGGCATGATCGCCCTGAAGGCGCCGCCCGGCAGGAAGACGTCATTATGCCCGCGCGTCGCCGCCAACATTGCCGCCGCGCCGCCGAAGGAGAAACCGGCAACCCCGATGCGCGCCGCATCGACCTTCGGATGGGCGGCGAGAAAGGCCCGCGCGCCATAAAGATCCGGCAGCGTCTCCTGAACGGATTTCGGCCGTCCCCCGGCGCCGCCCGCAAGGCCGCGCGCCGCCCAGAGATCGGGCTCGAGCGTCACGAAGCCCGCCGCGTTGAACGCATCCGCATAGCCGCCCTCGCGCGCCGAAGGCCCCGCCGAGCCATGCAGCAGAATGACTGCGGGCATCTTTCCTTCGACATGCGAAGGAATTCTGAGCCGCGCGGCGATGACGAGCGGCGTCTCATGCAGCGAAGGAAAGGTGATGTAGTGAAGGCTCGCCGAAAGGTTCATCTCGGAGGTGGTCATTTCCGCTCCAGCACGACAAAGGAATAATCGGCGCTGTCCTTCTCGCCCGCGCCATGCCGCTCGCGCGAAACCTCGCGCCATGCCGCCCGGTCGAAAGTGAAATACGTATCGGCCTCGGGCTTCGCATGAACTTCGGTGAGATAGATGCGCGTCGCCCGCGCCAGCGCCTGCTCGTAGATCTGCGCGCCGCCGATCACCATCGCCTCACCCGCGCCACCTTCCACCGCCAGCGTTTGCGCATGCGCGAGCGCCGCATCGAGCGATGAAAAAACTTCCGCGCCCGCCGCCTCGAAGTCCCCGTCCCGCGTGACGACGAGATTGGGCCGCCCCGGCAGCGGCTTTCTCGGCAGCGTGTCCCATGTCTTGCGGCCCATGATGACGGGCTTTCCCATGGTCACGCGCTTGAACCATGCCATGTCGCTCGAAAGCCGCCACGGCATGCCATTGTCGCGGCCTATGGCGCCATTTTCCGCAATGGCGACGACAAGCGCGATATGAACCTTGTCCGTCATGGGGCGGGGCTTACCTGAGATGCTGCACGCGCAGCGGCTCGGGATCGAGCGGCCGCGTGTTGAAATTGATGGCGATCATTCCGCCAATGGCGAGGGCGAGCATGACGAGCGTCAGCAGCACGGTCACGAGCCGCTGCCGCCTCACACCGCGACCGGGGCGGCGATGTGCGGATGGGCGTCGTAGCCTTCGAGCCGGAAGTCATCATAGGTGAAATCGAAGATCGACTTCACATCGGGATTGATGTGCATGCGCGGCAGCGGCCTCGGCTCGCGCGAGAGCTGCAAATTCGCCTGCTCCAGATGATTGAGATAGAGATGCGCGTCGCCGAAGGTGTGGATGAACTCGCCCGCCTCGAGCCCCGTCACCTGCGCAACCATCATGGTCAGCAGCGCATAGGATGCGATGTTGAACGGCACGCCGAGGAAAATATCCGCCGAGCGCTGATAGAGCTGGCAGGAGAGCTTTCCGTCCGCGACATAGAACTGGAAGAGACAGTGGCAGGGCGGCAGCGCCATCTGATCGACATCGGCGACGTTCCAGGCCGAGACGATGAGGCGGCGCGAATCCGGATTCCGCCTGATCTGTTCGACGACATTCCTGATCTGGTCGATCTTCTCGCCGGAAGGCGTCGGCCATGAGCGCCACTGATAGCCATAGACCGGGCCGAGATCGCCCTTCTCGTCCGCCCATTCGTCCCAGATGCCGACGCCGTTCGCCTTGAGATAGGCGATGTTGGTGTCGCCCGCGAGAAACCACAGAAGCTCGTGAATGATCGATTTCAGATGCAGCTTCTTCGTCGTGACGAGCGGAAAACCCTCGGCAAGATCGTAGCGCGACTGCCAGCCGAAGACGCTGAGCGTCCCCGTTCCCGTGCGGTCGGTTTTTCTTGTGCCGTGGTCGCGCACATGGCGCATCAGATCGAGATACTGTTTCATCGCTGCCGCTCGATTCGAGTGTTCCGATAGTCTAGAACCTCGCGCCCGCCCCCGGTAGCGGAAAGCGCCACTCACCTTCTGTCGGTGCAGGCGGCCAGAGCGCCGCACATGGTCTGTGGATAAGTCGCATTCCGCCGGAAATGGCGGATTTCAGTCGCCCGCCTGCGCCGAAGGCCGCGCCAGCCGCGACAGCAGCACCACCGGCAGGAGCCCCGCCAGCACGATCAGAAGCGCGGCGATCGCCCCGTCCTCATAGGTGCCGCGGGCCGCCTCGGCATAGAGATGCGTAGAGAGCGTCTCGAAATCGAGCGGTCTCAGAAGCAGTGTCGCCGGAAGCTCCTTCATGCAATCGACGAAGACCATGAGCGCGGCGGTGGCGAGCGCCGGGCGCAGCAGCGGCAGGTGGATGAGCCGCATCAGCGCCATGCGGCTCGCGCCGAGCGTGCGAGCCGTCTCGTCCACGGCGAGGGAAATCTTCGCCAGCCCCGCCTCGAAACCGTTCACCGGCATCACGAGAAAGCGCGCCGCATAGGCATAGATGAGCGCCGCGCCGGAGCCTGAAAGGAGAAGCCCTGTCGATATGCCGAAGACGTCCCGGGCAAGCCCGTCGACCGCATTGTCGAAATTCGCTAGCGGCGTGAGAAGCGCGAGCGCCATCACCGTGCCGGGCACCGCATAGCCGAGCCCCGCCATGCGCCCGGTGAACGCGGCGGCGGCGCCGGGCGCCACCCGCGCCGCATAGGCGACCGCGAAACCCGCCGCCAGCGTCACCACCGTCGCGATGGAGGCGACGAAGGCCGTATTCGCCGTCTCCGTCACGATGGAAGGCGAAAGGCCGTCCGCCTGCAACCGGCTGAGAGTTTCCCAGACGAGATAGCTTGCCGGAACGAGAAAGCCGAAAATGACCGGCAGGCTGCCTGCGAAAAGCATCGCCGCGCCAACGATGGGTCCCAGCCGCCGCACGGGCATGGGCTCGACGCTTTCGGAGGACACCGCCTCGTCGCCATGCCGCCTGCCCCATCGCTCGATCAGCATCAGCGCCACGACGATGGCGAGCATGATGAGCGCGATCTGCGCCGCGCCAGGCAGGCTCGAACGGTTGATCCATGTGGAGTAGATCGAAACCGTGAAAGTGCGCACGCCGAGGAATTCGGCCGCCCCGATATCGTTCAGCGTTTCGAGAAGCGCGAGGCTCGCGCCGACCGCGATGCCGGGCCGCGCGAAGGGCAGCACGACGCGGAAGAAGACCGCCGCGCGGCTCGCGCCGAGCGTCTGCGCAGCCTCGATCATATTGGCGGGTTGCAGAAGGAACATCGCGCGGGTCGAAAGATAGACGTAAGGATAGAGCACGAGCCCCAGCAGCAGGATGCAGCCCCCCATCGAGCGGATGTCGGGAAGCCGCAAGGCGCGCGGATCGGCAATGCCGAAAATCTCGCGCAGCGCGCTCTGCACCGGGCCGATCGGATGGAGAATGTCGAGATAGGCGAAGGCCACCACATAGGTGGGAACGGCGAGCGGCAGCAGCAGCGCCCATTCGAGCACGCGCCTGCCGGCGAAATCATAGGCCGTCACGAGCCATGCCGTGCCGACGCCGATCGTGAGCACCATCGCCCCGACACCGGCCATCAGAACGATCGTTCGCCTCGCCGCGCCGGGAATGACATTCGCGACGAGATGCGGCCACAGATCGCCCGAGCCCTGCGCCGCGATGAGCGCCAGCGTGACGAGCGGCAGCAGGATCAGAAGGGCGACGATGGCCGAAACGGCCAGCCAGCCGAATTCCGCCCGGCTGCGGCGAACCCGCCGGGCCGCCGCAGTCGCGCGCGCAAGGCTTCCCTGTATCAGCTATCGAACTCCACTTTGTCGACGAGCTCGCTTGCCTGCTTGCGATGCGCGGAAATTTCGGTCAGCGCAACCGGATCGACCTTGAGGGGCCCGAGCGCCTCGATCAGCGGCGCGATCCTGACGCCCTGCTTCACCGGATACTCGAAATTGGCTTCCGCATAAAGAGCCTGGCCCTCATCCGAGACGAGGAATTCGAGAAGCGCGATCGCCTCCTGCCTGTGCGGCGCATGTTTGGCGAGCGCGGCGCCGGACACGTTCACATGCGTGCCGCCCTTTTCGAAGATCGGCAGCACGACATTGATCCCTTCGCCCCAGGCCTTCTGCTCCGGCTTGCCCTTGCCGCTGCGCATGAGCCCCACATAGTAGGAATTGCCGATGCCGATGTCGCAGATGCCGCCGAGAATGTCGCGGGCGATATCGCGGTCGCCGCCGCCGGGCTTGCGCGCGAGATTGGCCTTCACGCCCTTGAGCCAGGTTTCGGTGGCCGCCAAGCCGTGATGCGCGATATGGGCGGCAATCAGCGCCGTATTGTAAGGGTGCTGGCCCGAGCGCATGCAGATCCGGCCCTTCCATTTCGGATCGGCAAGCTCCTCATAGGTGAACGAGGTGAGCGAAGTGAGCGATTTCGACGCATAGAGCACGCGGGCGCGCGAGGAAAGCGCGAACCAGTTGCCCTTGGCATCGCGCAGATTGGCTGGGATCGCCGCATCGAGCGTTTCCGATTTCACCGGCTGGGTCACGCCCTTGTCGGCGAGTTCGATGAGGCTTCCGACATCGACAGCCATCAGGAGATCGGCGGGCGAGTTGCGCCCCTCCGCCGCGACGCGTTCGGCAAGCCCCTCCTTCATGAAAACCGTCTTCACCTTGACGCCGGTCTTCTCCGTATAGGCCTTGAGCAGCGGCTCGATGAGCCCCGCTTCCCGCGTGGTGTAGATATTGATCTCGCTCGCATGGGCGGCGACGGCCGAGAGGCTGGCGGCGGCGGCAAGCGCGAATAGGCGAAGGCGGCGTCTGATCGTCATCTCGTCCTCATCTTCGGGGGAATCGTGCCCCGGCGGCATTCCTGGCGCGGCACTTTATTGAGGGTGAGAATGATTATCAACAACAACCGCCAATTCCTTCCGGCCTGCGACCCCATGCCTTTATTTCGTCGGCGCCACTCCCTATATTCACCCCGTCGGCTTCGGCCGACTATGGCGATAAACGGGCTGTGTAATAAGCCATTCGGACCCGGGGGCGGTACCCGGCGCCTCCACCAGTTTCCCCTGTCGCGGCAGGGTCCATTGGGGGCGAAACAGGATCGACGAGGGTGTAAAGACAGTGCTTTTGCCCGGCATGGTTCCGCCGTTATCGGGCCGTCTTATAGTTGCCAACGACAACTATGCTGAGGCTGCTCTCGCTGCGTAATGCAGTGCCAGCACTTCAAATCAAGCCCTTGCTCCTAGCAGGGTAAGGCGGGGTTCGGGGGTACCTGGCAACAGAAACCCCCACTTTCTTCGCCGACGGGAGCTTCCCTGTCATGCCGAATACCGATCAG
>NZ_DAOKYX010000004.1:124942-144911 GCF_035325945.1 Parvibaculum sp.
CTCCATTGAGCCGCGGAACATCCATTTCGATTTCGACGCGCGTCTGCCGGTCAACTGGCATTCGGACGATCCCGCCATCAGCCATTTCTACGACGCCCTGTCCCTCACCTTTCCCGAGGGCGAGCGCTTCTTCATCGAAAGCGTGCGCCGCTTCGAAAGCCGCATCGAAGATCCGGCGCTGAGGCGCGACGTGCGGGCCTTCACCGCGCAGGAGGCAACCCACTCGCGCGAGCATTCCGCCTATAATCGCCTCCTCGGCGCGCGAGGTATCCCGGTCGAGCGTTTCGAACGCCTCATGCGCCGGGCAATGAGTGTGTCGCAGCGCTGGATTCCGGCAAAGACGCAGCTTGCCGTCACCTGCGCCTATGAGCACTACACCGCGCTCTTTGCCGAATCGATCCTCGGCGATCCGCGCGTCATGGCCGGGGCGCACCCGCTCTATCGCGATCTCTGGCGCTGGCATGCCATGGAGGAGGAAGAGCACAAGGCCGTCGCCTTCGATGTCTACCGCACCGTCGCGCCGGGCCTTTCCGGCTATCTCCGCCGCGTGCTCGCCATGGGCGTCGCCACTGTCGATTTCATGATCGCCATTCCGCTCCTCCAGGCATGGCTCATGGCCAAGAGCGGCGAGTTCCGGAACCTGCGTTCCTGGATGCGCGCCTTCCGCCATCTCTGGATTTCGCCGGGCGTCTGGCGCCGCGTCATGTTCGGCGTGTTCGCCTATTTCGCGCCGGGATTTCATCCATCGCGCCGCCGCCTCGCGCCGGAAGTGCTCGCCTGGCGCGCGCATTACCGCGCCACGAAAAGCAGGACGGCGGAAATGAGCCCGGGTCTTTTCGGCGAAGGCTGAAAGCACATCGCGGACTTGCGCGCGGCGCCCCTTTGCATCAGGAATGCCGTCTGCGCGTTTCCGCTCGCCATCTGGACCTTGCGGGCAAACGCTGATTGAATCATGACGATACGCCCGGCCGCCCGAGTCGGGCCTGTTGCGTTGGGAGACGAGCTTGGCCGAAGATCTGATGCGGTACGACCTGATGGCGCAGGAAGCGCTGCGAGGCGTCATTCGCCGCGCCCTCGAAGTTGCGCAGAAGAAGGGCCTGCCCGGCGAGCACCATTTCTACATTTCCTTGCGCACCGATGCGCCGGGCGTGGAAATCTCGGAAAAGCTCCGCAAGCAATATCCCGAAGAGATCACCATCGTTCTCCAGCACCAGTTCTGGAATCTCGAAGTACGCGAGGACGGCTTCTCCGTCGATCTCACCTTCAACAAGATCCCGGAAACGCTCGTCGTGCCCTACTCGGCCGTGCAGGCTTTCTTCGACCCGAGCGTCCAGTTCGGCCTTCAGTTCGAAGTGGCGAAACCCGAAGGCGCTCCCGCCCCGACCGAGGCGCCGAAGCCCACGCCCGAGAAGGACGAGCAGCCCTCGTCGCCGGGCGATTCCGCCGTGGTCAGCCTCGACGCCTTCCGCAAGAAATAGCCGCCTCCGCCTGCCGGGAGCACGCGCCGGGCCCCCCTCGCCGCGCGGGCGCTCCTTGGCCGCGCCTCCCGCGCGTGCTAAATCAGCGCCAAATTCGAATGGCCTGTAGAGGGAGAGCGCGAAATGACGAAGACCCGGACGGAAACCGATACATTCGGCCCCATCGAAGTTGCGGCCGACCGGTATTGGGGTGCGCAGGCGGAGCGCAGCCGCGGCAATTTCAGGATCGGCTGGGAAAAGCAGCCGCTTCCCATCGTCCGCGCCCTCGGCATCGTCAAGCGCGCGGCCGCCGAAACCAACATGGCGCTTGACAGACTCGATCCGAAGATCGGCGAGGCGATCGTCAAGGCCGCGCAGGAAGTGATCGAAGGAAAGCTCGACGACCACTTCCCCCTCGTCGTCTGGCAGACGGGCTCGGGCACGCAGTCCAACATGAACGCGAACGAGGTCATCTCGAACCGCGCCATCGAAATGCTCGGCGGCGAGATGGGCTCCAAGAAGCCCGTTCATCCGAACGACCACGTCAACATGTCGCAATCGTCGAACGACACCTATCCGACGGCCATGCATGTCGCCTGTTCGGAAGAGATCGTTCACCGCCTCATCCCCGCGCTCCAGAAGCTGCGCAACGCGCTGAACGACAAGGCGCAGGCGTGGAAGTCGATCATCAAGATCGGCCGCACGCACACGCAGGACGCGACGCCGCTCACGCTCGGCCAGGAATTTTCGGGCTACACCCAGCAGATCGAGAATGGCATCGCGCGCATCGAGCAGACGCTGCCGATGCTGATGCAGCTCGCGCAGGGCGGCACCGCCGTCGGCACCGGCCTCAACGCGCCTGTCGGCTTCGCCGAGAAGGTCGCGGAGCGCATCGCCGCCATCACCGGCCTGCCCTTCACCACGGCGCCCAACAAGTTCGAGGCGCTCGCCGCGCATGATGCGATGGTCTTCAGCCATGGCGCGATCAACACGGTCGCCGCTTCGCTCTTCAAGATCGCCAACGACATCCGCTTCCTCGGCTCCGGCCCGCGCTCGGGCCTCGGCGAGCTTGCGCTGCCGGAAAACGAGCCTGGCTCGTCGATCATGCCGGGCAAGGTGAACCCGACCCAGTGCGAGGCGATGACGCAGGTTTGCGCGCAGATCTTCGGCAATCACGCGACGCTTACCTTCGCGGGCAGCCAGGGCCATTTCGAGCTGAACGTCTTCAACCCCGTCATGGCCTACAACTTCCTCCAGTCCGTGCGTCTGATGGCGGATGCGGCGGTGAGCTTCACCGACAATTGCGTCGTCGGCATCGTCGCCCGCGAGGACAATATCAAGGCGGCGCTCGAACGCTCGCTGATGCTCGTGACCGCGCTCGCGCCGAAGATCGGCTATGACAACGCCGCGAAGATCGCCAAGACCGCGCACAAGAACGGCACCACGCTTCGCGATGAAGCGGTCGGTGGCGGCTATGTCACGAATGAGGAATTCGACGCCATCGTCCGGCCCGAGAAGATGATCGCGCCGGAGTGACCTGATAAAACCATGTCATCCCGGCCTCCGCGCCGGGATGACATCCGAAGGATCGGCGCATGCCCGCAGAGATCAAGCGCTCCGTCACCATTGCCGGCCACCGCACCTCGATCTCGCTCGAACGCCCCTTCTGGGACGCGCTGAAGGAAATCGCCTGCTCGCTGGATGTATCGGTGAACGAGCTTGTGCGCCGCATCGACGAGGCGCGCGACAGCGAGGGCAATCTTTCAGGCGCCGTCCGCGTCTATATTCTCGCGCATTTCAAGACCAAGGCCGCCTCCTGCGCGACGTGAACGCATGGCGCCCGAGCGTTTCCAGAAAATGTGGGAAATGCTCTAGTTCAGCGACGCCTTCGGTTCCGGCCGCGCCATGGGCAGCGGAACGCCCGCCGCCGCCGGGGCCTTGTCGGCAGTCTCCTCCGCGCCAAGGCCGATGAGCTTCTTCAGCTCCTTCGGGATGAACTTCAGACCCGCCTTCTCGGCCGTCTCCTTGAGGAGCCGTGTCGAGACAAAACTCTGGAGCGCCGCCGTGTCGATGCGCCGCTCGACGGCGCCGACCTTGCCCGCAGCGGTGATCGTGAAGGCGGGCGCGCCTTCGGGATCAGCGAGCGTCACTTCCAGCTCGCTGTCCGCGGCGAGCCGCGCCAGATCGAACATGGCGGCGAGTTTCGCCGTGCCGCCCTTGAGTTCGAGCCCTTCCTTGCGGAAGCTCACCACCGCATCCTTCATCGTGAAGTCGCCCTCGAGCCCGCTGACCGGCGTATTGCCCTTGCCGAACGCGCTTTCCTGCAACGCGGTAAAATCGTCGAGCGAGCGGAGCTTCTTCAGCCCGTCGCTGAAGGCAGGCAGGTTCATGGGCGCCAGCCCCGCGCTGCGCGTCCGGAACGAACCTGCGCCGGACACGGACGAGATGAGCGCAAGCCAGCTCCGCCCTTGCCCTTCGAGTTCCGCATTGATGTCCATCCGGCCCGTGCCGAAGGACACGCCGAAGACTTGCGGCCCGACAAGCGCGATATCCGCCCCCTCGACGGCGATATTGAGCCCGATGCCCGGCTCGCCCGAGGCGCCACCCTCGAAGCGCGCGCCGATGGTGGCGTTGCCGTCCGCAAATCTCGCCTTGAAGGGCGTAGCCGAAAGCACGCCCTTCGCCAGCGTAAGGCGCATGTCGTTCCTGTCGAGGCGAAGCGTGCCGAGTTTCAGCGTGCCGGCCTTCAGCGCGACATCGCCATCGAATGTTCCGAGGACGGACCAGTCGAGCGGCGCTGCAGGCCATGCCGTGCGGTCCACCGCCCCGGTCGTGGCGAAGACGGGCGTGAGATCGATCACATTCGCTTCGAGCTTCGCACTCAGTTGCGGCCGCTTGTCCTCGCCGCCCGCGCCATAGGTCGCATCGCCGGAGAGATGAAAATTCCCGGCCACGGTTTCCAGATTGGTGAGTGCGAGCGCCGCGCCATCCGCCTGCACATCGGTCGAAAGGACGAAGCTCGGTCCGCCCGCCTGCGCGACCGCGAAGGACGAGACGGCGGGAGACGCCCCCGCCGCGGCGAGAACCGAGGTCATGGTCGAGGCCGAAATATCGACATGGCCGGCAAAGCTCGGCGCTCCCAGAGGATCGGTGAGCGCGCCCTTCGCGACGAGCGTCCCCTCGCCCACATTGACGCGCAGCGCGGTGTCGTATGGCTTGTCCGCCGCACCGCTCAGTTGCAGCGACATGGTGCCCGCGCCCGTCAGCCCGTCGCCGGGCTTCAATCCCAGAAGCCGCAGGAGCGCCCGCCCGTCGCCATTCATCCCGTTGGCGATGAGGTCCACCCGGTCGACATTGCCGTCGGCCGTGCGCCCGCGCTTCAGCACCGCGTCGACGCGGCTCGAGCCGATCGCACCCTTGACGACGATGGTGTCTAGCTTGGCCTGGCTGTCCACCGCCTCGCCGGCCGTGCCGTCGAAGGCAAGCTGCACCGGCCCCTCCATGCCGGGCGCCGCGATGCCCGCGAGCCTGAGAAGGCCGTCGGCTTTCTGCGCATCGATCGTGCCGTGGAAATTGCCCTGCAGCGCGGCGAGCTTCGCCGCCGTCATGCCCTGCACCGTCCCGGCAAATGCGACCTTCGCCCCGGCGAGATCGGCGGCATTGAAGCGGCGCACCTCGAGCCCGCTTGCCGTCATTGCGGCCGAGGCATCGAGCCCCGCGACCGTTTCACCGGCAATGGTGAGCCTTTCGGCCGTCACCGTCAGATCGGCGTCGCTGCCATCGAGAAGGTCTGACAGCTTCGGCCCATCCTGCGGCCAGAGCGCGATAAGCGGATCGAGATCGAATTTTCCGGCCGCAAGCGTGCCGCTGACATGCCTGCGGCCATCCATCGCGGCGAAGGAGAGATCGCCCTTGAGCGCGGCGGGCTCCGGGCTTGCGGCATAGGCAGCCCTGAGATTGCGGAAGTCGAGGCGCTCTGGCGTGAGCCTCACATCGGACGCGATCGAGAAAGGCCGGCCCGGCTCCTTCGCCAGCACCTGCGGCACTTGCGGCGCGGGCGCGGCGCCATCGGCCTTCCTGTCGCCGGGCTCGACATGGAGCGAGGAAAGCCAGGCCGAGAGCGCCGCCAGATTTCGGCTCGCCACGCCGACCTTGCCCTCGAACCGCCCCTCGCTATCGTCCTGCTGCAGCGCGCCGCTCAGCTCGAACTGCGTGCCGCCGCCGATGTCGCCCGCGGCGCGGCCGATGGTGAGCTTGCCGCCGCGCAACGAGAGATCGAGAGCCGCCTCCTTGACGAGCACGTCATGGACGAGAAGACCCGCCACGCGCACATCCGCATCGGCATCGAACCATTGCGGCAGGGGAAGGCCCGCCAGCGATCCGAGCGGCACCTTGCCGTCCGCCGCGAACTCCTCGAGGCGATCAACCACCGGATCAAGCGTCAGCGCCTCGCCCGCAAGGCTGAGCGACGCCTTCGGCCGGCCCGACCAATCGGCCTTGCCCTCGCCCTTGAGCGTCGTCCCCGCCATGGCGACGACGAGATTGCGGAAATTCGCGCCATCGCCGCCGGCGACGATACCGGCCTCGACCCTGAACGGCGCATGCGCCTTCTGCCCGCCATCCGCCTTCGTGGTTCCGATCTCGAGGCTGCCCGTACCGTCGATCCTCGAAGCCGACGAGAAGCCGGTCGAAACGCCGGAAAAAAGCACCTTGGCGGGGGCGGCGCGGCTTTGCAGCTCGGCGGTTATGGGGAATGCTCTGTGGCCGGAGAAATTTCCGATGGCGAGCCGAAGCGCGAAAGGCGCATCGGCGACATCGAAGGCGAGATCGGCCCGCATGGGTCCCATGAGCGAGGTTGCGATCACGGCGCCTTCCAGATGGTCGATCCGCCAGCTCCGTCCGCTGCGATGGTCTGCATAGGTGATCGTGCCGTCGATGAACGACGCCTTTTCAAGGCTGACCGAGGAGAGGCCGAAAAAGCCGTCCTCCTGCACCGGGCCGGAGACGAGCCCCTGCCAGTTTCTGGTTCCGTCGGCCAGAACCTCGAAATGGATCTGCGGCCGCGACACGGTCACGCTGGTGACGCTGATCTTTCCGCTGAGAAGCGGCGCAAGCGCGACCTCAGCATCGATCTGCCCGAGCCGGGCGAAGTCGGAATTCTCCGCGCCGCCGAGATTGGCGAGCGAAACATCGTTGAGCGTGAGATGGGGCGCCGGCAGGACGACGAAGCTGATATCGCCTCCGATCCTGAGTTCGCGCCCGGTGAGCTTTCCGCCCTGCGCCTCGATCTCGTTGCGAAAGCTGTTCCAGTCGATGAATGTCGGCCCCACCAGCGCCGCGATGAGCAGAACGACGATGATCGCTGCAATGGTGGACAGGACGGAATTCAACTCTATCTCCGGGTATCGGCGACAACGGGCGTGGCGGCGAAAGCGATTTCACTCCGCCGGGAGTTTCTCGTCGTCCGGTGTTCGCCTAGACTCCGGCTCGGCGTAGAAGAAACGTTCTGGCGTAGATTGCTGCCAATTTGCGGGCAAATTATGGTTTCAGATAACGGCAATATCATAGACCTGTCCAAATTACGTAAAAACGAACGCGACGAGAAGAAGCGTCGCGAACGCGCCGAAAAGGAAACGCGCGCCGCGGCCAATCGCGTACGTTTCGGCCGGACGGGGGCCGAGAAGCGAAAGGCGAAACTCGAACACGAACGCCAGGCGCGCCTCCATGAGGGAAACCGCATCGAGCGGAAACCCGCCGCGCCGGATGATGACGACCTTACGCCGCCGGAAGGCTCCCGGGGATAGATCATCCCCTCCGCCCGCATAGTCGCAAATTAGAGAACACCGGCCCTTGCGCGCCCGCTTGCCTCGATGTAACTTACTAACCAGTCAGTTATTAGTGAGACGCCATGCCCCACGCAAGCAAGCGACGGCGACGCAAGGAGGCCCGCCCTGCCGAGATCATGGCGGCGGCGCTGACGCTCTTTTCCGAGCGCGGCTTCGCGGCGACCCGTCTCGACGATGTGGCCGAGACGGCCGGCGTCAGCAAGGCGACGATCTATCTCTATTTCAACAGCAAGGTGGAACTCTTCAAGGCGATGGTCCGCGAGATCGCCTCGGCGCGGATTGGCGCGGCCGAGGCGCTGGTCGAGGGCTTCGAGGGGCCCTCGCCCGAGCTCATCCGTGAACTGATCGAAGTCCTTTCCGGCATCGTCGCCCTGCCCCAGATACGGGCCATCATGAAGGTCGTGCTCGCCGAAGCCGGAAACTTTCCCGACATTGCCGCCTTCTACCGCGACGAAATTGCGCTTCGCGGCCTGAAAAGCGTTTCGCGCATCATCGAGCGCGGCGTCGACCGGGGCGAATTCAGGCCCTGCGATCCCGTCGCCACGGCGCAGAGCGTCATCTTCCCCATTCTCATGAACGCGCTTGCCGGAGAGATTTTCGGCGCGATGAAGGAATTCGACGCCGCGAAATTCACGAGCAGCCATCTCGATTTCGTCCTGCGCGGCCTCGCCGCCGATGGAGGGGCCTGAACCCATGCGCCTCACGCCGATCCTGACGATATGCGCGGCCGCGCTGCTTCTCGCCGCCTGCGAGCGCCGGCCCGAAGGAAGCTATCAGGGCTATGCCGAAGGCGAATATGTGCGCGTGGCGCCCATTGACGGAGGCACGATCGACGCCATCCCCGTGCAGCGCGGCGACAAGGTGGCGGAAGGGGCGCTGCTCTTTCAGCTCGACCGGACGGCGGAGGTCGCGGGACAAGCGCAAGCCGCGGCGGAACTCGGACGCGCGAAGTCCCAGCTCGAAGACCTGTCGAAGGGCCTGCGCGCGCCGGAACTCGACCAGATCAGGGCCGCTCGGGCGAACGCCGCCGCCACATCCGAAAAGACGAGGCTCGATCTCGCCCGCGCGGAAAAACTCTATGCGAATGGCAATGTCGCAAAGGCCGCGCTCGATGCCGCCCGCGCGGCGCATGACGCGGCGACGGCTGCCGTGCGCGAACTCGATGCGAAACTGACGACTGGCAAGCTCGCCGCCCGGCAGGATCAGATCGACGCTGCCGCCTCCGCCGTGGTAGCGGCGGAAGCGGCACTCGCCCAGGCGAACTGGAGGCTCTCGCGGCGCGAAGGTTTTGCGCCGCAGGGCGGCGTTGTGGACGACGTCTATTTCCGTGTCGGCGAATTCGCGAGCCCCAGCCAGCCCGTCGTTTCCCTGCTGCCGCCGGAGAACATCAAGATCCGATTCTTCGTGCCGGAGCCCGAGCTTGGGCGCGTGCATGTCGGCGACAAGGTGCGGCTTGCCTGCGATGCCTGCGCGGCCGGGCTCGAAGGGACGGTGCGCTTCATTTCCCCGCAAGCCGAATTCACGCCGCCCGTCATCTATAGCGAGCAGACGCGCGCGAAGCTCGTTTACATGGTCGAGGCATGGCCCGACCGGACGCCGGAAATCTTCCACCCCGGCCAGCCAGTCGGCGTGACCTTGATCCCGAAGCCGGAATGAAACGATGGCAGCCACGGCCGGTAATGATCTGGCGATCGACGTCACGGGGCTCACCAAGAGCTTCGGCGGGCGCAGGGTCGTCAACAATGTCGACATGCAGGTGGCGCGCGGCGAGATCTATGGCTTCCTCGGTCCCAATGGCAGCGGCAAGACGACGACGATCCGCCTCCTTTGCGGCCTGCTCACACCGGATGCAGGGCGCGGCACATGCCTTGGCTATGACATTCTGACCGAAAGCCCGAGGATCAAGCGCGAAGTCGGCTACATGACGCAGAGGTTCAGCCTCTATGAAGATCTGAGCATCCGCGAGAATCTCGACTTCGTCGCCAGCATCTACGGCGTGCCCGACCGGCGGGATGCGGTGGAGGCGACGCTTGCGAAGCTCCGTCTGACGGCCCGCGCCGACCAGCTCGCGGGCACGCTTTCCGGCGGCTGGAAGCAGCGTCTAGCCCTTGCCTCCAGCATCATGCACAAGCCGAAGCTGCTCCTTCTCGACGAGCCGACGGCGGGCGTCGATCCCAAGGCGCGCCGCGAATTCTGGGATGAGATTCACACCCTTGCCGAAGGCGGCCTCACCGTTCTCGTCAGCACGCACTACATGGACGAGGCCGAACGCTGCCACAAGATCTGCTATCTCGCCTACGGCCATCTTCTCGCGCGTGGCACGGCGGAGGAGGTCATCGCCCAGTCGGGCCTTGCGACATGGAACGTCTCCGGCAACTCGCTGAAGCGCATCAACCGCCTCGCCGCCGAATTGAGCGGACGCGACGGCATCGACATGGTCGCGCCCTTCGGGCCGACATTGCATGTGAGCGGGCTCGATGCGGCGGCTCTCGAGCGCGCCATCGCACCACATCGCCACGATCCCGATCTCTCATGGCGCGCGGGCACGCCAACGCTCGAGGATGTCTTCATCCTGCTCATGAAACGCGCGCCGGACAATTTCGAGTGAACGGACATGCTGGGTGACCGCTTCAATACCGGCCGGTTTTCAGCCCTGATGCGCAAGGAATTCATCCAGATGCGACGGGACCGGCTCACCTTCGCCATGATGGTCGGCATACCGATCCTTCAGCTCGTCCTTTTCGGCTATGCCATCAATTCCGATCCGAAGCATCTGCCCACCGCCGTCTTCGCGCAGGATCATTCGATTTTCACGCGGAGCTTCTTCACCGCGCTGGAGAATACGGGCTACTTCCGCATCGTGAGCCGCCCGGAAACGGCGGACGAGGCCGACAAGCTCCTGGCGCGCGGCGAGGTGCAGTTCGTGATCGAGATCCCACCGGATTTCTCGCGCGACATCGTGCGCGGCGCCAACCCCGCGCTCCTCGTCGATGCCGATGCGACCGATCCCGCCGCGACCGGAAACGCGATTTCCGCGGTGAACCTGCTCGCCGCCCGCGCCATCGAGCGTGACCTCACCGGCCCGCTCGCAGGCCGCAGGCAGGACGCACCGCCCTTCTCGCTGATCGTCCACCAGCGCTACAACGCTGAGGGGCGCACGCAATACAACATCGTGCCCGGCATCATCGGCGTGATCCTGACCATGACGATGGTGATGTTCACCGCGCTCGCGATGACCCGGGAAGTCGAACGCGGCACGATGGAAAACCTGCTCACCATGCCTGCACGGCCGCTGGAAGTGATGATGGGCAAGATATTTCCCTATATCGCCGTCGGCTACATGCAGACCGCGCTCATCCTCGGCGCCGCGCGCTGGCTCTTCGACGTGCCAATGGAAGGAAGTCTCGTCCTTCTCTCCGCCGTCGTGCTTCTCTTCGTCGCCGCCAATCTCGCCGTCGGCTTCACCTTCTCGACGCTCGCGCGAAATCAGCTTCAGGCCGTTCAGATGGCGGTCTTCTTCTTTCTGCCTTCGATCCTCCTTTCGGGTTTCATGTTTCCCTTTCGCGGCATGCCGCAATGGGCGCAATGGATCGGCGAGCTTCTGCCGCTCACCCATTTCCTGCGGATCATTCGCGGCATCCTGCTGAAAGGGAACGGTGTCGCCGATATCCGCGCCGATACAGCCGCCATCGCCATCTTCCTGTTGGCGGCAACCCTCATCGCGCTCAACCGCTATCGCAAGACGCTCGACTAGCTCCCCCACGTCCCGCCATACGGACTTGCCGTCGGGGCCGAAATGGCCGCTAGATGGGGTACGGACAATCTTGCCCGAGGAAATCCGATGCTGGGTTCCATTCGCCGCCACGCGCTCCACCATGGCCGGTTCTACTTCGCAAGCCTTGTCGGCCTCGCTGTCTGGCTCTCAATGCCGCAATCGGCCGATCTTCCGATCCGCTTCTCGCTCGCGGGCGATGCGGCGTTTCTGGTCTATCTCGTCCTCACCGTCGCCTTCATGATCCGCCTCACGCCGGAACATTTGCGGCTGCGCGCCGATTACGAGGATGAAGGCATCGGCCTCATCGTCGCCATCACGCTTGCCGCAATCTTCCTCAATATCGGAATGATCTTCCTGCTGCTCAATCGCGGAACGGGCATCGCCCTGCCGGAACTTCTGCTCACGCTGGGCGGCATTCCGCTCGGCTGGGCGACGCTTCATGTGGTCATGGCCTCGCATTACGGCCATCTCTACTATTCGTCCGCCGATGACACGGCCAAACACCGGCAAGACGCGGGCGGGCTCGCCTTCCCCGGCACGAAGGAGCCGACCGCCTGGGATTTCTTCTATTATTCCTTCGTCGTCGGAATGACGGCGCAGGTGTCCGATGTACAGGTCTGCGCGACGCATATGCGCCGCCTCACCCTCGGTCACGGCATTGTCTCGTTTTTCTACAACACCGTGCTTGTCGCCCTCGCCGTCAACGTCATCGTGACGCTCGTGCATTGACCCTCAGAGCGTGAACATCTTTCCGGGATTGAGAATGTTCAGCGGATCGAGCGCCCGCTTGATCGCGCGCATGACGGCGATGCCTTCCCCATGCTCCGCCTCGAGAAACCGGATCTTGCCCTCGCCGATCCCGTGCTCGCCCGTGCAGGTGCCGTCGAGCGCGAGCGCGCGATCGACCATCCGGTCATGTATGCGCCTCGCCTCGGCCATCTCTGCCGCGTTCGACGGATCGACAAGCATGATGAGATGAAAATTCCCATCGCCGACATGGCCGACGATGGGGGCGACGAGCGGCGAAGAGGCGAGATCGGCCTTCGTCCCCGCCACAGCCTCGGCAAGACGCGAAATAGGCACGCACACATCGGAGATCATGCCCTTCTTGCCGGGCTGGAGCGCGAGTGCCGCATAAAGCGCATTGTGGCGCGCTTCCCAAAGCCGCGTCCGCTCCTCCGCGCGCGTCGCCCATTCGAACGCGCCGCCGCCATTGTCGCGCGCGATTGCGCCGAAGCGCTCCGCCTGCTGAACGACGGAAGCCTCGCTGCCATGAAACTCGACGAGCAGAAGCGCCGTTTCCGGCAGAGTGAGCTTCGAATAGCGGTTGCAGGCCGCGACCTGCACCTCGTCCAGAAATTCGATCCGCGCCACCGGAAGCCCCGACTGGATCGTCGCGATGACGGCGTCGATCGCGCCCTCGAATGCCGGAAAGGAAACGATCCCCGACGAAATGGCCTCCGGTATGCCATAGAGGCGGACGGTCAGCTCGGTGATGATTCCGAGCGTGCCCTCCGAGCCGACGAGCAGCCGGGTGAGATCATATCCCGCCGCGGATTTCCGTGCGCGCCGCGCCGTGCGCACGATCCGCCCATCAGCCATGACGGCGGTGAGGTTCAGCACGTTTTCGCGCATGGTGCCGTAGCGCACCGCATTGGTGCCCGAGGCGCGCGTCGCCGCCATGCCGCCCAGGCTGGCATCGGCGCCGGGGTCGATCGGGAAGAAAAGCCCCGTATCGCGCAGATAGGCATTGAGCGCCTTGCGCGTCACACCCGCCTCGACATGCGCGTCGAGATCGGCTGCATTGACGGAGATGATGCGGTTCATGCGGCTGAGGTCGAGCGAAAGCCCGCCATGCGGCGCGGAAATATGTCCTTCGAGCGAAGTGCCGGTGCCGAACGGGATGACCGGGAGACGATGGCGCGCGCAAATCCTGACGGCGGCTGAAACTTCCTCTGTCGTCTCCGCGAAGAGCACCGCGTCCGGCGGAACGCAAGGGTGCCAGCTTTCGTCGCGCCCATGCGCTTCGCGCACCGCCGCCGATGTGACGAGCCGCTCGCCCGCAAGCGCCCGCAGCTCGTCTATCGCGCTCTGTCGCGCTCTTTCTCCGGCATGGGCCATCGCTGCCTCTTGATCTCCACCCTTTCTAAACTAGCATGCCCCCGCTTCGATGATAACGACGCACGAGAGAGGAAAGATGACGAGCCCTGTCGAATGCCCGCCGCGCAAGGTCGAGAAAGCCTGGGTGGACCTCAATGGCCATATGAACATGGCCTATTACCACCTGCTCTTCGATGAATCGCTGGGCAAGCCCTTCGGCGATCTGGGCATCGGCTGGGAGTACACGCAAGAAGGCGAAGGCACGACCTTCACGGTCGAGGTTCATGTCTGCTACCTCAACGAGCTGATGGAGGGCGATCCCGTCCGCGTCACCTATCAGCTTCTCGACTGGGACGATAAGCGCGTCCACTTCTTCGGCCACATGTATCACGCCGAGAAGGGCTATCTCGCCGCGACATCCGAGCAGATGTGCGTGCATGTCGACATGAAGACCCGGCGCATCTCGTCCTTCTCCGAGGCGCATCAGGCAAGGATCTCCGCCATGATGGAGGAGCATCGCGCGCTTCCCCGCCCCGTCCAGGCGGGCCGCGTCATCGGCATCAGGCGGAAGACGGTGGCCTAGGCAGGAAATTCTTCGACAGGGCGTGATAGACGCCTTCCCGGCAGATCAGCCGCGATGTGCCCTGCGCGATCAGCGCCGCGAGCATCAGCGGCACCAGAAGCTCGTGATTGTCCGTCATCTCGGACACGATCACGAAGCCCGTGATGGGAGCCTGCACGACGCCGGTGAAGTAGGACACCATGCCGAGCAGCACCAGCGCGCCTGCCGGCGTTTCGGGAAAGAGCCGCGCGATCTCGGAGCCGACGCCCGCGCCGACGGAAAGCGACGGCGAGAAGATGCCGCCCGGCACGCCGCAGATCGAGGAGAAGATCGTCGCCAGCATCTTCAGCGGCGCATAGGCGATCGGCAGCGCCTCCTGCGCATGCAGCGCGGCCTTGGCCTCGGCATATCCCGTCCCGTGTATGGCGCCGCCTGAAAGAAAACCGCACAGCGCGACCGCCATACCGCAGCCGATGGCGAAGAGGATGGGCCGCGACTTGATCCACCGCCCGGCACGCCCCGGCAGCCCGGCGCCGAATGCGATGAGGATGCGTGCGAAGAGCCCGCCCATGAGCCCGCCCGCGACGCCGCAGACCGGCACGGCGAGCCAGTCTCGCCAGTTCTCAAGCACGGCCTCCGTCGTGCCGAAATAGGTGTAATTGCCAAGGATCGCCATGGAGGTGACGCCGGCCGCAATGATCGTCCCGATTATGAGGCCGCTCGTCCGCGTCTCGAAGGAGCGGCTCATCTCCTCGATGGCGAAGACGATGCCTGCAAGCGGCGTGTTGAAGGCCGCAGCAACGCCCGCAGCCGAACCGGCGAGAATGAGGCCGGACTGGTGGCGCCGGGAAACACGCCCCAGCGCGAACATGAGCGAGGCGCCCACCTGCACCGAAGGACCTTCCCGGCCGGTCGACGCTCCGGCGAGCAGCCCCAGAAGGGTCAGCAATATCTTGCCGATAGCGATGCGGACCGAGACCAGCCTCCCGCGCTCGGCCGGGTCGCTCAATGTGCGCGCGGCGATCGCCTGCGGAATGCCGCTGCCGCCCGTATTCGGAAAATAGCGGTTGGCGAGATAGGCGGTGAGGCCGAAACCGAGCGGCGTGACCATATAGACGGCCCAAGGCGCCGCCTCGCGCAGGCGGTGAAACGCGAACATCGCCCGATCGGAGAGGATAGCCAGCGCCACCGCCGCCGCGCCGACCACGAGCCCGCCCGCGATGAAAATCAGTCTCCGCTGCCAGCGGCGGGACTGGACATAGAAATTCCGCGAAAAGCGGGTCGTCACAAGGGCCATCGGGGCGCCCTTCCATCGGGCTTGCAGGCATGTGCTACAGCCTCTATCTATCGGCAACGCGGCGCGAAACCAAGCCATCACGGCAAAAAGGCGCGGAATTCCGTACCGAATCGGGCACGATCCTCGTGCTATACTCGCCCGCACACGAACCCGCACCCGCACCCTCTGGCACCGGCGAGATGACGAGCGACCCCTTCGACCTTGGGTCCATTCCCGAAGAAACGACTGCGCGCACGACGAGCGCGGCGGCGCTCGCCGGCATGCGCGCGCCCTATCTGGAAGGGCTGAACGAGGAGCAGCGCTCGGCCGTCGAGGCGCTGGACGGCCCCGTCCTCGTGCTCGCTGGCGCAGGCACCGGCAAGACCCGCGTGCTGACCACGCGGCTCGCCCACCTGCTTGCCACGCGCCGCGCCTTTCCCGGCCAGATTCTCGCCGTCACCTTCACCAACAAGGCCGCGCGCGAAATGAAGGAGCGCATCGGCCGCCTCATCGGCGGTGTCGTCGAGGGCATGCAGTGGCTCGGCACCTTCCATTCGATCGGTGCGAAGATGCTCCGCCGCCATGCGGAGCTTGCGGGCCTCAGATCCGATTTCACCATTCTCGACGCCGACGACCAGATCCGTCTCATGAAGCAGATCATCGAGGCGGAAGGCATAGACGAGAAGCGCTGGCCCGCCCGCCAGCTCGCCAACTATATCGACGGCTGGAAAAACCGCGGGCTCACCCCCGGCAAGGTGCCCGCCGGAGAGGCGCAGGCCTTCGCCAATGGCAAGGGAGCGGAACTCTATCAGGCCTATCAGCTCCGGCTGAAGGTGCTGAACGCCGCCGATTTCGGCGACCTGCTGCTCGAGCCCTTGCGCATCTTCCAGGAGCATCCCGAAATTCTTGCCGAGTATCAGGATCGCTTCCGCTACATGCTCGTCGACGAATATCAGGACACCAACGTCGCGCAATATCTCTGGCTCCGCCTGCTCGCGCAGAAGCACAGGAACATCTGCTGCGTGGGCGACGACGACCAGTCGATCTATGGCTGGCGCGGCGCGGAGGTCGACAACATCCTGCGCTTCGAGAAGGACTTCCCGGGCGCGAAGGTGATCCGCCTCGAAAGAAACTATCGCTCCACGCCGCAAATTCTGGGCGCGGCCTCGGGCCTCATAGCAGCCAACGAGGCGCGCCTCGGCAAGACGCTCTGGACCGATGCCGACGAGGGACAGAAGGTCAAGGTATCGAGCTACTGGGACGGCGAGGAGGAAGCGCGCAACATCGCCGAGGAAATCGAGCAATTGCAGCGCAAGGGGCACATGCTCCACGAAATCGCGATCCTCGTTCGCGCCTCCTTTCAGATGCGCGAATTCGAAGACCGCTTCATCAATCTCGGCATTCCCTATCGCGTCGTCGGCGGCCCGCGCTTCTATGAGCGCGCCGAAATCCGCGACGCGAACGCCTATCTGCGTCTCGTTGCCCAACCCGACGACGATCTCGCTTTCGAGCGCATCGTCAACAAGCCGCGCCGCGGCCTTGGCGACGTTGCCTTGCAGACGATCCGCCAGCTCGCGCGCGCGCAAGGCATATCGCTGATGCGCGCCGCCCGCGCGCTGACAACAGCCGAGGAGCTGAAGCCCGCGCCGCGCCGGTCGCTGACGGGCTTCGTCGAAATGGTCGATCGCTGGCGCTCGCTCATTCCCGGCATGCCACATACGGAGCTTGCCGAAATCATCCTGGACGAGTCGGGCTACACCGAGATGTGGCAGAACGACAAATCGGCGGATGCGCCCGGCAAGCTCGACAATTTGCGCGAACTCGTGCGCTCGATGGAGCATTTCGAAAACCTCGCTGGCTATCTCGAACATATTTCGCTCGTCATGGAAATCGAGGCGCAGGAAACGGGCGACAAGGTGAACCTGATGACGCTGCACAGCGCCAAGGGCCTTGAATTCGATACGGTGTTCCTGCCGGGCTGGGAGGAAGGGCTTTTCCCGCATCAGCGCGCGCTCGACGAAAGCGGCGTCGCGGGACTCGAGGAAGAGCGCCGCCTCGCCTATGTCGGCCTCACCCGCGCGCGCAAACAGGCCCATGTCTCCTTCGCCGCCAACAGGCGCGTCCATAATCTCTGGCAGAGCGCCATTCCTTCGCGCTTCATCGACGAGATGCCGCAGGAACATCTGGAGGTCGTGCAAAGCGCGATGGGCGCATCGAGCTATCAGAGCTATGCGCCAAGCCGCTTCGCGCAGGATTTCGCGCAAGGGAGCGACTATGCGAGCCCGGGCTGGAAGCGCGCCCAGACCATGGCGCGCACCACCTCGAAAACACGCGCGCCCGATCTCGAGGTTCACGCCGATCTCGTCGCGACGAGCGATCCCGCCGCCGCGACCTATCGCCGGGGCGAGCGCGTCTTCCACCAGAAATTCGGCTATGGCGAAGTGGCCATGATCGACGGCAACAAGCTTACCGTCGATTTCGACAAGGCCGGCCGCAAGAAAGTGATCGACAGCTTCCTCGAACGGGCCTGACCATGGCCACATGGAAACTGTCCTTCATCGTTCCCCACAGAGCGGCGGATAACTTCGCCGATGCGCTGGGCGCGGCGTTTGAGCCCGAGGCGCTCGCCGTTTCCACCAGCGAGGCGAACGAAGGTACGGCGACGCTCGTTCAGACATCGTCGGAGTGGAACGAGGTCGTCGCGCATGGCGACTGGCGCATCGAGGTGCTTTACGCCGACGAGCCGGACATGGAGACACTGCGCGCCCTCCTCGCCCCCATCGAGCATGAAACGGGTGTCGATGCAGCCGACCTCGCCATCGAGCAGATGCCCGAGATCGACTGGGTGACGAAATCGCTCGAAGGGCTCGATCCGGTTCAGGCCGGACGCTTCTTCGTCCATGGCAGTCACGACGCCGACAAGGTTCCGGCCAGCGCGATCCCGATCCTCGTCGATGCGGGTCAGGCCTTCGGCACCGGACATCACGAGACGACCATGGGCTGCCTCGAATATATCTCCGACATCGTGCGGCAAGGTGTGAGACTCAACGCCCTCGACATCGGCACGGGAACGGGCGTGCTCGCCATCGCCATTGCGCGGCTCGCCCGTTGCGCCGTGCTCGCCAGCGACATCGATCCAGTCGCGGTCAGAACCGCGAGGGAGAATGCACGCAAGAACGGCGTCGGCTCATTCGTGACCGCCGTCGCGGCCGCCGGCTTCGGCCATCCCGCGCTTGCGGCGCGCGCGCCCTATGATCTTATCGTCGCCAACATTCTCGCCCGCCCGCTCGTCTCGCTCGCGCCCGCCTTCCGCGCTCATCTGCGGCCCGGCGGCACGCTCGTGCTCTCCGGCATCCTCCGCATACAGGAGGCCATGGTGACGAGCGCCATGCGGGCGCAAGGTCTTTACCTCCGCTCGCGCAAGCCCATGGGCGACTGGGTGACGCTGCGGATCGAGGGGTAGCCGATCCCCGTTGCCGCCCGCGCGCGCAGGACATACATTCTTTTCATGTTCCAGACCTTCGATGACACAGCCGACCCCACCCTCGGCATCGAACGCGCCCGACGCCTCCGCGAAGAGCTGAAGCGGCGCGACCTCGATGGCTTTCTCATTCCTCGTGCCGACGAACATCAGGGCGAATATGTGCCGCCCCATGCCGAGCGCCTGCGCTGGCTGACCGGCTTTTCGGGCTCGGCGGGCATGGCGATCGTGCTCCTCGACAAGGCGGCGATCTTCGTCGATGGCCGCTACACATTGCAGGTTCGCGCGCAGGTCGATGTGGCGACCTTCGCGCCGCATCATCTGGTCGAGGAGCCGCCCGCGCGCTGGATCGAACAGAACCTCGCGAAGGGCGCAAGGCTCGCCTACGATCCATGGCTTCACACGGTCGATGCGGTGGCGCGCTACAAGGCGGCGGCGGAAAAGGCCGGCGCGACGCTCGTCGCGGTCGATGGAAATCCGCTCGACGCTGTCTGGATCGATCAGCCCGAGCCGCCGGCCGCGCCCGTCACGCCCCACCCCATCGAGTTCGCGGGCGAACCCGCCGCCGAAAAGATCGGCCGGCTGACGGGCGCCCTCATGAGCGACGATGTCGATGCCGCCATCCTCACCATGCCCGACTCGATCGCCTGGGCCTTCAACATTCGCGGCGCGGATGTGCCGCACACGCCGCTTCCCCTCTCCTTCGCGATCCTGCACGAGGACGGCGCCGCCGATCTGTTCATCGACGAGCGGAAGATCGGGCCTGACGCCCGCGCGCATCTCTCGCCCGTTGCGCGGCTGCATCCGCGCGAGGCGCTCGGCCACGCGCTGAACGAACTCGGCGCGAAGAAGGCGACCGTTCTCATCGATCCCGCAACCTGCGCCGCATGGATCCACGACCGGCTGAAGGCCGCGGGCGCCGAGGTGAAGCGCGGCTCCGACCCCTGCGAGCTGCCCAAGGCATGCAAGAACGAGGCGGAGATCAGGGGCACGCGCGCGGCGCATCTGCGCGACGGGCGCGCGCTGACGAAATTCCTCGCATGGCTCGGCCGCGAAGCGCCCAGGGGCGGCGTCGATGAAATAGCGGCGGCGAAAGCACTCGAAGCCTTCCGCGCCGAGACGAACGAGCTTCGCGACCTGAGTTTCGACACGATTTCCGGCGCGGGCGCCAATGGCGCCATCGTGCATTACCGGGTGACGACGGCGACCAACCGTCCGCTCGAAAGGGGAGAACTTTTTCTCGTCGACTCGGGCGCGCAATATCTTGACGGCACGACCGACGTGACACGAACCGTCGCCATCGGCGAGGCATCGCCCGAACAGCGCGACCGCTTCACCCGCGTTCTGAAGGGGCACATCGCCATCGCGACGGCGCGCTTCCCCGAAGGCACGTCCGGCGCGCAGCTCGATGCCTTCGCGCGCATGGCGCTCTGGAAGGCGGGCCTCGATTACGACCACGGCACGGGCCACGG
>NZ_DAOKYX010000005.1:0-54963 GCF_035325945.1 Parvibaculum sp.
AATCCAGCCGATCGCATGAAACAGAAGGAACTCAGACTCGCGCTCGTTTGCTATGGCGGCGTATCGCTCGCCGTCTATATGCATGGCGTCTCGAAAGAGATCCTGAAGCTCGTGCGCGCCTCGCGCGTCTATCACGGCGAGCCCGATCCGCGCCGGCGCGAGACGGCCTCCTTCGCGGAACTCGACACCTCGATCTGTCACGAATGCGACACCGAGGAGATCTATTTCGAGCTTCTGCGCGCCATGGGCAAGACGCTCGACCTCATCGTCTTCGTGGACACGGTCGCCGGCGCCTCGGCGGGCGGCATCAACGGAGTTCTCCTCGCTCGCGCGCTGGCGCACGATCTGCCGCTCGACGCGCATCGCAAGATGTGGCTCGAACAGGCCGATATTCTGGCGCTGATGGACGAGGAGCACCTTGCCGGCAAATGGAGCAAGCCGTTCATGCGGCCGCTCTTCTGGGCGCTCAACAATCGCTGGCTCTCCCAGTTCGCGCCCGATGCCGAGATGCGGCAGAAGCTGCTCATCTTCACGCGCTCGCGCTGGTTCAATCCGCCCTTCTCCGGCGACATTCTGACCAACATGCTGCTCGATGCCTGCGCCGCCATGGAAAAGGACGCGCGGCCGGGCGCATCGCTGCTGCCGCTCGGGCAGAAGCTCGAACTCATCGTGTCGGTGACGGATTTCTACGGCTACAGCCAGAACATTCCGCTCCACGATCCGCCCTCGATCACCGAGCGCGAACATCGCCACGTCTTCAAGTTCTCCTACAGGCAACACCCGAGCGGCCGCACCGAAACGCATTTCGATGACGGGCATGTTCCGGGCCTCGTCTTCGCGGCGCGCGCGACATCGGCCTTTCCGGGCGCGTTTCCTCCGGCCGAGATCGGCGAGATCGACCGCGTGCTGGCGGCGCGCGGCGAAAACTGGTTCGCGCGCGACGATTTCATCGAGCGGAACTTCAAGCCGCTGATCGGGGCCGGCGCCGATCCGCTCAAGACGTCCTTCATCGACGGCAGCGTCCTCAACAACAAGCCGTTCGGCGAGGCCATCGCCTCCATACGCGGGCGGCCGGCCTATCGCGAGGTCGACCGCCGCATCGTCTATATCGACCCCGATCCCGAGGGCGGCCACCTCGAAGGCGGCGGCATGCCGCCCGGCTTCTTTCACACCATACGCGGCGCGCTCTCCGACATTCCTCGCAACCAGCCCGTGCGCGACGAACTCGAAGCCGCACACCAACTTTCCGAGCGCATCCGCCGCTATCGCCAGATCGTGGCGGCGACGCGCCCGCATGTCGCGATGCGCATCCGCGATCTCCTTGGCGAGATGCCGCAGATCGCGCCGGGCCCGCGCACCATCGCGCGCTGGCGCGACGAAGCGAACACGCGCGCCGCCGTCGAGGCGGGCTATGCCTATGACGGCTACATCCAGTTGAAGGTCCGTTCGGTTCTCGACGGGCTTGCCGAACTCATCGCGGAGGCGAGCGGGCTGGTGCTCCAGCCGGACGAGCGGCTCGCCCTCAACCGCGCCATCGAGGACTGGGCGCGCGCGAACGAGATATTCCCCGTGCGCTGGACCGGAAACGGCAGCGAGGCCGCGCCGAGCCTTGCGGCGACGTCCTGGGTGCGCTTCCTGCGCGACTTCGATCTCAGCTACCGTGTCCGGCGGATGCGCTTCGTCATCCGCAGGCTCAACGAACTCTATGGCGAATATGGCGACAAGACGGACCATACGAGCGCGCTCGACGAGTTCAAGACGAGCCTCTACGAATGTCTCGAACTGCTGAGCGGCAGACCGGCGCAGCGCATCGGCACGCCCGAGATCGTCGCGCTCTGCAAGGAGGTCGTCGCCAGCGGCGCGCCGACCGCGGCCGACATCGGCAAGCTCGTGGACTGCATCGGGCCGAAGCTCGATCTCGTCGGCGCCGATCATGTGATCGACCAGACCTTCGCGGTCATATCGGGGATCTATCTTTCCTACGAAGCGCGCTTCGAGCTGTTGCAGGCCTTTGTCGGCTTCGCCTTTTTCGATGTGCTCACCCTGCCCCTCAACAAGTGGAACGATCTCGACGATGTCGACACGGTGCAGGTCGATCGCATCAGCCCGGAAGATGCCAAGGCGATCCGCCAGGGCGGCGCGCGCGCGACGCTGATGGGGCGCGATCTCGGCCACTTCGCGGCTTTCTTCAGCCGCAGGGCGCGGGAAAACGACTATCTCTGGGGCAGGCTCCACGCCGCCGACAGGCTGGTGGACATTGTGGCGAGCGCGGGCCCTGCGGCCATCGCCGCATCGGGCATCGACCTCGACAATCTCAAGGCGCGGCTCTTCCGCTCCATCCTCCGCGCGGAGAAGCAGCATCTCGGCGCGGTGCCCGATCTCATCCGCGACATCGAGCGCGAAATCGCCACGCGGTTCAACATCGACATGGATCCCGGCGAAATGCCCAAGGCCGCGTCCGCGCCGTCAGCCGCACCGGCCAAGGGTGATACGTCTACGGACGAAGAGATCGCGGCAGAACCACGCACAAGCACGAGCTGAGGCGACGGGCGCCCTACCGCGCCGCCGCCATGCTCGCGCAGGGTTTCAGATCCTCAGCGCCCGAAGGCAGGGGCGTGCGCGGATCGGAAAGCCATGAGGCAATGTCCTTCCACACGGACTTGCGCTCCAGATCGCGCAGCAGCATGTGATAGCCGTTCGGATAGCAGGCCGCCGTGACATCGACGCCTGCTCTTCGCATATCGGCAAGGGCTTCTGCGACCGGCGGCTGCGGCACGATCTCGTCATGCGCGCCATAGAGAAGAAGCACGGGCACATCGATCCGCCCCGCCGAGATGGCGGCCGCGTCCATCAGATTGACGAGGCCATAGATCGTGCCGATCTGCGTTTCCTTGATGACGAGTGGATCGCGGCCGAGCGCGCGCAGCATCTCCACATTGTCGGAGGCGCGGAAGCCGAGGCCACGGCCGCTGACCGTCGCGCCGGGCGCAAGATGCGCGCCCGTCCACAAGGCCACCTCATAGAAGGAATTCATCGAGCGCCAGCCCCAGACCGCGGGCGCGGCAAGGATGACGCCATCGACGCGCGGCGGATCTGGAAGCGAGAAGGCGCGCATGACGACGCCGCCGCCCATGCTCTCGCCGAGGAGATAGACCGGCAGGCCGGGATGCTCGGCCCGCACCAGCGCGACCACAGCGCCGAGATCGTCCGCCATGCGCGTATCTCCCGCCCAGAGCCCGCGCCCCGGCGCCTCGCCGAAGCCGCGCTGATCGAAGGCGTAGACCGTGACGCCATGATCGGCGAACCACTGCCCCGGCATGTCGAAGGCGTTGGAATAATCGTTGAAGCCATGCACGCCGATGATGACGGCACGCGGCGCCGCCGCCTGCCAGACCCGCAGCGGCAGCCGCGCGCCATCGGAGGTGACGACGCTCCGGCCTTCGATCCTTGGCGCGAAGGCCGGATCGCCCGTCGCCATCAGCCGCGGCGCGCAGCCGATATTGACCATCGCGACAAGAGCGGCGCCGAGCGCGAGGCGCAGCAGACGTCTCATTTTCCAGGTCCCATCAAACGGCGAACCTCGCGGCGCAGATAAGGCAGCACTTCATCCTCGAACCACGGGTTCTTTTTGATCCATGCGTTATTACGCCATGAAGGATGTGGCAGCGGTATGGCACGCGGCGCATATTCGCGCCATGAGGCGACCGTCTCGGTGAGGCTTGCCTTGCGCGCAGGCCCCAGATGCCAGCCTTGCGCATATTGGCCGACAAGGATCGTCAGTTCGATCCGCGGCAGTTCGGCAAAAAGCGGCTGGCGCCAGCGGGCCGCGCATTCCCGCCTCGGAGGAAGATCGCCGCCCTTGGCGTCCAGCCCCGGAAAGCAGAAGCCCATGGGCAGTATGGCGATCTTCTCGGGGTCGTAGAATTCTTCCGGCGTCACGCCCATCCATTCGCGCAGGCGGTCGCCGCTCGGGTCGGTGAAGGGGCGGCCGGATGCATGGACCCGCGTTCCCGGCGCCTGTCCGGCAAGGCAGATCCGCGCTTCGGACGATACCTGCAGGACAGGCCGCGGTTCGTGCGGCAGCGGCCTGCCCTTCGGCTCATCGATGCAGATGCGGCAGGCGCGGATATCCGCGACCAGCCGCTCGAGTGGCGCAACGCGCGAATGAGATGGCCGCTTATCCGACATCCTTCAGCATGTTCCGGGCGATGATGACCTGCTGCACCTGGCTCGTGCCTTCATAGATGCGGAAGATACGCACATCGCGATAGAAACGCTCGATACCATAATCGGCGACATAGCCTGCGCCGCCGTGAATCTGCACGGCGCGATCGGCGATGCGGCCCACGGCTTCCGAGCAGAAGAGCTTGGCGCAGGAGCTTTCGGTCGCCACGTCCTCGCCCGCGTCGCGGCGGCGCGCGGCGTCGAGCACCATGCAGCGGCCAGCATAGGCTTCCATCTTGGAATCGGCGAGCATCGCCTGAACGAGCTGAAGATTGCCGATGGGCGCGCCGAACTGCTTGCGCTCCGCGGCGTAGCGGGTCGAGTCCTCGACGAGCCTGTCCGCGACGCCGACGCAGACGGCGGAAATGTGAAGCCGCCCGCGCTCCAGCACCTGCATGGCGGTGACGAAGCCCCTGCCCTCCTTGTCGCCGAGCAGGCAGTCGGCCGGGATGCGGGCATTGTCGAAGATCACGTCGCAGATATGCGCGCCCTGCTGGCCCATCTTCTTCTCGGGCTTGCCGATGGTGATGCCCGGAATGTCGCGCGGCACGACAAAGGCCGAAACGCCCTTGGCGCCCGGCGTCTTCGGATCGGTGCGCGCCATGAGCGTGAAGGCATGCGCCTTGTTCGCATTGGTGATGTAGCGCTTGGTGCCGTTGACGATGTAGTGGTCGCCGTCGCGGATCGCGGTGGTGCGAAGCGAGGCGGCGTCGGACCCTGCCTCGGGCTCCGTCAGCGCGAAGCTGATGATGACCTCGCCGCTGGCGATCTTCGGCAGCCAATAGGCTTTCTGGTCGTCGCGGCCATGCATGACGATGCCCTGGCTGCCGATGCCTACATTGGTACCGAAGACGGAGCGGAATGCGGGCGATGTGCGGCCCATTTCAAACATGAGGAGGCATTCCTCCTCCATGCTGAGGCCGAGGCCGCCATATTCGACCGGAACGGAAATGCCGAAAAGGCCGAGTTCCTTCATCTCCTCGATGACATCGTCGGGCACGGCATCGTTTTCGGAAACCTTGTCCTCGATTGGCCGCAGCCGCTCGTCGACAAACCGCCGCACGGAAGAGATCAACTGCTCGCGAGTTTCGGCATCGAGGGCCATGTCAGCTCCGTCTTTTCGTGAAATATCGGGACGGAGCGGAATTTAGCCGGAGGGAGGCCGGGAGGCAAAGCCTCAGCTACGGGGCGAGTTGCCTCAGATCGTCGAAATTTCCGTGCGAAGCCGTTCCAGGGCGGAAACCGACGTGTAGGCGGTGGCGCCGAAAATGCGGTCGGTCCGCTCGCCATCCATCGAAAGCGGCAGATAGACGGCCTCGAAGTTCATGAATCCGCGCCCGGCGAACTCCATGCTTCCACCCGCGCCGACCGGCCGCCGGGCAAGCGCGACCCATTTGTAGAACTCGAAGAGCATCGATCCGAAAAAGGGCCTGACTTCATCCAGCGAAGTAACGGTCCGGCCGCGAAAATTGCCGCCATTCGCCTGAATGGTCTCCTCGCCCATCAGCCGATAGGTGATTTCAAACGGATCGTAGGCGATCTTGAGAACGATGATGTTCGGCAGCAGAGCAGGAAATTCGACCGGGTCCATTTCGTCCGGCCGCGGCATGAGCCTGTCGCCACGCTTCCTCGTCCAGTAATCGAGCATGGCAATCGGGACCGTTTCGCGCAGATCCCTGAGCCGGCGAAACCCGGCCTTCTCCGCGCCCGCGCCTGCGATCAGTTGAAGGTCCGCGCCCATATTCTCACGCTCGAAACAATGCAACATCACCGCATGATGAAGGAAACTCATTGCGAACCGCTTAACCATTGCCGCTGCGGCAGCGTGGCGCGGCGAGCGCGCCTCGGTGCAAATCGAAAGTTTCGGAATGCCGCCAATTCCTGCTACAAGCCCGGCAAATCAATTCATGAGACAGGCTGGTGTAATGGGTAAGATTCCGGGCGAAAGACTGGCGGGCTATCAGAGCTGGGATGGCACCGATCCGTTCGAGGATCACGCGGGTCCGTTCTTCTTCAAGAGAACGGAAACGGGCGAAGTCATCTGCGCCTTCGAGGCAACGCCGACGCATTGCAATGGTGGCGGGTTCCTTCATGGCGGCGCGCTGATGACGTTTGCGGATTTCTCGCTGTTCGCCATCGGCAGCGATGTCCTCGAGGGGCCGTCGGTCACGGTCTCCTTCAATGCGGAGTTTACGGCGGCGGGCCGCGCGGGCACCATCGTCGAAGCGCGCGGCGAGGTGGTGCAGAATACGGGAAGCATGGTCTTTCTGCGCGGGCAGGTCTATTCCCGCGAGGAGGAAGGCGAACGCATTCTCCTCAACTTCAGCGGCATCGTGAAGCGCGTGAAGCGCAAGCCCTGAGGGCGGCTCAAGGGAGTTCCGGCGCATGGTGACACTGAGCATTCTCGACCAGTCGCCGATCCGGCGGGGCGGAAGCGCGGCGGAGGCGCTCGCCAATACGCTCGATCTCGCTGTCCATGCAGAGCGGCTCGGCTATAGCCGCTACTGGCTCGCCGAGCACCACAACACGAACTCCTTTGCCGGCTCCGCGCCCGAACTGATGATCGCCGCGGTCGCCGCGCGGACGAGCCGCATTCGCGTCGGCTCGGCGGGCGTGATGCTGCCGCATTACAGCTCGCTCAAGGTGGCCGAGCTTTTCAGGCTGCTGGAAACGCTCCATCCCGGCCGTATCGATCTCGGCGTCGGCCGCGCGCCGGGCGCCGACCAGCGGACGGTGCGCGCCTTGCAGCCGGGGCCGCAGGCCTATGGCATCGAGGTCTTTCCGCAGCAGGTGGAACTCCTCATCCAGTTTCTGGAAGATTCGACCGGGCTCTCGGGCGAGGCCGGCGGCTTTCCCGACAGCCATCCCTATGTCGGCATCCACGCGACGCCGCGCGGGCCCGGCATGCCGGAACTCTGGATGCTCGGCTCGGGCGGCGACGGCGCCGTTCATGCCGCGCAGTTCGGCATGTCCTACTGTTTCGCGCATTTCATCAATCAGGATGCTGGCACGGCTCCGCTCGATCTCTACCGGCGGCACTTCAGGCCGTCCCATCATCTCTCGTCGCCTCGCGGCGCGATCGGCGTTTCGGTGACGGTCGCCGAAACGGAAGAAGAAGCGCGCAGAATTTCCGCCTCGCGCAATCTCTGGGTGCTGCATCTCCTGCAAAACCGCGCAGGCGCCTTCCCGTCCGTCGAGGATGCGCTCGCCTATCCCTATACGGAGGAAGAGAAGGTCATGCTCCGCGCCGTCGAGCGGCGCGGCATCACCGGCACGCCCGAGCAGGTACGCGGCCGCCTCCTTCGCATGGGCGAGGAATATGGCGTCGACGACTTCGTCATCCTGACGATCACCTACGACCACAAGGATCGCGTGCGCTCCTACGAGCTTCTCGCGGAAGCCTTCGGCCTTGCCTAGTCCGCGGGCTTCACGGCGGCGCGGCGCGCCGTGCGCCGGTCGAGCGCCGCCCTGAGCCGCACCTGCCGTTCATGCGTGATCGGATAGTTCCAGATGATGATCGTCGAGACGATCCAGAGCGACAGCGGCACGAGGCAATAGAGCGATGTCAGCGTGAAGAGCGCCACGCCGCTATTGCTGCTCGACTGCGGATCGAAGCCGATCCAGGCGAGAACGGGCAGCGCGATGCCGACGCCCGCCGCCTCGAAGATCTTCCGCACCATGGCGAGGAAGGCGAACATGAAGGCGGTGCGCTGCTCGCCGCTCTTCAGCGTGTCGAGATCGACGACATCGGCAAGGATCGACTGGCCGAGAATGGGCGCCGCGCCGATCGTCAGCCCCTGAATGATGGTGATGACGAGGAGCGCCGGAAAGACCGCTTCCGGATGCGTCGGCTCCACCCAGTAGATGATGACGGGCACGAAGGCGAAGGCGAAGAGGCTCGCAAAGCCCGCCACGCCTATTCCCTTGTGCTTGCCGATGCGCCCGCCGACATTGACCCAGAAGGGCGAGCCCACGACGCCCGCCGCGAAGAGCGCGAAGATCAGGATCGAGCTGTTCGCGCCGAGCCGTGCGACATGCTCGAAAAAGAGCACGGCGACGCCCGCATTGATGGAGCCTGCGAGCGAGCCGAGGATGACGGTGACAAGGACGATCCGCAGCGGTCCGTTGCGCATGGCGACGCGCATGCCCGAAACGAAGGAGATCGGCGTGCTGAGGCTCGCCGCGGGCTCGCGCACGGAGCGCAGCAGCACGATGAGACAGACCGGCAGCATGCCGGCCGTGAGCCAGCCGAGCGCCGCCATGGCGGGCCGCGACGCGGCGCTCGCCGATGTTCCAGCATCTCCCGCCTTGCTCGCCACGATGGGCACGGTGATGGCGACGAGAAGCCCGATCAGCAGGAAGATCTGGCGGCTGCCGGTGATGCGGTTGCGCTCGTGATAGTCGTCGGAAAGCTCGGCGCCCCAGGCGCCATAGGGAATCTCGATCAGCGTGTATCCGAGATAGATCGCCGAAATCCAGAACAGGAGATAGAGGTTCGTCACCCCGCCCTGCGGTACGAAGAGCATGACGGCCGAGATCATCATCACCAGTGAGCCGACCACCACCCAGGGCCGCCGCCGCCCCCAGCGCGTATGCGTACGGTCGCTCCAGCGGCCGACAAAGGGGTCGATGATGACGTCGCCGAGGCGCGCCAGCATGAGGATGATGCCGATATCCGCGAGGTTGAGCCCCAGCGTTCCCGAATAGAAAGGCGGAATATAGATCGCCAGCGGCAGCCCGATGACCGCCATGGGCACGACGAGTTGCCCATAGGCGAAAAGCTCCCACGTTCCGAGCCTGCGGCGCGCCGCGCTGACCATTCCATCCCCCTCCCGGTAGTTAGTAAACCAACCTTACTATCGGGCCGGCGCCGGACTCAACGATCTTCGCGCCTTCAGCCTGCGTTCATGCGGGAAGACTTAGGGTCAGCATGCCGGACCCCCCGATACCATGTCCGGCTGCGCCCTTCTCCTCGTCTCATTCGGGTGCGGGAGCGAGGCGCGGACGGCGGCGCCCGGACCGTACCCCATGGGCGCCGCCGTCAAATCCTCATGCGCTCAGGTGATGAGGCCGATCACGGCGCCCGTCATGGAGGTTGCGAGCGTGCCCGAGACGATGGCGCGCGTGCCGAGCGCCACGATGTCGGAGCGGCGGGCGGGCGCCAGCGCCGTCAACCCGCCGATGAGAATGCCGACGCTGCCGAGATTGGCGAAGCCGCACATGGCATAGACCATGATGAGCGCGGAGCGCGGGCTCAGCGTGCCGGGCGGCAGTTGCGCAAGCTCGATATAGGCGAGGAACTCGTTGAGGATCGTCTTGGTTCCCATGAGCTGCCCCGCTGTCTGCATCTCGGCGGCGGGCACGCCCATGAGCCAGACGAGCGGCGAGAAGGCCCAGCCCAGCATACGCTGAAGCGTGAGCGGCGCGCCCCAGAGATCGGGCAGCGCGCCGAGCATGATGTTCACCAGCGCGACCAGCGCCACCATGACGACGAGCATGGCGAGGATGTTGAGGAGCAGATGGAGCCCGTCCACGGTGCCGCGCGTCACCGCGTCCATGCTGCTTTCATAGTCGACGAGCGGCTGGTCGCCCGCAACGCCCGTGCCCGCAAAGCCCTTCTCCTCGGGCACCATGAGGCGGGCAAGCGTGATCCCCGCGGGAAGCGAGATCAGCGAGGCGATGAGGATCTGCCCGAGCGCGCCGGGCACGACGGCATCGAGCACGCTCGCGTAAAGCACGAGGACGGTGCCCGAAACGGAGGCAAGTCCCACCGACATCATCATGAAGAGTTCGGCGCGCGTCAGCCGCTCGAGATAGGGCCGGATCAGGAGCGGCGCCTCGACCATGCCGACGAACATGGTGGAGGCGGAGGCGAGCCCCACCGCCCCACCGATCCCCATGCTCTTCTGAAGCAGGAAGGCGAACCCCCGCGTAATGGCCGGCAGCACGCGCCAGTGCCAGAGAAGCGCCGAGAGCGCCGACATGACGAGGACGAGCGGCAGGGCCTGAAATCCGAGCACGAAGGCGTTGGCCGGATCCTTGATCTCGAAGGGTGCCGGGCCGCCGCCGAGATAGCCGAAGACGAAGCCCGTTCCCGCCCGCGTCGCCTCGGTCAGCGCATCGACCGCATCGTTGAGCGCGAGAAGTCCGGCGCGCGCCACGGGCAGCTTCAGCAGAAGCAGCGCGATCCCGATCTGGAGGCCGATCCCCACCGCGACCTGCCGCAGCGAAAAGGCGGCGCGGCGCTCGCTCAGGGCCCATGCCATCGCGACGATGACAACGAGGCCGAGAGCGCTTTGCAGGGAGGTCAGGGACATGAGAACTCCGGCGGAATGGTCGGCGGGCGGCTCTTCAAGGGGGGCCGGGCCTGTGGAGCGCCGGAGGGGTCCGCCCCCCGCCGGACCGCCTCTCATTCCCTTGACCCTTTACCGGGCATTGTGCACAAAGTCACCCCCGAACCCGGCCCCGATCCAGACGGGTGCCGCGCGGCCGCCCTCATCCGGGGCGAGCCCTTTCACAACACCTGACGGGAGATCAGACCCATGAGCATTCGTTTTGACGGCAAGGTCGCCATTGTGACCGGCGCGGGCGGCGGCCTCGGCCGGAGCCATGCGCTGGAACTCGCCCGCCGCGGCGCGAAGGTCGTCGTCAACGATCTCGGCGGCGCGCGCGACGGCTCGGGTGGCTCGTCGGATGCGGCGAACAAGGTCGTCGACGAAATCAAGGCTCTGGGCGGCGAAGCGATCGCCAACGGCTCGAGCGTGACCGACGATGCCGGCGTCGCCAACATGGTCAAGCAGACCATGGACGCTTTCGGCCGCATCGACATCCTGATCAACAATGCCGGCATCCTGCGCGACAAGTCCTTCGCGAAGATGGACGTCTCCGACTTCCAGCTCGTCGTCGACGTGCACCTCATGGGCACGGTGAAGCCGACCAAGGCCGTCTGGCAGATCATGAAGGATCAGGGCTATGGCCGCATCATGGTCACGACCTCCTCGACCGGCCTCTATGGCAATTTCGGCCAGACCAATTACGGCGCGGCGAAGCTCGGCGTCGTCGGCTTCATCAACACGCTGAAGCTCGAGGGCCAGAAGGACAATATCCGCTGCAACGCGCTCGCGCCGGTCGCCTATACGCGCATGACCTCGGACCTCATGCCGCCGGAAGCCGAGCAGATGCTGACGCCGGAAGCGGTGACGCCGGGCGTCATGTATCTCGTGTCGGAAGATGCGCCGACGGGCATGATCCTTTGCGCGGGCGCGGGCGTTTTCGCCGCCGCGCGCATCGAGGAATCGGAAGGCGTCTTCCTCGGCCGCGAGGGCCTCACCGCCGAGAAGGTGGCCGAGAACTGGGGGAAGATCACCGACTTCTCGAATGCCGCGCCGCACTTCATGGGTGGCGAGCAGACTGGCAAGTTCTTCAAGCTGGCGACCGGCGGCAAGTAATCGCCGCATTCGCGAGAGACGAATTGAGAAGGAGAGCCGAAAGGCTCTCCTTTTTCATTTGAGCTGCTTTTCGAGCCGCCAGACGATCACGGGCTTTCGGCCCTCCATATGGCCGAGGCTGTGATCGTCCTCGCGCACGACCGCCCAGCCATGCTTTTCGTAGAAGGCGCGGGCGCGATCGTTGCCCTTGCGGCACTGAAGCCAGATGCGGGAATGTCCTTCCGCGGCAAGCGCCTTCTCCGCCGCATCGAGCACGCGCGCCGCGACGCCCCGCCCGTGCCATGCGGGCAGTACGAAGACCTGTCCGATGCCTTCCCCTTCCCAGCTCGAGAAGCCGACGACCTCGCCGCCGACGCAGGCCGCGACGCAATGGCCGATGGCGGTTGCGATGCGCTCCTCGAAGAAGCGCAAGGGGCGGCGCGCGGCGACATCCGGATCGAGCGCCGCATGGCTCGAATGCCAGGCATCGTGCCAAACGCGAGCGAGCGCCGGAATGTCTCCGGCGCTCGCCATTCTGATCGTCACATTGTCGGCCGGGGCGCTCAAAGCCCGAGCACGGCCTTCGCCATGATGTTGCGCTGAACCTCGTTCGAGCCCGCATAGATCGAAGCCTTGCGGAGCGAGAAGTAGTAAGGCGCAACCGTGAAGGCGTTGGTGGGGCCGACATCTGGTTGGTTCGTCTCGGCAAGGCCGTCCTCGACGAAGGGCAGCGTGTAGTTGCCGAGCACTTCGACGGCAAGCTGCGAGACGGCCTGCTGCAATTCGGTGCCACGGCACTTCAGCAGCGAGGATTCGGGGCCGACATTGCCGCCAGTCGACAGCGCCGAGAAGATGCGAAGCTCGGTGAACTCCATCGCCGTGATCTGCGCTTCGAGATCGGCGACCTCCGCCTGGAACGCCGGATCTTCAGCCAGCGAATGACCGTCGATCTGCGTTTCCTTCGCCATCTTCTTCACCTTGTTCAGCGCGCGGTAGAGGCCCGCCGAATAGGGATTGCCGCGCTCGAACTCGAGCAGATACTTGGCGTAGGTCCAGCCCTTGTTCTCCTCGCCGATGCGGTTCTCGATGGGAACCTTCACATCGGTGAAGAAGACCTGGTTCACTTCCTGATGCGGCGCGGGCGTACCGTCGAGCAGCACCAGCGGCTCGACCTTGATGCCCGGCGTCTTCATGTCGATGAGCAGGAACGAGATGCCTTCCTGCGGCCTGCCCTCCTTCGAGGTCCGCACGAGGCAGAAGATCCAGTCCGCCCACTGCGCCACCGAGGTCCAGATCTTCGAACCATTGACGAGATAGTGGTCGCCCTTGTTCTCGGCCTTGGTCTGGAGCGAGGCGAGGTCCGAGCCCGAGCCCGGCTCCGAATAGCCCTGGCACCAGAGCACGTTGGTTTCGAGAATATCGGGCAGAAAACGCTTCTTCTGCTCCGGCGTGCCGAACTTCATGATGACGGGCGCCACCATGGTCGGGCCGAAGGGGATCGTGTGAGGAACGCCGGCGCGGCCCATCTCCACGTCGAAGATATATTTCTGCGAACGGGTGAAGCCCGGCCCGCCATATTCCTGCGGCCAGTTCGGCGCGAGCCAGCCCTTCTTCGCCAGCGCCTTCTGCCACTTCACATGGCTTTCCTTGTCGATATAGCCATGCTTCGAGCGGGCCTGCTTGGCGCGGATCTCGGCGGTGTAGTTTTCCTCGATGAATTTCCGCACTTCAAGGCGGAACGCTTCATCTTCCTTGCTGAAGCTCAGATCCATGGTTTCTCACTCGACCTTGGAGAGATACTGGATAGTGGGACGGCCAGCGAGAACGCCGCCGAGCGCGGGGCCCGCAGCCTTGAAATGCTCCGACGCGCCATGAGCCGCCAGCGCGTCCTGCGAGGCATACTGCTCGAAGACGACATAGGTCGGCTGGTCCTTCACCTTGAAGAAATCATACTGAAGGTTGCCGGCCTCATTGGCCCGCACCTTGGCACGCAGATCGGAGAAGATCCGCTCGAACTCGGCTTCCTTGCCGGGCTGCACATTGATCGTGGCGACGACGCCGATGGTGCTCATCTCAGGCTCCCTGTCATATTGTCTGGTTGACCCGGACTTTAGGAGGATCGGGCCGTCTCATCAACGGCCCTGATCCCCCCTCCCCGTTCAGGGATGAACAGCTTACTCGCCCTTGTAATTGGGCGCGCGCTTCTCGAAGAAGGCGTCCAGCGCCTCCCTGTGATCGGCACTATGGTGAGCCAGCGCCTGCATGGAAGCCGAAAGCTCCATGATGTTGTCGAAGCTCGTCATCATGCCCTGCCTGAGGAGCTGCTTGGTCATGCGGAGCACGTCGGGCGCCTGACCGCAGATCTTTTCGGCAAGGGCCTCTGCGCGCGGCATCAGCTCTTCGGGCGCCACGACCTCGGAGACGAGGCCCCATTCGCGCGCGGTTTCCGCGTTGATCGTATCGCCCGTGTAGAGAAGCTCGGAGGCGCGGGCCATGCCGATGATGCGCGGCAGGAGCCATGCGCCGCCATCGCCGGGCACGAGGCCGATCTTGAGGAAGGTCGCGCCGAAGATCGCGCTGCTCGAGGCGATGCGCGTATCGCAAAGGCAGGCGACGTCATTGCCGAGGCCGATGGCCGGCCCGTTGACGGCGGCGATCACCGGCACCTCGATGCCCCAGACGGAGCGGACGATGCGGTGGATGCCGTTGCGATAGCGCTCGCGGATATGCGTGCCGGGGCCGCCGAAGCCCTCTCCCCCTTCGCGCATCGCCTTGACGTTGCCACCCGCCGAAAATGCCTTTCCGGCTCCGGTCAGGATGACGCAGCGAACATCGCGGTCGGCATTGATGCGCGCCGCGGCGGCCGAGAAGTTCTCCGGATCATCGGCGGCACCCAGCGGATTGCGGATTTCCGGTCGGTTGATCGTCAGGGTCACGACATGACCCTTTTTCTCAAAGATCAACGCATCGCTCATTTAAAGGACTCCTTGTTGCGGGCGCGTCCCGACGGGCACGCGCCACTTATGGATGGCGACGAATTTCACTGAAACTCCCTCCCGGAATTATTGGCTTTAACCAAGAGTCGGAAAGCCTTGTTAAGAATTTTAGCCGACCCTGCGCCCCAACGGAAAGCCGGAGATTCGACGGCTGGCGGATGGAGGCGTTTCTTCCTTCCGCATCGACAGGGCAGATACGCATGGAATGGGCAAGCGCGTTGCGGAAATCCGGCCGCGGCGCGAGCAGAAAAAACACTCCCGCGCGTTCGGCTGCTGACGGCCTGCGCCAGAAGCTGATCGCATATGCGACGACTGCGCTCTCCGGCCATCACACCGCGCTGTCGAGCGAGGCTCATCTCGCCCAGTTACGATCCTTCCTTCAGCCGCAGACCATCATCCCGGTCGGCTTTCCGCTGCTCGTCATCGCCTTCGTCTCCTGCTTTGCGGGCGTCGTCGCCTGGCCCACGCTTGCAGGCTGGCTCGCGGCCATATTGACGCTCCACGTGATCAACCAGTATCTCGTGCGCCGCTTCCTCGCCATGGATGTGCCGCTCGGCGATGTCGAGAAATGGGCGAAGCTGTTCCGCTTCATGACTTTGCTCCTGTCGCTCATCTGCGCGAGTTCGCTCTACTTCTTCTGGGTGCCAGACAGCCCCATCCACCAGCATTTCCTCATCACGTCGATGGCGATCGCTATCGCCCCCATGACGCTCGTCACGATCTCCTATGCGCCCGCGTTCCATCGCGCGATCCTTCCCCTGATGATCGCGCTGGAACTGCGTCTCATGGCCTATGATGATCTGCTTTATATCGCCGTCATGGTCGCGCTCGCCGCGTTCTCGGTGGTGCTCATCCGCCTCGCGCATCAGGTCAACGGCGCGATGGCGCGCGCGCTCAATCTGCAATCGGACAAGAACGCGCTGATCGAGCAGCTCTTTCGCGCGAAGCGTGAATCGGATGCGGCCCGCGCCCGCGCCGAGGAGGCCAACAGGGCCAAGTCCAATTTCCTTGCCAATATGAGCCACGAGCTGCGCACGCCGCTCAACGCGATCATCGGTTTTTCGGAAGTGATGGCTTCCGAGATCTTCGGGCAGCACTCAAAGCCGGTCTACAAGGAATATTCCAACGACATCAATGTGTCGGGACAGCATCTGCTCGGCCTCATCAACGACATTCTCGATCTGTCGCGCATCGAGGCGGGGCGGTTCCAGATTTACGAGGAAGACCTCGACATCGTGCAGATCGCGGAGGAATCCCGGCGTCTGCTGGAAATTCGCGCTCAGGCGCAGCGTGTCGCGATCCGCGAGGAATTCGAGCACGATCTGCCGATGCTCCGGGCCGATGCCCGCGCCATGCGGCAGACATGGATCAACCTGCTCACCAACGCGATCAAATTCTCCCCGGCGAACACGACGGTCACGATCTTCGCCCGGCTCGAGCCCAATGGAGATCTGCGCTTCGGCGTCCGCGACCAGGGCGTGGGCATTGCCGAGAGCGAGATCGAGCGCGTGATGGATGCCTTCACGCAGGGTGCGGCCGGCATCGCCCAGCCGGGCAAGGGCTCGGGCCTCGGCCTTTCGATCGTGCGGGGCCTCATCTCGGTGCATGGCGGACGCTTCGAGCTGAAGAGCAAGCTCGGCGAAGGCACGCATGCCGAAGCGATTTTCCCCGCCTCACGCCTCTGCTCGCGCCAGCTCAACCTGGCATCGGACCGCAAATCGGCCTGATCGCGCCGGCAACGCCTGCGATCACGACGAGGCAAACGAAAAGGCCGTGGAGATCGTCCACGGCCTTTTTTAGTGTCTGGTGCGGCTTGCCGCTCAGGCGGCCTGCGCGTAGCGCTTCAGCTGGTGGTCGACATTGCCGAACTGGGTGTCGATCATGGTCAGGCGCTTGAAATAGTGGCCGACATTGAGCTCGTCGGTCATGCCCATGCCGCCATGAAGCTGCACGGACTGCTGGCCGACGAAGCGGCCCGCCTTGCCGATCTGCACCTTGGCGCCGGCGGCTGCCTTCACGCGCTCGGCCTCGCCTTCCGTCAGCTTCAGATTGACCATGTAGGTCATGGAGACGGACTGCTCATAGGCCATGAACATGTCGACCATGCGGTGCTGGAGCACCTGGAACTTGCCGATCGGCACGCCGAACTGCTTGCGCGTCTTGCAATATTCGACAGTCGCCTTGTTGAGTTCGCCCATGCAGCCGACCGCTTCGGCGGAGAGCGCCGCGATGGCTTCGTCGGTGATCTTCTCGACCAGCGGCAGGCCCTTGCCTTCCGCGCCGATCAGCGCGTCAGCGCCGACCTTCACGTTCTCGAAGGTGATCTCGGAGGCGCGGCGGCCATCGACCGTCGGATAGTCGCGCGTCGAAACGCCGGGGGCGTTCTTGTCGACGATGAAGATCGAAACGCCGTCGCGGTCGCGCTGGCCGCCCGAGGTCCGCGCGGTGACGATCAGCTTCTGCGCCCAGGGCGCGCCGAGGACGACGGCCTTGTAGCCATTGATGACATAGCCCGCGCCGTCCTTCTTCGCCGTGGTGGCGAGATCGGCGAGGTTGTAGCGGCCCTGCGGTTCGGCATAGGCGAAGGCCCAGACCGTCTCGCCGCCGATGATGCCCGGAATATGCGCTTCCTGCTGCTCCTTGCTGCCGCCCTCACGCAGGAAACCGCCCGCAAGCACCACCGTCTCGACGAAGGGCTCGACGACGAGGTGACGGCCGAACTCTTCCATCAGGATCATCGTCTCGATGGAGCCGCCGCCAAGGCCGCCCAGTTCTTCGGAGAACGGCGCGGCGAGCAGGCCGAGCTCGGCGAACTGCTTCCACATCTCCGGGCTCCAGCCCTCGGCGGACTTCACGATCTTGCGGCGCGTGTCGAAGTCATATTTGTCGGCGAGCAAGCTCTGCACCGTGTTGCGAAGCAGGGTCTGCTCTTCGGTGAACGAAAAATCCATGTCTAGCCCTTCCCGTTATGTCCTGGTTTCTATGAGGCGCGTTCGGCCGGTCAAAGGCCAAGCACCATTTTTGCAATGATATTGTGCTGGATCTCGTTCGAGCCGCCATAGATCGAGGTCTTGCGCATGTTGAAGTAGTTCTGGGCGGAACCATGCGAATAGTCCGGTCCGGCGACGAACTCGTTGCCCGACAGCTCACCCGTCGGCGTCTGAACGAAAGCGTAGTTGCCGACCGCCTCGAGCGCGAGCTCGGTGATACGCTGCTGGATCTCGGTGCCCTTGATCTTGAGGATCGAGGCCTCGGGCCCCGGACCGCGCCCCCGGCTCTCGGCGGCGAGCGTGCGAAGCTCGGTCACTTCCAGCGCGGCGAGGTCGATCTCGAGTTCCGCGACCTTGCGCGAGAACTCGTCGGTCTTGATGAGCGGCGCGCCATCGACAAGCTCGGCGGCGGCGATCGATTTCAGCCGCTCGATCGCCTTCTTGGAGCGCGAGACGCCCGCGATGCCCGAGCGCTCGTTGCCGAGCAGGAACTTCGCGTAGGTCCAGCCCTTGTTCTCCTCGCCGATGAGGTTCTCGGCCGGCACCTTCACGTCTTCGAGGAAGACCTCGTTCACTTCATGCGCGCCGTCCATGGTGATGATCGGCCGCACGGTGATGCCGGGCGTCTTCATGTCGATGAGAAGGAAGGAGATGCCCTCCTGCGCCTTCGCATTCGGGTCGGTGCGGACGAGGCAGAACATCCAGTCCGCGAACTGGGCGAGCGTCGTCCAGATCTTGTGGCCGTTGACGATGTAGTGATCGCCCTCGCGCACGGCGCGGGTCTTGAGGCCGGCAAGATCGGAACCGGCGCCCGGCTCCGAATAGCCCTGGCACCACCAGTCATCGCCCGAGAGAATGCCCGGCAGGAAGCGCTTCTTCTGCGCCTCGTTGCCGTAATTGAAGATCACCGGGCCGACCATGGCGAGGCCGAAGGGGAGCAGCGGCTGCGTCTCGGCGCGCGCATTCTCCTCGTTCCAGATATAGCGCTGGGTGATCGACCAGCCGGCGCCGCCATACTCGACCGGCCAATGCGGCGCGACCCAGCCCTTCTTGTAGAGGATGCGGTGCCAGGTAAGGATTTCTTCCTTCGTCATCTCGCCGCGCGTGCGCCGCGACTTCAGATCTTTCGGATAGTTTTCGGCAATGAAAGTACGGACTTCGTCCCGAAACGCGAGATCCTCCGGCGAGAAGCTCATATCCATCGAATGTTCCTCCTGATCGACAGGCTCCAACGCGGTGAAACGCGGCTGCCGAATGTATGTGCGGAAGGGCCGCTGCAGCAACGCGCGGACCGCCATTTTTGGGCGTGATATTAGCCGCAAACCCCTTCGTTGCAAGACCGCGCAATGATGCGAAACGCACGGCTCGCTGTGCACGTATGGACGGGTGTGGCCGGTTTCAAAGCGAGTTGACGAAGGCCACGAGGCGCTCGCGATCGGCGCTGTTCAAGGCTTTGAAGCGCTCGCGGGCGGCTTCCGCCTCGCCGCCATGCCAGAGAATGGCCTCCGCGACGCCCCTCGCCCGGCCGTCATGCAGAAGCCGGTCGTGGCCATTTACCGCAGGGATGAGCCCGATGCCCCAGAGGGGCGGCGTGCGCCACTCGCTGCCGCTCGCCTCGAAGTCGGGCCGCCCGTCGGCAAGCTCCGGCCCCATATCGTGGAGAAGAAGGTCGGTATAGGGGTGGAAGGTCTGGTTGGCGAGGCTGATGGGCGTCGCCGCCGGCCCCGTCCTGAGCGTTGGCGTATGGCAGGCGGCGCAGCCGATTTCGGCGAAGAGGCGGCTGCCGGCGACGACCTCCGGGTCGGCGGGCGCGCGGCGTGCGGGCACGGCAAGGGTGCGGTTGTAATGCACGAGCTTTGCCAGGAACTCGTCGGAAATCTCCGGGCTGCCGCCATCGGGCGCCGCCCGGCAGGCGGTCTGCGCGGGCGGGCAGTTCTGCTGAGGGTGAACAGAGGTGGTGAGCCCGATATCACCATTGGCCGCGCCCGCGTCCTGCGCGAGAAGGCTCGGCTGGTTCGCCTTCCATCCGAAACGGCCGAGGCGCCTCTCGCCCGTCTCGGGATCGTGAACCCAGTTCGGACGGCCCGAAATGCCGTCGCCATCGGCATCTTCGGGATCGGCTAGCGCGAGAATGTCCTTCTCGGGCACGAATTCGAGAAGTCCGAGGCCGATCACGGCAGGCGCGACGCGCGGCGAGGTCATGATGTCACCGCCCAGCGGGCCGAAGGCGAGATCGGTAAAGGAAAAGACCGGCCGTTGCAGTTCATAGGGCGTGCCGTCGCCATAGCGGCCTTTCACGATCTCCCACCGCAGCTCGACCTTGCCTTCGGCCGGAACGCCGAGCACGGCGCGGTCGTTGAACTGATCGCCATAGGCGGGATGCGGCTTCGGCCCGCCATCCTCGGCCTTACCCGGCAGCGACAGGCGGAGCAGCATGGAATCGAAAGGCTCGCCCGCTTCGAGCGGCGGACGGCCGCGCCCGTCGCGCGTGTGACAGCCCGAGCACGACACGCGATTGAAGGTGGGGCCGAGCCCGTCAAAGGCTTCGACGGAGCCGGGCGCCGCGGTCCAGTTCGTATTGAAGAGCCTGTTGCCGAAGAAGAAGTCGCGCCGTTCCGCCGTGGTGAGCTTGGGCCCCGACTGCGCGAAGGCCATGCGGTTCTGGAGCGCGGTCGTGTAGTCGCCTCCGGGCGGCGACATCGGGTCCGGCATCTCGATCGCGCGGACCGCCGCAGGCTGCGCCGCGCCCGCATGGCTCGCGCCGAGAAAATGCGCGCCCACGCCGCCGGCAAGGACGAGCCCGGCCGCAAGCGCGCCCGCGCGGAACAATGAGAGTTTCGACGGCGCCAAGATGAGGCTACTCCGGAGCGATGTTCACGGCGACGCCGAGCCGCTTGCCGACCTCGACGAGGAGCGTGCTCTGGGCTTCGAGTTCAGCGATCGCCTTTTCCATTGTCGCGCGTTCCTTGCTGCCCTTGGGGCTTGCGAGGATGTGGTCCACCGGCGCGGGGATCGCGGCGACGGCCTCGCTCGTCTTCCTGATCTGCGCGGCGACTAGCTTGTCGAGTTCGGGATCGACACGGGCGACGAGGCTCTGGAGCCCCGCCCCTTTCCAGTCGCCGAATTCGCCGAAATAGACGTTGGAAATGCTCTGCTGGTCGGCGCGATAGACGAGATGCGTCGTATCGCTGAAGCAGGAGGGCTCGTCTTCCTGATCGCCGGAATCGAGCGCGACGCTCATGCGCTCCGTCGCAAGCTCGACGGCGCCGAGCGTCGCCATGCCGGTAAGGATGCGGCCGAGCGCGTCGCGCTGATCGTAGGCGAGAAAATTCTTCGCATAGACATTGGCGTTTCGCACATCCCACTGCGCGGTGAGCCAGAGAAGATCGTCGGCGATCATCTCCGTCACGGTCGAGAGATAGAGGCGGCGGCGCTCGCGGACCGGATCGCCCGACGCATAGTCCGATGCCGGACGCTCGCCCGGCCCCTTCGCGCTCAGGTCTTGCCCCCAGAGCAGAAACTCGACGGCATGGAAGCCCGTCGTCACATCGGCTTCGTCGCTCACCTGATCGCGCTCGCGGATGCTCTTGACCGTGATCGGGATCGAGAGGTCGTTGACGATGCCCGCTTTCGGGTTGCCCTTCACATAATCGATGAAGGCTTCATTGAGCGGCCAGGCGTTGAGGCGGCCTTCCGGCCCCTCGTCGCCCTTCGCGTTCCTGGCGAAGTCGATCGGGCCTTCATAGAAGCGGAAAGCCTCGGTGCGGGAATAGGCGACATGGGCGGCGATCCATGCCTCGCGGGCGGCCGCAAGATTGCCTTCGCTCGGCTTGTCGAGCAGCGCGCCGATGGCGGATTTCATCGCCACGGCCTTGTCATAGGCTTCCTCATAGGAGCGGTGCACGAGGTCGACATAGGAGACGATTTCCGCCGCAGCGCCATAGGTCGGCGCCGCACCGCCGGGCAAGGCGAAGCTCGCCGGAACGCCGCCGGGCCCCGATGCCAGGGCCGGGGCGAACTGAACGGGGATAAGCAGCGCGGCAAGGGCCGCACCGGTCAAAAACTTCGCCCTGAGCCTGAGGTTTCTCCGTCCGGCCGTCCTCTGCATTGCTTCCGCCCATCCGCAAACCGGCCGGACCCCTATGCCCGGGCCTTGAGTTGCGAATGAATTTCATTTTCATTGTGAGCTGTCAAGCGGCGGCTTGACACAGGATACGGCTCAGACAGGGCCGCGGCCCGGACGACGCAGGACTCAGACGAGGCCCGCCTCGACCCGCGTGGACATGCCCGCATAGGCGGCGGCCGACGTCTTTACCATCGTTATGGCGAGCGCCGCGCCTGCGCCATCGCCAAGCGTCACACCGAGATCGAGCAGCGGGCGCTTGCCGAGGGCGGCGAGGAGCCGGTCATGGGCAGCGCTGCCGGAGCGATGCGCCGCCATGCAATGGTCGATCGCGGTGGGCTCGGCCTTCTGAAGCACGGCCGCAGCGGCGCAGGTGACAAAGCCGTCGAGCAGGACAGGAATGCGCTGATAGCGCGCGGCGATGATCGCGCCCGCCACGGCGGCAATCTCCCGCCCGCCGACGCGGCGAAGCGCCTCGAGCGGGTCCTTGAGCGCGGAGCCGTGAAGCGCCAGCGCCTCGCGGACGATTTCGGCCTCGGTGGCATCGTCCGTCCAGTCGCCGGGCTCGCCGCCGAAAAGCGCGCAGGCGAGCGACGCCGCCACAGCGCCATTGCCGACGCCCTCCGCGCCCACGCAAAGAAGATCCGTACCCCCCGCAATCGCCTCCATGCCGAAAGCCATCGTCGCCGCGCAGGCGGGCTCGGAAAGCGCCGCCTCTTCCGCTATGTTCGGCGTCGGCATGTCGAGCGCGAGATCGAAGACCTTGAGCCCCGCATTCGCCGCCAGCGCGAGCTGGTTCACGGCCGCGCCACCCGCCGCGAAAATATCGACCATCTCGCGCGTGGAGCAGAACGCCTTGCCCGTCGTGCGCTTCGCCACGCCATGCGTCGCGGCAAAGATCGCGACGAGCGGGCGATGCACCGAGGGTTTCGCCAGCGCCTGCCAGCGCGCGAGCCATTCCACGACCTCTTCGAGACGGCCGAGACCACCTTCGGGTTTCACGAGATTGCGATTGCGCAGATGAACGGCGGCAGCGGAATCCCGGTCGCCGGCTGGAAGAGCTGCAAGCAGATCGCGAATGTCGTCGAATGGCAGGCCAGTGATGGAGCGGGTCATTTTGATTTGTCTCGCCTTGAGCGGCTGGGCGGGGGGATGGTGTTGCTATACCCTGCCCGCCATCGCCATAGAATGGGAAAATGACGTGACGGCCCTGCCTCCCATTGCCTCACCCTGCATCAGTATCTGCGTCGTGGACGCGGAAAGCCGCCTTTGCACGGGCTGCGGACGGACAATCGACGAGATCGCGCAATGGAGCGCGATGAGCGCCTCGCGCCGCCGCGAGGTGATGGCGACCCTTCCCGAACGTATCGAAACGCTCGGCGGGAAGGCCGCAGCGCCAGCCATGGCGCTTGCCCGCATTCGCTCGCTGCTCCGGGCCTGACCGGCCTTACCATGCCGCCGCATCACGAATCTTGACTCGCCGCGGCGGCAGCCGTATTTAACCACTTGGTTATTTAACCTGTGAGTTTAGCATAAGTGTCGACGGATCGCCTCAGCTCCACCTTCTCCGCTCTCTCCGATCCCACGCGCCGGGCCATACTCGCGCGGCTTTCGCTGGGCGAGGCATCGGTGAGCGAGCTTGCCAAGCCATTCGAGATGAGCCTTCCGGCCATTTCGAAACACCTCAAGGTGCTGGAGCGCGCGGGGCTCATCTCGCGCGGGCGGGATGCCCAGATGCGGCCCTGCCGGATCGCGCCCGGCGCGCTGAAGGAAGCGGCCGACTGGATCGAGCATTACCGGCGCTTCTGGGAACAGAGCTTCGACCGCCTCGACGACTATCTGCGCGAAATTCAGGCGAAGGAGGACGAGCATGGACGCAACGGCTGATGCCGACACAGTGCTGGAGATCACGCGCGTATTCGACGCGCCGCGCGAACTGATCTTCAGGCTCTGGACCGACCCGCAGCACTTCGGCAAATGGATAGGCCCGCGCCATCATCCCGCTGTCCATGTCGAAATGGATGTCAGGCCGGGCGGCGCATGGCGCGCCTGCCTGCGGCCGGTCGCCGGAGGCGTCGATCTCTGGCAGGGCGGCCAATACCGCGAGGTCGTCGCTCCGGAACGGCTCGTCTACACCTTCGCATGGGACAAGGAGCATCCCGCCCATGGCCACGAGACATTGGTGACCGTGATCTTCGCCGAGGATGGCAACAGGACGAAGATGTCCTTCCGGCAGGAATTCCTGCCCTCCATCGCCGAGCGCGACGGACATCGCGGCGGCTGGTCGAGCAGCTTCGACAGGCTGGATGACCTTCTGCGCGCCATGCGAGTACGGGGTGGGCAGGCATGAGCGGGAACGACAGGAGCGGCGCGGCCGCCACGAAAGAATTCGTCCTTGCACGCACATTCGACGCACCGCGCGAAACCGTGTGGCGCGCGTTTACGGAAAGCGAGCGGCTGAGGCAATGGTGGGGGCCGAAGGACTTCACCATGCTCGCCTGCAATGTCGACCTGCGCCCCGGCGGACTGTTCCACTATGGCATGCAGGCGCCGACGGGACAGACGATGTGGGGCAAATGTGTATACCGCGAAATCGTCATACCGGAACGGATCGTCTTCGTCGTTTCCTTCTCGGATGAAAATGCGGGCATCACCCGCCATCCGCTGAGCGAAAGCTGGCCGCTCGAACTGCTGAGCAGCATGACATTCGAGGAGCGGGACGGCAGGACGCTCATCACCGATCGAGCCGTGCCCATCAACGCAACCGAGGAAGAGCGCAGGACATTCGAGGAAAATCTCGAAGGGATGAAACAGGGAACCGATGGGAGCTGGGACCAGCTCGCCGCTTATCTGGCGAAGGCCTGAAGAACGCCGGATCCCCTCGCCCATTCGCCAACGCTATCCGGGAGGAACGCAAATGAGACTGAACCCGTATCTCAATTTCGACGGCACTTGCGAGGAAGCCTTCAAATTCTACGAGAAGTGCCTGGGCGGCAAGATCGAAGCCATGCTCACGCATGAAGGCTCGCCCATGGCCGAGCATGTATCGCCCGAATGGCGCGGCAAGATCATGCATGCGCGTCTCGTCGTGGGCGATACGATCCTGATGGGGTCCGACGCGCCGGCCGAGCATTTCGAAAAGGCGCAGGGCATATCGGTCTGCCTCAATGTCGAGAAGCCCGCCGAAGCGGAGCGCATCTTCCACGCGCTGGCGGAAGGCGGCGCGGTGCGGATGCCCATCCAGCAGACCTTCTGGGCCGCGCGTTACGGCATGGTGGTGGATCGCTATGGCACGCCATGGATGATCAACTGCGAGCAGGCGTCGTAAGAGGCCGCGCCGATCGCGCGCGACGAGAAGGATGACCCGCTTCTCCGATCGGTGACGACGGTCACTTTCGAGGAGCAAAATGGCAGGATGAGGCTCACCGTGCATGCGGACGCCGTGGGCATTGAGCCGGTCTCGCGGATGATGTTGGCTGGCATGAACGAAGGTTGGACACAGAGCATCGAACGCCTCGCGGCGCTCGCGGCTCGCAATATGGGAGGCGCGGCATGAAGCGCATCATTCTGGCGGCATTCGTCTGCGCCGCGTTCGGAACGAACATCTCCGTTTCGCAAGCGGCCGATGCCGCGAAGGAAGCGGCGCCCGCAACGCCCGCCCCGCCCACGGCCGAACCGGTCCCGGCGGGGAGCTATACGATCGACAAATCTCATACGAGCATCATCTTCCGCGTCGATCATCTCGGGTTCTCTTACTTCACCGGAAGGTTCACGCGCTACGACGCGAAGCTCGAAGGCGATCCGCGCAATCCGCCCGCGGCGCGTCTCTCGGTCACCATCGATCCCGCTTCCATCGAGTGCGATAATCCGCCTGCGGGCTTCATCGCCGCGCTGCGCGGCGCGCAATGGCTCGACGCGGCGAAATATCCCAAGATGACCTACCAGTCGAAATCCATCGAGATGACGGGCGCGACGACCGCGCGGGTCACGGGCGACTTCACCATGCATGGCGTGACCAAGCCGGTGACGCTCGACGTCGCGTTCAATGGCGGCTATGCGGGCCATCCGATGGACCCGAATGCGCGCATCGGCTTTTCCGCGCGCGGGTTTCTCAATCGCTCGGATTTCGGCATCAGCTACGGCATCCCGCCGGCGGGTTCCGCCATGGGCGTGAGCGACCGGGTCGAGATTCTGATCGAGACGGAATTCTCCGGCCCCGCAACGAAGGCCGCTGCCAAATAGCACCACCGCGGCGCATGGCCGCGTCCCGCATATGCGAGGAGGAGAAACGCCCATGTCGCTTGAACTGCTTTTCCACCCGATGTCGTCCTTCTGCCAGAAGGCGCTCATCGCGCTTTACGAGAACGACACGCCCTTCACGCCGCATATGATCGATCTCGGCGATCCGGCCTCTCGCGCGGAACTCACCGATCTATGGCCCATCGGCAAGTTTCCGGTTTTGCGCGACCACACGAGGGCGCGGACGGTGCCGGAATCGAGCATCATCATCGAGTATCTGGCGCAGCATTATCCTGGCAAGGTGGAACTGGTGCCGGCCGATGCGGACCTCGCGCGGCAGGTGCGGATGCGGGATCGCTTCTTCGATCTCTATGTGAACGTGCCGATGCAGAAGATCGTCACCGACAGGCTCCGCCCGGAAGGGATGCATGATCCCTATGGCGTCGACGAGGCGCGAAAGCTGCTCGCCATCGCCTATGACATGATCGAGAGCGAGATCGGCACGAAGGTCTGGATCATGGGCGACGGCTTCAGCATGGCCGATTGCGCCGCCGCGCCCGCGCTCTTCTACGCCAACAAGGTTCTTCCCATCGGGAAGGCGCATCGGAAGGTTGCCCAATATTTCGATCGGCTGCTTGCGCGTCCCTCCTATGCCCGCGTGCTCGAGGAAGCGGAGCCTTACCTTCCGCTTTTTCCGAAGTAGGAGAGCGGCGCTAGAAAAACGAAGCGTAGCGCACCGCATCGAGCGTGCGGCGCGAACGGACCTCATAGCCGCGCTCACGCAAGGCCTTTTCGATGCCGGGCATATGCTCCGCGCCCCATGGAATGACGATCATGTCATGGCCGGACGCCTCGCGGTCGAAGACAGCGATCAGCGCGGCATTGCGCCTGTCGATGAGGTCGGCATAGACGGTCGAAAGGTCCTTCTCGGTGAAGCGCTCGCCCGTCGCCTCGAGGCGGCGGAATGCCTCCCATAACGAGCGGCTGCCATAAATCTCGCCGACCTCGCGGAGAAAGCGGATCGTCGGACCGGAAAGATCGGACACATCGACATCGCCGCGCATGATGACGGGGCGCTGCTCGCGGCTCGGGACCGGCGCGGCGTCCGCACGCGCCGTTGCCCCGGCCTGCCCTGCCGCGCCGCCGCTCATCCAGGCGGATTGCACTTCGACCTGCTCCTCAAGCCCCAGCGCGCGAGCAAGGCGGCGATAGGAGAACTCGCCCTTCAGCCGCCCCTGCCTGTCGGACACGCCTTCGACGAGGACGAGCGCACCCGGCGGAATATCCGCAAAGAGATTTTCGTAGAAGGCGCGCTCACCGATATGGATCATGCCGATGAGCCGCACGGTCCTGCCGTCCTTTTCGAGAACGGTCTCGCCCGCCTCGATGCCTCTTGCTGTGAAGCGGATATAGCCTTCCGTCTGCCGCTCGACGGTCGCCGCAAGCAGGACCGCGCCGAGAAGCGGCAGCGCGACCAGCACGATGGCGATGGTCGCCGCCATGGCGAGAAGCGTTCGCCGCAGGAGATGCGTCTTCACCGGCAGATCGGAAACGCGGAGGCGCCAGCGCCCCGTCCGCCGCTTCACCAGGCTGACCGCGAGCAGGAAAAGCGCGAGCTGGCCGGTAGAAACCAGAAAGCTGACGAGCGGCGCGCCCTGCCCGAAGGTGAAAGGCGGCGCGCCAAGCCCCGCCCAGAGCACGAGTATGACCGGCGGAAGAAAGATCCGTTTCGGCAGATGCGGCACGAAGACAAGCAGCAGCACCATCGGCACGGCTGCAACCAGGACGACGATTGCGACCGCCTCGCGGATCGGGGAGAGCGCGCCGATCTGCCAGAGGCCCTTCAGCGCCTCATCTAGCGTCGAAAGCCCGCCATCGAGTCCGAAGGCGAAGAGATATGAATTCGCCGGCAGCGTGGCGATTGCGAGAAACTGGCTGCGACGGCCGGCAAGGGCATCGCTCTTCACTTCGGCCATCCGCCCTTCCTTCTATCGCTGGCCTTCCGTCTCTGGCCTTCCGTCGCTGGCTCGGGGCGAAGTTAGCGCGGATCACGCCTTGCGGGAAATCGGGCGGGCGATGGCCTCATGCCTTCTTCAGAAACTCGGTCTTGAGGACGAGGCCCTTGACCTTCTCGGCATTGCACTCGATGAGGCCCTCGTCGCCGGTCAGGCGAATATTCTTGATGACAGTGCCGCGCTTCAGCGTCACCGAGGTTCCCTTCACCTTGAGATCCTTGATGACCATGACGCTGTCGCCGTCATGCAATTGATTGCCGTTGCTGTCCTTTACGATCAGGGTCATGGGGCCGCCTATATGGATTGGGGGAAGCCCCTCTTTAGGCGGCGCGACGGCAAAGAGCAAGGAGAGGGCCTGTGGTCCGCTTCAGCCCGCGTCGCGCTGGCCGCGCGTTTCCAGCGGATCGCGCTTCAGGACGCGGCCTTCGAGCGCGCCGAGCCAGTCGAGCCCTTCGCGCAGGCGCACGACCTCGCCAATGACGATGATGGCGGGTGCCTTGAAGCCTGTCCGCTCGACATCGGCGGCCGCCTGCCCGAGCGTCGTTTCCAGAACCTGCTGGCTCCCGAGCGTCGCATTGCGGACGAGCGCGACGGGTTCGTCCGCATGCCGACCATTCTCGATGAGGAGGCTGGCGATGCTCGAAAGATGCGACAGCGCCATATAGAGAACGATGACGGGCGAGCCGCGCGCGATGGAAGGCCAGTCGAGATTTTCAGGCACGGCGCCACCCGCCATATGGCCGGTGACGAAGGTGACGGCGTGGTTCACATCGCGATGGGTGACGGGAATCCCTGCATAGCCAAGGCCGCCAATGCCGGCTGTGACTCCGGGCACGATGCGGAACGGGACACCGGCATCGACCAGCGCCAGCGCCTCCTCGCCGCCCCGGCCGAAGACGAACGGATCGCCGCCCTTCAGGCGCAGAACGCGCTTGCCCGCCCGCGCAAGCTCGACGAGCCGCGCGGAAATATCGCGCTGCTTCGGGCTCGGCTTGCCGCCGCGCTTGCCGGAATATTCGAGCTTCGCATGGAGGCCCGCAAAACCGAGCACGCTCTCATCCACCAGCGCGTCATAGACGATGACATCGGCCTGGGAGAGCGCATTCAGCGCATGGAGAGTGAGCAGGCCCGGATCACCCGGCCCGGCGCCGACAAGCCAGACCCAGCCCGGTTCAAAAGCGGGCAGACCTGCGCGTGCCGCGAGCTGCGGGTCCAGCGCCCGCCCGCCACCAAGGCCGATGATCTTGCCGTCACTCATATTACAAATTTCTTTTGGTATTTAATTTCAAGACCGACGTTAGCACGTAAATAATAGGCTGTCGCGCGCGATCAAGACAAAAAGCGCGCTCCTTCTTGCAGCATTTATCCCCGGTCAGCGATTCCCGGCTAAGCTCCCTGCCATGAGACACAATAGCTGGACATTGGCGGCGCTGCTTCTCCTTGCGGTGGTCGCCCTGCTTCTCCTCCTCAACAGCCTTTTTCCTGGCGCGCTCCGGGAGGAAGGGGCGCAAATGCGCCTCGTCTATGGCCTGACCTGGCTCACGCTGATCGGCGGCAGCATTGCGCTCGGCTGGCGCGGCAACGCAGGGATCGCGCTGAAGCAGGCGCTCGCCTGGGTCGGCATCGCGCTCGTGCTCGTCGTCGCCTATAGCTATCGCGACGATTTCATGGGGCTGGGGCGGACGCTTGGAAGCCGGGTGGCGGGCGAACTCGTGCCGACGGCGGCGGTCGCCACGGCGCCGGGCGTCGCCTATCTCACGCGCGACCTCTCCGGCCATTTCCGCGCCGATGCGCTGGTCAACGGCACGCATGTGCGCTTCATGGTCGATACGGGCGCGAGCGACGTTGCGCTCAGCGCGCCGGATGCGGAGCGGCTCGGCTTCGATCTTTCCAAACTCTCCTACAGCGTGCCCTACCGGACCGCGAACGGCGTCACCATGGCAGCGCGGGTGACGCTCGACGAGATCGCCATAGGCGATATCAAGGTGAGGAATGTGCGCGCGTCGGTCTCGCGCGCCGGGCTCGACCAGTCGCTGCTCGGCATGAGCTTCCTGAACGAGCTTCGCGGCTACGAGTTTCAGGGCAACCGGCTCATGCTGCGCGAATAGGCCGCCCGCGCCTCCCTGCCCGCAATCGGCATCCCACGAACCCCGCCGACCCGCTATAAGGGGGCAAAGCCGATTGCGATACCAAGGAGACAGGGATGCTTCCCAAGCCGCGCGCCGACCTCAAGCCCAATACGTTCGAATTCGAGGTGGAGCCGCTGATCGCGCCCTCGGGCTTCCGCGAATATGACGCGCGCTGGCTCTTTCCCGAGCAGATCAACCTTGCGGGGATGCAGGCGCTGGGGCTCGGCCTCGGGACGCTGATCCGCGAAATGGGTGTGCGCCCCGCCCTCGCCGTCGGTCACGATTTCCGATCCTACTCGGCCTCGATCAAGAATGCGCTCATCATCGGCCTCATGCGCGCGGGCGCGGAGGTTCACGACATCGGGCTCGCGCTTTCGCCCGTCGCCTATTTCGCGCAATTCGCGCTCGACGTGCCGGGCGTCGCCATGGTGACGGCGAGCCACAACGAGAACGGCTGGACGGGCGTCAAAATGGGCGCGCAACGGCCGCTGACGTTCGGGCCTGACGAAATGAGCCGCCTGAAGGAGATCGTTCTTTCTGGCGCGGGCAAGGAGCGGGATGGCGGTCGATACATCCATGTGCCGGACATGGCGCAGCGCTATATCGCCGACCTCACCAACCGGCCGAAGATCAAGCGCAGGCTGCGCGTCGTCGCCGCATGCGGCAACGGGACGGCCGGCCATTTCGCGCCGAAGGTTCTGGAGGGCATTGGTGCGGAGGTGATCCCGCTCGATTGCGATCTCGACTACACATTCCCGCGCTATAATCCGAACCCGGAAGATATGGAAATGCTCCATGCCCTTCGCGACAAGGTGCTCGCGGAAGGCGCCGATGTCGGCCTCGCCTTCGATGGCGATGGCGACCGCTGCGGCGTGGTGGACGATACGGGCGAGGAAATCTTCGCCGACAAGGTGGGCGTGCTGCTCGCCCGCGATCTCTCCGCGCGCCACCCCAAGGCGCAATTCGTCGTCGATGTGAAATCGACCGGACTTTTCCTCACCGATCCGGTGCTCGTCGCCAATGGCGCAAGGACCGACTACTGGAAGACAGGACACTCCTACATCAAGCGGCGCGCGCACGAACTCGACGCGCTGGTCGGCTTCGAGAAGTCGGGCCACTATTTCTTCAATCCGCCTATCGGCCGGGGATATGACGACGGGCTCGTCTCGGCCATCGCCATTTGCGACATGCTGGACCGTAACCCGGGCACGAAGATGTCGGAGCTGCGCGATGCGCTGCCCAAGACCTGGGGCTCGCCCACCATGTCGCCCTTCTGCCCGGACGAAGTTAAATATCAGGTCGTCGAGCGCATGGTCGCGCTCTTCACCGGCATGAAGGCCAATGGCGATACGCTCATCGGACAGAAGATCCGCGATCTCGTGACCGTCAACGGCATCCGCGTCGTCACCGAGGACGGCACATGGGGGCTGGTGCGCGCCTCGTCGAACAAGCCCGGCCTCGTGGTGGTGGTGGAAAGCCCGACATCGGAAGCCAATATGCGCGGAATGTTCGCCGAGATCGACACGCGGCTCTCGGCCTTTCCGGAAGTCGGGGCTTACGACCAGAAGATCTGAAGCTGCGCGATGCGGGGATGATGGATGCCGGGGTCCAGTGCGGCGGGCTCAGGCGAGCGCGGCTGCGGCCTCGCGCGGCACAAGCGCCATGGCGTCGCGAATGACCTTAGCCGTGGCGCCCGGACGCGGCGCGTTCTCCGAGATATGGCGGCGGAAGGCGCGCGCGCCGGGCATGCCGTGAAACAGGCCGAGAATGTGGCGCGACATCGCATGAAGATGCGTGCCCTTCGCAAGCTCCGCCTCGACATAGGGCAGATAGGCTTCCAGCACCTCATGCGGCGCTCGCGGCGGCGCATCGGCGCCATAGAAGCGGCGATCGACATCCGCGAGCACATAAGGCGTCTGATAGGCGGCGCGGCCGAGCATCGCGCCATCGACATGATCGAGATGGGCAGCCACCTCATCCAGCGAAACGATGCCGCCATTGATGACGATCCGCATGTCCGGCATGTCGCGCTTCAGGCGATAGGCGCGGTCATATTCGAGCGGAGGAATGTCGCGATTCTCGCGCGGGGAAAGCCCTTCGAGCCACGCCTTGCGCGCATGAACGATCAGCGTTTCGCAGCCCGCATCGCGCACGGCGCGGGCAAGCGCCGGCAGGGCCTCGGCCGGGTCCTGCTCATCGACGCCGATACGGCACTTGACCGTGACGGGAACGGAGACTGCCTTGCGCATCGACGCCACGCATTCGGCAACCAGCATCGGCTCGCGCATGAGGCAGGCGCCGAAGCGGCCGGACTGCACGCGATCCGACGGGCAGCCGACATTGAGATTGATCTCGTCATAGCCGAAGCCTTCGGCGATGCGCGCGGCCTCGGCAAGCTCGGCAGGCTCGGAGCCGCCAAGCTGCACCGCAACGGGATGCTCCGCCGGATCGAAGCCGAGAAGGTGCTGACGGTCGCCATGAATGACGGCGCCGGTCGTCACCATTTCCGTATAGAGCAGCGCATGGCGCGTGATGAGCCGCAGGAAGAACCGGTCATGCCGATCGGTCCAGTCCATCATGGGCGCCACGCAGGTGCGGTGGTTGAAGCTGCTCATGTGATCCGCGTTGTTGAATATTCAGGGCGCGCGAAGATCGCCGGAATAGCCCTGAAGCGCAAGCATGCGCGCCGCCGCGCCAACCGCCAAGGGTCAACGGCGCTTGGCCGCGGGCGGGCAATAAATCTCGGCCAGAGTTTCGATGATGCGCTGGGCGGCCGGGTCCGCGAGGCGATAGTAGATCGTCTGCGCTTCGCGCCTCGTCGCCACCAGCCCCTGCTCGCGCAATACGGCAAGATGCTGTGAGAGCGCCGACTGGCTGATGCCGATCAGCTCCTGTATCTCGCCGACGGACATTTCGCGGTCCGCGATCTGGCAGAGGATCAGCAGGCGGCGCTCATTGGCGAGCGCGCTCAGGAGCTTCGACGCTTCCGCCGCGCTTGCCTCGAGATCCTTGATGTCCGCCGCCAGGGCCGTCGCCATGTGAACTCCGTCGCCGCATGAAGCGGCATGTCCGATACACCACATACATTAGCAATGCGTGATATGAATTCAAGGCGGGGTGGCAAAACAACCGGATACCGCGCAAGTGCGCACGCTAAAATTGATGTTTTATATATCACTATGCACCATTGAAATATCCATATCTTGGTATTATCCTCGATCAAAATCGACATCCAGCCGATGAAGGCCCACCGTGATTACCGCAGCGCAACTGCGCGCAGCGCGCGCCCTGCTCGGGATCGACCAGCGCAAGCTCGCTGCGCTGTCGGGCCTTTCCGTGCCTACGATCCAGCGCATGGAAGCGAGCGAAGACGTGATACGCGGCAATGTCGACTCGCTGATGAAGCTCGTTGCGGCGCTCGATGCCGCGGGCGTCGATCTGATCAATGAAGGGGCGGTGAGCGACCAGGGCGGCCGCGGCGTGCGCCTCAAAGGCGGACCTGCAAAGCCCTAGCGTGGGGGCGCCCGAACCCACACGCTGCCATGGCCGCGATAGTGTTGCTTCGGGCATGTCGAGGATGAAACACGATGTACCTCATCGTGAATTTGTGGTGCGTTCTCGCCTTCTTCGCCCTTTCGGCGGCAGCAGCCGCGACGGGGCGGCGCCCGCTCGCCTCGCCGCTCATCTATGGCGCGAGCGCGGCCGTCTCGCTTGCGGGCCTCATCCTCGCTCTCGCAGAGATGACGGGCGCCCCCATGGCGGCGGCCCTGCCGCTCGGCCTTCCATGGCTTGGCGCGCATTTCCGCGTCGATGCGCTCTCGGCGTTCTTTCTCGCCATCGTCAATTTCGGCGGGCTCGCCGCGAGCATCTACGCCATCGGCTATGGGCGGCATGAAAGCGCGCCTCAGCGCATCCTGCCGTTCTTCGCGTCTTTTCTCGCAGGCATGAACCTCGTCGCGCTGGCGGACGACGCCTTCACATTCCTCATCGCCTGGGAATTCATGTCGCTGTCGTCATGGGCGCTCGTCATGGCGCATCACCGCGAGCCGGAGAACCGGCGCGCCGGCTACATCTATCTCGTGATGGCGGCCTTCGGGACCTTCTGCCTTCTGCTCGCCTTCGGACTGCTTGCTGGCCCCGCCGGGGGCTACACATTCGCCGAAATGCGCGCCCATGCGCAGGAGCCGCTCACGGGCGCGCTGGTGCTCGTGCTGCTTCTCCTCGGCGCGGGCTCGAAGGCCGGCCTCGTGCCGCTGCATGTCTGGCTGCCGCTCGCCCACCCGGCGGCGCCGAGCCATGTCTCCGCGCTGATGAGCGGCGTGATGACCAAGATTGCGATCTATGGCTTCATCCGCATCGTTTTCGATCTGCTCGGCCCTCCCGAATGGTGGTGGGCGCTTCCGGTGCTGGCGCTTGGCGGTGTGACCGCGGTCGCCGGCGTTCTCTATGCGCTCATGCAGAGCGACATGAAGCGCCTGCTCGCCTACAGCACGGTCGAGAATGTCGGCATCGTCTTCATCGGCCTCGGTCTTGCGCTCGCCTTCCGGGCGAACGGAATGGATGCGGCGGCGGCGCTCGCGCTCACCGCCGCGCTGATGCATGCGCTCAATCACATGCTCTTCAAGAGCCTGCTCTTCTTCGGCGCGGGCGCGATCCTCAACGCGACGGGCCTGCGCGACGTCGAAAAGCTAGGCGGGCTCATTCGCCTCATGCCGGCGACGGCGCTCTTCTTCCTCGCCGGTTCGGCGGCGATATCGGCGCTGCCGCCCTTTAACGGCTTCGTTTCGGAATGGATGACCTTTCAGGCGATCCTGCTGAGCCCCGCGCTGCCGCAATGGGGCCTCAAGCTGATGGTGCCTGCGGTGGGCGCCGGGCTCGCCCTCGCAGCAGCCTTCGCCGCCGCCTGCTATGTGCGCGCTTTCGGCATCGCATTTCTGAGCCAGCCGCGATCCGGCGCCGCGAGCATGGCGCGCGAAGCCGATCGCTTCTCGCTGGCTACGATGGCGGCGCTCGCCGCGCTGTGCCTCCTTCTCGGTGTCATGCCCGGCCTCGCCATCGACGCGCTCGCGCCTGTCGCGCAAGGGCTCATCGGCACGCATATGCCGCGCCAGCTTTCGGAGCCATGGCTCTCGATCGTCCCGATCGCGGAGAGCCGCAGCTCCTATAACGGGCTTCTGGTGCTCCTCTTCATTGCGACGTCGGCCACCGCGGCGGTGCTCGCCATTCACCGCTTTGCCTCTCGCGCGGTGCGGCGCGCGCCGAGCTGGGATTGCGGCTATGCGGAAGGCTCGCCAAGGCTCCAATATTCGGCGAGCGGATTTTCGCAACCGCTGCGGCGCATCTTCGGCACGCTCGCCTATCGGATCGACGAGCGGGTCGACATGCCCGCGCCCGGCGATACCCGCGCCGCCCGCTACAGGCTCGAATTGCGCGACATGGCATGGGAAACGCTCTACGCACCCCTTGCGGGCGTCGTCATGTCCACCGCCGAATATCTCAACCGCTTCCAGTTTCTGACGATCCGGCGCTATCTCAGCCTCGTCTTCTTCGCGCTCATCCTGCTTCTCATCATGGTGGCGGCATGGCCCTGATCGCCGAACTCGCAATCCAGACGGCGCAGATGACGCTGGTGCTGCTGCTCGCGCCGCTCCTCACCGGCATCGTGCGAAAGGCGAAGGCGCGCCTTCTGCGCAGGCGCGGCCCTTCCGTGCTGCAACCCTATCGCGATCTTGCGCGGCTGCTGCGAAAGGACGTCGTTCTTGCCGAGGACGCCTCATGGCTCTTCCGCGCGGCGCCCTATCTCATTTTCGCCGCGACCTGGGTGGCGGCGGCACTCGTGCCGACATTCGCCACCGGTCTCATGTTCAGCTGGTCGGCCGATCTCATTGCCATCATCGCGCTTCTCGGCAGCGCGCGCTTCATGCTCGCGCTTGCGGGGCTCGACGCCGGAGCGCGCTTCGGCGGCATAGGCTCGAGCCGCGAAATGATGATCTCCTCGCTCGCGGAACCCGCCATGATCATGATCGTCTTCACGATCGCGCTCATCGCCGGTTCGTCGCAGCTCTCGACCATTGCAGGCTTCATGCTGTCGCCGGAGGTGGGGTTGCGCGTCTCGCTCGGGCTTGCCGCCATTTCCCTCGTCATGGTCGCGATTGCGGAGAACGCCCGCATACCCATCGACAATCCGGCGACGCATCTCGAACTCACCATGGTGCATGAGGCGATGGTGCTCGAATATTCGGGCCGCCATCTCGCCATGATCGAGCTTGCCGCGATGCTGAAGCTCCTTCTCTACATCTCGATCATCATCTGCGTCTTCACGCCCTGGGGCCTGACGCCGGATGGCGCGAGTCTCGTCACTCATCTCGCCGGCGCGGGTATCTATGTGCTCAAGCTCGGCGCGGCGGGGCTGCTGCTCGCCTTTTTCGAGACGACTGTCGCCAAGATGCGCGTCTTCCGGGTTCCGAATTTTCTCAGCGCCGCCCTCATGCTGGGCCTTCTTGCCGTCCTCCTGCGTTTCGTGTCGGGGAGCTTCTAGATGCAACATCTGACCTTCGACATCGCGCATATGCTGGCAGGCGGGCTCGTGCTCGTGAGCGTGATGATGCTCTATCAGGACCGCCTCTACGCGCTGCTCAACGTCTTTGCGCTCCACGCCGTCGTGCTGGCGCTCTCGGTCGCATGGCAGGCCTATATTCAACACGCCTCGCAGCTCTACATCACCGCCGGCATAGCGCTCGTCTTCAAGGCGATCATCATACCGGTCGCCCTGCACCGCATGATCGTGCGCCTCGGCATCCATCGCGAGGTCGAAACGGTGATCGGCATAGGCACCATCATGCTCGCGGCCATGGCGCTCATCGCGCTCTCCATGGCCGTGATGCTGCGGGTGACGGCGGAAGCCGATCCGCTGGCGCGCGAGGACATCGCCTTCGCCCTCTCCGTCGTTCTGCTGGGGCTTCTGATGATGGTCAGCCGCCGCAATGCCGTCAGCCAGATCGTCGGCTTCATGTCGCTCGAGAACGGTCTCATCCTCGCGGCGGCCGGCGCGAAGGGCATGCCGCTCGTCGTCGAGATCAGCGTCGCCTTCTCCATTCTCATCGCCTTCATCGTCATCGGCATCTTCCTCTTCCGCATCCGTGAACGCTTCGACACGGTCGATGTGCGGGCGCTCGATCAGGTCAGGGAGGATCAGAGATGATGGGGCTCGCCTTCGACGCACTCGCGGCGGTTCTCGTCGTCCCGCTCGCGGCGGCCGGACTTCTCATCCTCATTCCCGGCTACAGGGCAGCCGCCGCGCTGAACGCACTCGCCTCGCTGCTCACGCTCGCCGCCGCCGCGATGCTGCTCGTACAGCGGCCGGAATCCGGCGCCTATCTCGTCGTCGACGACCTCAATATCGTCTTCATCGTTCTCAATGCCTTTGTCGGCTTCACGACCAGCACCTTCAGCGCGGGCTATATCGGGCACGAACTCGAAACCGGGCGGCTGACGCCCGCCTATCTGCGTTTCTACCACGCGACCTATCAGATCATGATGTTCGGCATGAACCTCGCGCTGGTCTCGAACAATCTCGGCCTGATGTGGGTCGCGGTCGAACTCGCCACGCTGAGCACGGTGCTCATGGTCGGCATGTACCGCACGCATGAAGCGCTCGAAGCGGCATGGAAATATTTCATCCTGGGCAGCGTCGGCATCGCGCTGGCGCTGTTCGGCACGATCCTCGTCTATATGGCGGCGCTGCCGATCATCGGTGAAGGCCCGCAGGCGATGGCCTGGACCGTTCTCATGGAGCATGTCGCGAAGTTCGATCCGGCGCTTCTCAATGTCGCCTTCATCTTCCTGCTGCTCGGCTACGGCACGAAGGCAGGGCTCGTGCCGCTCCATGCCTGGTTGCCCGACGCGCATGCGGAAGGCCCGACGCCGATTTCCGCCGTTCTTTCGGGCCTGCTGCTCAATGTGGCGCTCTATGCCGTGCTGCGCTTCAAGATGCTGCTTGCGGGCAACCCGGAAGCGCTCGCGCCCGGACCGCTGCTCGTGACCATGGGGCTTGCCTCGCTGATCTTCGCCGCCTTCATGCTCTACAGGCGGCGCGATATCAAACGGCTCTTCGCCTATTCGTCGATCGAGCATATGGGCATCATCGCATTCGCCTTCGGCATGGGCGGTCCGCTCGCAAACTTCGCCGGACTGCTGCACATGACGATGCACAGCCTGACGAAGTCCGCGATCTTCTTCGCGGTCGGGCATGTGGCGCAGGTGAAGGGCACGCAGCGCCTCGCGGATATTCGCGGCCTCAGCGAATCCCATCCGCTGCTCGGCTGGGGGCTGATCGCCGGCGTCGCCGCCATAGCGGGGCTGCCACCTTTCGGCGTCTTCATGAGCGAATTCCTGATCGTGAGTTCGACCTTCGCGCGCGAGCCGCTGCTGGCGATCCCCCTCGCCTTCGGCCTCTTCGTCGCGCTCGGCGCGCTCTTCATGTGGATCGGCAGCATCGCATTCGGAGAACCGACGGGACGCGTGGCGCCTGTGCGCGCATCCTATGTGCCGCTCTTCGCACATCTCGCGCTGGTGCTTGCCGCAGGTATCTATCTGCCGCCGCCTCTCGTCGCGTGGTTTCAGCATGTCGCGCATCTGCTCGGCTAGGGAAAGGAGGCAGGCACGATGACAATCCTTTCCGACATTCTTGCCAGGGGACGGCCCGTATCCTCGCACCAGCCCTGGCCGCGCGTGACACTCGATGCGGAAGCATGGCGCGAGCTCGGCCCGCAGCTCGCGGAGGGACGTCCGACACTCTCCGGCCTATGGGCCGATGGAGATGCAATCCATGCCGCGCTGCTCGACGAGCTGACACATGATCTCGCCGTCGTCACGCTGGATTGCGAGAATGGACGCTATCCCTCGATCGCCGCTGCGCATCCGCCCGCGCTTCGCCTCGAACGCGCCGCGCGTGATCTCTTCGGGCTCACCGCGGACGGATGCCCTGATGCAAGACCCTGGCTCGATCACGGCCGATGGGGAGAGGTCAGCGACGCACCCTTGCCTTACACATTCCTGCCGAGCGAGGGCGAGGGGCTGCACCAACTCGCGGTCGGCCCCGTTCATGCCGGCATCATCGAGCCCGGACACTTCCGATTCACGATCAATGGCGAGGCGATCGTGCGTCTCGAAGCACGGCTCGGCTACACGCATAAGGGCGTCGAGGATCTCATGTCCGGCGCCGGGCTCGATCACGCGGCAAGGCTTGCAGGCCGCGTGTCTGGCGACAGCACGGTGGCCTATGCGCTCGCCTTTTCCCGCGCGGCGGAAGCGGCGCTCGGCATCGAGGCGCCGCCGCGCGCCATATGGTTGCGCGCGCTCATGGCCGAACTCGAACGGCTCGCAAATCATTTCGGCGATATAGGCGCGATCTGCAACGACGCGGCCTTCGCGCTCATGCATGCCCAATGCGGCGTTCTGCGCGAGAATGTTCTGCGCGCGGCGCATGCCTCGTTCGGCCATCGGCTGATGAAGGATTGCATCGTCCCCGGCGGGGTCGCGGCCGATCTCACCGAGGATGGCGCAAAACGTCTCCCCGCGCTCATCGCCGAGGTGGCGCGCCAGTTTCCCGAACTGATCGAACTCTACGACAACACGGCATCGCTTCAGGATCGCACCGTCGGCGCCGGCATTTTGAAGCCCGCGCTTGCCCGCCAATTCGGCTGTGGCGGCTATGTGGGGCGCGCATCGGGCCGCGCATTCGACGCCCGGCACTCGCTGCCCTATGCGCCCTATGACGCGCTCACATTCGACGTGCCGGTCTTCATCGCAGGCGACATAGACGCGCGCGTATGGGTCCGCATCCGCGAGGTCGAGCAGTCGCTCTCTCTGGCCCGGCAAATCCTGGATCGTCTGCCCGAGGGGCCGCTTCGCGCCGCGCCAACACCCTTCGAGGGTGAGGCCCGCGAAGGCATGGCCATGGTCGAGGGATTTCGCGGCGACATTCTCGCCTGGCTCCGGCTTTCCGGCGACCTCAGGATCGAGCGCTGCCATTTGCGCGATCCTTCATGGTTTCAATGGCCGGTTCTCGAAAGCGTCGTCGAGGGCAACATCGTCGCGGATTTTCCGATCTGCAACAAATCCTTCAACTGCGCCTATTCCGGCCACGACCTCTAGGGCCACACGCCATGCGCAAAATTCTATTTCGCAATCTGACCCACGGGCCGCTGACGGAGCGGGCGCCATCCGCGGACGACACGGCCATCGCCGAACTCGCGGCCGCGCTCGAACGCGCGTCGCGCAGGCGCCTCGGGCGCAGTCTCTCTATCCGCGCGGTCGATGCAGGCTCCTGCAATGGCTGCGAACTCGAAATGCATGCGCTCTCGAACGCCTTTTACGATCTCGAGCGCTTCGGATTGCACTTCGTCGCATCGCCCCGGCACGCCGATGTGCTGATGGTGACGGGGCCCGTCACGAAAAACATGCGCGAGGCGCTGGAACGGGTATGGACGGCGACACCGGACCCGAAATGGGTGGTCGCTGTCGGCGATTGCGCAGTGGATGGGGGCCTCTTCGCGCCGAGCCCGAAGATCGTGGGCGGCGTCTCGGCGGTCATTCCCGTTGATCTTCACATTCGCGGCTGCCCGCCCTCGCCGCTTGAACTTCTGAAGGGGCTCGTCGCTCTGCTCGAGACGACAGGCCCCACCAAGAAGTAACGCCGATCAGAGAAGCAGATCGGCAAGCCTGCGGCGATGATGGGCCGCATCGCCGTGCTGATATTCGCACCAGAGGCCGCGGCGGCGATAAAGCTGCGCGTCGCAGTCATAGGTGAAGCCAAAGCCGCCATGGAACTGGATGGCGCGGTCGGAGGCGAAGGCAAGCGCATCGCTCGCCTGCGCCTTGGCCATGCGGACGGCGATCTCGCCCTCCTCGCCCTTGCCGAAAACCGTTGCGGCGTAATAGAGGTGCGAGCGCGCGGCCTCCATGGCAAGCAGCGCATCCACGGTCGGGTGCTTCAGCGCCTGATAGGAGCCGATATATTTGTCGAACTGCTTTCGCGTCTTCAGATATTCGACCGTTACGTCGATGACGCCGCTCGCGCCGCCACACATTTCCGCAGAGAGAAGGAGGCAGGCGGCGAGATCGAGATGCGAGAGGCAATCGGCCGTCTTCGCCGGATCGAGAAGATTGCTCGCCGGGATCGTCACGCCATCAAGCTTCACCCGGTAGGAACGGCGCGTTTCGTCGATGACCGTCTCGCGCTCCATCTTCGCCGAGGCAAGCGCCGCCCGATCGAGGAGAACGAGCGCGGGCGCGCCGTCGAGCGCCACCGAGACGATCGCAAGATCGGCCGAGGCGGCGTCCGTCACGAATGTCTTGACGCCCGAAAGCGTCAGCTTGTCGCCGTTGCGCACCGCCTTGCTCGCAAGATTTGCGAGGTTCCAGTCGCCGCTCGGCTCCGTCAGCGCGAGCGCGCCGATGGCGCCTTCGCAGATGGCGGGCAGCCACTCGGATTTCTGCGCGTCCGTTCCCGCCTTGATGAGCGCCTGCGCGACGAGCGTGGTCGATGTCAGAGGCGTGCCCGCCAGATAGCGGCCCATCGGCTCCACGATGGTCACGACTTCGGCAAGGCCGAGGCTGCTGCCGCCGAATTCCTCCGGTACCGCGACGCCGAGCCAGCCGAGAGAGGCCATCTCGAGCCACACGGAGCGGTCGAAATCCTCCGCCGCGGCGATACGCGCGCGCGCACGGTCGACCGGGAACTTGTCGGCGCAGAAGCTCGTCGCAACTTCGAGGAGCTGCGCCTGCTCGTCGCTGAACTCGATGGTCGGTCTTTTGTTTGTGTCCTGCATGGTCCTACGTCTCACTTAGCTCTTCGGCAGGCCGAGAACACGCTCGCCAATGATGTTGTGCTGAATTTCGCTGGTGCCGCCGCCGATGGTGGCGGAGAAGGCATTGAAATAGGAACGCTGCCAGAGGCCGCGCTCATAGGCGAGATCGTCGCCCACATAATAGGCGGCGTTGGCGCCCTGAAGCGACAGCGCGAACTGGTTGAGGCGGCGCTGATACTCGCTGCCGACGAGCTTCGACGACATGGCGATCGAAGCGGGGCGATCGGAGGTGAGCGCCTTGATGCGCGCGCGCGAAGAATTGAGCGACTGACCGCGCTCCTCCATGATGAACTGGACGAGCCTGTCGCGGATCAGCGGATCCTCGATGGCGGGCCGCCCGTTGCGCTGCGCGACGCGCGCCAGCGCCACGACCTCGGCCACTTCCTTGCTCATCATCGAATGGCCGCCGGCCTGCCCGCCGACCGCGCCACGCTCGAAGGCGAGCGTCGCCATGGCGACCTGCCAGCCGCCGCCTTCCTTACCGATGAGGCAGGTGTCGGAGATGCGCGCGTCGGTGAAGAAGGTCTGGTTGAAGCCGTATTCGCCCGTGAGCTTGCGGATCGGCACGACCTCGATGCCCGGTATGCGCATGGGGATGAGGAAGAAGCTCAGCCCTTCATACTTGTTGTTCGCATTCGGATTGGTGCGCGCGAGCAGGATCATGTACTTCGCATGCACGCCGAGGCTCGTCCAGATCTTGCTGCCATTGAGCACGAACTCGTTGCCGTCACGCTCCGCCTTGAGCTGCGCATTGCCGAGATCCGAGCCGTGGTCCGGCTCGGAGAAGCCCTGGCACCAGATGTCCTCGGCGCTCAGAATGCCAGGAATGTAAGCCTTCTTCTGCTCGTCGGAACCCATGTTGAGAATGAGCGGACCGGCCCAGTTGAGGCCGATCGTGTTCATCATGAAAGGCACCTTCTGGCGCACCATCTCGCGCGTCACGATGTCCTGAAGCTGCTGGGGCTTGCCGCCGCCGCCATACTCCTTCGGCCACGCCATGCCGAGATAGCCCGCCTCATAGACCTTTCGCTGCCAGTCGCGAAGGAAATAGAACTGCTCGTCGGTTCCCACTTCCATGAAGGATTGCGGCAGGAGAAACCCCGGATCGGCGGGCTTGTTCTCCTCGAACCAGGCCCGCACCTCCTTGCGGAATTCGTCGAGCTCCTGTTTGCTCAGGCTCATTGGTCGTCCCTTTCCATCAAATTCCAAGCTGACGGGCGGCAAGATCGCGCATGATCTCCTCCGACCCGCCGCCAATCGCGTTCACCCGCACCTCGCGATAGATGCGCTCCACGCGGCAGCCGCGCATATAGCCGGCGCCGCCCATGATCTGCATCGCCTCGCGGGCGCAAAACTCCATCGTCAGCGTCGCCTGCACCTTGAGCAAGGAAAGATCCGCGACCGGCGTCTCCCCCGCCTTCACGCGCACCACGCACTGCTCCAGATATGCCTGCGTCGCCGCGATCTTGCGAGCCATCTCGGCAAATTTGTGCCGGATGACCTGATGATCCGCAAGCCGCTTGCCAAACGTCTCTCGATCCCGCGCCCAGGCCAGCGCATCCTCGAAACAGACGCGCGCATGAGCCACAGCGCTCGCGGCAAGGCCGATGCGCTCATTGTTGAAGTTGAGCATGACACCGAGGAAACCCTGATTTTCCTCGCCGATGAGATTTTCCTTCGGCACGCGAACGTCGTCGAAATAGAGCGCGGCCGTGTCCGACGACCACCAACCCTGCTTCTTCAACGGCGTGCGGGTGAAGCCCGGCATGTCACGCTCGAGCAGCAGGAGCGAGATGCCCTTGGCGCCGGGGCCACCCGTGCGAACGGCGACGGTGTAGAAATCAGCCCGCATGCCACCGGTGATGAACATCTTCGAACCGTTGACGACATAGTGATCGCCGTCGCGCACGGCGCGCGTCTTGAGGTTCGCCACGTCCGATCCGCCGGAAGGTTCGGTGATCGCCAGCGCGTGGATTTTCTCGCCCGCGAGAACCTGCGGTGCGACGCGGGACTTGATCGCTTCGGACCCGATGGCGAGCACCGGTGGCAGGCCGATGCCATGCACCATAAGGCTTGCATTGACGCCGCCGGCGCCAAGCCGCGCCAGCTCTTCCGCCGTGACGATCGAATACATCGGATCGTCGACAGGCGTGCCGCCATATTCTTCCGGGTAACCGAGGCCGATCAGCCCGATCTCGGCCGCCTTCCTGTAAAGCTCGCGCGGAAACTCGCCCGCTTCCTCCCAGGCATCGACATACGGCATCATCTCCGTCTCGACGAACTTGCGGAGAGTTGCCCGCCAGGCGCGATGATCGTCGGTATAGAGCGGTCCCATATAGCGGTGGTCAAAATCGATCGGGCTTTCGCCGCCGGAATACTTGAGTGACATTCTGCCGCTCCGCCGTGTCAGAGCGCGATGGCGCGCTGGAAGGCCGGGCGCTCGCTCAGCCGCTTGTAATAGGCTTCCGTATTCGGCTTGAAGCCGCCCCTGAGGCCCAGCGTATCCGCGAGATAGAGCGCGTAGCCCACACAGATGTCGGCGATGGTGAAACGGCCTGCGCAGAGATATTCACGTTCGCCCGCCGCCTGCTCGACGCTTTTCAGGCGCGAGAAGAACCACTGGGTATAATCGTCCGCCGCCTGCTTCAGCCGCCGCTCCTCCGGCTCGAGCTGCGTATAGCGAAGCACAATGGTCTGCGGGAAGGTGAGCGTCGCGTCGCTTCTGTGCAGCCAGTTGAGATAGAGGCCGTAATCCTTGTCCTTCGGCGTGAGGCCGATGGTGGTCGGTCCGTAGCAATCGACGAGATACTGACAGATGCCCGCTGACTCCGTCATGGTGAGGTCGCCATCCGTCATGGTCGGCACGGTGCCCAGCGGATTGATATCGAGATAGCCTTCGCGGAAGAAGCGCGGCGGAAACTTCATCGATTCGAGTTCATAGGGAATCCCCATTTCCTCGAGCGTCCAGAGAGGACGCACCGAGCGCGCGCCCTTGCAGTGATAAAGCTTGATCGTCATGCCTCTGAGGCTCCGCTTCCCGTTTGTTCCATCTCGATCATGAGCGTGTTCGCCGGCACCTGATCGCCAAGAGCGACATTCACCGCCGTCACCTTGCCGCTCCGCGTCGCGTTGATCTCATGCTCCATCTTCATCGCTTCGAGCACCACGAGCGATTGACCTTCGGCAACCTCATCGCCCACGGCGACATTGAGCCGAAGGATCTTGCCATGCATGGGCGCAAGGATGTGCCCGCCCGACGCCGTTTCATCCGCGCCTTTGGCGCGCTTCAGAAGATTGTCGAAAACGAAGCTGCGCCCATCAACCGCGAGATGGAGCTTCGCTTCGCCGCTTGCGAGATGGCGCAGCGTCTTCTGCACATTGTCGATGAGAACGCGCGCGACGCCAGCTTCGTCGTGCAGCACCTCGACATTGTGGGTGCTGTCTCTCTCCTCGACCTTGTAGCGCTCGCCGCCCAGCGCGCTGACGCGGAACTCGACCGGCGCTTCCTCGCCCAGCGCATAGGAAAAACGGCTCGCAAGCCTGCCGGCGCTCGCCCAATCCTTGAGCCTCGGCGTCAGCGCCACCGCACGGACGGCCGCTTCATCACGCGCCGCGCGATATTGCAGCACGGAGGCAAGCACTGCTTGCGCTCGCGTGGGCCGCGCGACCTCGAAGCCTGTTTCGCCGAAATTCTCCGCAAGGAAGGCCGTCGTCGCCTCGCCCGCAGCGAAACGCTCCTGCGCAAGAATGGCGACGAGAAAGTCCTTGTTCGTCACCGGGCCGAAGACGGTCGTTTCTTCCAGCGCGCGGATGAGCCTCCGCCGCGCCTCGTCGCGATCGCTTCCCCAGGCAATGATCTTGGCGATCATCGGATCGTAGAAGGGCGAAATCTCCTGCCCTTCGCGCAGGCCATGATCGATGCGGATGCCATCGCCGCTCGCGGGGCGCCACACATCGACACGGCCGCTCGCGGGGAGGAAATTGTTGGACGGGTCCTCGGCATAAAGGCGGACCTCGATCGCGTGCCCTTCAAGCGTCACATCGTCCTGCGTGAGCGGCAGCGCCTCGCCCCGCGCCACGCGAAGCTGGAGCGCGACGAGATCGAGGCCGGTGACAAGCTCCGTCACCGGATGCTCGACCTGAAGGCGCGTATTCATTTCGAGGAAGTAGAATTCGCCATCGCGGTCGAGCAGGAATTCGACCGTGCCCGCGCCCTCATATTTGATGCTGCGCGCGGCCTCCACCGCCGCGCGGCCCATCATGTCGCGCAGGCCCGGCGTCATCACCGGACAGGGCGCCTCCTCCACGACCTTCTGGTGACGGCGCTGCACGGAGCAATCGCGCTCGCCGAGGTGAATGACGTGACCGTGGCTGTCGCCGAAAACCTGTATCTCGACATGGCGCGGCTGCTGCACCGCCTTTTCGAGGATGAGTTCGTCCGAGCCGAACGCATTGAGCGCCTCGGAGCGCGCCGAGGCGAGAGCCGCGACGAGCTGATCCTTCCGCTCGACAAGGCGCATGCCGCGACCGCCGCCGCCTGCCGCCGCCTTCACCATGACCGGATAGCCGATCCCGTCCGCGGCCGCGACGAAGGTCGCATCCGACTGATCGCGGCCCTCATAGCCCGGCACGCAGGGAACGCCCGCCGCGATCATGCGGCGCTTGGCTTCCGCCTTGTTGCCCATGAGATGGATCGCATCGGCCGAAGGCCCGATGAAGACGAGCCCCGCTTCCGCGCATGCGCGGGCGAATGCGGCATTCTCGGAGAGAAAGCCGTAACCGGGATGGACGGCATCCGCCCCCGTCGCTGCCGCGGCTTTGAGCAGCCGCTCGGCATCGAGATAGGACGAGGCGACCGGCGCGGGGCCGATCAGAACCGCTTCATCGGCGAGCGCGACATGGGGCGCGCCGCCATCGGCTTCCGAATAGACGGCGACGGTGCGATAGCCAAGCGCACGCGCCGTGCGGATGACGCGCACGGCGATCTCGCCGCGATTGGCCACCAGTATCTTGCTGAAGTTCCTCATGCTGTGGCCCCCGTCACGCGTCCGATACCGACCAGCGCGCCTTGCGTTTCTCGATGAAGGCGGCAACGCCTTCGCGCCCCTCCTCGCTCAGCATGCATTCGGCAAAGCCTCTGGCTGCGAAGTCGAGCGCCTCAGCGCGCGGGCGCCGCATGGCCTCGAACAGGATCGCCTTGGTGACGGCGTTCGCACCGGGCGCGCAATTGGCGATCTGGGAAAGCACATCGGTGCAGATGCGGTCGAGATCGTCAGCGCCGTCGGCGAGGAAATGACCGATGCCGAGGCGCACCGCCTCCTCGCCCTTGAAGCGCGCGCCCGTGAGCATGAGCCGGCGCGCGGTCGTCAAGCCGACGCGCTCGACGACGAATGGCGCGATCTGCGCGGGGGGAATGCCAAGGCTCGTCTCGCTGAGCTGGAAGCGCGTCTCGCGCTCGACAATGGTGACGTCGCCGACACAGGCAAGCCCCAGCCCGCCGCCGACAGCCCCGCCCTCCACCAGCATGACGACGACCTGAGGCTGCTCGTTGAGCTTGATCATGAGATCGCCGAAGGCGCGATTGCCGCGCGCGATCTCATCGGCATTGCCCGAACCCTGCATGCCTGACTTGAAGCCCTTGATATCGCCGCCCGCGCAGAAGACGCCGCCCTTGCCGCGGATGACGAGTGTGCGGATGGAGCGGTCGTCGCGTACCAAGTCGAGCACGGCCGCAAGCTCGCCCGTGACTTCCGCCGTCAGCGCATTGCGCGCCTCCGGCCTGTTGAACCAGATGCGCAGCACGCTTTCTTCGCGTTCGAGGATCAGTGCGTTCGTCGCCGGAAGCGTCGTCATATTCCCTTCTCCCGAAATCACATGCGTGCGATGCCGAAGCTGTTCGGCGTCACCTTGCGGTGCCGCGCCTCCCAGCACGTCTCGAGCAGAAAGCCCAGAACCCTGCGCGTATCGCGCGGGTCGATGAGCCCGTCGTCAAGCAGGTGGCCGGATGTGTAGAACGCATCCGACTGGCCATCGAAATGCTGGGTCAGCATGTCTTCCTGCGCCTTGATCTGCGCCTCGTCGAGCGTCAGGCCGCGCCGGGCGGCACCGGCCATCATCACCTGCGACATGGTGCGCGCCGCCTGCGCGCCGCCCATCACGCCAGTTTTCGTGTTCGGCCAGGAGAAGACGAAATCTGGATCATAACCGCGTCCGCACATGCCGTAATTGCCGGCGCCGAAACTCGCGCCGATCATGAAGGTCAGGCGCGGAACGCTCACATTCGTGACCGCCTGGATCATCTTCGAGCCATGCTTGATCATGCCCGCGCGCTCATACTGCGTGCCGACGAGATAGCCCGTCGTGTTCTGGAAGAAGACGAGCGGTATCTGCGCCTGATCGCAAAGCTGCATGAACTGCGCGGCCTTGGTCGCGCCGTCGGGGTCGATCGGACCATTATTTCCGATCAGGCCGAATGCCTGACCATAAACCTCCGCCTGCAGACAGACGGTCGAAACGCCATAGGCAGGCTTGAAATCCAGAAGCTCGGAGCCATCGACGACACGCGCCACGACCTCGCGCACATCATAGGGCTTGCGGTAATCAAGCGGCACGACGCCCGCGATCTCGTCAGGATCGTAGAAAGGCTCCGCAAAGTCGCGCGCGGGCAGCGCCGGGCAGCGATCGTTCCATTGCAGGCGCGCCACCACTTCGCGCGCGATCAGAAGTCCGTGGCCGTCATCCTCTGCGAGATATTCGGCAAGCCCGGACACGGTCGCGTGCATCTCCGCGCCGCCAAGCTCCTCCTCCGTCGCAACCTCGCCCGTCGCGGCCTTGAGAAGCGCCGGACCGGCAAGGAACGCCTTGCCACGCCCCTTGATCGCAACGACATAGTCGCTGAGCCCCGGCATATAGGCGCCGCCTGCCGTCGAGGCACCATGGAGCACCGTGATGACGGGAAGCCCCGCCGCGCTCAGCCGCGCGAGATTGGCAAAGAGGCCGCCACCGGCGATGAAACCTTCGACGGTATATTTCATCAGGTCGGCGCCGGCGCTCTCGACCAGATGGATGAAGGGAAGCTTCTTCGCCAGAGCGATTTCCTGACACCGCCGGAGCCGGTAGCTGCCCGCATGCGTCATGGCGCCCGCATTGATGCCGCTGTCGTCGACAAGGATCGCTGCGCGCACGCCCGCGACGAAACCGATGCCGGCAATCACGCTGCCGCCGGGAACCGACTTCGCCGGATCGTTCGTATCGAGCAGATAGCCCGACATGTTGCCGATCTCGAGAAACGGCATGCCGGGATCGAGGAGCCGCGAGAGCCTTTCGCGCGGCGTCAGCTGACCGCGCTCGTCGAAACGGGCCTTGCGTTTTTCCGACTCGCGGAACGAGCGCCCGTTCAGTTCCTCGAGCTTCGCCGTCAGTTCAAGCATTTCCGCCCGATTGGTTCTGAACGCCTCAGACACCGTGCTGATTTTCGAGACGAAGCGTGGCATTCGAGCACCCTCTCAGAATTGATGGTCGCCTGTTACGATCCTCACGCCGCCGGAAGCCCGTCGCGGCGGGCAAGCTCCGCCGGCACTTCGATCGGCACTTCGAGCAGCAATTGCGAATAGCCCTTGCCTTGCGGATCGTTGCGGAGGCTGGCGACGCCTCCACCGCCAAGCACATTGTGGAGCAGAAAATTGAGCGCATGCGGGCCCGGCAGAACGAAGCGCTCGACTTTTCCCTTGAGGAAATGGGCGAAGCGTTCCGCGACGATCTCCGCCGTCAGCGAGCGGCAGATATAGGGGAAATATTCTGCCCGCCGCGCGATCACACCGACATTCGCCTTGTCGCCCTTGTCGCCGCTGCGCGCCCAGGCGAGCGAGACGAGCGGCACACGGACGAGATTGGTCGTCTCCGCCGCCTGCGGCGTCTCCGGCCGGGCGAGCGAGGCGGGATCGAAAGGACGGCCAACCTCATCGGCCACCGCAATCTTCCGACCGTCCGTGTCGACGGCGATCGCAACGCGCGACTTCGGGATCGCGAAGGAGAAGAGCCGCGCCACAGGCGTCGGCTTCGGCCGCCCGCCGGCAAATCCGGAAAGCCCCGGCGGCGTCGCAAGACCGAGGCCCGTCGCCTCCTTCAGCAGAATGCCGATGCCTGCCGCTTCCGGATGCTTGGCCGCGATCTTCACCACCACCTCGCGCGAAACATCGATGCGGCGTGCGCTGCCATATTGCGACTCGGCGCCGATGACCTCTGTGCTGACCTCCGTATAGTCCGGCAGGTTGAGGTTCCGCAGCGTGCGCCGCGCGCGCTTGTAGACAACCTCGGCGAAACGCTCCGCCTTGCGGCTGGCATCAATGCCGTAGAAGCTCATGGTGAGGCCGCCGCGAAAGCCATCCACATAGGTCGCGCAGACCTTATAGGTATCGGGCGCGGGATGACCCTTGGCATTCGACACCAGCACGCGGTCCGCGCCCTGCTGCTCCACCTCCACCTGCGAGAAGTCGCAGACGACATCCGGCAGCATATAGGCCTGAGGATCGCCGATCTCGTAAAGCATCTGCTCCGAAACGGTGCCGACATTGACGACGCCGCCGGAGCCTTCCGGCTTCGTGCACACGAAGGTGCCGTCCGGCGAAACCTCGGCAATCGGATAGCCGATGTCCTCGAGCCGGTCGATGACGATTTCCCAATCGGTGAAATTACCGCCCGTCGCCTGAGGTCCGCATTCGAGAATGTGGCCCGCAAGGCTGCCGCCCGCGAGCTTGTCGAGATCGGCAGGCGTCCAGCCGAACTCGTGGATACAGGCGCCGAGCGTGACCGCGCTGTCGACAGAGCGCCCGGTGATGACGATGTCCGCACCCTCGCCGAGCGCCTTCGCAATCGGGAAGGCGCCGAGATAGGCATTGATCGAAAGGATCTTCTTCGGATCGGGGAAGACATCGGCCGAAAACATTTCAGCGAAGCCCTGCGCCGCAAACTCGTCCTTGCTCGCGATGAGATCGTCGCCGGTGATGGCGGCGACCTTGAGATCGAGACCGCGATCGGCGATGAGCGCGCGCACGGCCGCGGCGCAGGCCTCCGGGTTCACGCCGCCGGCGTTGGAAATGATCTTCACCTTCTGGCGCGCGATCTCGGCAAGATTGGGCTTCAACGCCAGCGAGACGAAATCGGTCGCAAAGCCGGCATCCGGCTTCTCGGCGCGGGCGCGCGCCATGATCGACATGGTGATTTCGGCAAGGTAGTCGTAGACGATGTAGTCGAGCCCGCCCGCCGCCAGAAGCTGCGGCGTCGCCATGGCCGCATCGCCCCAGAAGCCGCTCGCACCGCCGATGCGGATGACCTTCTTCGACATTCTCCGCCTCCCTCCTCGCTGCCGGATCGCCACGCCTTATTGCGACATTTACAAACCGGGCATACTGTTTTTATTATGGCGGCGAGCCGCGAACAAGTGGATTCAATGTCGCGCATCACAGCCGAGCCCAAGCTTCCCTTGCGGCAGCCAACAAAAGAACCCCGATGCGGAAGATGAAGTCAGCAGAAGCGCCGCCGCTGGGCCGCCAGGAGGCGAAAAGCCTCAGGACGCGCAACGCGCTCTGCGATGCGACCGTCACCTGCCTCGTCGAGTTCGGCTATGGCGAGACGACGCTGGCGCGGGTGGTCGAGAAGGCCGGACTTTCCAACGGGGCGCTGCTTCATCACTTTCCGTCGAAAGAGCATCTGATGACGGCGACGGCACAGCACCTCTTCTCCAAGACGCTCAATCGCCCCAAGCGCCGCCTGCCTGAAAATGCGGGTGACAAGGACGTAATCGCGGCCGATCTGCGCACGAACTGGTCCTACTACATCAACACGCCGCAATATCGCGCGCTTCTCGAAATCCTGATCGCTTCGCGCACGGACAAGAACCTTCGCGCGCAGATCGCAGGCACGCTGCACGAATATCACCGCCAGGCCGTTGCTTACATGATGTCCGCCTATGAATCCGCGATTGGCGAGCCGGAAGACGCGGAGCTTCTGCCCGTGATGAGCAACATCTTCTTCCGTGGCCTGCTCATTCAGGACCAGTACTCCGCCGATCCGCACAAGCAACAGCGCATGGTGGAACGGTGGATCGAGATCGTCGCTCCCCTGCTTCGGCCGCGCGGCGGCACGGCCGGACAATGAGCGGCGAGGAAAACGACGCCGTCTTCGAAGCGGTCGTGGCGCTGGTGCCCGCGCTCCTCAACGCGCTCGAGGCGATACAGTTCGCCGGACGGCATCTGCATCCGCCGCACCTCGCCGAACTCGTCGCCACTGTCGGCACGCGCGATGCGCCGCTGCGCGAAGCGCTCGACGGGCTTCGCCGCATCGACTGGCCGGAGCGGTTCGCCTTCGTTCGCGACCGTCTCGAAGCGGCGTCAGTCTCGACCATGAGCGCATTCGATGGCTTGCGCACCGCGGCTGGCGAGGCCGGCGGCGTGCTTCAGGCCTATCGCGCCCTTCGCCACTATGTCCGCGCCGTGGAGGCGCTCTATCCGCTGGCGCCGATGCTGCCGGCCATCAGCCGCTTCTTCCTCGAGGAACCGGCGCGCGGCGACGAGATGCTGCTGCGGCGGCTTACGGAGCCACGCAGCGGGGAGGCGCGGGCAGGCATTCTCGAAGCGCGCAACGAAAAGACGATGCGCGGCGGCTTCTCGCTCTATGTCCCCGAATATTACGACGCCGGCGTCGCCCATCCGCTCATCATGGCGCTGCATGGCGGCAGCGGGCACGGCCGCGATTTCCTCTGGACATGGATCCGCGAGGCGCGAACGCGCGGCGCCATTCTCGTGAGCCCGACCTCGATGGGCGACACCTGGTCGCTCATGGAGCCGGAACTCGACATCGCCAATCTGGAGCGCATGCTCGCTTTCGTGCGCGAGGGATGGAACGTCGATCCATCGCGCATGCTGCTCACCGGCATGAGCGACGGCGGCACCTTCACCTATTTGAGCGGCCTGTCCGGCGAAAGCCCCTTTACCCACCTCGCGCCCATCTCCGCGAGCTTCCATCCGATGCTGCTGAGCTTCATGGACGCGGAGCGCATGGCGGGGCTGCCGATCCATATCGTGCATGGCGCGCTCGACTGGATGTTTCCGGCCGCCATGGCGCGTTCAGCCGAGGAAGCCCTGAAGGGCGCAGGCGCGAAGGTCACCTATCACGAGATCGCCGATCTCTCGCACACCTATCCGCGCGAGGAGAATGCGGCGATCATGGACTGGTTTCTCGGCTAGTCGCCGCCTTCGCTAGTCGCCGCCTTCGAAAGTGACAAGCGCCGCGCCTGCCTCCACCTGATCGCCGGCGACGACGTTAACCGCCTCGACGACACCATCTGCCGGTGCGGCAAGCGTCTGCTCCATCTTCATCGCTTCCATGACGATGAGCGCGGCGCCTTTCTTGACCGCCGCTCCCGATTCCGTCAGCACCGCAACGATCTTGCCGGGCATGGGCGATTTCAGGGCGCCGACCTCACCCTCATGCACAAGATCGACATCGAGGGGATCGGGGACGACGAAGTCGCGGACGACACCTTGATGGATGAGCGCGAAACCGCGCAACGCAGGCACGAAGGCCGCCTTCACCCGCACGCCATCGACCGTCGCGACGAGGCCGCCATCGAGCCCGAGCGCGCCGGAGGCGACATGCTCGCCGCCTTCATGCGCGAAGCGGACAGCCCCACCCTGCATCCGCACGGGGATCGCAAGCGCTTCGCCATCGACCGTGAATGCCAGCACCTCGCGCCTTCCGCCGCCGAGCACCCAGCCATCGCTCTCCGCCCAGGGCGAATAGGGATCGCGCGTCGCCCGCTGCGTTGCTTCAATCTTGCGGGCGCGATCGGCAAGATGACCGACAAGCGCCGCACCCAGTGTCAGTGCATCGAGGCTCGGCGCGGGCAGCAGCGCCGCGAGATGCCGGTCGATGAAGCCGGTGTCGATATCGGCCTTGAGAAAGGCGTCGTGCCCCGCCACGGCGGCAAGAAAGGCGAGATTGGTCTTCGGCCCCGCCACCTCCGTGGACTGAAGGAAACGGCGCAGCCGCGCGAGCGCCGTATCGCGCGTTTCCCCATGCGCGATGATCTTGCCGATCATCGGATCGTAGAACAGCGAGACTTCATCGCCCTCCTCCACGCCCATATCGGCGCGGATCGAGGCATCGTCAGGCAGGCGGAGCCGCATGAGCCTGCCTATCGAGGGGAAGAAATTATTGGCCGGATCTTCCGCATAGAGCCGGACCTCGACGGCATGACCATCGAGCGGAATGTCCTTTTGTGCAAGCGGCAGCGCCTCGCCCGCGGCCACGCGAAGCTGCCATTCGACGAGATCGGTGCCGGTGATCGCCTCCGTCACCGGATGCTCGACCTGAAGGCGCGTGTTCATTTCCATGAACCAGAAGGCATCGGCGCTGAGGCCCTTCGAGGCATCGGCGATGAACTCGACCGTGCCCGCGCCGCGATAGCCGATCGCCTTCGCGGCCGCGACCGCCGCTTCACCCATGGCGCGGCGCATCGCCTCCGGCATGCCGGGGGCAGGTGCCTCCTCGATCACCTTCTGGTGGCGGCGCTGGAGCGAGCAGTCGCGCTCATGGAGGTAGACCGCATTGCCATGCGCATCGGCAAAAACCTGGATCTCGATGTGACGCGGCCGCGCGACATATTTCTCGACCAGCACGCGCTCGTCGCCAAAGGCGGAACCCGCCTCGCGCTGGGCGGCCTTGAGTTCCGTGTCGAAGGCCTTGGGATCGTCGACGCGGCGCATGCCCTTGCCGCCGCCGCCCGCCACCGCCTTGATGAGCACAGGATAGCCGATCTTCTGCGCCTCGCCCTCGAGGAAACGCGCGTCCTGAATTTCACCGTGATAGCCCGGCACGACAGGAACGCCCGCCTTCTCCATCAGCGCCTTCGCGGCGTCCTTGAGACCCATCGCCCTGATGGCGGAGGCCGG
>NZ_DAOKYX010000005.1:55063-58613 GCF_035325945.1 Parvibaculum sp.
ACCGCGATCTCGCCGCGATTGGCGATGAGGAGGGATTTGAACATGCTCTTGCTCCTCACATCCTGAAGACGCCGAAATGCGTTTCGGACACCGGCGCATTGAGGCAGGCCGAGAAGGCGAGCGCCAGCACGCGGCGCGTTTCCTGCGGCGTGATGATGCCGTCATCCCAGAGCCGCGCGGTGGCGAAATAGGGATGCCCTTCCTTCTCGTATTGAGCGCGGATTGGCGCCTTGAAGGCATCTTCCTCCTCCGCGCTCCAGCTCTCGCCACGCGCTTCCATGCCCTCGCGGCGCACGGTTGCGAGCACGCTCGCCGCCTGCTCGCCGCCCATGACGGAAATGCGCGCATTGGGCCAGGTGAAGAGGAAGCGTGGGCTGTAGGCGCGGCCACACATGCCGTAATTGCCCGCACCATAGGAGCCGCCGATGACGAGCGTGATCTTCGGGACATCGGCGCAGGCGACCGCCGTCACCATTTTAGCGCCGTCCTTCGCGATGCCGCCCGTCTCGTATTCGCGGCCGACCATGAAGCCCGCGATATTTTGCAGGAAGAGCAGCGGAATGCGGCGCTGGCAGCACAGCTCGACGAAATGCGCGACCTTGAGCGCGGACTCCGAAAATAGGATGCCGTTATTCGCGACGATGCCCACGGGCATGCCGTGGAGGTGAGCAAAGCCCGTGACGACGGTTGTGCCATAGAGCGCCTTGAACTCGTCGAATTCGGAGCCGTCCACCAGCCGTGCAATGACCTCGCGCACATCGTACTGGATCGAGAGTGAATGCGGCACCACGCCGTCAAGTTCCGCCGCATCATAGAGCGGCGTCCTGGGCTCGCGCAGAGGGATGTTGACCGGCTTGCTGCGATTGAGCGTGCCGGCGATCTGCCGCGCGAGCGCCAGCGCATGATTGTCGTCGACAGCGTAATGATCGGTGACGCCGGATTTGCGCGAATGCACATCGGCGCCGCCGAGATCCTCGGCTGTCACCACCTCGCCCGTCGCCGCCTTCACGAGCGGCGGCCCGCCAAGGAAGATCGTGCCCTGCTTGCGGACGATGATCGTCTCGTCCGACATGGCGGGCACATAGGCGCCGCCCGCGGTGCAGGAACCCATGACGACCGCGATCTGTGGAATGCCCTTCGCGGACATGCGCGCCTGATTGTAGAAGATGCGGCCGAAATGCTCGCGATCGGGGAAGATGTCGGCCTGGTTCGGCAGGTTGGCGCCGCCCGAATCCACGAGATAGAAGCAGGGAAGATTGTTCTCGAGCGCGATCTCCTGCGCGCGTAGATGCTTCTTCACCGTGACGGGATAATAGGTGCCGCCCTTGATCGTGGCATCATTACAGACGATGACGCATTCCTGCCCGCGCACGCGGCCAATGCCGGTGATGATGCCGGCGGCATTGATGGCCTCGCCATACATGCCATGGGCGGCCATAGATGAAAGCTCGAGAAAGGGCGTGCCCGGATCGATGAGGCCATAGACGCGGTCGCGCGGCAGCAGCTTGCCGCGCGAGACATGACGATCGCGCGAGCGCTGATCGCCGCCCTCCGCCGCCTTGGCACGCTCGGCCTCCAGGTCGGCGACGAGGCGCTCCATCGCCGCGGCATTTTCCCGGAAACGCGCATCGCGCGGATTGACGTTGCTCTTCAGAATGGACATGGGCTCGACCGAACGGATTGAAGACGGGGCCGGGTTAGGATACAAACGATCATACGTTCGTTTCCTGCATCCGCGCAAGACGCGTGAGAGGTTCCATGAGCAGGACCAGAGGCTCCTCGGGCCCCAAGACGCTCGCCGCCATCCGCGAGGCCGGGCTCGATCTCATCTACAAGCGCGGCTTCGACGCGATGACGCTGCGCGATCTGGCCGCCCGGGTCGGGCTTCAGCCCGGCTCGCTCTACAATCACATCGCCAATAAGCAGGATCTGCTCTTCGATCTCATCCATAATCACATGGTGACGCTGCTCGCGCGCATCGACGCCGACCTCGACGGCATCGACGACCCGACGGCGCGGCTCAATGCCTTCATCGCCTTCCACCTCACCTATCACATAGAGCGCAAGCGCGAGGTCTTCATCGGCTCGGCCGAGCTTCGGAGCCTGACACCAAAGAACCGCAAGCGCATCGTCGATCTGCGCCGCGCCTATGAGGACCGGCTCTGCGCGATCCTCGAAAGCGGCGTCAGAAAGAAGAAGTTCCGTGTCGGCGATATCCGCGTCGGTGCCTACGCCATCCTCGCCATGCTGACGGGCATCTGCACCTGGTACGATCCGAAGGGGCGCATCGACCGCGAGGCGCTCATCGAAATCCACACAAAGCTCGTCCTCGAGGGTGTGGAGCGATAGCGCCTCAGCTCTTCAGCGCCACGATGTCGTGATAGAGATCGAGCGCCTCGGGATTGGCGAGCGCTTCCTTGTTCTTCACCTGCCGCCCATGGACGACATCGCGCACGGCAAGCTCGGTGATCTTGCCAGACTTTGTGCGCGGAATGTCAGCGACGGCGACGATCTTCGCCGGCACATGGCGGGGCGAGGCCCCCTCGCGGATCTTCTGGCGGATGCGCGCTTCCATCGCCGTATCGAGTGGCGCGCCGGGCTTCATCACCACGAAGAGCACGACGCGCACATCGCCCTGCCACTCCTGGCCGATGGCGATCGCTTCCTGAATTTCGGGAAGCTGCTCGACCTGAGCGTAGATTTCCGCCGTGCCGATGCGCACGCCGCCTGGATTGAGCGTCGCGTCCGAGCGGCCATGGATGATGAAGCCGCCATGCGGCGTCAGCTCCGCGAAGTCGCCATGACACCAGACGCCCGGGAAACGCTCGAAATAGGCGCTGCGATATTTGGCGCCATCCGGGTCGTTCCAGAAACCGATGGGCATGGATGGAAAGGGTTTCGTGCAGACGAGTTCGCCCTTCTCGCCCGCGACGGGCCTGCCCGCATCGTCCCAGATCTCGGTCGCCATGCCGAGCATGCTCGCCTGGATCTCGCCGCGCCAGACCGGCAGCAGAGGCGAGCCGCCGACGAAGCAGGCGAGCAGGTCGGTGCCACCCGAGATCGAGGCGAGCGCCACATCCTTCTTGATGTCCTCATAGACGAAATCGAAACTCTCCGGCACCAGCGGCGAGCCCGTCGAGAGGATCGCGCGGATGCTCGAAAGGTCATGCGTCTCGCGCGGCTTCGCGCCCGACTTCTTCACCGCGTCGATGAATTTGGCCGAGGTGCCGAAGACATCGGCGCGAACGGCATCGGCGTAGTCGAAGAGCACATCGCCAGTGGGATGGAACGGCGAACCGTCGTAAAGCGCGAGCGTCACTTCCGAGGCGAGCGCCGAGACGAGCCAGTTCCACATCATCCAGCCGCAGGTGGTGAAGTAGAAAAGCACATCGCCCGGCTTCAGGTCGCAATGGAGCGCGTGCTCCTTCATATGCTGCAGGAGCGCCCCGCCCGCACTGTGGACGATGCATTTCGGGATGCCGGTCGTGCCGCTCGAATACATGATGTAGAGCGGATGGGCGAAGGGAAGCCGCGTAAAGGTCAGCGGCGC
>NZ_DAOKYX010000005.1:58713-77100 GCF_035325945.1 Parvibaculum sp.
CGCACGCCGAAATCGGGCGAGCAGGACGAGAAGACGGCGCCGAGGCTCGTCGTCGCCAGCATGGCGACAATCGTTTCCGGGCAATTCGGCATGAAGGCAGCGACGCGATCGCCGGGCCCGACCCCCCAGCGGCGGAGCACCGAGGCAAAGCGGGCGACGCGGCGCCTGAGTTCCGCCCAGGAGACGGTTTCGGCCATCGCGCTTTCATTGTTGAAATAAAGCGCGGGGCCGTCATCATCCCGCGACAACAGGTTCTCGGCGAAGTTGAGCCGCGCATCCGGGAAGAATTGCGCGCCGGGCAGCTTTTCCGCATCGGCAAGGATGCGGCTGCCCTTCTCGCCGACGACGCCGCAGAAATCCCATACGGCGTCCCAGAAGGCCTCCACATGCTCGACCGACCAGCGGTGAAGATCGACATAGGAGGAGAAACGCACGCCGTGCTGCGCCGTCAGATGGCCCATGAAGGCCGTCATGTTGGAGGCGGCGATGCGCTCGGCGGAGGGCGACCAGAGAGGCGCTTCGATCACATTCTCACCTGCCGTGCCGGCCGCCATATCGCCCTCCCTCTCAATGTCATTCATGCACGAAGCTGGGCGGCCTCTTCTCGATGAAAGCGGCCATGCCTTCCTTCTGATCCTTCGTCGCGAAGGCCGAATGGAACACACGCCGCTCGAAGCGGACCCCCTCGGCAAGCGTCGTCTCGTAGCTTCGATTGACGCTCTCCTTGATCATCATCGTAATCGGCAGGGACATTCCTGCAATCGTTTCCGCGAGCTTCAGCGCCTCCTCGGCGAGCGAGGCCGCCGGCACGATGCGGGCGACGAGGCCGGCGTGCTCCGCCTCTTCCGCATCCATCATCCGGCCGGTCAGGCACATCTCCATCGCCTTCGCCTTGCCGATGATGCGGGTCAGGCGCTGCGAGCCGCCAATTCCGGGCATGACGCCGAGCTTCACTTCCGGCTGGCCGAATTTTGCCGTGTCGGCGGCGAGGATGATGTCGCAGAGCATGGCAAGCTCGCACCCGCCGCCCAGCGCATAGCCCGAGACGGCCGCGATCAGCGGCTTGCGGATGCGGCCAAGCTCGTCCCAGGGCTGGAACCAGTCGGCAAGATACATCTCCGTCGCCTCGCGCTCCGCCATCTCCTTGATGTCGGCGCCGGCCGCGAAGGCCCTGGCGGAGCCGGTAATGACGATGCAGCCGATGCCCCTATCGGTGTCGAAGGCCTTGGCCGCACCGACGACCTCGTTCATCAGCTTCTCGTTGAGCGCGTTGAGCGCCTCGGGGCGGTTCAGCGTGATGATGCCGACGCGGCCCTGCGTCTCGACCAGAATCGTCTCGAAGACGGTCATATCCCTCTTTCCTCGTACTTCGGCTTTACTCAGATTTCGCCCTTGATGAGCTTGATGACGCCGGAGAAGTCGAGGCTGTCATGCCCCGAGGCTTCCATCAGCGCATAGAGCTGCGCGGCCTGAGCGCCGAGCGGCGTCGGCGCCTTCGCTGTCTTCGCCGCGTCCTGAGCAAGACGCAGATCCTTCAGCATCATGCCCGCCGTGAAGCCCGGCTTGTAGTCGCGATTGGCGGGCGATGTCGGCACCGGCCCCGGCACCGGGCAATAGGAGGTCATGGACCAGCACTGGCCGGACGCCGTAGAGGAAATGTCGAAGAGCGTCTGCGCGTCGAGGCCGAGCCTTTCGGCAAGCACGAAGGCTTCCGAAACGCCGATCATGGAAATGCCGAGGATCATGTTGTTGCAGACCTTGGCGACCTGCCCGTTCCCCGCCGCGCCGGCGTGAAAGATATTCTTGCCCATCTTCTCTAGAATGGGCTTCGCCCGCGCGAAAGCCTCGTCGGCGCCGCCCACCATGAAGGTGAGCGTGCCGGCCTCCGCGCCGCCGACGCCGCCGGAGACCGGCGCATCGAGCATGGCGTGGCCCGCCTTCCCGGCCGCCGCGATCACCTCGCGCGCCGTCGGCACGTCGATGGTCGAGCTGTCGATGAAGAGCGTGCCCTTCCGCGCCGCCGCGAGGAGCCCGTCCGTACCGAGATAGACCGCGCGCACATGCTCGCCCGCGGGCAGCATGGTGACGACGATCTCGACGTCGCGGGCGGCATCAGCGGCGGTCGCCGCCTTCTCCGCGCCCGCATCGACAAGGCCCGCCACGGCCTTTTCGGAAAGGTCGAAGACCTTGAGCCTGTGCCCCGCCTTGACGAGGTTCCGCGCCATGGGCCCGCCCATATTGCCGAGGCCGATGAAGCCGATCGCTGCCATTGCTCTACTCCCCTGTCTCGCGTCCTGCGGCTCAGCTCATGGTCGGGATGACGAAGGACGAGCCCTCCTTGACGCCGGTCGGCCAGCGCGAGGTCACGGTCTTGACCTTCGTCCAGAACTTCACGCCTTCGGTGCCATGCTGGTTGGTATCGCCGAAGGCAGAGCGCTTCCAGCCGCCGAAGGTGTGATAGGCGAGCGGCACGGGGATCGGCACGTTGACGCCGACCATGCCGACCTGCACGCGCGAGGCGAAGCTCCGTGCCGTGTCGCCGTCGCGGGTGAAGATCGCCACGCCATTGCCATACTGATGCTTGGTCGGCAGTTCGATGGCGTCCTCGAAGGTCTTGGCGCGCACGATCGAGAGGACCGGCCCGAAGATCTCGTCCCGATAGTTCTTCATCTCGGGCGTCACATGATCAAGCAGCGAGCCGCCGAGGAAAAAGCCGTTCTCATAGCCCTGGAGCTTGAAGTCGCGGCCATCGACGAGAAGGTCCGCACCTTCCTTCACGGCGAGGTCGATATAGCCCTTCACCTTCTCGAGATGGGCCTTGCTCACCAGCGGTCCGTAATCGGAATCCGCCGCCGTGGAAATGCCGACCTTGAGCGCGCGGACGCGCGGCACGAGCTTTTCGATCAGCCGCTCCGCCGTCCCTTCGCCCACCGGAACCGCGACCGAGAGCGCCATGCAGCGCTCGCCCGCCGAGCCATAGCCCGCGCCGATGAGGTCGTTCACGACATGATCCATGTCGGCATCCGGCATGATGATGGCATGGTTCTTCGCGCCGCCCATGGCCTGCACGCGCTTTCCGTTGGCGGCGGCATTGGCATAGACATAATGCGCGATGTCCGACGAGCCGACGAAGCTCACCGCCTGAATGACCGGATCGGTCAGGATGGCGTCAACCGCCTCCTTGTCGCCATTGACGACGTTGAGCACGCCTTCGGGCGCGCCTGCTTCCATCATCAGTTCGCCGAGGCGCATGGGCACCGAGGGGTCCTTCTCCGAAGGCTTCAGGATGAAGGTGTTGCCGCAAGCGATGGCGACGCCGAACATCCACATCGGGATCATGGCCGGGAAGTTGAACGGGGTGATGCCGGCGACGACGCCGAGCGGCTGGCGCATCGAATACATGTCGATGCCGGGCCCCGCGCCTTCCGTGAATTCGCCCTTCTGGAGATGCGGAATGCCGCAGGCAAACTCGATCACCTCGATGCCGCGCTGCACGTCGCCGCGGGAATCGGCCAGCACCTTGCCGTGCTCGGCCGAAAGCATGGCGGCAAGCTCATCCATATTCGCCTCGACGAGGCGCTTGAACTCGAACATCACGCGCGCGCGGCGCTGCGGGTTCGTCGCCGCCCAGCCGGGAAACGCCTTTGCGGCGACTTCAACGGCCGCGTGCAATTCGCCCGCGCTTGCGAGCGGCGTGCGGGCCGTGATCTCGCCCGTGTTCGGGTTCGTCACGTCGAGGAACCGTCCGCTCGTGCCCCTGACATGCTTGCCGCCGATGAAATGTGTGAGTTCCTTGGCCATGACCGGTTCCACCCTGAGGTTCTGTTGATCTGAAGACGTGAATAGAGGCTGCATCGACGCATCGGAACTGATAAAAATGCAGCATGAAGCTGCAAAAACGCATGCCCTTCGATTGGGAAGATCTACGCCTGTTCCTCGAAACGACGCGGCATCCGACGCTGGCCGATGCCGCACTGCGCCTGCGGATCGATCCGACGACGCTTGGACGCCGCCTCAAGCGCTTCGAGCAGGAAATCGGCACCAATCTTTTCGAACGCGCGCAACAGGGCCTCCGGCTGACACCGACCGGCCAGCGGCTCGCATCTTATGTCGAGCGGATGGAGGATTCGAGTCTTCAGGCGCTCGAAGCCATCAAGGGCATCAGCGGCACGGTGCGCGGCACGGTCCGCATCAGCACGACCGAGGGGTTCGGCACATTCGTCGTCGCCCCAGCGCTCGTCGATCTCGCTCGAGAGCACCCCGATATCGACATCGATCTCGTAGCGAGCAGCGGCTTTCTCAGCGTCTCGAAGCGCGAGGCGGACATCGCGATCCTGCTTGCCAGACCGCAGACGGGACGCCTCTTCACGCAGAAACTCGCCGACTACGCGCTCATGCTCTACGCCTCGAAGCGCTATCTGCGAGGCGCGCCGCCGATCCGCACCGCGCAGGATCTCGCCCGGCATCGCCTCGTCGGCTATGTGGACGATCTCATCTACTCACCGAAGCTGCGCTATCTGGACGAGCTTCCCGTTGCGGTTTCGCCCTCGATCAAGAGTTCGAGCATCGTCGGCCAGTATCACGCCACAAAGGCGGGTGCGGGGCTTTGCATATTGCCCTGCTTCATCGCCGATCAGGACAAGAGCCTCGTTCGCGTGCTGCCGGACGAGTTCCGCATCGAGCGCAGTTTCTGGCTCGCCGTGCATGAGGATATTCGCGGCTTTGCGCGCATAAGGGCTGTGCTCGACGCCCTCATCGGCGCCGCACACGCCCGCCAGGCGCTGCTGATGGGGCGGCTCGACTGAGGCGCGCCCGCCGCCGCTTGACCGAAATCAATGCCCCGGAAGCGCGATAGGCGAGCATTGGAGCGTGAGTTCCTGCGCCGGGGCCATCGTGCATGCACAATACGGAGATCGCACATCTCTTCGAGCGTTTTGCCGTGCTTCTCGACATAGACGGCGCAAACCCCTTTCGCGTGCGTGCCTATCGCAATGCCGCGCGGACGATCGAAAGCCTGTCGCAAAGCCTCGAGTCCATGATCGCGGACGGAGCCGACCTCACGGAGCTTCCGGGCATCGGCGAAGACCTCGCGCAGAAGATCGCGGATATCGTGGCGTCAGGCCGGTTCCATGATCTCGACGCGATCGAAAAGCGCGTGCCCGGCGCGCTCGCCGACCTCACCGAGCTTCCGGGCCTCGGTCCCAAGCGCGTGCGAAGCCTCTTCAAGGATCTGGGCATCGCATCGCTCCCGGAGCTTTCAAGGGCCGCCAAGGCAGGCAAGCTGCAAACTCTGCCGGGCTTCGGCCCGAAGATCGAGCAGGCCGTTCTGCAGGCGGTCGACCGCCACATCTCCACCGAGAAGCGGCTCATGCTTTCCACGGCCGAGGATATCGCCGCGCCATTGATCGCGTATCTCAAGGCGATGCCCGGCGTCAGTTCCGCCGTTGTCGCGGGCAGTTTCCGCCGCCGCCGCGAGACGGTCGGTGACCTCGATCTTCTCGTCACCTGCCGGCGCGGCACGCCGGTGATGGAGCGCTTCGCAGCCTATAAGGAAGTCGCCAACGTGCTCGCCAAGGGCACGACGCGCTCGACGGTCAAGCTCCGCTCCGGGCTTCAGGTCGATCTTCGCGTCGTGCCGGAGGTGAGCCATGGCGCCGCGCTCGTCTATTTCACCGGCTCCAAGGCGCACAATGTGGCGATCCGCATGCTCGGCGTGCGCAAGGGCCTCAAGATCAACGAATATGGCGTCTTCAAGGGCAAGCAGCGCATCGCGGGCAATACCGAAAAGGAAGTCTATGCGGAGATCGACCTGCCCTTCATCGCGCCCGAGCTTCGCGAGGATCGCGGCGAGGTCGAGGCGGCGAAGGCCGGCCGCCTGCCAAAGCTCATCGAACTCGACGATATTCGAGGCGATCTCCATAGCCACACAAAGGCGACAGACGGCCACTACACGATCGAGGAAATGGCGCGCGGCGCGGAAGCGCGCGGCTATGCCTATCTCGCTATCAGCGACCACACGAAGCATGTGACCATCGCACATGGGCTCGATGCGCGGACGCTCGGCAAGCAGGTCGCGAAAATCGACCGCATCAATGCAAAACTCAAATCCATCCGTATCCTGAAATCGGCGGAGGTCGATATTCTCGCCGACGGCACGCTCGACCTGCCCGACAGCATATTGCAGGAACTCGATTTCGTCGTAGCGGCGCTGCACTACAAATTCAACCTCGACGCCAGGGCGCAGACCGAGCGCCTCATCCGCGCCATGGACAACCCCAATGTGAACATCCTCGCCCATCCAACGGGGCGGCTCATCGGCGAGCGCGAGCCCTGCGCGCTCGATATGGAGCGGCTGATGAAAGCCGCGCTCGAACGGGGATGCTTCCTCGAAGTGAACGCGCAGCCCGAGCGGCTCGACCTCAACGATATTCACTGCCGCATGGCGAAGGAAATCGGGCTGAAGGTCGCCATCTCGACCGATGCGCACAGCGTCGATTCACTCGACCTCATGCGCTTCGGCATCGATCAGGCGCGGAGGGGCTGGCTCGAAGCCGACGATGTCATCAACACGCGGAGCTGGCAGGATCTCAAGCGTCTATTCCAGCGAAAGTGATCAGTGAGCACCATGCCGCGCCTCTTTCAACCCTCGCTCGTCAACGATGTCTTCGGCGATCCGGCGCTCATTGTCGATCTGACGTTTCGCAGGCAGGCGCTTCTCTTCGATCTCGGCGAAATCTATCCGCTACCGCCGCGCAAACTCCTCAATGTCTCGCATGTGTTCGTAACTCATACGCATATGGATCATTTCTCCGGCTTCGACCGCCTGCTCCGCATCTGCCTTGGACGGCCGCGCATTCTGCATCTCTATGGACCGGAGGGTTTCGCCGAGCGCGTTCACCACAAGCTTCAATCCTATACATGGAACCTCGTGCCGAATTATGTGAGCGACTTCACCATCGCCGCGCATGAAGTGCTGAGCGCAACGCGACTGAAAACCGTCGAGTTCCACGGGCGCGAATCCTTTCATCCGCGTCTGCCGGAAGACGTGACTATCGCAAAAGGTATCCTTGTCGATGAAAATGGATTTCGGGTGACGAGCACGCTCGTCGATCACGGCATTCCCTGCCTCGCCTTCGCGCTCGAGGAGCACGAACATCTCAACATATGGAGCAATGTCATCGAGGAGATGGGGCTCGGCATCGGCGCCTGGATCAACGATCTCAAGACCGCAATCCTCGCGGGCGCGCCCGAGGAAACGCCCATTCACGCATCATGGACAGAGGGCGGCACGACCCGCAGCGCGACGGTGCCTCTCCGCACATTGCTGGGCACGGCTGTCCGCCGCACGCCGGGGCAGAAGATCGGCTATATCTGCGATGTTGGCTTCGAGAAGCGCAACAGGACGCATCTCGTGGAGCTGGTGAAGGACGCCGACGAACTTTTCATCGAAGCGTCCTTCATGGCGGCCGACGCCGATCTGGCCGAAGCGCGGCATCATCTGACGGCGGAACAGGCCGGCCTTCTCGCACGCGAGGCGCATGTGAAGAAGGTCACGCCCTTTCATATCTCCACCCGCTACACCGAGTGCGAAGACGCCGTGGTGGAGGAAGTGCTCCGGGCATTCTTCGCCAGCAAGGCGTGAAGCGCGAGGCGCTACTCAGGCGATGTTGCCTCGGGCCTTGAGCAGCGCGATCACTTCCTCGGCCAGTTCTTCTGGCGACCGCGTTCCCGATTCGAGCCTGATCTCGGGATGCTCCGGCGCCTCATAGGGCGAGTCGATGCCCGTGAAGTTCTTGATCTGGCCGGCACGCGCCTTCTTGTAGAGGCCCTTCGCGTCGCGCTTCTCGGCGATCTCGAGCGGCGTGTCGCAGAACACCTCGATGAACTCGCCATCCTCGACCAGTTCGCGTGCCATGCGGCGCTCGGCGCGGAAGGGCGAGATGAAGGAGACGAGCACGATCAGACCGGCATCGAGCATGAGCTTGGCGACTTCCGCCACGCGGCGGATGTTCTCGACGCGATCGGCCTCGGTGAAGCCGAGGTCGCGGTTGAGGCCGTGACGCACATTGTCGCCATCGAGCATGTAGGTATGCCGTCCATCGGCATGAAGCCGCTTCTCGACGATGTTGGCGATGGTCGACTTGCCTGCGCCTGAAAGCCCGGTGAACCAAAGGATGGCCGGCTTCTGCCCCTTCTGGACGGCGCGCGCCTCCTTGTTCACATCTAGCGCCTGAAGGTGGATGTTCGTCGCGCGGCGAAGACCGAACATGATCATGCCCGCACCGACGGTCGCATTCGTCATGCGGTCGATGACGATGAAGGATCCGGTCTTGCGGTTCGTCTGATAGGAATCGAACCCGACGGGTTGCGAAAGCGAGAAGTTGCAGACGGCGACCTCGTTGAGCCCAAGCTCCTTGGCCGCCAGATGGTCGAGCGTGTTCACGTCGATCTTGTGCTTGATCTCGGTCACCTGGGCCGTGACCGTCCGCGTTCCGATCTTGACGAGATAGGGTCTGCCCGGAAGCAGGTGATCCTCGCTCATCCAGAGCAGATGCGCCGCGAACTGGTCGGCGACCTCGGGCTGGTCGTTCGCCGCGACAAGAAGATCGCCGCGCGAAATGTCGATCTCGTCGGCGAGCGTCAGCGTGACGGCATCTCCCGCGACCGCAAGGTCGAGATCGCCATTCGCTGTCACGATGCGCTCGACCGTGCTCGCCCGGCCGGAGCCCGCGACCACGATCTTGTCGCCCGGCCGCACCGCTCCGCTCGCAATCGTCCCGGAAAAGCCGCGGAAATCGAGATTTGGCCGGTTCACCCACTGAACCGCCATGCGGAAGGGCTTCGCCTCCGTTTCGTTCGTGACGTCGACCGTTTCAAGATGGTCGAGCAGCGCCGGACCATTGTACCAGGGTGTGCGCTCCGAACGCGCGATCACATTGTCGCCATAGCGCGCCGAAATCGGAATTGCGACGATCTGGCGGAAGCCGAAATTGCCCGCGAACTCGGTGAAGTCGTCCCGGATCTTCTCGAAAACCTCACGCGAGAAATCGACGAGATCGATCTTGTTCACGGCAAGGACGATCTGCCGGATGCCGAGGAGAGAGGCGATGAAGGCGTGGCGGCGCGTCTGGGTGAGGATGCCCCGTCGCGCATCGACAAGCAGAATGGCGAGGTCCGCTGTGGACGCGCCCGTCGCCATGTTCCGCGTATATTGTTCGTGGCCGGGCGTGTCGGCGACGATGAACTTGCGCTTGTCGGTGGTAAAGAAGCGATAGGCAACGTCGATGGTGATGCCCTGCTCGCGCTCAGCCTCGAGACCGTCCACGAGAAGCGCGAAATCAATATCCTCGCCGGCCGTGCCATGCTTCTTGCTGTCGCGCTCAAGCGTCGCGAGCTGGTCGTCGAAGAGCAGCTTCGTGTCGTAAAGCAGACGGCCGATCAGGGTCGACTTTCCGTCATCAACCGAACCGCAGGTCAGGAAGCGCAGAAGCCCCTTGCGTTCCTGCTGCGCGAGATAATCGACGAGATCCTGCGTCGTCAGATCTGCTGCAAGCTCGCTCATCAGAAATACCCCTCGCGCTTCTTCTTTTCCATCGAACCCGCCTCGTCGTGATCGATCAGCCGGCCGGAGCGCTCTGAGGTCCGGGCCACGAGCATTTCGCGCACGATCTCGGGCAGGGTCGTTGCATCGCTCTCGACGGCGGCGGTCAGCGGATAGCAGCCTAGCGTGCGGAAGCGCACGAGCTTCTGCTCCGGCTTCTCGCCGGGACGCAGCGGCATGCGATCGTCATCGACCATGATGAGCTGGCCGCCGCGCTCGACCACGGGGCGGAGCGCCGCGTAGTAGAGCGGCACGATCGGAATGTCCTCGGCCATGATGTATTGCCAGATGTCGAGTTCGGTCCAGTTCGAGAGCGGAAACACGCGGATCGACTCGCCCGGCCCGACGCGCGTGTTATAGACGTCCCAGAGTTCCGGGCGCTGCTTCTTGGGGTCCCAGCCGTGATTGGCGGTGCGGAAGGAGAAGATGCGCTCCTTGGCGCGCGACTTTTCCTCGTCGCGGCGCGCGCCGCCAAAGGCCGCGTCGAAGCCGTATTTGGTCAGCGCCTGTTTCAGCGCCTCCGTCTTCATCACATGCGTGTAGTAGGACGATCCGTGATCGAACGGGTTGATGTTCTGCGCCTTGCCCTCGGCATTGGTGTGGACGATGAGATCGAAGCCGAGCTTCTTCGCCATCATGTCGCGAAAGGCGATCATCTCGCGAAATTTCCACGTCGTATCGATATGCATCAGCGGGAAAGGCGGCAGCGAAGGAAAAAAGGCCTTCGCGGCCAGATGCAGCATGACCGACGAATCCTTGCCGATCGAGTAGAGCATCACCGGATTGGAAAATTCGGCCGCCACCTCGCGGATGATCTGGATGCTTTCATCCTCGAGCCGTTTCAAATGGGAATGCCTATCGCGTGACATCGGATAACCTCTTGAAAATCTACTGTTCGGCCGAAGCGAAAGGATCGAAGCGCCCGGTCGCGGCGAACCACGGGTTCGCGAAATCAACATCGTCCTTCTGATTGCGTTTGCCGTAGACGAGCGGCTTGCCGTCCATCGTCAGCACCGCGCCCTTCGCCGCGCGCAGGACAGCGTCACCCGCCGCCGTGTCCCACTCCATGGTCCGGCCGAGACGCGGGTAGAGATCGGCCTCGCCGGCGGCAAGCTTGCAGAATTTGAGCGAAGAGCCCGCTGTCACGAAGTCGGCGACCGAAAAACGCTCGATGAAGGATTTCGTCTCGTCTGTCAGATGAGAACGGCTGGCAATGACGCAAAGCCCGCCATGCTGCGGCTCGGCGCGAACGGAGATCGCGCGCCAGGCGCCGATCTTGCCGGCTTCCACATCGGCCACCTTCGCGCCTTGCCCCTTGCCGCCCGCATAGATGACGCCGATCGCCGGCGCATAGACGACACCGAGCACCGGGACCCCATCCTCGATGAGCGCGATGTTGACGGTGAATTCGCCATTGCGGCTGATGAATTCCTTGGTCCCGTCCAGCGGATCGACCAGAAAGAACCGGCGTCCCGTCTCGGGCACCTGCCCGGCCGCGACCGCCTCCTCGGCAACGACGGGAATCTCCGGCGCGAGCCGCGCCAGCTCTTCGAGAATCAATGCCTCGGCCGCCGCATCCGCCTCGGTCACGGGTGAGCCGTCGCCCTTGGTCGCCATGGTGGCTGGGTCGAAGCGCGCATAAATGGCCATGATGGCCGCGCCGGCCTTCAGCGCGATTGTGACGAGGTCGTCCAGCATTGGGGAGGCTCTATTTACAGTTGTCGTTCGGACTTTAATTATCGCCCGACGTTTCGAATGTTAAATAGGACATCTTGGTGGCCGCGAAAAGCCCTATTCCATCCTCGGGCGCGCAATTCGCCATTTTCTGCGGGCTTCGCCGGGCCGAGTCCCCTCGCACGCCGGCCCGCCTTACGGCCCGCATCTTCGTCATAGAGTTTCAGCGACGGATCGGCTTGTCGAGCAACTTGCCGACTTCCGCTTCCGTCTCCGCCTCATCGGATCGAGTCTTTTGTGTTCGGCCTCGCCAGCGTCGAAGCCCCCGCATAGCGTGGCGAGGGCCCGATCTCAGGCGCCCAATGCGTATTCCGCAAAGTCGGGGTGACGCATCTGCCACCAGTAGCGCATCGTGAAGGTCGACCAGTTGTTGGTGACCTTGCCTTCGGCCGTCTTGTACCAGCTCGAGCATCCGGCAGCCCAGACGGTGCGCTGCATATCCTCCTGCAGCTCGCGGTTGAAGGCGTCCTCGGCTTCCTTGCGAACCTCGATGGACTTCACCTTCGGGCTGCGAAGCGCCTCGATGCACTGGAGAATGTAGTTCACCTGACATTCGAGCATGAAGATGATCGAGTTGTGGCCGAGATTGGTGTTGGGCCCGTAGAGGATGAAGAAATTGGGGAAGCCGGCCACCGCGACGCCCCGATGCGCCTCGGCGCCCTTGGCCCAGACTTCGTTGAGATCGCGGCCGCCTCGCCCGACGATCTTCATCGGCGCCAGGAAGGTCGTCGTCTCGAAGCCTGTCGAATAGATGATGACATCGGCCTTGTGGGTCACGCCATCCTCGGTCACGAGCCCTTCCGGCGTCACCTTCGCGATATGGCTCGTCTCCACGTCGACATTGGGCCGCGCCATGGTGGGGAACCAGTCATTGGAGAGCAGGATGCGCTTGCAGCCAGCCGGATAATCCGGCGTCAGCTTTTTCGCGAGCGCCGGGTCCTTGACATGGGTTTCGATTTCCTTGCGCGAGGCCCGCTCGAAGAGCTTGCCGAAGAAGCTCCCCTGGATGAAGGCCAGGAAGTTGCGCTCCAGCGTCAGATAGATCTGATAGCGGTGCAGCTTCACGAGCCAGGGGAAGCGCCGGAACATCCTCTTCTCGAATTCCGTATAGGGACGATCAGGCTTCGGGACGATCCAGTTCGCGGAACGCTGGAAGATCGTCAGCTTCTTTGCCTTTGGCGCGATCTCCGGCACGAACTGGATGGCGCTGGCCCCATTGCCGATGACGGCGACGTTCTTGTCGGTCAGATCGACGTCATAGTCCCAGCGGGCGGAATGGAAGGCCTTGCCCGCAAATGTTTCAAGCCCCGCGATCTTCGGATAGGCGGGACGATTGAGCTGCCCCGTTCCCGAGACGACGACATTGGCCGTGATCTCCTCGCCGGTCGTCGTGCGGATGCGCCAGAGCCGCTCTGCCTCGTCGAAGCGCGCCTCGGCGACTTCCGTATTGAAGCGGATGAAGGGGCGCAGGCCGTATTTCCGCGCCACCTGCTTCATGTAGTCGAGGATTTCGGGTTGCAGCGCGAATTTGCGCGACCAGTCGACCTTGGGCTCGAAGGAGAAGGAGTAGAGATGCGAGGGCACGTCGCATCCCGATCCCGGATAGATGTTGTCGCGCCAGGTGCCGCCGATCTCGCCGGCCTTCTCGATCATGACGAAGCTGTCGATGCCGGCGCGGCGGAGCTGCGCGGCCATGCACAGGCCGCCCATTCCGGTCCCCAGAATGGCAATCTGGACGGTCTTCACGGCGGTGGGCGCGGCGGGCCCGGGCTTGCTCATCAGATCCACGAGAATCCTCTCCCTCTCCTGCATGTCTGCCGCCCCTCGCAAAGGGGCCGCAGTTCTCCGGATTGTCTAGGGTATGTGCCCTAGATTTATATACCAGAGTGCAGCTTTCGACAACGCGGTTGGAATGATCGGAGCCTCTCCGAAAAAAGCAATGGGTCCCGCGAGGCGCGCTCGCGGAACCCATGCGGAAGACCCTCGAAAGGGCAGCTTCCCTCGCGTCCTTCAGAAGCGGTAGCCGATGCCCACCCCGATGAGCCAGGGATCGAGATCGGCCTTCGCGGTGACGGCCCCGCCATTCACCGAAACATCGGTGCGGAGGAAAATCTTCTTCACGTCGAGGTTCACCGACCAGTTGCCCGCGATCGCATAGTCGACGCCGGCCTGAAGCGCGTAACCGATATGGTTCTTGTAATCGACGCTGTTGATGCCGCCGCCCGGCGCATCCTCATTGTAGAAGAAGGTGTAGTTGAGGCCCGCGCCGACATAGGGGCTGAGGCGCTCCTTCGGCATGAAGTGATACTGAAGCGTCAGCGTGGGCGGAAGCAGGCTCACCTTGCCGAGATCGACACCCGCAGGCGTCCAGCTCACCTTGTGCCGCGTCGTGCCCGCGATCAGTTCGAGCGCCAGATTGTCTGTGAGGAAGTAGCTGAAGTCGGCCTCCGGAACGAAATCGTTGGAAACCTCGACGCCGCCGCCGGCCGAAACGCTCGCATGATCGCGCGGGACTGCGTATAGACCGCGCAGACGGACCAGAAAGTCCCCGGCAGACTTGACCTTGAAGCCCGCTTCGTCGGCCGCGGCCGGGGACGTGGTCAGCGCCGTCGTACCGAGCAGAATGCCCAGCGCCATCGCCGCCAAAGTGAAACCCTTATTGCCTCTCATCATTCTTCTCCGTCAGGGGCACTCTATCGGTGCCAAATCAACGGGAAGCAGTGTCGTGGAATAGTTACAATTTTTCTGTGGTCATTCTGTCGCAGAGGCTGCGGAGCGTTGTCGCATAAGGACAATTACCTATAGGCCTCCAGAATGTGCTGATAGGCGCGGACCTGCTGCACGAAGCGAAGCGCCTGCCCGCCCCTCGCCGGTCCGAACTTCAGGCTCCGGGCATATTCCGGCTTCTGGATGAGCGAGAGCGCCCGACGTACCCCCGTCCAATTGTCCGCATCCAGACCAAGTCGCGTCGCGAGCATGCGTGCGTCGGAAAGATGGGCGATGCCCATATTGTAGGCCGCGAGCGCGAACCAGACGCGGTCCGGCTGATTGACGCTGTCGGGCATCCGGTCCTTGATGCTGGCAATATAGCGCGCGCCCGCATGGATGCTCTCGATGGGGTCGAGCCTGTCGGCCACGCCGAGGTGATCGGCGGTATCCTGCGTCAGCATCATGAAGCCGCGCACGCCGGTATGGCTTCGCGCCTCCGGTTTCCAATGGGACTCCTGATAGGCGACCGCCGCGATCAACTGCCATGGAAGGCCGGTATCGCGCGCGGCGTCGCGGAACGCCTTTTCGTAATCCGGCAGGACATCCTTGATCGCCTGCCTGAAGGCGCGCACATCGACATAGTCGAAGGGCGGAAGGAAGCCGAAAAAGCGGCGGGCAATGTCGAGAAGGAAACCGGATTTGCGCTGTTCGTCCATCCACTGTTTCAGATAGTCCGCGAGGTCTTCCGAGCCCGGCGCGACGAGCCAGGCGACCGGCTCTTCCTCGGTCAGCGGGAACGCCTCCACGAGTTCGGGAAAATAGGGATTGTTGGTCTGCAATTCGGGGCTGTTTGCCACGGTGCAATCGAGCTGCCCTGATGCCACGGCCTCGAGCAGGTTCTCCACCGGCTCGCGATCGGAGCGCACAGAGAGGCCCGGCGTCTTTTCGGCAAGAGCCTCCATCGCCTCCGCGCCTGCCGTCCCCTCGGAAACGGCAAGATTGAGCCCGGCAAGGTCGGCAGGCTTTTTCGGCCGGGGAATATCGCGCCGGCAGACGACAAGCTGACGCACGGTCTGGTGCGGCGGAGCGGCAACAAAATGCGCGCGGCGAGCCTCGTTGGCGACCAGCCCCGCCGCCGCGAGCTGCCCCTTTCGCGCGGCGAGCGCGGCAAGCAATTCGGGCTCGGTGTCATAGACGCGATATTCGACGCGAACCCCGAGCGCGCGGCCGAGCGCCTGCGTCATCTCGTAATCGAAGCCCGTCTCGCCCTGCGTGCCGAGATAATAGGTCGTTGGCGCCATGCGCGTGAGCACGACGAGGCGGCCGCTTTTGCGAATGGCATCGAGCCCCTGCGAGACCGACGGGACATGGAACAGGTACCAGCCGAGATTGGCCGCGGCGAAAACGAGAAGCGCCGCCAGAACGAGATAGGGCGCCCGCCGGTCGCGCCATGGCGGCATGAGAGCCCGCGCGCCACGCCGCGCCCCCTCGATCGCCCTGCGGATCATCTATGGCATGCCTCCACGCCGCTCTCTTCCTGCATCACAAGTTTACCGCGCCATCGGTATACCGACGAACGGGGGATATCCTCTCTCCCGATCATGGGCAAGAAACCGGCAAAAGAAAGGCCCGTGGCGGGAAGCCACGGGCCCTCTTTCGGTTCATCCTTGCGGTTGCCCGAGGGTTACTTCCCCTTGGGCGCCTGATTGAAGGGCAGGTCCTTATCGACGCGAACATCCTGCGGCATGCCGAGAACGCGCTCGGCAACGATGTTGCGCAGGATCTCGTCCGTGCCGCCGGCGATGCGGTAGCCCGCCGCGCCGATCCACTGTTCCGTGTAGGCGCCTTCGGCCGGCGAAATGCTCCGGTCGCGGATGACGCCGCCCATGTCCTGCAGGTCCATGCCGAAGGAGCCGAGATCCTGCATCTTCTTGGCCGCGACGATCTTGGAGATCGAGCTTTCCGGTCCGGGCGTCTGGCCCTTGGAAAGCGCGGTCAGCGTGCGGAAGCGCGTGAACTTGAGGCCCTGCGCCTGCACATACCAGTCGGCGATGCGCTCGCGCACCGCGCCGTTCTGGATGGCGGGCTTGCCCGCGACCTCGGTTTCGCGCGCAAGCTCGATCAGATCATCCGTGTCGGCATTGCCCTGACTGCCGCCGACGGCAAGGCGTTCATTCATCAGCGTGGTCAGCGCCACCTTCCAGCCGTCGCCGACATTGCCGAGACGCTGGCTGTCCTTCACGCGGACATTGGTGAAGAAGACCTCGTTGAACTCGGCGCCGCCCGACATCTGCTTGATCGGCCGCACTTCGATGCCGGGGCTCTTCATGTCGATATAGAACATGGTGAGGCCCTTGTGCTTCGGCACGGTCGGATCGGTACGGACGAGCACGATGCCGAAGTCGGAATAATGGGCGCCCGACGTCCAGACCTTCTGGCCGTTGATGACCCATTCATCGCCATCCCGCTCGGCGCGCGTGCGAAGCCCGGCGACGTCGGAGCCACCGGCTGGCTCGGAGAAGAGCTGGCACCAGATCTCGTCGCCGCGCACGGCGGGGCCGACATAGCGCTTCTTCGCGTCCTCGGGGCCCCAGGTCATCAGGGTCGGGATGCACATGCCGAGGCCGATGGCGAAGATGCCGCCCGGCACCGCGTAGTTCGCTTCTTCCTGGCTGTAGATGACGTTCTGGATCGGCGTGCCGCCGCCGCCCCCCCACTCTTTCGGCCAGGTGATGCAGGCAAAGCCAGCTTCCGCCTTCTTCGCCTGCCATGCCTTCGACTGCTTCAGCACCTCATCGAGGGTCTTGGGCAGCGGCAGGTCCTTCGCATCGGCCTTGCGGATGGCGTTCTTGTCGAGCCAGGCACGCACCTCGGCGCGGTAGGCTGCTTCTTCCGGAGTATCGTTGAAATCCATGGTTCTGTTCCGATCTTCGAATGTCTATGCGTCTCTGGCGATGCGTCAGGCGGCGTTCTTGGCTTCGAGACGCGCGACGAGCTTTTCCTTCCACTGGATCGGCGCGCCGAGCGCGAGCGCAAGGAGCTTCGCGCGGCGGTAGTGGAACTGCGTGTTCGCTTCCCAGGTGTAGCCGATACCGCCATGGGTCTGCAGGCTCTCCTGCGCGGCGAAGACATAACCCTCGCTGCCCGCGATGCGCGACGCGGCCGCCGCTTCCGGCAGCTCCGAGCCTTCATCGTTGAGCATCATCGCGCCGAAATAGGCGTTCGACTTCGCCAGTTCCTTCTTCACATAGATGTCGGCGAGCTTGTGCTTGATCGCCTGGTAGGAGCCGATCTGGCGGCCGAAGGCATAGCGCTCGAGCGAATAGTCGCGTGCCATTTCGAGCGCCGCTTCCGTTCCGCCCACCTGCTCGAAGGCGAAGAGCACGGCCGCGCCGTCGAGAATGCGCTGAAGCTGCGACCAGCCCTGCCCCGCGGGCCCCATCAGTTCAGCGGCCGCATCCTTGAAGGTCAGGCGCGCATGCTTCCGGGTCGGGTCGATGGTGCGCACATCCTCGCGTGAGACGCCCGCCCCCCGGAGGTCCACGATCGCAAGCGAGATCGCCTGCTCGCCCGTGCCGCCGGAATTGACGACCACCACGGCGATGTCGGCAATGCCGCCATCGGCGACGGGCACCTTCTCGCCATTCACCTTGCCGCCGGCAAACGCCGTCTCGATATTGCGCGGGCTCGCGGCATGAAGGCCTTCCGAGAGTGCGAGCGTGCCGATGATCTCGCCGCTGGCGAGCTTCGGCAGCCAGTTCTGCTTCTGCTGCTCGGTGCCGAAGAGCTTGATCGCCTCGGAAGCGAGATAGACCGAGGAGGAGAAGGGAACGGGCGCCACGGCGCGGCCAAGTTCCTCCGCGATCACGCAAAGCTCGAGCGCGCCGAGGCCGAGGCCGCCATAGGCTTCGGGGATCGCCGTGCCGGTGAGACCCATATCGACAAGACCCTGCCACACCTCTTTCGCATAGGGCTCGTCGCTGTCGAGAATGCGGCGAGGAACGGAGTAAGGGCACTTGTCGGTCAGAAACTTGCGAACCTGCTCCTTGAGCAGCTTCTGGTCATCGGAGAAATCGAAATTCATGCGCCTCCCGGCTCCCTTGTTGTGCGGCACATATCCGGCCGGCCGATCGGCAACGGCTCGAAGCTGTCGCCCATCAGCCGTGCCTCCATTGGATACGGCCGAAATCCGCAGTTGGACCGACGCCGCATGACACGGGCGCCCATCCGCTTGGCGCGCATTGTTCCTGCAATTTCACGCTCTGAAAAGGGCTTAGCCGTTGACGTTGCGTCCGCTTGGGCGTCCGCTTGAACGTCCACCCGGTCATCGGCTTGCGTGGGCC
>NZ_DAOKYX010000005.1:77200-81409 GCF_035325945.1 Parvibaculum sp.
GCGTCCGCTTGGGCGTCCGCTTGAACGTCCACCCGGTCATCGGCTTGCGTGGGCCGCCTTGCATGGAGGATTCGGGGATTAATCTCCCGATAACCGGCCGCCGACATACTGAGTGTGCGCATTTCCACCCCTGCCGGATATCCATTCATGGCGAAGGCACAGTTCCACAAGAACCAGCGCGTCTATGTCAGACCCGTCGGTACATGGGCCGTTATCGAGCGCGTGGTTCCCCATTGGGTGAAGGATGTGGATGAGCCGCTGCGCGTCTTCTACGACGTCGGGCTCGGGCGGGATTTCCACGCTGAGGAACTTCAGACCGAGCAATCGGCGGAACTGACCGAGATCGACCCTGCCATGGAAGAGTGGCGCGTGGTGCGCGCCGCCAACAAGTGGCGTTCGGTGGAGGAATGCGCCGGCCATCCTGTTCCCGGCACCTATCCCGTCATCGTCACCGGCAGCACGAAGGAAGGCGGTGGCTGGCGCGTGCCGGGCGTCGAATACGACCTTTCGCCCGACCGCATCGAGCTTCAGGCGCGGATCATGGCGGCCTCGCCCAAATTCATGGTGCTGCTGCGCCGGCTCATCGAATATGCGCAATCGAACCCCGAGAACCTCCCAGAAGAGCTGCTGGTACTGGCGCGCGACGCGCATACCGTGATGGAGCAGACGAAGAACAACGCGCCGTCCTAGAACCGCCGCGGCGGCGCCGCTTCAAGCCTTCGCGTTAGCCTCGATCCAGGTCGCGAAGCTCCCCATGAATTTCGTCAGAAAATCGCGCGTCGCGTCGTTCGTCAGATGTCCCTCCTTGTCGAAGAGCGAGGCCGCATTGCCGATATAGGCTTCGGGCCGCTGCATGACGGGCACGTCGAGAAAGACGAGCGACTGGCGCAAATGATGATTGGCGCCGAAGCCGCCAATGGCGCCGGGCGACACGCTGACCACGGCCCCGGGCTTTCCGGCCCAGGCGCTTTTCCCATATGGCCGCGAGCCGACATCGATCGCGTTTTTGAGGACGCCCGGGACCGAGCGGTTATATTCCGGCGTGACGAAGAGCACGGCATCAGCCGCGCGGATCCGCTCGCGAAATTCGACCCAGACGGCGGGCGGATGCTCATCCTCGTCCTCATTGTAGAGGGTCAGCGCGGCGATCTCGACGATGCCGGGCCTGAGCGTTTTGGGCGCAAGCTTAGCCAGCGCATGCGCCATCTTGCGATTGTAGGATTCCTTGCGGAGGCTGCCGACGAGAACGGCGACTTTGCGTTCGATGGCCATGCGAAACTCTCCTCATACCGGAAAGACGGGGCCCCCACGCCGATCATTGATCCGGCAAGGCTCCTGCCGCAAGGCACCGCTGTCAAGCCGCGTTGAGAAGGCGAGGAGAAGCCGGCGCGTCATAACGCCATGGCGAACCAGACCGGATCGTGCGGGCGCGGGTTTTCGCGCGGCAATTCCTCAAATCCATAGGCCCGATAGAAGCCGAGCGCGCGATCATTGACCGGGCTCACGCCGAGATGCACGCCACGCGAACCGGCACCCCGCATCGTGTCGAGCCAGCGGGTCATCAGCTTCGCCCCCATCCCCTGCCCCTGAAGGCGCGGCAGAAGATTGATATGGAGATGCGAGGGATAGCGCTCGATGATGGCGCGCGGCGTCCGCCTCGGATGGTGGATGATGAAGGCCGCGATCTCGTCGGCGTTCCATTCCGCGGCCCGCTCCGGCGACGGGTCGGCATATTGGGGACGCAGCCCCGGCCACCACTCCGCTTCGAGCTTCAGGTCGAAGGCGGGCGTATCGACCGTTCCGACGATGTAACCCGCAACGCCTTGGTCATCCACCGCAACGAACGCGCTTTCGGGCTCCAGCTGCGCGTATGGCGCCGCCCAGATATGCCCGACGAGCCGGCCGTCCTTGTAAAGATGAGTGGCGTCCTTGCCGCTCGCGCCGGTCAGAAGTGCGATCTCGTATAGCGCGTCGATGTCGGCCGGCTGGACGGGGCGAATATGGGGCAAGGGACTGTCTCTCCGGTTTGCCGTCCGAAACGGCGTCCATGCGGAGGAATAGAAAAGAGGCGACCGGTCCGGTCAAGTCCCGGCATTGACCGGATTTCCGCCCTGACCGGGCCTTGCAAGCCCCCGTTTGCTTCCGCCGAAATTTCGCCCTATCAAGCGCTTAATGTTCTAGACTTTGTTAAGTTACTCTCGCTGCGCGGCTCCGGCCCCGTGGCCGAATGTTGAGCGCCGCCATGCGAACCGAAGAACCGCGCGCCGTCCGCCTTCAGGACTATGCACCCCCCGCCTTTCTGATCGACGAAGTGACGCTCGAGGTCGAGCTCGATCCGGCTGAGACACGGGTTCACGCGCGGCTCAAAATGCGCCGCAACCCGGATTCGAAGACGCCAAAGGCCCCGCTCGTGCTCGACGGACAGAAGCTCGCGCTGCACGAGGTCCGCATCGATGGCGAGACGCTGAGCGGAAACGCCTATCAGGTGGACGGCGAGCATCTGACGATCTCCGAGGCGCCCGATGCCTTCACGCTCGAAACCGTGACGACCTGCGGGCCCGAGGCCAATACGGCGCTTACCGGCCTCTATCTTTCCAACGGCATCTATTGCACGCAGTGCGAGGCCCAGGGCTTCCGCCGCATCACCTACTATCTCGACCGGCCCGACGTGATGGCCGTCTTCCGAACGCGCATCGTGGCGGACGAGAAGGCGCTGCCGGTTCTTCTCTCGAACGGCAATCTCGTCAAATCGGGACGTCTCAAGGGCGGCAAGCACTTCGCCGAATGGCACGACCCCTTCCCCAAGCCCGCCTATCTCTTCGCGCTCGTGGCGGGCGATCTCGCCCATGTCGAGGACAAGTTCGTCACCGCCTCGGGCCGCGAGGTGATGCTCAGGATCTTCGTCGAGCGCGGCAACGAGGACCGCTGCGCCTATGCGATGGAAGCGCTGAAACGCGCCATGCGCTGGGACGAGGAGGTGTTCGGCCGCGAATATGATCTCGACATCTTCATGATCGTGGCGGTCAGCGCCTTCAACATGGGGGCGATGGAGAACAAGGGCCTCAACATCTTCAACGACAAGTACGTTCTCGCCCGCCCCGACACCGCCACGGATGCGGACTATGCCGCGATCGAGGCGATCATCGCCCATGAATATTTCCACAACTGGACCGGAAACCGCATCACCTGCCGCGACTGGTTCCAGCTCTGCCTGAAAGAGGGGCTCACGGTCTTCCGCGATCAGGAGTTCACGAGCGACATGCGCTCGCGGCCCGTCAAGCGCATTGCCGATGTGCGGCTTCTCCGCAGCCATCAGTTCCCGGAGGATCAGGGCCCCCTCGCGCATCCCGTGCGGCCGGAAAGCTATATCGAGATCAACAATTTCTACACGGCGACCGTCTACGAAAAGGGCGCCGAGCTTTGCCGGATGATCCACACGCTTGCGGGGCCGAAGCGCTTTCGCAAGGGTATGGATCTCTATTTCGAGCGCCATGACGGCCACGCGGCGACGGTGGAGGATTTCCTCGACGCGATCAGCGACGGCGCCGGGCTCGACCTTGCGCAGTTCAGGCGCTGGTATTCGCAATCGGGAACGCCGGAAGTGCTCGTGACCGGCCGCTATGACGCGGCGCGCGAAGCCTACACCCTGAAGATGACGCAGGTTTGCGCGGCGACGCCCGGACAGGCCATCAAGGACGCCTATCACATTCCCATCGCGGTCGGTCTTGTGGGGCCCGACGGCAAGGACATGCCGCTGCAACTCGAAGGCGAGGAGAAACCCGGTGGCAGAACGCGCGTGCTCTCCCTAACCGAGAGAACGCAGAGCTTCCGTTTCCGCAATGTGACGGAAAAGCCCGTGCCGTCCCTGCTCCGCGACTTCACGGCGCCGGTGACGCTGACGGCAAATCTGAAGGAGCGCGACTGGGTCTTCCTCATGGCCCATGACAGCGATCCCTTCAATCGCTGGGAGGCTGCGCAGCGTTATTCGAGCGGGCTTCTCATCTCGATGGTCGAGGCTGTCAGGACCGGCGGCCGGAGGCGTCGCGGCGTCGCCTTCGCGGAGATGGTTTCGAGCGTTCTCGCCGACAAGAAGATCGACCCCGATTTCGCGGCACAGATGATCACGCTGCCCGGCGAGCAGACCATCGCGCAGCTTATCGGCAAGGATGTCGATGTGGACGCGATCCATGAAGCGCGTGAAGCGCTGCG
>NZ_DAOKYX010000005.1:81509-87510 GCF_035325945.1 Parvibaculum sp.
TGCCCCGAGCGCGTCGAGGCGCTCGACCGCTTCTACGGGCAATGGAAGGGCGATCACCTCGTCATGGACAAATGGCTCGCCATTCAGGCGATGTCCTCGCTTCCCGGCACTCTCGACGAGGTCAGGCGGCTCATCGAGCACCCGGCGTTTACCATACGGAATCCCAATAAGGTACGCGCGCTCATCGGCAGCTTCGCCACTGCCAACCAGCTTCGCTTCCATGCCGCCGACGGAGCAGGTTATGCTCTTGTCGCGGACAAGGTTCTGGAGCTCGATCCGCTCAATCCGCAGGTTGCCGCGCGGCTTCTGGGCGCATTCAAGAGCTGGCGGCAGCTCGAACCGGGACGGCGCAAGCTCATGTCGCGGCAGCTTCAGCGCATCGCCGGGACGGAAGGCATCTCGCGTGACGTCTTCGAGATCGCGACAAAAACGCTTGCCTGAGCGACGATGACTGGAACCAGAGAGCGGAAAGTGAAGGCGCATGAGCCTGCCCGGTGAGTCCCAAATGCATCGCTCCGCGAAAAGCGACCTGCCGCCACTGGACAATGGGCGGACGGGCCAGAATCATCGGATTTCATCAGGCGATTCGTTCGGGGTGGGAGCGGAGCGCAGCGGAAGACGGCCTATTCCGGGGCCTCTCGACCCCCGGCATGCCGGGAGGCGGGCAGCCAATGGCGCTTCGCACGAGGTGGTACAAGAGAGTATGTCCGATGCGAGCACGAGAGCGGAGTATCCAGCCTGGCAGCAGCGAGCGGCACAGAGGCGCCCCTCCCTGCCCATGAGCGTCATGATGCGCACCGCCGTGGTGCTTTCCGGCGCGGCGCTGGCCGGCATCGGCACAGCCCTTTATCTCCAGGACGGATTTTCGCGCGGCCTCGCCTTTGCCGGGCTGCTGGCTCCGGGCTTCGTTGCTCTTGCCTATGGCATGGTGCGGATGCGCGAGCGCAAGCTCGAGGCGGAGGCGGCTCTCGTCGAAAACCAGCTTCGCTTCGACATGGCCTTTGCGGGCGCGCGCTGCGGCATCTGGGACTGGGATCTGACGGCCAACCGGGTCTACTGGTCGTCGGCCATGTTCGACATGCTGGGCCTGCGCCAGCCCTCCAAGCGGCTATCGCCGGCCGAGATCAAATCCCTCGCCCATCCCGATGACGCGCATGCGATCGACGAGATCATCGGTGCGGCCTCGCGCGCCTCGCGCTCCTACGACACGGTTTTCCGTCTGCGCCATGCCGATGGAAGCTGGGTCTGGGTCAATGCCAAGGGGCAGGTCTGGGGCGGCGGGCGCATGGCGGGCGAGCGGCTCGTCGGCATCACCATCGACATCACCGAACAGAAGCTCGCCGAGGCGCGCGAGCATGAAGCGACCGACCGGCTGGTCGACGCGATCGAAAGCATCGGAGAGGCATTCGCGCTCTGGGATCACGACAACCGTCTCGTGACAGCCAACAGCAAATTCGCCGAATTCCTGCACCTTCCCGTCGACCGGATCGCGCCGGGCACGACGCTTGAACAGGTGATGGCGGATGCGGGCATCGGTTCGGACTGGCCGCGCGCGGGCGGCATCGAGGAGAGCGTCTGGGAGATCAGGCTTCCATCGGGCCGCTGGCTCCAGATCAGCGAGCGGCCGACCAATAGCGGCGGCCATGTGAACGTCGGCACCGACATCACACCCATCAAGGTTCAGGAATCGGCGCTGACGCAGAACAAGTCCGCGCTTGAAAAGACCGTGCGCGATCTCGAAGCCTCGCGCCTCAAGCTGCAGCATCAGGCGCGCCAGCTCGTCGATCTCGCGGAGAAATACGCCGCCGAAAAGACCCGCGCGGAATCGGCCAACCGCTCGAAGTCCGAATTCCTCGCCAATATGAGCCACGAGTTGCGCACGCCGCTCAATGCCATCATCGGGTTTTCGGAGATGATGGAGACTGGCCTTTTCGGCCCCCTCGGTTCGCCCAAATATCAGGAATACGCGCACGACATACGTTCGAGCGGCCAGCATCTTCTCGAACTCATCAACGACATTCTCGACATGTCGAAGATCGAGGCCGGGCGCATGACACTCGAAAAGCAGGCGACCGATCTTTCGACGGTGATCGAGGAATCGCTCCGGCTGGTATCCGGCCGCGCCGAAATCGCCTCCGTGAAAGTGCTGAACGAGGTCGGCGAGCTGCCACAGGTCGAGGCCGACAAGCGGGCGATCAAGCAGGTGCTGCTCAATCTCCTGTCGAACGCGATCAAGTTCACGCCCGCGGGCGGTACGATCCGCGTCCGGGGCGGAGCGGATGAAAGCTACATCGCTCTCGCAGTCGAGGATTCAGGCATCGGCATCCCTGCCCATGCGCTGCCGAAAATCGGCCGCCCCTTCGAGCAGGTGGAAAGCCAGCACTCCAAGCGGCACAAGGGCACGGGCCTTGGCCTCGCGCTCTCGCGCTCGCTTGTGGAGCTTCATGGCGGCACTCTCACGATCGAGAGCACCGAAGGCGTCGGCACGCGCGTGACCTTCACCCTGCCGCTCTGATCCTCCGTCAGAGATACCAATCGTATTCCAGCGGCGAGATCGCGCGCTGGAACTTGTCGAATTCGAGCATCTTCGTTTCGGCGTAAACGTCGACATACTGATCGCCGAAATATTCGCGCATGATGCTCGAATTGCGCAGGCGCTTCAGCGCGCTCGGCAGGTAGAAGGGAATGCCCTCATCCACCACGTCGCAGGCATTGCCTTCCGCGGCAGGGCCCGGATCGATCTCATTGACGATGCCGTAATGGATGCCCGCCAGGATCGCCGCCAGCACGAGATAGGGATTGGCGTCGGCGCCCGAAACGCGATGCTCGATGCGCTGCGCCGAAGGCGCGCCCGCCGGCACGCGGAAGGCGACCGAGCGGTTGTTGTATCCCCATGCGCGGTTCACCGGCACGAAGAGATTGGGCTCGAAGCGGCGATAGGAATTGAGGTTGGGCGCGAAGAAAGGCATCGCCTCGCCGAGCGTCGCCTGCAGACCGCCGATCGCATGGCGCAGCTTGACGCTGCCCTCATCCGACCCGTCGTCGAAAATATTGCGGCCCTTCTCGTCGAGCACGGAGCAATGCACATGCAGGCCGTTGCCCGCCTGCCCGACAAAGGGCTTCGCCATGAAGCTCGCAATGAAATTGTGCTTGCGCGCGATGGCGCCGATCAGATGGCGGAGCATGACGGCGTGGTCGCCGGCCCGCACGACATCGGCTTCGTGATTGAGGTTGATCTCGTATTGACCGGGCGCGAACTCTGCCGTCGCGCCGGAAGCAGGCACGCCCTGCGCCGCCGCCGCGTCGTCGATGTCCTTGAGCAGCGACATGAAACCATCGAGTTCGGTGATGCCATAGACCTCGTTCGCGGTCTCGCGCTGGCCAGTCGCCGGATTGATGGGCGGCTGCGGCAGCCCCCGCTTGTCGCGATCGCGATCGAGCACATAGAACTCGAACTCGCAGGCTGTGACGGCATGAAGGCCAAGCTCGGCAAGGCGCGCCGCCACATTGGCGAGCACCACACGCGGCTCGAGCGCGAGCGGGCCGTCATCGTCCTGCATGCTCATCATGACCTGAGCCTGCTTCATCGAAGCCCAGGGCACGGGGACGATGCTGCCCGAAATCGGAAAAGCCTGTCCGTCCGGGTCGCCGTCGGAGAAGCCCATGCCGAGAATGTCTTCGTTGACGCCGGTCACGTCGAAGAAATAGAGGGATTTCGGCATATGCACGCCGGAGGTGAAAACCTTCTCCGCTTCCTCGATCGGAAAGCGCTTGCCACGCACCGTGCCGCACATATCGACAAAGACGGCATCGAGATAGTCGATATCGCCGTGTTCGGCGAGAAACGCCTTGAACTCGGCCAAAGTCGCACGCCCGTCGTCACGCGGTTTTTCGCGCTCGCTCATCATCAACCTGATTGCTGTTTGTCCCTGAGGTGATAGTAGCCGAGAGCTGCCCCAAGATACCAGCGCCGCAGAGAGGGAAAGGGGATGCGCGGCGGAAGGTCACGGAACGGCGCTGGTAAATCATGGAAAGCGCCTTTCCCGACAATAAGTTGCGCGAGGGTCTTGCCAGCCCATGGAGCCGCGGAAACGCCATCTCCGTGATAGGCGAGCGCAAAATAAATGCCCGGCATATCGGGAATTTCCCCGATTGCGGGTGTCATCCGCGCGGTCATACAGACAAAACCGCGCCAATAATGGGTTGTTGGGACATGCGCCCATGAGGTGAAAACCTCGCCCAGACGTCGTTCCATGAAGCGACGCATGCGCAGGCCGTCCTCGGGCTTGCCGGTGAGATCGCCACGCGCGCCGAAGAGAAAGCGCCTGTCCGGCAGCAGGCGATAATAAAAGAGGAGACGGCGCGTATTGCTGCAGGGGCGCTCCGTCTTCCAGCCCTGCGCGGCAAGCTCATCCTCCGTCAACGGACGGGTGACGATGATGTTGGATAGAACGGGCATCAGCCGTGCGGCCAGACCGGACCCGAATTCATCTCGCGTGAAACCGTTAGTCGCCAGAATGACGCGACGGGCACGGACCGTGCCACCTTGCGTCACGAGGCAATGCTCCGCCCCGCTCCGCTCCCAGCGATCGACATGCGAATGGCCGTGAAGCCGTGCGCCCCGCCTTGCCGCCGCTTCCGCCAATCCGCGCGCGAAGCGCAGCGGATGCAACCCGAATGCAAGGCCGTTCAGCAGCGCGCCGAATTGCTCGGTCGAGTCGTAATCGGTTTCCGCCACCTCCTCCCTGCTCATCACGCGAACAGGCAGGCCGAACTTGCCGCCGAGAAGCGCTGCTTCTTCTTTCAGCCCCTCGAAACGCGACGGCATGTGAGCCACAAGCAGCGTGCCGTCGCCCTGCGGGCGGATGTCGATCGCCTCGTCGCGGGCGAGGTTGCGCACAAGCTCGACGGCCTCCACCTGCGAGCCGATGAAGCGCCGCGCCTCCTCCTCGCCATAACGATGAATGAGTTGTTCGAGAGAGAGCCCGCTCGGCGGCAGGGTACAGAAGCCGCCATTGCGTCCCGACGCGCCCCAGCCGAGAGGGCCGGCCTCCAGCAGGCAGACATCGACGTGATGATCGCGGGCGAGATGCAGCGCCGCCGAAAGGCCCGTATAGCCGCCGCCCACAATTGCCACATCGCAGCGCGTTTCGCCCGAGATGGGGCCGAGATCGACGCCATCCGCCAGAGGCGGCGCGTCATCCTCCCAGAAACTTCCCGCGGGCCTGCCCGCGTCGTACATGCTCTTGTGATACCAGGTCATGAAACCAGCCGATCGTTACGATCCCTGCCGGCCATTTTCTCACAATCGGGGGCGCGCGTCCGTTACTGCGAAGCCGAGGGCGCGCGCTCTTCCTGCACCTGTCCGGGCGCGCTGTCGGATTTGACCCGCAACTTTCTCTGAAGGCGCCGTTCAGCCTGCGCCCGCATCGCCTCGGCAATGCGCGCCCGCTGCGCGGGCTCAAGGCTGGCGAATCCCTGAATCAAGGCATCGCGCGTCGCATGCATCATGTCGGACTGCGCGGCATCGACCCTGTCGAAGGCGGCGCCGACCTTCTCGGCATCGAAGGGATTTGAGGCGAGTGCTTCCGCAAGTTCCTTGCGCGCGGTTTCGATCCTCACGAAATCGGGGCGGATCGCCGGAAACCGGCTTCGCATGACCTCGCGCAGGGCCGCCTTGTCGGCCGCCGAAAGCTCTCTCATATCCTTGTGCAGGGTACGGAAGAAAGAGGATGGCACGGCACTGAGCTCGCCTTTCGCCGGCGAGCGCGGCAGAAAGAAGAGGCTCGCGCCGATGAGCCCGATCAGAAAGAGATTGACCACAAGCGAGGCCAGAAGCGCAGGCCCCGTCCAGCGGCGCGGCTGCTTCGGCGCCAGGCCGGCGCCCGTGGCGATGGGGTCGCTCATGGCCTCCACTCCTCGGGATATTCATTGTCTGCAAGCGCCAGCGAGACGAGCGGGTCGCCGGTGGTCGACGTGGCAATCGTCTTTTCCGCATAGA
>NZ_DAOKYX010000005.1:87610-119719 GCF_035325945.1 Parvibaculum sp.
GGCAGCCATAGGTCCGGCAGCCATGGGCCGGGGGCGCGCCGCGACCAGCCGCTCGATCAGCGCCGCCGGAACCTCGGCATCCGGGGCCGCGTCGAGCATCAGGTCGAGTTCGCGTTCCCTTTCGGCAAGGGCACGGGCATCGGCCGACGCCGCAAGCATGGCCTCCGCCGCCGGCCGCTCATCCGCGGGCCAGCGCCTCGGGTCCGCGCCATAGGCGGCGAGCAGCTCTGTCAGCCTTCCCATTGTCATGCCAGTCTTCGCCATCGCCTTACTCATGCCTCGCCCTTTGGGCACCGACACCCGTTTTACGTAACCACTCGTCGCGTTCCGTCGCGAGCGCAACCCGAAGCTGCCGCCGCGCCCGTCCGAGCAGGGATTCCACGGCCTCAACCGTCACTCCCAGAATTTCCGCCGCCTCGATATTCGAGAACCCTTGAAAATGGGTCAGCGTCACAGCCGCGCGCTGCCTCGCCGGAAGCGCCTGCAAGGCCGTGTCGACCCGTTGTGCAAGCTGGCGGCTCTCAAGCTGCTCATGCGGGCTCGGCTCCTCGCTAGCGGTATCGGGGATCGAATCCAGATCCTCCGTGCCCCGCCGCCTCAAACGGTCGAGGCAGAGATTCGTCGCCACGCGATGCAGCCAGGTTCTGAACTGCGCCCTGCCCGGCTCCCAGCGCTCGGCATGGGTCCAGACGCGGAGAAAGACCTCCTGCGCCACCTCTTCGGCGTCATGCTGGTTTCCGAGCATGCGCCTCGCGAGGGAGAGGGTACGCGCAAAATGGCGGTCGATCAGAATACGGCAAGCCGCTTCATCTCCCGATGCCACACGCGAAACCAGCTCATCATCCGACGCCTCGATCAAACCGGCGCACCCCCTGCATCAATCTGGATACGCGCTGCATCCGGCCATTCCGGCTGCGGCGCGATGCATCCAATCTACTCTTGATTTGAGGCAGAAGCATCCGCATGCGCCGATGACGCAAGACCGGCGGCCTTCGCCTGCGGATGGACCGGCAGCATGAAGCCGAGCGCGATCGCCAGCGCGCCAGCCAAAAGCTCAAGCTTGTATCCGCGCATTCCCGACCTCCGAAATTGATGGCCGGAAATGCGGCGGACCTTATGGCCCGGCCCGCACTCCCGGGGACAAGCGACAGGAAATGCGGGCCGAAGGGGGAAGTCCGGCCGGAGCGCTTGCCTGTCACCTGAAAGATCGAACGCGCGGGCTAAGCCATTCCGTCGCCGGGATCGCAATTTACCGGAACCTCGGGTCTATGCCCTCCTCGCAGTCGGCATCGGTCGGCGCGGGCGTCATGAGGCGTGCCGGCAGGGCAAGGGCCGGCTCGAGCAGAAGCCGGGCTGGTACGCGGAGGCTGCGCAGGGAAAGCCCCTCTCTCACCTCGACCTCGACATGGAGCGCCGCCCCCTTCGCCACAGCCCCCGGCTTGAGAATGGCGAGCGCGACATTCGCCCCGAGCCAGGGCGAGAAGCCTGTGCTCGTCACAACGCCCTCTATGTTGCCACCGACACGGATGGCCGAGAAACGCAAGGGCGCCGGGTGATCGACCAGGACGCTTGAGAGAAGGTGGCGCGGCGACTGCGCCTTCGCGCGGCGCAAGGCATCGCGCCCGGTGAAGTGCTCCGCATCGAGATCGACAAGCGCGGCAAGCCCAAGCTCGAACGGCGTGGAGCAGGAAGCCGCATCGGGGGCGGCGAATGCCCCGAGATAGTCGCGCCCGGCCCGCGCTATCCCCGCCTCCGTGCGGGCGAGTTCCCGCAAGGCGAAGCCGCCAATGCCGAGCCCTGTCCCCGCGCTGCGGGCAAGGAGTTTGATCCAGAGCGCGGGCGCATCGTCGGGGTCGATCCAGAATTCATATCCAAGATCGCCGGAAACGCCCGTCCGGCTGACATAGACGGGCATTCCATCCACGTCGAACCAGCAGGCGGTATTGGGTGCAAGGCTCTCGATGCCCGCAAAGCCCGCATCCCGCAGGATACGCGTCGAGAGCGGGCCCTGAAGGCTCAGGGCGGCAAGCGTGGGGCTCACATCCTCGACACTGACGCTGAAGCCTCTGGCGCTTTCAAGAAGCCAGTCCAGATTGTGTTCCTCCGTGACAAGACGATATTCGCTCTCGCCAAGGCGGAAGAGAAGCCCGTCGCCGACGACAAAGCCGCGATCCTCGCAAAAGACGACATGGGCCGCATGGTCGATCGCGAGGTCGCGCGCGTGCCCGGCGACAAGCCGAATGAGATAGCGCAAGGCATCGGGGCCGCTGATGCGATATTTGACGAGGGGCGAGATGTCGCTCAGAGCCGCCGCATGGCGCAGCGCCGCATATTCATCCTCGATGTTCGTCAGCACGTCGGCTGTCGTATAGCCGTTCCATTCCGTCCAGAGATTGGTCCGGCTTGCCTCGGCGACCTCGAGATGGAGAGCGGTCGTCAGCACACGGCGCGCGAAGACGTCCTCCTCCGATTGGCGCTCGAAAAGCGCTGGATCGGCCTTTGCCGTCTCGTCGAGCGCCGCGAGGTCCGGGCGCGCGCCCTCCTCCGGCATATCGCCTGCGCCTTGCGGCGGGAAAAACCCGGCATCGTCGCTCATCTTCGTGCCTCATCCGCGATGGCGAGCCCGGCCGCGAGGCGGCCCGGAACGCCCGATATGCCGCCGCCCGGATGCGCCCCCGCGCCACAGAGATAAAGCCCCTTGAGCGGCGTGCGCATGCCTGCGAGCCCCGGCGTGGGGCGGAACATCAGAAGCTGGTCGGGCCGCATCTCGCCATGGTTCCAGCCACCGCCCGGAAGACCGAACTTCCTTTCTATATCGGCCGGCAGCAGAAGCTCGCCCGCAACGATGCGCTGCCTGAGATCGGGGGCATGGACCGACAGAGTGTCGATGATACGCCCGAGCAGCCGGTCGCGCTGCCCGGCCCAGCCGTCCCGGACTTCATAAGGCACATATTGTACGAGGATCGACATGACATGCTGCCCGGGCGGCGCAAGCGAGGCATCGTTGACGCTCGGCAGCGTTACCTCCATCGGCGGCTCGAAGGCGACCTCGCCGCGCTTGAAGCTCACATATCCCTGATCGAGTTCGGCGAGCGACGGCAGCGCGAGCAGCCGCGCTCCATATTCCGCAGGCTCGAGGCCCTGGATCGTAGGCAACCCGTCCAGCGCGAGATTGAGCTTTGCCGTCGCGCCGCGCATGCCGATGCGCGCGACCTGCGAGGCGAGCCCCGCATCGCAATATTGCGCGCCGAGGAGATCGAGCATGGTGTGGCGGGGATCGGCGCTCGAAAGCACGATCGGCGCCTCGACGAATTCGCCGCCCAGCAACTCGACACCCCGGACTGCGCCGTTCTCGACGCGAATATGCGCGACCGGCGACGATACGCGGATGGTAACGCCGAGGCTTTGGGCGGAAGCGGCGAGCGCACCAACGAGGCCGCCGACACCGCCCAGCGGAACGGATGGACCGAGCGCGCCTTGTCGCATCGCCTGACGATAGATGAGACTGAACACAGTGCCCGGCGAGAACGGCCCTTCCGCCGTGCCGCGCACCGCCTCGAACGCGACCAGCGCCTTCAGCGCCTCCGTCTCGAAGGTCTGTTCCGCAAGATCGCCTATGCTGCCCGGAAGCTCATGGAGAAGTGCCTCGAACGAGCCGCTTCCGAAACCATAGGCTTGCCGAAAGAGGCGGCGAAGCACACGACGTGCAGTCTGCGCGCCGCCGGAAAGCGGTGCCGCTTGCCCCAGCAGCGGCGCCAGCGCTTTCGCATAGGACCCGATGCGCTTCATCAAGGCCGCATGAGCCGCCGCGTCGTCCCCATACCACTCGCGAAGCGCGATACGGTCGTGGCGGCGCGCCGTCATGCGCAGATGACGCCGGTCGCGCGCAAGCAGGATGGTCGGCAGCACTCGCGCCGGAAACCGCAGCCCGTGCTTTGCCAGTTTCAGATCCTTCTCGATCCGGCGCGGCATCGCCTCGATGAGATGGGCAGCCGTCGAAACGAGATAGTCCGGTGAAATCTCGCTCGTCGCCAGCGCGCCACCAAGCGCTTCCGAGGCTTCGAGCAGGAGAACGCGGCGGCGTGCCCGGGCAAGATAGGCCGCGGCGACGAGGCCGTTATGGCCGCCGCCGATCACGATCGCGTCGAACTTTTCCGCCATCGCCTAGCCTCCCCTCTTTCCGAGAGAGGCCGCGACAATCGCAGCCGCATTGGCGCCGGCGCCGCCCAATGCCAATGGCCCCGGATGGGCGCTCGCCGAACAAAGGTAGAAATCGCGGATCGGAGTGGCATAGCCCGAAATGCCCGCCATCGGCCGATTGAAGAAGAGCTGGTCGAGCGTGAGTTCGCCCTGATTGAGGTCGCCGGAGGTGAGGCCGATGTCGTTTTCGATATCGGGCGGCACGAGCGTTTCGACCGCGTGGATGCGCTCCGCAAGCCCCGGGCTCTGTTCGGAAAGCCGCGCGATGACGAGGTCGGTGAGCGCCGCCTTGCGCTCCTCTGTCCACGGACCGTCATGCAACGTCTCCGGCACGTAATGGACGGCAACCGACATCACATGCTTGCCAGACGGCGCAAGCGACGGATCGGCAAGCGACGGTACGAGCGTGTCGATGATGGGCGCGGAAGGCGGAATTCCATCCCTCCAGTCCTCGAAGGCAGCTTCCATTTCCTCCATCGTCTGGCCAAGCCGGATGCCGCCGGCAAGCGCCGGGCATCCGGCCGGAACGGCAGGGAACTCGGGTGCGGCATCGAGGGCAAGGTTCACCTTCGCGGTCACGCCGCGCATGCGGAAACGGCCGATCTTTTCGACGAAGCCATCGGGCAGCGCCTTCCAGGGAAAGAGCGTGAGGAAGCTGCGCTTGAGATCGAGGTCGGAGATGATCGCCCGCGCGTGAATTTCCTCGCCATTCGCCAGCACCACGCCCCGCGCGCGCGTATCACGCATCAGCACATCCGTCACCTCGGCCTCACGGCGCACCTGACCGCCATGCGCCAGGATGACGGAGACAAGCGCTCCGGCTATCGCTTCAGGGCCGCCGATGGGAAGCAGGGCCGCAGGCACGCCGCCGGAAACCCCCTCATGCTCCTCCATGAAGGGCGCGATCAGAAAGCGCGCGCCCGTCGGCGAAAATGGTCCGAGCGTCGATCCCCCCAGCGCGGAGGATGCGAGCCGCGCCTTCACCACCCCGGACTCGAAATATCCATCCAGAAATTCCGCGCAGGACAGCGTCCAGATGCGGGTCAGCTCGTGTAATTCCTGCGTGTCGATAGACGCGAAGCGGTCGGCAAGCTCGCGCAGCCAGCGATAGGTCGCAAGCGAACGGCGCGAAGGATCGCGCATGGGCTTTTCCAGCACCGGGCGGAGCTTGCGCACGGCTGCGAGTATGTCGCGGCGGAAGCGTGTCCAGGCGTCTGCGTCCTTCGCGGAGAAGCGCTGAAGCTCGCGGCGGTGGATGATGCCGTCGCGGTAGCTTGCGTGATGGCGTCCATCGGGAAGCAATGTGACGCCTGCATCGAGGCGTCGGAAGCGGAGCCCGTGCTTGTGGAGTTCGAGCCCGGTCACGAGACGCTGGGGCATCGCCGCAAGGCCGAGGCCGTATCGCGCGACGCGAAAGCCCGGCGCGACCTCTCCACAGGCCGCCGCGCCGCCAAGCGCCGAGTTGCGATCGAGGACGAGAACGCTCGCGCCGGCGCGTGCAAGGCAAGCGGCCGCCGTCAGGCCGTTCAGCCCGCCTCCGATCACAATCGCGTCGTGACGCACCATGCGTCCCAATCCCACCCTGCGCATATGGCGGGATCGTACCGGAACGGGACGATCACACCGATATGTTGCCTCGGCCACACCGGAGCGACCGACGCATTAACCACGTTTCACTCGGCATTTCGGCGGATTTGGGCGCCTCACAGAAAATGCGACGCCCTGCCCTCATGCCGGACCGGCGTGAGGGCGCTGCAAATTGTCAGCCAGTGGGGGACGCCGGTTTCAGGCTTTGGCGGCAGCGGCCACGATCTGCTCGAAGGCTTCCAGAACGCTCGCCTGCGACTCGCGCAACTGCGCCTCGAGCGCGGAGAAATCCGGCGCATTGCCCGCGCGGGCAAGAAGCGCCTTGAGCCCGGGTGTCGCCTCCTCCGGCTTGAACACACCTTCGACGCAGATTCGGATCACCTGGGTGAGGTTGAGCGTGAGTTCGATGGCGGAGACGAGGAGATCGGCCGTCGCGGGCGGCAGAAGCCCCGCCGCGGCGATGCGCGTCAGCGCGGTCCGCGTATGGGTGTGAAGGATCTCCGGATGGGCATGCGCATGGACAAGCTGAAGATACTGGCAGATGAACTCTATATCGATGAGGCCGCCGCGCACATATTTCAGCTCCCATGGATTGTCGCTCGGCAATTCGCGCTCAATCCGCGCCCGCATATCGGAAACGTCGAAAGCCGTCTTCGCCACGTCGCGTTGGCGCTGAAGTGTCTCGCGGATGACGCTCCCGACGCGCAGCTTCAACTCATCTGTGCCTGAGAGAATGCGCGCCCGTGTCAGGGCCATGTGTTCCCATGTCCAGGCCTCGGCCTGGTGATAGTCGATGAAGCTCTGCACATGGGTCGCGACCGGGCCGGAGCTCCCCGAAGGCCGCAGCCGCAAATCGACCTCATAGAGCTTGCCTTCGCTCGTCGGCGCGGTAAGCGCGCTGATGAGCTGCTGGCAGACACGGGCATAATATTGCGAGGCAAAGATCGGCCGTTCGCCATCCGACATGGCATTCGGGTCATCGAGATCGTAGATCATGATGAGATCGAGGTCGGACGTAGCGCTCATCTCCTCGCTGCCGAGCTTGCCCATGGCGACGATCGCGAAACTTCCGCCCGGCACGCGCCCTGCGCGCTCCGCGATCTTGTCCTCCGCGACAGGCGCGAGCGCGCGCACAAGCTCGCCGGCAATGGCGGCATAGGCGGCGCCTGCCTCCTCGGCGTCGGCGCTTCCCGTCAGCACGCGCACGCCGAGCCGGAAGCGATGCTCGCGCGCCCAGACGCGCGTGAAATCGAGCACGTCCTGATAGTCGCGCGCATGGGCCAGCGCCGATGCGAGGCTCGCACGCAATGTCTCGCGATCCGGAAGCATCTTGAAGAAATTGGGATCGACGACGGCTTCGAGAACGGCTGAATTCTGGGCGAGATAGTTTGCGAGGCGCGGAGCCGTGCCGCAAATATCCGCAAGGAGATCGAGCAGGCTGGGATTGGAATAGATCATCGAGAAGAGCTGAACGCCGGCCGGCAGCTTGGTCAGGAACTGATCGAAGCGCATGAAGGCCGTGTCGGGATTGGATGTGCGCGACAGCGCCCGAAGGAGCGCGGGCATCAGCGCCGTCAGAAGCTCGCGCGAGCGCGGGCTCCGCGTCGCCGCGAAACGTCCCGTGTGCCAGCCGCGAATGGTGGCGGCGATTTCGGATACGGCCGAGAAACCCAGATTTCGCAGTGTTTCCAGCGTTTCAGGATCATCTTCCGTGCCGGTGAAGACGAGGCTCCCGCTCTCTTCCGCAAGCGGCGGCGCGGTTTCAAAGAGCTTTGCGTAATGCCCCTGCACGCAGCGCAGATGCTGAACGAGCACCTCCGTGAACGCCGCGCGGTCCTCGAAGCCCATGAAGCAGGCGACATGATCGAGCCCCTCATCGCTCGAAGGCAGGGTGTGCGTCTGCTCATCGGCGATCATCTGCAAGCGGTGTTCTAGCGTCCGCAGGAAGCGGTAGGCGCGTTTGAGTTCGTCGGCCGCTTCCGGCGCGATCCATTTCTTGCGCGCAAGCTCATCGAGCATTTCGCAGGTCTGCTGTCCGCGCAAATCGTGATCGCGGCCGCCCGCGATCAGTTGCTGCGTCTGAACGAAAAATTCGATCTCCCGGATGCCGCCGCGCCCGAGCTTCACATTGTGCCCGTTGACCGCAATCGTGCCATGGCCGCCGACCGCATGGATCTGCCGCTTCATGGAGTGGATATCGTCGATCGCCGCGAAGTCGAGATTCTTGCGCCAGATATAGGGCGTCAGCATTTTGAGGAAGCGCGCGCCAGCTTCGGCGTCTCCGGCGACCGCGCGCGCCTTGATGAAGGCGGCACGTTCCCAGTTCTGGCCGCGGCTCTCGTAGTAGTGCTCGGCGGCAGGAAGCGAAACGGCGACCGGCGTTCCTCCGGGATCGGGCCGCAGGCGCAGATCTACCCGGAAAACATAGCCATGCTCCGTCCGCTCCTGAAGGATCTTCACGAGAGCTTGCGTCAGACGCACGAAGAACTGCCCGTCATCGAGGCCGGACTTCAGCGGAAGCTCGCCCGGCTCGTAAAAGACGACGATGTCGATATCGCTCGAATAGTTGAGTTCTCGCGAGCCGTATTTGCCCATGCCGAGAATGGCGAGGCCGCTGCCTTCAGGTCCGACTTCCTCAGGGGCGCGCTCTATCTGCCCGCGCCGGGCCGCGTCCTTCAGCAGCCAGTCGACGCTCGCCTGCACCGCCGCATCGGCAAATTCGGTCAGGGCTGCAGTCACCCGTTCGAGGCTCCAGGCGGCCGTCATATCCGCCATGGCGATGAGAAGCGCCGCCTCCGACTTCGCAAGACGCAACTCACGCATGAGATCGGCCTGGGTCGCGGCCTCACGTGCGGTCCTTACGCGCTCGATGATGTCGGCGAGCGCCTCTTCCGGCGGCACGTCGAGAAGGCGGGGCAGCCAGTCGGGGTGGATGCGGATGATGCGTGTAAGGAAAGGCGAATTGCCAAAGACGCTTTCGATGAGGCGCCGCGCGTCCGCATCGGCGAGAAGCGCCCTCGCCCGCCCGCGCAAGGCCTCGTCCTCGATCGCTTCGACCGCCTGTTGCAGATCCTGCATCTCGGCGAGCGCCCGCTCGGCATCATGGGGCCTCGGCGCCCTCGCCGCCTGTCCCGGCAGGGCCTGATGATGCATGACTTCCGACATCGATGCCTCTCTCCTTGCGCGAAGAGACGGAGATTAGAGCATTACCGGCGCCGTCCGCACGAATAATGCCGAAAGTTGGAGGCGCGAGCCGTCACCTACCGCGCAACGGCGGGCAGCGACAGTACGACCTTCAGGCCCGGATTGTTGTCCTCCAGCCGGATCTGGCCGCCATGAAGCCGCGCGACCGCCGCGACGAGACTGAGGCCGAGGCCGCTCCCCGGCGTGTTGCGGCTCGCCTCGAGGCGCACGAACCGTTCGAGCACATGGCCGCGCTTATCAGCCGGAATGCCTGCTCCGTGATCGGCGACCGAAAGCAGCACCTGCCCGGCGCCATCCTCCCGCGCCGTCACGCGGATGGTCGGCTCCACGCCCGGCGCCACGGGTTTGCCATGCTTGATCGCGTTGTCGAGCAGATTGGCCATCGCCTGAGCGAGCAGTTCCCGATTGCCGCGCACATGAAGGCCCGGCGTGCCCTCCACATCGAGCCTCAACCCCTGCTCCTCGGCGACGGGCTCGTAAAGCTCCGCCGAGTCGCTGATCACGGCCACGGCATCGACCGGCGTCATCGACTCGCGCAGCGAGCCTGCTTCCGCCCGCGCGATCATCAGCAGCGCATTGAAGGTCGTGAGCAGGCTGTCGGCCTCCGCAATGGTGCGCTCCAGCGCATGGCGGTATTCCTCTGGCGAGGAATCCTGCATCAATGTCACCTCGAGGCGATTGCGCAGCCTGTTGAGCGGGCTGCGCAGATCATGCGCGACATTGTCCGTCACCTGACGCATGCCGATCATGAGCGCCTCGATCTGGTCGAGCATGGCATTGAGGTTGCGCGCGAGCTGGTCGAGTTCGTCGCCCGTCCCGGCAATCGGCAGCCGTTGGGACAGGTCGCCCTGCATGATGTCGCGGCTCGAGCGGTTGATGTCATCGACGCGGGCGAGCATGTTGCGGCTCATGAAAAGCCCGCCCGCGAGCCCGAGGGCGATGGTGAGGCCGATAGCCCAGATGAGCGCGTTGGTGATGAGCTTTTCGATCTCGCGTCGTTCCTGCACATCGCGGCCGACGAGAAGATAGAAGCCTTCGGGTAGAAGGAAGACGCGTGCACGCGCGCTTTTGAGTTCCGTCGTGCCGTCGAGCGTGCGGCGGTGATAGGCGAAGTCGATCCACCGGTCGGCGCCGGGCGTCGCGGCCGGACGGCCGTCGAGATTGCCCGCCAGCACACGGCCCGCCGGATCGAGCAGGAGGTAGAGCCCCTGCCCCGGATCGCGCGAGCGCTGGATGACGGTCTGCACGAGGAGCGGCAGCCCGCCCTGCGCATATTGCTCCGCAAGCCCGGTGATTTCCGCCTGCACCGCCTCGTCCGTCTGGCGCGCGAGAAATCCTGCCGTGTTCCAATAGACATAGGCAAGCAGCATGATCGCGGAAGCGGCGAAGAGCGCGAGATAGAGGACCGCGAGCCTGAAGGTCGAGGTTCTGAGGAGATTAATCAGCCGCGCGTAGCGAATATCCAGCTCCCCGTACCGTATGCAGCAACGGTTGCTTGAAGTTCTTGTCGATCTTCGCCCTGAGCCTCGAGATGTGGACGTCGATCACGTTCGTCTGCGGATCGAAATGATACTCCCAGACATTCTCCAGCAACATAGTCCGCGTCACGACCTGACCGGCATGCTTCATCATATATTCGAGAAGACGGAACTCGCGCGGCTGAAGCTCGATTTCCTGCCCCGCCCGCGTGACCTTGCGCGCGAGAAGGTCGACTTCGAGATCGCCGACCTGAAGCCGGGTGCGCACCTGATCCGGGTTCGAGCGGCGGACCAGAACCTCGATCCGCGCCAGAAGTTCGGCAAAGGCGTAGGGCTTGGTGAGATAATCGTCGCTGCCCGCCTTGAGCCCCATGACCCGGTCGTCGACCTCGCCGAGCGCCGAGAGGATCAGCACCGGAGTGCGCACGCCTTCCGTCCTGAGCGCGGCGACGACGCTCAGTCCGTCGCGCTTCGGCAACATGCGATCGACGATCATGACGTCATATTGGCTCGACAATCCAAGCGTCAGCCCTTCTTCGCCATCGCCGGCGTGATCGACGATGTGACCGCTTTCGCGCAGGCCGCGGACCATATAGGCGGCCGCTTCGAGATCGTCCTCAATGACGAGAATCCGCATACTCACAGACCTCTTGCCTTAATGGGCTCCAGGGAAACATTGGTTGCGGATACGCCGGCCATCCTCAGACAGCCGGCGGACCCCGCACACACAAGCCAGGGCAATGCTCTCTGAGAGCCTCACGCCTTCTTGATCGTCAGTGCCACGAAGCGCTGCTGATCCTGGCTGCGCAGCAGGAGAAGGACCGAGGATTTGTCGGCCTTCTTCGCCTGACGCACGCCTTCCACGACATCGGCAGGGGTCTTAACATCCTTGCCCGAAACCTTGACGATGATGTCGCCGGGCTGGATGCCCTTTTCCGCCGCTTCGCTGTTGGGATCGACGCTCTGGACGACGACGCCGTCCGCCGACTGGCCAAGGGCGAGGCCGAGGCTCTGGGTGGCCGTCTCACCGCTCGGCGCGGACTTGTCGCCGGCCGATGCCATTTCGATCTTGTCGGGGAAGATGGCGATGGCGGCCTTGATGCTCCTTGCCTTTCCATCGCGCCAGATATCGATCGCGGCGTTCGTGCCGGGGCGCAGATCGGCGACCGTGCGGCTCACGTCGCGCACATCGGCCATGTCCTTGCCGTTCACCCTGGTGATGACGTCGCCGGGCTGGATACCCGCCTTTTCGGCAGGGCTACCCGCCGTCACCTCGGCGACGAGCGCGCCTTTCGGCTTGTCGAGCGAGAGGCTCGCGGCGAGATCGGTATCGACCGGCTGGATGCTGACGCCGAGCCAGCCGCGCGTCACCTTGCCATGTTCCTTGAGCTGGGCGACGACGCGCGCGGCAATGTTGGAGGGGATCGCAAAGCCGATGCCGACGCTGCCGCCGGTCGGCGAATAGATCGCCGTGTTCACGCCAATGACGTTGCCGTGAATGTCGAAGGTCGGGCCGCCCGAATTGCCGCGGTTGATCGAGGCATCGATCTGGAGGAAGTCGTCATAGGGACCGGCGCCGATCTCGCGGCCGCGCGCCGAGACGATGCCGCTCGTGACCGTGCCGCCAAGGCCGAAGGGATTGCCGACCGCGAGCACCCAGTCGCCCACGCGCAGCCTGTCCGAGTCGCCGAAAGCGACATAGGGCATGGGCTTCGTCACCTTCACCTTGATGAGCGCGAGGTCGGTCTTCTGGTCGCGGCCGACGAGCGTCGCCTTCATCTCGGTGCCGTCCGTCAGCACGACGGTGATTTCCTTGCCGTTCTGCACGACGTGATTGTTGGTCACGACATAGCCATCGGCCGAGACGAAGAAGCCGGAGCCCTGCGCCATCGCCTTGCGCTTCAGGGGCTTGCCGTCCGGGCCCTTGGGCTGGAGCTGCTTGAAGAACTTCTCGAACGGGCTGCCGGGCGGGAACGGCAGGTCGGGAATATCGGCGCTCGCGACCGTCTCTTCCTCGACGACGCGAATGCTGACGACCGCTGGCGAAACCTTCTCGACCAGATCGGCGAATGTCGGCAGGCTCGAAAGCTCCGATTTCTGTTCGCTCGGCGCATTGAGTGGGGCCGTCTGGGCGAAGGCGGGGGCAGCCAGCAGACTGAAGCCAATCATGCTGGCGGTCGCGAGGGCCGCTGTCCGTCGGATCATTCCGCGCGGGCCGCTTATCCGGGCGATGTTCGTCATATCCGTGAACTCCTCGTTGGAACTGCCGCTCCGGGGCGGCGCTGTTTTTCAAGCGGTCGGGCGCAGACTGTCTGCGCGAGGGCCACCGTTCAGGGCATCCAGAGTTGGATACACGATCTTACCAATTCATGTCCGAAACATTACGGATCGATAAAGGCAAAAAAGAGGCGCCTGGCGCGCCGGAAGGGTTACTTCCGATGCGCCTCGCAAGGCCCGGACCATCTACGGAATATCAGTCGTCTCGCCGCATGATCTCGTCGAGGCGCGCCTCCTCGGCGGCATCGAGCGAAGGCTGGGCACCCGCGCGGCTGGCGCGGAAAAGGTTGATGGCGATGACGCCACCGGCGAGTAGCGCGGCAAGTGGCCCGAGCCAGAGGATCAGCGTCGCCCGCTCGAAGCGGGGCCGAAGCAGCACGAATTCGCCATAGCGGGCGACGATATAGTCCACCACCTGCTCGTCCGTGTCGCCGGCGACGAGACGCTCGCGCACGATGCGCCGGAGATCCCCGGCAAGCTCGGCCTCGGAATCGTCGATCGACTGGTTCTGGCAGACAAGGCAGCGCAGCTCCTTCGAGATTTCGCGGGCCCGCCCTTCCAGCGCCGGGTCCTTGAGCTGTTCGCCCGGCTGAACGGCAAGGGCCGGCGCGGCAAGGAGGAGAAAAAGCAGGGTGGCGAGGGCGCGGCGCATGGGTTCACTCCGCAGGCGCGGCCGAGAGGCGCGCACGGGCCCTGGCGGGCGCCCCGACCCTGTAGCGCCGGTCGGTGAGCGAGACGATGCCGCCAAACGCCATGATGATCGCGCCGGCCCAGATCCAGGGCGCAAAGCTGTTCTCATAGGCTCGGATCGTCCAGGCGCCCTTCCCGTTATTCTCGCCGATGACGATATAGAGGTCCGAGAAGCCCGTCGTGCGAATGGCGGCTTCCGTCTTCTCCTGCCGCTCGACGGGGAAGTTCCGCTTCTCCGGCATCATATAGGCGATGTGGCGGCCGTCGCGCTTGACGTTCACGACGCCGACGAGCGCCTGATAGTTCGGCCCCTCGCGCATACCCACCTTGTCGAGGGTGAGAGTATATCCCGCCAGCTCCGCGCTCTGCCCGACCTCGAGGGCCGTCACCAGTTCCTGCCGCCAGGCCGTCATGCCGACGATCCCGGCAACGACGATGCCGAGCCCGCCATGTGCGAGAGCCATGCCCCAGGACGCCCGGGGCTGGCGACGCGCCTTGCGCCAGCTCTCGCCGAGCGGCACCGAGAAGAGGCCGATACGCCAGGCGACCTCGAAGAAGGCGCCCGCGACGAGCCATGTGGCAAGCGCCATGCCGAGGGCCGCGAGCCACGGGCCCTTGCTGCGGAAGGCCAGAATAAGCACGGCAACGATGAGCGCGGCCGCCGCCGCCCCCATCAGACGCTCGGTCGCCGCCACAAGGTCGGAGCGCTTCCATTTGAGCAGCGGCCCCAATGGCACAAGACAAAGAAGCGGAATGATCAGCGGCACGAAGGTCAGGTTGAAGAAGGGCGCGCCCACCGTGATCTTCGGCCCACCCAGCGCATCGAGAAACAGCGGGTAGAGCGTGCCGATGAAGACGGCCGCCGTCGCCGCGGCGAGCAGAAGGTTGTTCACCACCAGCGCGCCTTCGCGGCTCAAAGGGGCGAAGAGCCCTTCGGCCTTCAGTACGGGCGCGCGCCAGCCATAGAGCAACAGCGCGCCGCCCACGAAGAAGAAGATGATGCCGAGAATGACGACGCCGCGCGAGGGATCGTTGGCGAAGGCGTGGACCGAATTCAGCACGCCCGAGCGGACAAGGAAGGTGCCGATGAGCGACAGCGAGAAGGCGAAGATCGCAAGCAGGATGGTCCAGCTTTTGAGCGCGCCGCGCTTTTCCGCAACGATCGCGGAATGGAGCAGCGCCGTCGCGACGAGCCACGGCATGAGCGAGGCGTTCTCGACCGGATCCCAGAACCAGAAGCCGCCCCAGCCGAGCGTGTAATAGGCCCACCAGGAGCCGACCGCGATGCCGAGCGTCAGCGCCAGCCACGCGCCGAGCGTCCAGGGCCGCACCCATCGCGCCCAGCTCGCATCGACCCTGCCTTCGATGAGCGCCGCGATGGCGAAGGAGAAGGCCATGGAAAGCCCGACATAGCCCGCATAGAGGAATGGCGGGTGAAGGGCGAGAGCCGGGTCCTGAAGCAGCGGATTGAGGCCGCTGCCTTCGAAGGGCGCCGGATCGAGGCGGGCAAACGGGTTCGAGGTGAAGAGAATGAAGGCGAGAAAGGCGACACCGATCGAGGCCTGCACGGAGAGAACGCGCGCGCGCAAAGCCTCGGGCAGATTGCCGCCGAACAGCGCAACCAGCGCCCCGTAAAGAGCGAGGATCAGCACCCAGAGGACCATCGAGCCCTCATGGTTCCCCCATACGCCACTTATCTTGTAGATGAGCGGTTTTGCCGTATGCGAATTCTCGGCGACGACCTTCACCGAGAAGTCGGAGGTGAGATAGGCGTGGAGTAGAACGGCGAAGACGATGGCAAGCAGCGTGAACTGAACCAACGCCGCCGGCCGCGCAATGGCCATGAGGCCGCTGTCGCCGCGCTGCGCGCCCACCATCGGCACGATCATCTGCACAAGGGCGACGGCAAGCGCGAGAACGAGCGCGAAATGGCCGAGTTCAACGATCATCTTGTGGTGCCTTCAGCCTTCTCGTCCTTGATCTCGCCTTCTTCCCAGCGGCCCGATGCCTTCAAGGCATTGGCGACTTCGGGCGGCATGTATTTCTCATCGTGCTTGGCAAGAACCGAGTCGGCAACGAAAACGCCGTCCGGCCCCATCACACCTTCGGCAACGACGCCCTGCCCCTCGCGGAAGAGATCGGGCAAAACGCCGGTATAGGTCACCCGCCGCTTCGTCTGGAGGTCCGTCACCTCGAAAGCGATGGTCGCGGGGCCAGTATGCTCCACCGAACCGTTCTCGACGAGGCCGCCAAGGCGGAATCTCGTGCCGGGCTCGATCCCCTTTTCCACAATTTCTGTAGGGCTATAAAAGAAAACGATGTTGTCGCGCATGGCGAAGAGCACCAGCGCGACGGCCACTCCGAGAATTCCAAGACCGGCGGCAATGAAAGCGGCGCGGCGCTGCTTGCGCGTCATGCTCGTCCCCGTACTTACGCCTCACCAGAGCGCGATCCGCATGGTGGCGGCGGTTTTACGACAAGATCGCGCTCAAACCAATCAATCCGGCGCATGAATTGATGCGGAGAGCTTGCAACTTTCCGGCAGAGGCTCCGAGGCGTCCATTTGCCGCGGAAGATATAGCCGGACGCGCCCCGCCGAAAACGCCAAATGGTCGCGGAAGCCCGGCGCCCCCACCTCAAAGCCCGAGATGACCCCGCGTCGCCGGTCCTGCGATGCCATCGGCGGCGATGCCCCGGTCCATCTGAAAGGCTCTCAGCATGCGGTCGAGCCCTTCGTCGAAAACGCCGTCCTGATCGGCCGTGAACCCTTCCCGCGCGAGAGCCTGCCGCAAGGCGCACACATCCTCTCCGGTCATGGGCGGATGCGTCAGGCGCAGATTGCGCGCTGCCGCACCGCCGGAGAGCGCGGCGCGATCCACCGCCACGCCGCAAACCGTGAAGGGGAGATCGAGCGGCCAGTTTTCCGCCGCGATGAGCGTGCCAAAGGCATCCATTCGATAAACCGTGCGCTGAAGAAGCCCATTGCTGTGCTTGGCGAGCCAGTTCCGCCGCTCGCTCACATAGGCTTCGACCCATTTCCTTTCGCCGAGCGCCGCGGGCCCGCCATGTCTGGCGGCCGTCCTGTCGCGCATCGCGCTCCACGAGCCGTGGACGAAGCCGTCATAGACGATCGCCGTGCCGAGGGCGGTGGCGAAGCCGAGTGCGGAGACCGCGCGCGTGGCCGGCTCCCAAAAGGCGCGGTCGAAGAAGGAATCCTGCGCGACCCGCATGGCGGGGTCGCTGCCCGCCTGCCGGAGAAGCGCGTGAAAGGTCCGGTCGTGGTCGAGCGTGAGGTCGAGCGCCGCAAGACGCGGCAGATAGGGCTTCAGTGCCCGCCCGTAAGCGGCTTCCGCCATTTCGCAATATGACTTGATGAGGAGATAGAGATTGCCGCTTGCCAGCGTTGTCTGCGAGCGCCCGTAAGTGAGATGGCCGGGATCGCCCGGCGCCAGCGTCAGGCGCGCATGGTCGCCCTGTGCGCGGCCCGTCTCGAAGATGTTGACGATTGCCTGCGCCGCCTGCTTCTGAAGTTCCGACAGCATTTCCGCCTCCTGTCCAGCCGATCAGCCATTCTGGCGCGGCGGTCAGGAGCGGGGGTTACTTCGTGGGCAGAGCTTTCTCGGCTTCGTCGAGGCTCGCAAGCGCCGATGCGTCAGCGGCGAAGGCCTTGCGCGCGCGAGCAAGCGCGGCATCGGCCTCGACCCGCTTGCCGAGCACGCCATAGGCGCGGATGAGGCGCAGCCAGCCGGGCAAATCGTTGGGCGCTTCCTCGAGGCGCGCGGCGAGATTGGAGACCATGCCTTCGATCATCTCCTGGCGGGCCTCTGGCGACATTTGCGCTGCCGCGCCGACCTGTTCGGCGCTCGGTCCCGGCGCCGCCTGCCCCGGATTTTCGAGCGCGGCGAGTTCGGCCTCGACGCTCCGCCGCCAGGATGCGTCGGCGGAGGCAGATGCAAGGAGCGCCTTCCAGCGCTTGATCGCGGCGTCCTTCTTGCCGTCCTCGATCTCGGCGAGGCCGAGATAATACTGGGTGCGGGGCTCACGAGGGTCGAGCGCGGCCGCGCGCACGAAATCCTGTCGCGCCGCCGGCACGACGACGCCGCCCGCCTCGAGCACCGCCGCTTCGCCACGCGCCGCAAGACGGCCCGCATTCTCGCCGCCAAGGGCGATGGCCCTGCTCCACGCGGCCTTGGCTTCGGCATATTTCTGCTGGCGGATATAGGCGGGCGCGAGCACCTCCCAGCCGCGAAGGTCCTGCGGGTCCTCTTTCAGATGCTGCTCGACGCGCAACACCAGTGCCTCGAGCGGCAACTGCTCGACGGGAGCGGACATGCGCGCCTTGAAGGGTTGATCGGGAAGTTCGGGCGAACCCAGCATGAGATAAGTCACGAGCGCGAAGGCCGGAACGGTGATGATGACCGCCATGGCCATGAATTTCCCGGTCAGGGCGCGTCCGCCGCCGCGTGCCGCCTTCCTTTTCTCGACCCCGTCAGCCGCCGCGATCAGACGCCGCGACACCTCGACCTTTGCCGCCTCGGCTTCCGCAGGCTCAAGCACGCCGCGCTCCAGATCGCGCGAGATTTCCGCGAGCTGATCCTTGTAGAGGTCGACTTCCTGGCGGCCGAAATCCGCCTCCATGCGGCGGGTGAGCGGGCGAAGTATGGCGACGATCACCGCCGCCGTCATCGCGGCGAAGAACAGCCAGAGCAGCATTTCTGAGACATTTTCAGACAAGGATGACCGCCTCCGGGCTGAAGCCCGGCGCGGGCCGCCCAAAATTCGATGCCTTTGTATAGAGGTTCGGCCGAAAAGCTCAAAGCGCCCTGGCGCCGCAGGCCGGTCATCGGCGCGGTTCAGGCCATGAAGCGCTGACGCGCCGAGAGGGCAAGGCCGGTCGCCACGGAGGTGAGTTCGCCGCCACCCGCGAGCCTTTCGGCACCGAAGCGTTCGGCGAAGAGCGCCCGCACGGCCGGGATGAAGGACGAGCCACCGGTCAGGAACACGCGGTCGACCTTTTCGGCGGCGATGCCCGAGCTCTCCATCAACCCGTCGACACAAGCTGCGATATCGGCAAGCTCCGGCGCGATCCAGCGCTCGAAATCGGCGCGCGCAATCCTCGTCTCTATATCGATAGGACCGTTCCTGAAGGTCAGGCCGGTTTCAGGCTCGGCTGAGAGCCTCACCTTCGCGGCCTCGACTGCGCGATACATGTCGAAGCCCTTGTTCTCGGAGATGAGATAGCTGAGCGCCTCGATCATTGCGCGCGCGTCGGCCCCCGAGAGGATTTCCTCGAGCATCTTCCGGGTCTTGTAGGTGTTGATGAAGCTCAACTGGTGCCAGCGCTTCAGGCTGTCATATAGCCAGGCCGGCATGGGCAGCACCTTTCCGCCGGTGCTCGCATAGGACGAGTTGCGGCCGAGCTTCGGCGCAATGCAATTCTCGACGATCCGCGCATCGAAAGCGTCGCCTGCCAGCCCGACGCCCGAAACTCCGATGATCGTCTCCGCGCGATCCCTGATGCGCCGGAAGCCCGGCCCGACATGCAGAAGGCAGAAATCGCTCGTGCCGCCACCGAAATCGCCGATGAGCACAAGCTCGTCGCGCTCGAGGCTGGCTTCATAGGCATAGGCCGCCGCAACCGGCTCGAACTCGAAATGCACATCGGGGAGCCCCGCGCCCTTGAGCGCAGCGAGGAGCCTGGTCACGGCGAAATCATCCGCCTCCGCCCGCGCTTCCCCGAAGCTGTTTCTCACGAAACGCGCCGGCCGCCCGACGACAACGGGCGACGCCTTCAGCTTCCCGATGAGATCATCCGCCAGCGGCGCCGCATCGATCATGCGTGCGACGACGAAGCCGATCAGGTTCTCGAGCGAGTAGCGGCTCCCATAAATGTTGGTTGAGGAGAAATCGGGGTTTGCCAGATAGGATTTGATCGACTGGATCAGACGCCCTTCCGAGCCCGGCTCGAGATAGGCATCGATCGCGGCGGGGCCTGCAGAGGCTTGTGGTCTGCCGTTCCGGTCCCGTTCATTCGCGTCGAAATAGAGAATGGAGCGGAAGGTCTGGAATTCCGCTCCGTCGTGAACCAGCGGCACGAGGCCCGCCGGTCCTTCGGCCGGCGCCAGCGCGAGCGCGCTGTTCGTCGTGCCGAAATCGAGGCCGATAAACATGGGTTCACCTCGCATTCGTCTGACGGGCGAGGAAGGGGCCCCGCGCCGGTCACGGCAATGCACAAGAGGAATACTGTCGCGAAAAGGCGGCGGTTCTATCCCGGCGCGGCGGCGCTGTCCAGCAGCAAAGGTGCGCGGCCCGCGCCTAGACTGCGTGAATCCTTGCTCGGCGAGCGACGAGACAGTCAGCCGGAAGGTCGACATTGACCGTCGTGCCCTGCCCCGGCGTGCTCTCGATCGTCAGAGAGCCGCCATGCAGCTCAGCCAGATGTTTCGCCAATGGCAGACCGAGGCCCGTGCCTTCATGGCTTCGCGAGAGCGTTCCGTCGATCTGCGTGAAGGGCTCGAGCGCCTTGGGAATGTCATCCGCGGCGATGCCGATACCCTGATCGATCACCGCGATGCGGAGGCCGTCCGCATCGATGTTCGCTTCCACGCGCACCGCGTCGCCGTCAGAGCTGAACTTGATCGCATTGGAAATCAGATTGATGAGGACCTGCTTGAGCGCGCGCTCGTCGGCCAGCAGCACGACTGGCGGCGTCGGCAGCGACGTTTCGACCCTGATCGACGCCTGCTGGGCGCGGGGGCGGACGATGCGGCATGCCGAGGCGACGATATGATCGAGCTCGACTTCCTCTTCATGCAGGTTGAAGTGGCCCGCCTCGATCTTCGAGAGGTCGAGAATGTCGTTGATCAGGTTCAGCAGATGCACGCCGCTATCGTGAATATCCTCGGCATATTCGCGGTAGCGGGGATTTCCCACGGGCCCGAAAAGCTCGCGCTCCAGCGCCTCCGAAAAGCCGATGATCGCATTGAGCGGCGTGCGCAGCTCGTGGCTCATATTGGCGAGGAATTCCGACTTCGACCGGTTGGCAGCCGTGGCCTGATCGCGCGCCTCGCGCAGCGCCTCCGCCTCCTTGTGCCGGGCGGTCACGTCCTGAAGGCCGACGAGATAGGCAGGAAGCCCGTGAAACCTGATGAGCGCGGCGGAGATATGCGCCCAGATGATTTCGCCATGCGCGCCCTGAAGGCACACCTCCAGGGGCTTGCGCGATTTCTGCGGCACGGCCGCCTTGCTGAGCTGGTCACGAACGACATCGTCGACGAAGAAATCTCGCGCATCGACGCTCGACGCCTCGCTCTCGCGAAGGCCGAAGAGATCGAGCGCCGCCTTGTTCGCCTGCATGACGCGGAAAGTGACCGTATCGACGAGCGCCAGAGGCAGCGGCGCGGCAAGAAAGATGCTCTGGAAACTTTCTTCCGTCGCGCGGACGGCGCGTTGCGCCTCCTGGCGAACGGCGATTTCCTTCGTCAATTGCTCGTTCGTCTCGCGCTGATGCATCAGCGTCAGGAATGTATTGCGGCGCAGACGGCTGGCGACGCGCACGGACTGGACGCCGACCCCGTTGACGATCGCCAGCAGCGACAAGGTCGTGATGAAGGATTGCAGCGTCATTTCCGGATAGGTCGCAAGCAGAGCGACAAGGCCGGCCGTCGACAACAGCGATATGAGCAGGTTGTAGACGAGCCGGTTGGGAGTACCGAAATAGAAGGCCGCAAGAAAGATCACGGCGCCGAGCGCGTGATCCGCCGCTGTCATCCCGCCTGCGCCGACCAGCACGAGGAAGACGGAAAAAATATAGGCCTGAACGAAGCTGACGCTGGCGTAGAACGCCTTGTAACTCTCTCGCGCCGCGAAGAAGACGATCGGCATGCGGGCAATGACGATGGCGCCGAGGCGGCCCGCAAGGAGAGCTACGAAAATCAGTGACGGTCCGAAAATGTAGTAGTCGACGAAACCCCAGGCGGCAAAGAGCAGCACGCATGGCTGAAGGAAGCGCATCCGCTCCACGGTCTCGTTCCAGCTCGCGTTGCGGAAATGCGCTTCCATTTCCGGATCGGCGAACTCGCCGCTCCAGAGATAGGCCCGCTCGACACCCGGTACGGGCAATTTCGCAGGCATTGAGATTTGCGCCACCGCTGACTTTTCCACGAGGCCTCCCCGGCGACGCATGTGTCGCCTGCCCAACGCGGCGGCAACTCTAGGGATAAAGCCTAAACAAATGGCAAAATTCCTGTTTCAAGGCGGGACTTTCATCAGCGCGCCGTGCCGCTTATCGTGCCCGCAGACCAAGGCCCGATCGAAAAAGGGCCGCTCAGGGATCAGGAGACGAAAATGACGGCGCAAGGTGAAGGCGGTGGCATCCTCAGCGGTATCAGGGTGCTTGATTTCGGCAGGTACATCGCCGGGCCCTATTGCGCCGCGCTGCTGGGCGACCTCGGCGCCGAGGTCATCCGCATCGAGAAGCGCGAGGGCAGCGAGGACCGTTTCGTGCAGCCCATCGTTCCCGGCGCCGCTTCGAGCGAAGGCGGCGAAGGCGCTATGTTCCTTCAGATGAACCGCAACAAGCTCGGCCTGACGCTCGATCCCATGACCGAAACCGGGCGCGGCATAGTCAAGCGGCTGGTGGCGACGGCGGATGTGGTGGTCGCCAACCTGCCCCCCTCCACGCTTTCGGCGATGGGTCTCGACTATGAAAGCCTTTGCGCGGTCAAGCCGGACATCATCCTCACCACCGTTTCGGCTTTCGGGCATGGCGGACCCTATAGCGAGCGAACGGGCTTCGACGGCGTCGCGCAGTCCATGGTCGGCGCGGCCTATCTCACCGGCCATCCCGACGAGCCCGTGAAGAGCTACGCCCCGTGGGTCGATTTCGGAACGGCGTCGCTCGCCGCCTTCGGCACGCTCGCCGCATTGATGGAGCGGGCGCGCTCTGGCAAGGGGCAGGTCGTCGAGGGCGCGCTCCTTTCCACGGCGCTCGCCTATTTCAACTTCCATCTGATCGAGCAGGATCTGCGCAAGATCAACCGCGTCGCGATCGGCAACAAAAGTCCTTACGCGGGCCCCGCCGACATCGTGCGGACGAAGGATGGCTGGATTCTCGTGCAGGTCATCGGCGCGCCGCTCTTCAAGCGCTGGGCAAAGCTCATGGGCGAGGACCACTGGCTTTCCGATCCGCGCTTCAAGGATGACAGTTCACGCGGCGACCATGGCGTCATCCTGTCGGAGCGGACGGCGCGCTGGGCCGAGAGCCGGACGACCGAAGATGCGCTTGCCGAACTCGAGAAGGCGCGCATTCCCGCGGGTCCGGTGCTCTCTCCCCAGCAGGCGCTCGACGATCCGCATATCAATGCCATGCAATATCTCCACCCCCTTGCCTTTCCTGGAATGCCGAAGCCCGCGCCGGTGATGGAAACGCCGGTGCGCCTGTCGCGTTCGCCCGGCACGCTGCGGGGCCGCGCGCCGCTTCTCGGCGAGCACACGGATGAGATCCTTGCCGCCCTCGGCTATGGGCCAGCGGAGATCGAAAAATTCCGCGGCGAAGGTGTGGTGTGATGTCCGCGGAGTTTTCGCCCTTTCCCCGTTTCCGGCTCGCCCATTTGCCGACGCCGCTCACCGAGATGACGCAGCTTTCCCGCACCATCTCAGAGCGCGGTGCACCCTCCCCGCGCCTCTTCATCAAGCGCGACGACTGCACCGGCCTTGCAGGCGGCGGCAACAAGACGCGCAAGCTCGAATTCCTGATCGGAGAGGCCCTCGCCCAGGGCGCCGACACGATCGTGACGACCGGCGCGTTGCAATCGAACCATGCGCGCCAGACGGCCGCCGCCGCAGCAGCGGCGGGGCTTCGATCCGTGCTCGTGCTGTTCGACATCGTGCCTTACGAGGGCAGGCTTTATCGCAGCTCCGGCAACCTGCTGATCGATGAGGTTCTCGGCGCCGAAGTCAGGATCGTGCAGCCGGGCACCGATGCCGTCGCGGCGATCAGATCGGTCATGGCCGAGATCGAAGCCGATGGCGGCAAGCCCTATTTCGTGCCCACCGGCGGCTCCAATGCGACGGGCTCGCTCAGCTACGCGCTCGCCTATGGGGAAATCGCCGACGCTCTCGACGCGCTCGGCATCGGCAAGGCGCGCATTGTCCATGCGTCGTCGAGCGGTGGCACGCAAGGCGGCCTCATCGCGGGCGCGGCCTTGCGCGGAAAAGGCCCCGCCATTCACGGTATCAACGTCTATCGCATCGATACGAAGGCCATGGCCGACGGCATCCACAAGCTCGCCACCGAGACGGCGAACCTTCTGCGCATCCCTGCGCCTCCAAGGGATGCGGTTCACCTCGAAGACGGATTTCTCGGCGAAGGCTACGGCATGCCGACAGCGGCCATGGTCGAGGCCGTCGAACTCGTCGCTCGAAAGGAAGGCATCCTTCTCGATCCGGTCTATACGGGAAAGGCGATGGCGGGCTTCCTCGCCCTCATTCGTGCCGGACGCTTCGCGGACGATGAGGCGCTCGTCTTCCTGCATACGGGCGGTATGCCCGGCCTTTTCGCCTATGAAGAGGAGTTTCTTCGCGCCTGAGCGCGATCAGGACGCCTGAGCGGCGGCGGCAACCTGCCCGCGCCGGCGCAGCGTCTGCGCCATACCTGCGGCGCCCATCACCTCCCGGTAGCCGACGACGATGTCGAGATAGGCTTGCGCGTTGGCCCGCTCCGCGCCCTTGGAGCGCCGCAATTCCTCGATGAGCCCATCCTCATAGGACTGAAGATAGGTTTCGATCTGCTGATGCACGGTCTTGCAGTGAGCCTGTGCGCCGATGGATTCCACGGAGGGGCAGACTTCCGTCACGAAGCGCAGGCAGGCGGCCGCACGCTCGGCCCTGCTGAAATTCGGCGCCTTCGTCACATCCGGGCGGCGCGGCCCGTTCTTTCCATAGCTTCCGATCTGGTGCAGCGGCAGCGCGCGGGCAAGCTCCAGTTCGAACCGCGACATCTCCTCGGCAATCGCCGCCGAGAGCCGCGCGCGGGCCGCGAGAATCCTGTGCCCCCAGTCGCTGCAGCGGCGAATGTCGATCTCGCGGATGAAGCCTTGCGAAACTTCGGCGAAGCGCCCGATCTGAACGCGCATCTCGTCGAGGTCGCTCGTCCCCACGCGACGTTTGCTCATCGTGTCGGCGATGTTCTCGAGTTCGCGCAGGAAGATCTCGCCAAGCTCGGCCAGGCCGGAACGGCTGACCGCGGCATCGTTGCCGAAGCCCACGAGCTTTCGCGCGAGCCTCAATATCTGCCAGGGCTCCTCGAGCCGCGCCATCACGGCGAAGGGCACATAGATGCCGTTCTCCATCGAGGCATGGCGGGCCTCGTTGTAGATTTCACCTACCCTTGCGACCAGCGCCTCGTCGAAGTCCGCGATCCGGCTCGGCAGTTCCTTGTGCACGGCGAGCATGAAGCTCGCGACGGAAAGCGCGCGGGCCATTTCAAGCGCGTCGTCGAGAACGTGCTCGCCGCCCAGCAGGCGCTCGATCTTCCGCCGCTCGGCCGTGTCGCGCCGCGCCGCATCCACCGCCGCCAGGATGGCTGTCGAGCAGGTGGCATAGAGAACCGCGAGCGTGCCGCCACGCGCGGCCTCGTCCGTCTCGAGCGTTTGCGCGACAAGGCGGCGGATGATGTCGGGCAGCGTATCCGGCAGCAGCTCCTTCTCGAGCCAGAGCCAGACCGGCGCGATAGAGCCGCGCCTGATCTGCTTGCGAGACGAGGTCGGGTCAAAGCGGTCGACGAGCAGGTCCGCGAAGGGCATGCAGAACAGGCGTTCCGGGCCCGGCGTGCCGATCCGCGCGCCGCCGACATTGGCAAGCAACGGCCGGATCGAGGACAGAATGAGGTCGTAAGGCAGGCCGTTCGCCCCGCGCAGCCTTTCCCGCTCGAGACCCTGGGCGAGTTTCGCCGCTATCGACGGCGAGAGCCGCGACAGATAGTCGTTCAGGCGTTCTACAAGGGGGGCGGCGTTCTTGGTATCCATGGCCCTTCAACAGTCCGGCACGCAGCATGGCGTGTAGAAAATCACGACCGGGCCAACATGGGCCGGCCTCCGGAATTCAGCGTCTGGAGAGAAGCTTAGCCAGCCATGTTTAACAATATCTTCACGGGGTCTCACCCCCCGGAAGGGCCCGGATCGGGCAGGTTTGCGCCCATATTTTCGGTAGGCCGGAATTGGAGAAAGTGCTAGCGTTTACGACTGGCGTCATTGAAACCGGCGTCATTCTTCAATTCACGACGAGGCGATCTAGGCAATATGGCTACTGGAGTTGTGAAGTGGTTCAACGCCACTAAGGGATATGGATTTATTGCGCCGGAAGATGGTGGCAAAGACGTCTTCGTCCATATCTCGGCCGTCGAGAGGGCCGGGCAGAAGGCTCTCAAGGAAGGTCAGAAGATTCAGTACGAACTGGTCGAAGGCCGCAACGGCCGGTTCTCGGCGGAAAATCTCGTTCTCAGCTGAGACGGGTCCATCCGCGGCGGATCCCGCCCCCCACTCGAGTTCAAGGCCCTCCCCCGGGAGGGCCTTTCAATTTGCACCAGCACCGCTAGCATCGTCTTCATGCTGAATGCGGTTTCGATCTATGGCCGGCTGCGCGCGCTTCTGTGGGAGGAGCCTCTCGAAGAAGCGCCCCTCTGGCGTGTTGGCCTGATCGAGGCCGGCCGTATCGTCTGGGTGGTTGCCCGCGACCTCATCGACGGCAGGCTCAATCTGCGCGCCATGAGCCTCGTCTATACGACGCTGCTGTCTCTGGTCCCCGCGCTCGCCATCGGCTTTGCGATCTTTCGCGCCTTCGGCTTCGACAGCTATCTCGAAAGCATGCTGGTCGAATTCCTCGGCCCGCTCGGCGAGCAGGGCAAGGAGATCACCCAGCGGGTGATGGAGTTCGTCGGCCGGGTCAATGCGAATGTGCTGGGCACGGTCGGCTTCGCCTTCCTCCTCTACACCGTGATCTCGATGGTCAACAAGATCGAGGAAGCGTTCAACAGCATCTGGCACGTCACGGCGAGCCGCTCGCTCACACGCCAGTTCACCGAAATCATCGGCATGGGCGTCCTCGGCCCCATCGTCGTGCTGACGGCGATCGGCATCATGGCAAGCACGCTCTCGCACTCCTTTCTGGGCGGCCTTGCGGAGGCGGAGCCCTTCCGCTTCCTCATCGCCCAGACAAGCCGCATCGTGCCCTATGCGGTGCTGATCGGCATGTTCGCCTTCATCTACATGATGATCCCCAATACCCGCGTCACATGGAGCGCGGCACTGGTCGGCGCGAGCGTCGCCGGTGTCGTCTGGGGCGCGACGGGCTGGGCCTTCGCCACCTTCGTCGTCAAATCGGCGCAGTATGTCGCCATCTATTCAGCCTTTGCGAGCCTCGTCGTCTTCATGATCTGGCTCTATGCCGCCTGGCTCATCCTTCTTGCTGGCTGCGCCATCTCCTTCTACTTCCAGAACCGGCGTCACCTCTCGCCCGCCATCGGCCTCGCGCTGCTGACCACGCGCCAGCGCGACCGCATCGCGATACACATGCTGCTGCTCGTTCACGAGGCATTCGAGAAGGGGCAAACGCCGTGGACGGACGAAACCGTGTCGAACCGGCTCCATCTGCCTCTCGAAGCCGTCAACCGGATAGAGGCAGTGCTGCTCGAAGCGGGACTTCTGACGCACTCGAACGACCGTCCGAGCCGGCTCATACCCTGCCGCCCGGCGGAACTCGTGCGCATCGCGGATGTGATCGAGGCCGTCCGCCTGCACACCGAGACAGGCGGCATTCCCGACCGTTCGCTCGCGCATGAAGCGCGGATCGACACCCTTTTCACCCGGCTCTCGGAAGCCGAAGCCGCCATCCTGGACGGAACCACCATCGCCGACCTGCTGCGGGGCAATGCAGAAGGCCCGGCTGAAGGCGGCGCGATCGCTGCTGCCGCGCCGGCTTCCAAGCCTTGATTCGTGCGTGCTCGTGCGCCGGTGCTTCCGGCCGTGCCTTTCCATCCGCCGCGACATCGCTCCCCGAAATGCGAAAAAGCGAGCAAGCCTGCCAGCTTCAGCACACTCGATGCTGTGCTTGCCGAACTTTCACATACATTTCCTTGACGGAATCTGCGTTGCGTCCCAGGCTGAAGGTCCTGGGTTCAACCATTGAAAGGAGGTGATCTGATGTCTAACGGTTTGATGACACCGTTTGCCATCGCCAGCATTTCGATCGCGACAGAGGATCGTAACGCGAGCGCGGTGAGGTCGGACACTCCTGGAGACTTCATCGCCTGACGACGATCGTCGTCACCCGGCGAAAACCGCTCGGGTAACGCGACAAATGCGCCAAGAGCGACAAACGGAGCGGCCCTGTAAACGATGAACATAACGGGCCGCGTCGCAGCCGTTCCGAACTGGCCGCCGTACTCCAGATGGGTGTACGGCGGCCTTTTCAATTTTCGGCACACTCCCGACGGCGATCAGCCGTTCTGGATCTGCCAGCTACCGTCAGGCTGGCGGCAGGCGGTTCCGAAAGCCTGCTCTGCGCGCCCGCCGATATAGACCGTCTGCTGATATTCGCGGCAATAGCCCGCGCTCGTCCGGTAGCTGCGACCGGGCTCGACATAGCCGTAATTGCCGCTATCCGGATTGCGCCATTCCGTCCGCGCGCCGCTCTCGAAGGAGCGGTAGGACGCCTGCGAGAGATATTGCTGGTCGGCGCGGTCGAGACTCTGGCCGATGCTGTTGCCGACGAGCGCGCCGAGCAGCACGCCCGCGCCCGTCGCCCAGAGGCGGCCTGTGCCGCCGCCGATCGCCTGACCGGCAAGGCCGCCGATGACGGCGCCGCCCACCGTACCCATGGTTTGCTTCGGCCCGTAGCCGCCATATCCGCCGTAACCGTTCTGTGCGCAGCCCGCGAGGGTGGCGGCGAGAGCGGCAGCCAGCGCGATGCGAGAGATTTTCATGGGATACCCCGATATCGATCGTTGAAACCGGAGCTGATCCTGACGGACGGCGCTTGAGCAGGCGCTGAACGGTGCATTCATCCTGCGTTCAGATTGACGCCGCCCGCGCGCCCCTACTCGCTCGCCGCTGGCAGAACGAGTTCGGCGCGAAGCCCGCCGAGCGCGGCATCGGCGAGATGAAGTTCGCCGCCATAAAGCTCCGCGATCTCGGTCACGATGGAAAGGCCGAGGCCCGAGCCGGGTTTCGTTTCGTCAAGCCTGCTGCCTCGGCGGAGCGCGGCCTTGCGCTTTTCCTCCGGAACGCCTGGCCCATCATCCTCCACCGTCACCATGAAGGCGGGGCGGCCCTTGCGTGGCGCTGAAAGCGGCCGGGCCTTGAGTTCCACGCGGGCGGCCGCCCATTTGCAGGCATTGTCGAGCAGGTTTCCGGCCATCTCCTCTAGGTCTTGCGCCTCGCCGCGAAAGCCGAGGTCTTCCGGACATGCGACAACGATGGATATGCCTCGCTCGGCATAGATGCGTTCGAGCGTCCGCGCGAGCCGGGCGAGCGTCGGCGCGACCGGCGTGTGCGCGCCGAAGACATTGGCCGATGCCGCCATGCGGGCGCGCGCAAGGTGGTGGTCGATCTGTTCACGCATATTCGCCGCGAGTTTGACGGCCTGCTCGCCGAATCCGTCAGGATGGGCGCGCGCTTCGTTGGTGAGGACGCTCAGCGGCGTTTTCAGCGCATGGGCGAGATTTCCCACATGCATGCGCGCGCGTTCCAGCACCTCGCGGTTGCTTTCGAGGAGCGAGTTGATCTCTTCGGCCAGCGGCTCGATCTCGCTTGGAAACTGTCCGTCCAGCTTTGTCGCCTTGCCGGAACGGATCTGCGCGAGCGCGCGGCGCACGCCTTCGAGCGGTCGCAGACCGAAGCGGACCTGAATGAGAAGCGCGATCAGGATACCGGCGCCGAGCCCCACCATCGCCGTGAAGACCGTGCTGTTGAAGCTCTGGATGTCGGCTTCCATTTCCGCCTTGTCGCCTGCGACGGCAAAGGAAACCGGCACGTCATAGCCCGGCAGCATGACGCGGCGCTCGACGACGCGCAGCGACTGGTTTTCGGGGCCCGTCGCATCGAAATAGCGCGCGCCGGAGACGTCTCGCCTCGAATCCTTGCCTTCCGCAAGGTCGATCGACTGGTCGAAGAGCGAGCGCGAACGCAGGGCGAGGCGTTGCGCGAGCGGCGCGATCTGCCAGTACCAGCCCGAATAGGCGAAGTCGAAGCGCGTTTCGTTGAGGTCGCGCGAGCGGACGATCTGGTGCTGATCGTTCACCTCGGTCGTGGCAATGAGGCTTCCGAGCAGCACTTCGAGGCGCGCATCGAAAGAGCGCTCGACCGTATTGCGGAAGATCGAGGAAAGGATGATGCCGCCCGCAAGCAGGACGACAGAACTCCACAGCGCAGCGCCCGCCACCAGCCGAAAGGCGAGGCTGTCGGTGCGGAGGTGCAGACTTCTAGGCAGCATCTTCCGGAGCGGCGAGCCGGTAGCCGAGCCCCCTCACAGTTTCGATCATGTCCTTGCCGAGCTTGCGGCGGAGCCGGCCGACAAAGACCTCGATGGTATTGGAATCGCGGTCGAAATCCTGATCGTAGAGATGCTCCACGAGTTCGGTGCGCGAGATGATGCGCCCCTGATGGTGGATCAGATATTCGAGCAGCCGGTATTCGAGCGAGGTGAGCTTGACCGCCGTGCCGTTGACCGTGACCCGCGAGGTCCGCGTATCCACCCGCAAGGGGCCGCATTCGAACTCGCTCGTCGCATGGCCGCTCGCCCGGCGCAGAAGCGCCCTGAGGCGCGCCAGCACTTCTTCCATGAAGAAGGGTTTGGCCACGTAGTCGTCGGCCCCGGCGTCGAAGCCCGCCACCTTGTCCGACCAGCGGTCGCGCGCGGTGAGGATCAGCACCGGCATGTTGCGGCCCGCCCGCCGCCACTTCTCGAGCACGGTGACGCCGTCCATTTCCGGCAGGCCCAGATCGAGGATCACCGCGTCATAAGGTTCCGTATCGCCGAGAAAGTGTCCCTCCTCGCCGTCCATGGCCTTGTCGACGACATAGCCCGCCTCGGTGAGCGCGGTCACGAGCTGGCGATTGAGGTCCGGGTCGTCCTCGACGACGAGCAGTCTCATGCCTCAGCGTCCTCCCTGGCGATAGCCCAATATTTCACCCGTTGCCGCATCCGCCGAGACGATAGCGACGCTGCCGTCGGCGGTCATCAGCTTGATGAGATAGACCGGGCGGCCTCCGCCGTCCACCAGTTGCGCGTCTAGGAGGCGGCCGGGATGGCGCTGATGCACCTTGGCCAGCACCTTGCCGAGCGGCAGGATCTTGCCTTGGCGCACGCCTTCCCGCGCCGCATTCTGGTCGGTGCGCGTATCGGAATTCCGCAGCGGCCGGCCGATATAGGAGCGCTCCTGCGACCAAGGGGCCGCATGCACGGTCTCCGCGCCCGCCAGCAAGGCGAGGATCGCGGAGAATGCCAGTACGGCCGATGCGTGCGTCCTTTTCATGCCCCCGGTTCTAGCTTCCCCAGACTGAACCTTCGATGAATGAAAGAGCCCGGCTTCAGAAGCCCGAAAAGCTCGCCCACTCCTCCATCGGCGCGCGGTCGGTGCGCAGCTTGTTGATCGGCGCCGTATCGTCCATATAGCCGAGCCCCATGCCGCAGAAGAGCATGAGTTCCGGCGGCATGCTCACGAATTCCGCCACCGTCTTGTGCCAGATGGCCCAGGCTTCCTGGGGGCAGGTGTGGAGCCCCTGCTCGCGTGCCGCCAGCATCACCGACTGGGCGAACATGCCGAGATCGGACCACTGGTCGATCCCCATCTGGCGGTCGATGGCGAAGAAGATGGCGACTGGCGCATCGAAGAAGCGGAAATTGCGCGCGAATTGCTGGAGGCGGCCTGCCTTGTCCTCGCGTGCCACGCCGATCGTCGCATACATGTCCTCGCCGCATTTGAAGCGCCGCGACCTGTAGGGCTCCGTCAGGTTCTTGGGATAGATGTCATATTCCGTGCCCTCGCCGAAGGGCATCGTCTTCTGTTTCTCGGCGATGATCGCGAGAAATTCCTTCAGCCGCTCGCCCGTCAGCACATAGACATGCCAGGGCTGAAGATTGCCGCCGGACGGCGCCCATTTGGCCACGTCGAGAATGGCGCGCACGGTCGCCTCGGGCACCGGCTTGTCGAGAAAGGCCCGGCAGGTGATGCGTGTCTTCAGGGCTTCCGTAACGTTCAAGATCGTAACTCCATTCTGAATAGAAACTTCGCGGCGCCGTCCCGAGGCCGGGCCGGCTGCCGTCACCTCGCGGTCACATAGGGCCAGAGGGCGTCCGCCCCGCGCGTGATCGTCTCACGGCCGAGCCAGTCCGCCCATTCGGCACCGGATCCGAACTCTGCCCGCCACGACCAGAGGCGGCGCGTCGCGAAGTGAAGCCCGTGCTCATATGTGAAGCCGATCGCGCCATGCACCTGATGCGCGATGGAGGTCGCGATCGAGGTCGCATCGTCGGCGCGCGTTTTCGCCACCGCGATTTCGAAGGTAGCCGCGTCGCCCGACGTCACCTTGTCGGCGCGCTGGGCGGCGTGGGCCGATGCGATGCCGACTGCGGCCGACTGCGTGGAGAGCACCGCGAGCTGCTGCTGGATCGCCTG
>NZ_DAOKYX010000005.1:119819-131328 GCF_035325945.1 Parvibaculum sp.
GCATGGCTCGCATTGCGTCCCCAGGGCACGCGCTTCGCCGTGCCGGTCAGCCGGCCGCCATTCAGCTTGAAATTACCTTCCATCACCGTGACGACGCCTTCGGGCATGGTGATGCCGGCGCGGCCGAGCACGAAGCCCGCGAGGATCGCTTCCGCGAGCGGCACCGGCGCCGCATGCGCGCCCGCAGCCTTGAGCACGACATGCGCATCGCTCCATGTCGCGCCGGCGCCTTCCTGCGCTTCCGGCAGGAGAATGCGCGTCATGCCGTTTTCGACCAGCGCATTCCAAAGCGCCTCCGGCCAGCCGCCCTCCTCCGCGCTCTGGATCGCCTGCTTCGTCGAGTGATCGTCAAGAAGCTTCGTCACACTCGCATCGAGGATCGTCTGCATCTCGTTCATCATGTCTCTCCTCTCAGCGAAGACCGAGGCCGCGGGCAATGATCCCGCGCAGAATTTCGCGCGTGCCGCCGCGCAGCGAGAAGGAGGGCACGGTCTGGGTGAGATAGCCGAGCACCTGCTCGAAGTCGCTGCCTGATCCGATGGTCGGCTCCATCCCGAGAATTTCGTGCGCCTTCACCGGCATGTCCTGCTCGAAGCCGGTGCCGAGGTCCTTCACCACCGAGGCTTCGAGCGCCGGGTTCTCGCCCTTGTCGAGCATGCCCGCGACCGAGAGCGACATCTGCCGCAGCGTCACGAGATCCGCGACGAGCCGGCCGATTTCCCGCACGCCTTCGGTTCCGCCGCGCTTCTGCAGCTCACGGATCATCTCGACGAGAAGGATGAAGCTCGAAAGATAGCGCTCCGGCCCCGATCGCTCGAAAGCAAGCTCGGCATTCACCTGCGCCCAGCCGGACCCTTCCGAGCCGACGAGCATGCCCTCCGGCACAAAGGCATCCTCGAACACAACCTCGTTGAAATGGGCGTTGCCCGCGAGGTCCTTGATCGGGCGGATGGTGATGCCGTCCGTGTTCTTCAGATCAACGAGGAACTGCGTCAGGCCCGCATGTTTGTTGTTCGGGTCCTGGCTCGTGCGGAAAAGCGCGATCATGTAATGTGCCTTGTGCGCGTTCGAGGTCCAGAGCTTCGTGCCGTTGACCCTGTAGCCGCCATCGACCTTTTCAGCGCGCGTTCGCGTGGCCGCGAGATCGGAGCCCGAATCCGGCTCCGACATTCCGATGCAGAAGAAGCACTCGCCGCGCGCGACTTTCGGCAGGATGAGCTGGCGTTGCTCTTCCGTGCCGAAATTGAGGAGCAGCGGCCCGGACTGCCGGTCGCCGATCCAGTGCCCACCAACGGGCGCGCCTGCCGCGAGCATTTCCTCCAGCACGACGTAACGGTCAAAGGCGGAACGCTCATGCCCACCATAGCGCTTCGGCCAGCGCATGCCGATCCAGCCGCGTTCCCCCATCTTCCGGCTGAACTCGGCGTCAAAACCCATCCATGTCTGCGCGCGCGTCACGGCGGGCACGTGCCGCAACTCCTTGTCGAGGAATTCGCGCACCTCCTCGCGGAGACCCTTCGTTTCCTCGGGCAGTTCGCACAGGTCAAAGCGGAACGTCTGCATCGTCATTCCCGTTCAAAAGCTGCAACTCAAAAAACCAATTTGCCGTGTCGTCAATTCAGACCGCCAGCGCCGTCGTGCCGCCATCGATGCGGAGATTGAGCGCGGTGAGCGCGCCCGCGCGCGGCGACGCGACGAAAGCGACGAGATCAGCGACCTCCGCTGGCGTCGTCACCCGCCCGGTCAGATTGTTCATGAAGGTTTTCAGTACATGGGGCTCGACCTCTTCCCATGTCGTGCCCCAGCCCTTCTCATAGCCCTGCGCGAGAAAGCGCTCCTCCACTTCCTTCGTGCGGATGAGGCCGGGGCTCACAATGTTCACGGTGATGCCGGTGTTGGCAAGTTCCTTTGCGAGGCTCACCGTCATGGTGACGAGTGCGCCCTTCGCCGCATAATAATGTGGCATGCGCGCCGCGGGCTCCGTCGAGCCGATCGTGCCGAGCATGATGATGCGGCCCCAGCCGCGTTCTTTCATCGCGCCGATCGAAAGCCGCGCCATGCGCACGGCCGAGAGCACGTTCTTCTCATAGGCGTCGATCCAGTCCGGCGTTTCCGTGCGCGTCCATGAGCCAGCCTCGGCGATACCGTAATTGTTGACAAGAATGTCGATGGCGCCCGCCGCCTGCCTGGCCGCCTCGTATGCCGCCTTCGCCCCCTCGTCCCCGGTGATGTCGCCCGCGACGGCGACGGCATGCCCGCCCGCCTCACGAATATCGGCGGCGACGGTTTCGGCCTCGCCGTCCGCCATGCCATGCACGACCACGCGCGCGCCTTCCCTGGCCAGCCGCTCGGCGATAACCCGGCCCGTGCCGCGATGCGAGCCGGTCACCAGAGCGGTCTTGCCTGTGAGTTGAAGATCCATCGCCTCCCCCGGATTTGCCGTGAAGCCCTTCGGGCTCCGCATATTTGGCGCGAAGTCCGCTGAGCGGCAAGCACGGGAAAGGCCCGGTCACGCAAAAGATGATGCGAAAATGCAGAGCGGGCGAGATGTCAGAATTCCGCTGCGGCAACGGGCGCGGGCACACGGTCGCCCAGCAGGTTCGGGAAGGCGCGGCCCGTATAGACGCCGGCTGCGAAGACGACGAAGGTCGCCACGAGAATGCCGAGGATCCTCATCCAGGGCAGTCTGCGCCGGGGCTCGCTGAAGATCATCCGGCGAGAGCCGAACATTCTGCGCGAGGAAAAAAGTCTGCCGCCAGCCATGGACCCTCATGCCCGCCAGGATGTACCGCATACGGCACGCGATCCGTCCGCGTTCAGGGTCGTTATAGAACTTCGGGGAGATGGCGTCACCCTCCAACGGCCGTTCACGCGACGGCAGGCGACGCTCAGAAGCCCGCTGCCGCGACCTGGGCTGCGGGTGCTGTCGGGCCGAAAGTGAAGAGGTCGGGATAGGCGCTGCCCGTATAGACGCCTACGGAAAATACGACCGCGCCCATGCTCGCAAGGCCGAGCAGGATGGCGAGAGGCCGTCTTGAACGGCGCTGATAAAATATCTTCCGCTGCATCGAGTTCCACCGGAAGCAGGACAAGGATGCGTAAACGCTATCGTCTCTTCGTTGACGAATTGATAACGCCCCGCCCCGCCTGCGAGCCGCGACAGGGCATCACTCCGGCGCATAGAAGAAGCGCCGTCCGATCAGGGCGCGAGGCTCAGCGTCCCTCGCCCAGCAGGGCCAATCGTCATGGGCATGGAACTTCGTCGCGCCCCGCGTCGGGTCGTCGAGGTCGCCTGCGAGGATGAGGCAGAGCAGCGCCAGCGAACGGCAGAATTCCGCATCGGCAAAATCGGCATTGATGCGGTTGCCGCATGCGAGGGCGATGCCCGGCGCAGAGGCGGCTTTCCCCTCGCCCCTGCCACGCGCGTTGACGAGCATCCAGGCGAAGGCGATCCGCCCCTCTTCGCTGTCATCCACCGCCTCGCGGCACAGCTTCCGCGCAAGGAGGAGCATTTCGGCGAGATCGGGTGGGTCGGCGCGCGCGCAATTCTCCGCCCGTGAAGAGCGGTTCATCGTCTGGTGCATGGGATTTCCGCTGTACTTAGGCATTTATTCCCGCTTTGTTCCAAGCGGCTGGATTGTCAGGCACGACCCTCCTGCCTGCCGCCCCTTCTCCTTCAGTTGTCGGGGCCGGTCAGGGCGATGTAGTGAATGGCGAGGCGAACCCGGCCGCCGGCGAAGGCCCCGCCCGCGGAAGAAATCTTCAGCGGCGTTGTCGCCCAATAGGTGACCGGCGTGCCGGAAGGGCCGATGACAGTCGATCCTTTGGCGACGCCGATACCGTTCCCGTAGCGCGTAGCATCGGCAGCAACGCCGAGGTTCCATGAGGTTGCGCCGGTGATTGCGGTCAGGACACGTCCCGTGACCCCGAACACGATCGCGCGTTCGGGTATGGCTAGGCCGGTGTCGTTCGTCGTGCCCGCCGTCAACTCATGTTCGCCTTCGACGATGCCGAACTCGGTTGCCGCGCCGTGCGAGCTTTTCGCCGTGGCGTTCTCCTTCCGCCAGCCCGTGCCGTCGTGAAGAACGAGATCCCCCGTTCCCTCGTCATGGGCACGCCAGCCTGCCTGCGGCGCGAAGAACTGCCACGCTCCATCCGTGAAGGCGGCGACCTTGCGGTCCGCGCCAGTCCACTTGCCGGTCGCGTCCGGCCCGACGATGTAGCGATCGCCTTCGCCGGGGCTTGCGGGCGGAGCCGTCAGCGTCCTGCCCTTCACCGAAAGATGCACCAGCGCGTCAAGCGCGCGCAGCGCCTCGTTCACCGTCACATGCTTCTGCGCCTGTGCGGATTCCAGATAGGGCAGTTTCAGATGCGTGGTATCAGACATGAAGCGTCGCCTCTCTCATCGTGCCGCGCCCGAAGCTGCGGCTGATTTGCGCGACCCTCACATCGAGCGTCGCAATATTCGCCGTCCCGAAATCCTTTTGCTGCATGGCCGTGGAATAGATCGCCGTCGCCGTCAGACTGTCGAGCGTTCGGATGGCGATGCCGTTCTTCAGAATATCCACTTCATAGCGCTCCTCCTCCTCGCCGAGCGGCACGTCCATGCCTTCCCAGCTATCGCCACCGATCCGTGTACGCCTTATCCATGTGATCGAGATGGCACCGTCCGCGAGCCTTCGCCCCCGCAGATGAACGGGCGAAAGCGGCCGCAGCCCGATGCCGCCGAAGCTCCGCGTCTCGCGCCTGTAGCTTTCATCGTCGATCGGCTTCGATGCCGGACCATAGGCCCATATGCGCGCAAGCCCTCGTTCGGCGTCGCTCATGCCAAGCTCGGCGATGGCCCCGTCGAGCAGAACGAAACGCGCCCCCTCCGCCAGCGGCCGGCGCATCGCCGCTTCCGTTCCTGCCTGTCCGCGCAACAGCCCCGTCAATTCATAGCTGTCAGGCGCAACGAGCTTCGCATCGAGGAACTGGATCACCTCGAACTCGCCCTCCGGCGTTTCGAGAGCGGCAGCATTGGCGCCCGCCAGCATCGCCGCCTCGCTCGCCGAGCTGAGCATGCCCGATGAGAGACTGACGGCGAGCATCTGGCTCCGGTCCCAGCGCCCCGTTACGCCCGGACCGAGCGCCGATAGAGTCCGTCCGAGCGTCGCGGGCTTCGTCACCAACCTGTCGAAGGCGAAGCCGGTGCCCGTCGCGCTCTTGTGAAAAGCGACGGCGCCCGGCCAGGGTTCCGCCGCCACGGCGACGCGCGGCGCATGCGGCGTCTCGGTTCCCTCGAGCAAGGGCAAATCGAGAAAGACGGCGAGCGGCGCGCCGTGGCTCTCCGGGCTCACGGGCCGATAGTTTCGCGGCGGCGCGGCGGACGGGCCAAAAAGGCTCGCCTCGGACGCGACCGCCCTCGCCTCGCGCCAACCGGCATCGGTGAGCGCGGTGAGCCGATAGCGCGCGCGCCGCTCAGGTAGAAAAAGTTCCACCACATCGCCAGGATCGAGCGCCAGCCTGCTCGGCGGCAGCTTGAGCGCCGCGCTTTCGCGCTCGACCCAGGCTTGCTGCAACCAGATGTCTGCGACGCCCTGCGCATCGTCATGCGTCATCACGATCGGCAGCGCCGCGGCGGCAACGCGCTGGCTTGCGACCGACAGGCGCCGCGCCTCGACCGCCGCCTGCCGGTAGTCGAGGCCGCCATCGATGAAGGTGAGCTTTGCCGAGAGCGGCAGTTCGGTTTCCTGTCCGCGCTTGAGTTCATAGCCCTGCGCGGCGCTCGCCTCCTCGACCGCAAGGTCGGCGGGCGTCAGCGTCAGCGCAGGCCGGGCGGCGAGATGCCGGAAGCGGACCCTGCCTTCCGCTTCCGCCGCATCGAAGAAGCGCGCCAGCATGAGCGGCTCCAGCGCCTGACGCGGCGACATGATCCGGTCGATGGCAAAGCCCTGCACGATGCCCGAGAGTTCCGAGACGTCGAAATCGGTGAAGCCCACATCGCCCATGATCGCGGCGACGAGATCACCAAGCGGCACCGCGCCGACCCTGCCATTGAGCCAGTGGCCGCGCTGCCAGTTGGCGCCGTCCGCCCAGATGTCGGTGCGATCGGGAAAGGCTGGAAAGGGCCGTGCATCCCAGGTCCAGAAGAAGATGTCTTCGGGCGCGATCATGCGCTTGCCATAGACGGCCGAGAGCGGATTGTGCGCGCCGCCCTTGCCCCAATGGTTCATCATCGCCTCGATGAAGCGGCGCTGGATGAAATCGTCGCGCGTGCCGCGCGAGAAATGCGGCACCGCGCTTTCGGACGATTTCGCATCGACGAAGACGTTCGGCTCGTTCGTCCCCTTGTCGATTGCGGGGCATCCCGCTTCGGTGAGAACGATGGGCTTGCCCTCTGGCACCCACGCCGTCGGCGCCGCTCTCTCGACACCACCCGGCCTGTCGTGATGCGCGTTCGCCCACCAGCCACGCAGGTCCTTCGCGCGATAGACCCATGGCTTTCCATGGGCGCCATCGGTGATGGGCGAGCGTCGCTGCGCGGCCCGGTCCGCATCGCTCGCATAGTACCAGTCGAAATTCTCGCCCGCGCCGAAGCGCGACGTCAGATAGTCGAGGTCGTAGATCGAGGATGCGATCCGGCCATCGAGATGGTCGCCCGACGAGCGCCAGTCGGTGAGCGGCGGGTAGTAGTCGATGCCAACGAAATCGACATTGGGGTCCGCCCAGAGCGGATCGAGATGAAAAAACACATCGCCCGATCCGTCCTGCGGCTGATGGCCGAAATATTCCGACCAGTCGGCCGCATATGAAATCTTCGTGGCCGGACCGAGAATTGTCCGCACGTCGGCGGCGAGCGCCTTCAGCGCCGCGACGGCGGGATAGGTCGAGGCATCGCTGCGGATTTGCGTGAGGCCCCTCAGTTCGGAGCCGATGAGGAACATATCGACCCCGCCCGCCGCGACGCAAAGATGCGCGTAATGAAGGACCATCCGGCGATAGGACCATTCCGCCGGCCCGGAATAGGCGACGCCCTCTCCGAGCCGCGTGAAATGGCCGGGCGCGGCCGTGCCGAAGAAGCTTGCGACCTGGGTCGCGGCGGCGCTCGCCTTGTCCGCGCTGCCGGGGCGGCCCGCTGCTGGTGCGCAGGTGATGCGGCCGCGCCAGGGATAGGCAGGCTGGCCTGCCGCGCCCGTATAGGGATCGGGGAGCGCGTTCCCCGCCGGAATGTCCATCATGATGAAGGGATAGAAGACCGCGCGAAGACCGCGCGCCTTGAGATCGCGGATGGCGCGAATGACCGAGCGATCGGATGGCGTGCCGCCAAAGGCGGGCCGCCCGTCGACTGAGCTCACCGCTGCCGCGCCGCCGCGCGAAAGTCCCGAGACGCTCCATTGCGCGGGCATGGTGATCTTCCAGCCCGTCTCGACCTTGGGCTTCACCGTGCAACGGCCGCAGCGCAGATCGTCGCCGAACCAGGATACGACGAGCGACGCGCTGCCGACATTCGGGCAGGCCGCTTGCAGTTCGTCCATCGCGGTGACAAAATCGGCCTTTCCCGCGTTGCCATGCGCGTTCACCGCGCGGCTCGAAACTTCGCTCAGGATCTCGCGCACGGTCTCGGTGTCGTAGACGAATTCGCCCGCGCCGGGGATGACGGTCACGGCGCGGATCGACGCTTCCACGTCGCTCAGTGAGCGAAACACCTCGAATGAGAGCTGCGGCACGCGATTGCCGAAGGGCGAAAGGTCGAGTTCCTCGAAAACGACATAGGCAAGCCCGTGATAGGCGGGCGCCTCGCCTTCCACCGCCTCGATGAGCGCATCTGGTTCTTGCGTCTCCTCGCCGCGGTGCAGCCGCCAGTTGATGTCGGCAAGCGACAGCGGCTTGCCATCCGCCCAGACGCGGCCGATCCGCGTTACCGGCCCCTCGCAAAGCCCGATGGCGAAGGATGCGGTGTAGCTGTATTCAGTGACGCTCGCGCCGCCACCACCGCCCTTGCCGCCGCCTGCCTCTCGCGTCGAGGCATGCTCCCTGAATTTCGTCGCCCAGATGATCTGGCCGGAAAGCCGCGCGCGGCCATAGAGGCGCGGTATCGGCGCACCTTCCGTCGAGGCCATCACATGCAGGTCGGAAAGCCGCGGCCCTTCGGCATTGGCAAGCGTGGGACCGAAAAGCGCCTGATCGACATAATTGCCGATCCCCGCGCCGATCGCGCTGCCGAGAGCCGCGCCGCTCACCGTCGCGCCGAGGATGTTCAGGCCCGCGGGCAGAAGCGCGCTGCCGAGCGCCGCGCCCGCAGTTGAAAGAATGAGTGTCGCCATGTTCGCTTTCGTTTTCCGCCGTCGCGTCGCGCCGGCCGGGATCAGTCCATCACGCGCGGAAAGCGGAACGCATAGGCAAGCCGCGCCCGCCACCAGGGCCCAATTGTGGTTTCAACGACGGCGCGGCCCGAATAGGCATGCACCATGCGTTCCGCCGTGACGAGAATGGCGGCGTGCTTCGCCGGTCCCCGCGCCCGCATGCGGAAAAGCACGACATCGCCCTCGCGCGCTTCATCGGCGGCGATCTCGATCATGTGTCTGCGCGCCGCATCCGCCATCGTCTCCTCGCAGGCTCCGGGCGCCTCGGCCCAGTCCGGCGTATAGGCAGGCGGCGCTTCCGGCTCCTCGCCATAGAGATCGCGCCAGACGCCGCGCACGAGGCCGAGACAATCGGTGCCCGCGCCCCTTGCGCTCGCCTGATGCCGGTATGGCGTGCCGATCCAGTCGCGCACCGCGCGGACGATATCCGCTCGCCTGACTTCAGTGCCGCCTGCCGCCGTCATTTGCGCCTCCGGCCGATGGATAGGACATGACGAAATCATTTCCCGGCATGTGCGGGAAACCACGAAAGCGGACCGCGTTCGAGAATTTCGCCCGGCATGTGGCGAACTGCTTGTCGCAGCCGGCCATGACCTCGAATGTGTCGCCCGCCGCCACGCCGCGCGCCATGGGCTGCCACAGTTCGATGAGCGCGCCGCCCGGCGCCGGGGCGTGCAGCTTCACCTCCATGCTCGTATCCGCATTGGCGCCACTCTTGAAGCGGAGCCGCCCGCGCTCGAACCAGCCTTCGACAAATCCCGCAAGCCCGTCCGCCGTGAGAATACGGTCATCAGCCGACGAGATGACGACGCCGTTCGCCGTCAGCGCGCCGGGGTCGAGGCCGCAGCGCCCGTCGCCGAGATCGGCATCGCATCCATATTGATAGATCCGCCCGACAGGCTGGTTCAGCCGGTGCGCCAGACCGCGAAGCTCCGCCGCAAAGCCCGTCGCGCCGCGCGTCACCTGGCCGAGATTCCCCCTTCGCATCAGCACGCGCTGGTCGGTGTCCTGCCAGTTGACGCGCCAGACCTCGATCTCGGCGTCGTCATAGAGGCCGGCCGCGAGATCGCCGTCATTGAGCCGCTCCGAGGAGAGCGCGCCGAGCACATCGAGATTGTCGACCGCGAGCCCCGCGCTCGTCTCGATGGCGCTTGCCGTCAGGCCCGCCGCCGCTTCGAAGGTCACGCCGCCGAATGCGAGATCGCCATCGTGATCGGTAAAGCCCATGACGACGCCGTCACGCCGGACCAGTTTCCAGCAATGGCAGAGCGTCGTCACGCCGCTTGCGAGATGGGCCGCAAGAGCTGGCGATAGCGTTTTCATGATTGCACCTTTTGCCCCCGCCGCGCTTCAGGCCCTGATCTCGATCACCGGAATGGCCGGTACCGAGCCCGCCTCGAAGGCGGCGAGATTGATCTCCAGAAAATCCGTGTCGAAGCGCACCGGCACGTCGAATTCATAGCCCGCCGTGACCGCCGCGCCTGAAGGCGGTATCGCGCCGCTGACAAAAGTCACGAGCCCCGTCGACGCATCTAGCGCGAAATGCGTACCCTCCATCTTCTCCACGCCATCGACCGCCACGCGCAGCGTGCCTGCGACCGGTTTCCTGATCGCGCGTTCGAAGCTTGCGCCGCCCGAGCCATAGGTCTTCACCAGTTGAAATTCCGCCCGGGCGCCGTCACCCGTTCCGATCACCTGATCGAGCGGCGAAGTCGCGCCGCCCGGCGCACAGGATTTCCAGTCCGCCCGGTCCTTCCACCGGAAGCCATGAAGCCGCCCACCCCGCGCCTCGAAGAATTCGATCAGCATGTGGAGATCGTCGAGACCTCGCACGCCCGTTCCTGCATTGTATCGCCTGCGCGAACCCGCCCAGGGGCTGTTGCGCTCCTCCGCACCGGAGCCGAGTGTCACGATTTCTGTGCGACGCTCTGGTCCCCCGGTCGAACCGAATGAAATCGCCAGCGGAAAGCGAACTTCGTGAAATGCCATCAGAGGTTCCTCGCGCCGCGTGCCGCCACGCGATTGAGCATCGCGGCGATTTGCGTTTCCGAGCGGCGGAAGCTTTCGGCATCGCTCGCCGTTACGTTGAAGTGGATTTGCACCGGCTGCTGCGCGCCTGCCGCCGCAACGCCGAGCCGCCCGTCGCTCCCGCGTTGCAGTGGCAATATCGCTTCGGCGCCCGCCTCGCCCGCGAGTCCCGCTCCGTTCCTCAATGGAAAGAGTAATGGGCTCGAGATCACGCCGCCCTTGGCGAAGGGTTTCACATGGCCGCCTGCGAACACGTTGCCGTCGGCGCTGGCGACGAGCGAGCCGAGCGCGCCTGAAAGCGAGTTGCCCAACGAACCGGCAAGCGAGTTCACCGCGCCCTTCAGGACGAGAGCGGAAAGATCGAGCGCGAGTTTCCGAAGCGTGTCGGAAAGCGAGCGGCCTTTCAGCGCCACGCTGTCGAATGCGCTTCCCAGCGCCGTTCCGAAGTCGCGCCCGCCTCCCGCCGCCCTCCGGTACTGCTCGGTCACCGCGGCGAGCGTGCGCGTCGTCTCGATGCCGAAACTCGCCGTCGCACTCGTCGCATCCTGAAGCGCGCGCGCGAGCGTCGCGGCATCGCCCGTCGTCATCTGTTCGTTCATCGACTTCCTTCCTGTCTGCATGCGGCGCGCAACCCGTCGCGCAATGTCGCGTAGTCGGCAAGAAAACGTCCGGTCATGGATGCGGGCCCGAGCCGATCGAGTTCATCCGCCATCGTGGCCTGTTCGGCCGGTGTGTAACTTCGCAATGGAATGCAACCCGGTTCAGAAACTCCCGTCGCGCAGCCTGCGAGTGACATCAGACTGATTGCGAGGCCCCATGGACATCGCTTCCTCGATTGCATTGCGGACCTCCATCTGACGCCGGAGCCTCGCGACCTCGGCACGATCACCTGCCCAGAGAAACGTCACCATGGCGGATGCGAATTGCGCGGCGAGCGCCACGATTTTTTCGAGCACACCGATCATGACAACCTGTCCGTCTGCCCCGTGTGGAGCCGCGCCTCGATCATTCGCACCAGATGCGCGCCATCGAGCCCCAGCGCCTTGATCGCCTGCGGCACATGGGCGAGCGCGTAATTCGCGGCCGAGGCGACAAGCTCGCTGCGAACCGCGACCGCGCCCCTTTCCGCTCCCACC
>NZ_DAOKYX010000006.1:0-30159 GCF_035325945.1 Parvibaculum sp.
GCTTGCTCCTTGTGCTGACGCGGAGCGTCGCGCCGATGCATGAGGGCCACAGTCCGGGCCCGTCATCTTCCTGTCATCGAAACAGAACCGAACCGTCATAACGCTCTGTTACGAGCCTTGGCCAGGGGGCGTCGTGAGTATCGCTCGCGGCTCGCAATCCTGCACAGAAGCTCATTTATCAACACGGAGACGTCGAATGACGTTGAGAAATATTCTGCTGGCGGGCACCGCGCTCGGTGCCGCGGCAATGCTCACGGGCCCTGCCTTCGCCGGCTCGCAAAACGAGATCAACACGATGAAGCAGCAGATCATCGACCTGCAGCAGCGGCTCGACGATCTTCAGATCTCGCAGGGCAACGAGATCAAGGAAATCAAGGAAAAGCAGGACGCGGTCCAGATCGACTTCAAGGACGGCAAGCCGACCTTCCGCACGGGCGACGGGCTCTTCACCATGTCGATCCGCGGTCGCGCGCATCTCGACATGGGATCCTACAACATCAGCGATTCCGACAGCGCCAAACTCAACACGCTCGGCGCCTCGTCCACGGGCCTCAGCTCCGGCGTCAACTTCCGCCGCGCGGAACTCGGCGCGGAAGGCACGTTCATGCGTGACTGGGGTTACAAGATGAACTTCCAGTGGGGCGACAGCGGCAACGAAAAAGCCGGCACCATCAAGGATCTCTACCTCTCCTATAATGGCATCAAGGGCATCTCGCTCATGGCCGGCGCCATCCAGACGCCGATGAGCCTCGACGATGTCACCTCCTCCAACGACATCACCTTCATCGAGCGCGCCACCGCCTCGAACCTCGCCACCTCGCTTGGCGCGGGCGACGGCCGCATCTCCTTCGGCGCCAAGGGCAACACCGACAACCTCTACGCCTCGCTCTTCTACACGACCGAAACGGTCGGCCAGGCCAACACGTCGAACGAAGGCTCGAACATCGTCGGCCGCACGGCCTACCGCTTCAAGCCGGCAGCCAAGACGAACGTGCATCTCGGCCTTTCCGGCACCTATGCGATGGACCCGAGCGCCAATGGCGGCACGGCGGGCAGCGTGCGCTTCCGCGACCGGCCGGAGCTGCGCGTCGATCCCTCGCGCCTCATCGATACGGGCAGCATCGCGGCAAAGAACGCCTATGTCTTCGGGCCGGAACTCGCCGCGAATTACGGCCCGGTCAAGGTGCAGGGCGAGTACTACACCTACAAGATCGATCGCGTCGGCACCCTGCCCGACCCCGACTTCAACTCCTGGTACGTGCAGGCGTCCTGGGTGCTCACGGGCGAAGAGTACAAGTACTCGATGGAAGATGCCGCCTATAAGGGCGTGAAGCCCGCGAGCCCCTTCACCTTCGGCGGCGGCACCGGCGCCTGGGAAGTGGCGGCGCGCTACAGCCAGACCGATCTCAACTACAAGGATCACCTCACCAGCGCCAATGGCGGCATCGCCGGCGGCAAGCAGGACATCATCACGGTGGGCCTCAACTGGTACCCGATCAACAATGTCCGCGCGATGCTCGAATATCTCAATGTGAGCGTCGACCGGCGCGCGACCGGCGGCGCGGCGGTGCAGAACATCAATTACGACGCGGTGGCCGCCCGCCTGCAATTCGCCTTCTGATCCGATCCTCGCAAGGTCATCAGAAAGAAGACCCCGGCGGGAAACCGCCGGGGTTTTTTCATGCGCGACATACAATCAAAAAAAGACCCCGCCCAAGGAAGGGCGGGGTCAGTAACGCTGCGAGGAATGAAGCAGCGGGAGAGAAACTCTCGTCTCAGCCGAAGCGGCCGGTCACATATTCTTCCGTGCGCCTCGACAGGGGTTTGGTGAAGACCTCCTTCGTCTCGCCATATTCGATGAGCCGGCCGAGATACATGAAGGCCGTGTTGTCCGAGACGCGCGCGGCCTGCTGCATGTTGTGAGTGACGATGACGATGGTGTAGGTCGATTTCAGCTCCTCGATGAGCTGCTCGATGCGCATGGTGGCGATGGGATCGAGCGCCGAGCAGGGTTCGTCCATGAGGAGCACTTCGGGATTGCCCGCGATCGCGCGCGCGATGCAGAGGCGCTGCTGCTGGCCGCCGGAGAGGCCGAGCGCGCTGTCATTGAGGCGGTCCTTCACCTCGTCCCAGAGAGCGGCTCCCTTCAGCGCATGTTCGCAGGCTTCGGCGAGCAGCTTCCTGTTGGTGATGCCGTCGACCTTCAGCGGATAGGTGACGTTCTCGGCGATCGACATGGGAAACGGGTTGGGCTTCTGGAACACCATGCCCATGCGCTTCCTGAGCGCGATCACATCGACCTGCGGGCCGAAAACAGGCTCGCCGGAAAGCCACACCTCGCCCGCGACGCTCAGATTGTCGATGAGGTCGTTCATGCGGTTGAGCGAGCGCAGGAGCGTGGACTTGCCGCAGCCCGAGGGGCCGATCAGCGCTGTCACCATGCCCTTCTGGATCTCCATGGAGATGTTGTGAAGGGCCTGCGATGCGCCATACCAGAGATTGAAATCGCGGATGGAGATTTCCGTGCCGGACGCGCTTTCGACCGGGTGATAGACGGTCGGGTCGAAGCCATCGCCCGCTGCGGGCGCCTGGCGTCTCTGAGCCGCTGCTGTTGCCATCGGAATGATCCCTTGTCAGAACTTGTCGCCGGCGAATTTGCGCTTCAGCCGATTGCGGACGTTGATCGAGACGGTGTTGAGCGCGAGCACCAGCGCCATGAGCACGAGCGCCGTCACGAAGACCATGGAGCGGCCGGCTTCCGAATTGCGCGACTGGAAGCCCACGTCATAGATGTGGAAGCCGAGATGCATGAAAGAGCGCTCGAGATGGATGAAGGGGAAGACCGCATCCACCGGCAGTTCGGGTGCAAGCTTCACCACGCCGACGATCATCAGCGGCGCGACCTCGCCCGCGCCGCGCGCCATCGCCAGGATGAGGCCCGTCATGATGCCGGGCATGGCGCGGGGAAGGACGATCCATTTGATCGTCTGCCATTTCGAGGCGCCGCAGGCGAGCGAGCCTTCGCGCATCGAGCGCGGCACGGCCGCAAGCGCCTCCTCGGTCGAGACGATGACGACGGGCACCGTCAGCAGCGCCATGGTGAGCGAGGCCCAGAGAAGGCCACCCGTGCCGAAGGTAGGGCTCGGCAGGCGCTCGGGGAAAAAGAGCGCGTCGATCGAGCCGCCGAGCACATAGGCGAAGAAGCCGAGGCCGAAGACGCCATAGACGATGGAGGGCACGCCGGCGAGATTGTTCACGCAGATGCGGACGAGCGCGACGATGCGTCCCTGCCTTGCATATTCGCGCAGATAGAGGGCGGCGACGACACCGAAGGGCGCGACGAGAAGGCTCATCACCACCGTCATGACGAAGGTGCCGAAGATCGCCGGCCAGACGCCGCCTTGCGTATTCGCCTCGCGCGGTTCAGCGGAGAGGAACTCCCACCAGCGGGCGAGATAGACCCCCGCCTTCTCTGCGAGAGTGAGATCGTTCGCGGCGTAGTAGCGGACGAAATTTGCGAGCGGAAATTCGCGCGCCTGGCCGCCAATCTCGGCGGCGGAAGCGGTGAGCGCGGCTTCCTTCTCGCGGATGACGGAAACCTCGGCCGAGAGGCGCGCGAACTCGCCATTGAGCCGCGCCGTCTCCCGCGCCGCCCGCTCGGCGACGGCCAATGCCTCGGGCGAGCCTTCGCCATGATCGAGCTCGGCCTTGCGCACCGAAAGGCGCAGATCGTTCAGTTCGCGGTTGATACCGCCGATCGCGTGTTTCTCCATCGACATGCGTTCCGCGCGAAGCGCGCGGGCGCGCCGCTGCGCCGCATCGAGCGCCGCCATGCCGGGCGTGTCGATCGTCCTGCCATCGACGGAAATCGACTCCACCGTGCCGATGAGCGCGCCCCATTCCTGGCGTTCGACCAGCATGATGTCACGGGGACGCGAAACCGACTTCACCTCGAAGGCCGGCACCCAGACGAAATCCTCGCCGTAGAAATCGAAATTGCCGACATGATAGAGGGTGCGGCTCGAATGCCCGCCATGCGCCTCGATCTCCGCGCGCGCCTCTGCGGGCAAGGCGGCGAGCGCCGCGGGCTCGGGCTTGTAGCTTTCGGTGCGCAGGGGCTCGCCGGCGATGACGCGCCCGCTCGTCAGGGTCACGACCTCGACGGGCTTCGGCCAGAAGGCGGTGAGGCCGCTCCAGAAGATGAGGCCCATGAAGCCTGCGATCATCATCAGGCCGAGAGCGAGCGAGCCGCCCATGGCCCAGACCATGGGTTCGCCACGCGCCGTGAGATCGCTCGATCTGCGCCGGGGAACGGCCGCCAGAGTCGCCGCCTTTTCGTTCACGAGAATTCCGTCCACCGGTTGAACCAATTCGGCCATGTCGCCTCTCTCAAAGCTGGGCCGCGCGCTTGCGGAAGCGCTGGCGAACAAGCTCGGCAAGCGTGTTCAGGATGAAGGTCATGACGAAGAGGACGAGCCCGCAGAGAAAGAGCGTGCGATAGAGGCTCGAATCCTTCACCGCCTCGGGCAGCTCGACATTGATGTTCGCGGACAGCGCGCGAAGGCCGTTGAAAAGGCTCCAGTCCATGATCGGCGTGTTGCCCGTCGCCATGACGAGGATCATCGTCTCGCCTACGGCGCGGCCGAGGCCGATCATGATCGCCGAGAAGATGCCGGAACCCGCGGTCGGCAGAATGACCCAGCGCGCCGTCTGCCAGTTGGTCGCGCCGCAACCGAGCGAGGCGGAACGCAGATGCTCGGGCACCGCGCCGAGCGCATCTTCCGCAATCGAATAGATGATCGGGATGACGGCGAAGGCCATGCCGAAGGCCGCGATCAGCGTATTGCGCTGGACATAGGTGCCGACAATTCCGCCGCGCGCATCGAAGCCGCCGCTTGCCAGGAGGTGCGCGAGGCCTGCCGCGACGGCGAGCGAGAGGAGCGTCAGCGCCGCCCAACGGCCAAACTCCCATGCGCCCGCCACATGATATTCGCGGCCGCGAAGCCGCTCGCGCCAGGACTGGCCGAAAAAACGGCCCGAAAGACCGAAAACGAGGATGAAGGACAAGGGCAGAACGAGCAGGAAGAGGAAAGGCGCCGCCGAGCCGGCGCCCGTCGTCCAGGCCTTGAAGTCGCCGGCAAAGAGCGCGCGTTCGAAAAGCGGAGAGATGGCGAGCGTGAGCCAGATCGCGCCGGCAAGAGCGAGAAAGAAAGCGACGAGTTTCGGCGCGCCATCAAGGCGGAGCGCGAGCGGGCGCGGCAGAAGCTGCCAGAGAAAGGCCGAGCCGATGAGCGCGAGCGGCACGACGCCGAAGGCGATGACGACGGCGGCGATCCAGTTTTCGACGATGGGTGAGAGAACGAGCGCCACGACGAAGCCGATGACGACCGAGGGCAGCGAGGCCATGAGCTCCATCAGCGGCTTCACCACGGCGCGCAGGCGCAGATGCATGAATTCCGACGTATAGATCGCGGCCAGAAGCGCGATCGGCACGGCGAAGACGAGCGAATAGAACGCGCCCTTGATAGTGCTGAAGATGAGCGGCACGAGCGAGAGCTTCGGTTCCGCGCTATCGGTGCCGGATGTCGACTGCCAGGTGTAGCCGGGCTCCGGGTAGCCTTCGTACCAGACCTTGCCGAAGAGCGATCCGAGCGTCGTCTCGGGATGCGGCACGTCGAAGGTCCAGAGACGCGCCGCTCCATCGCTGCCGATGGCGAGCGCGCCATTGTCGCGCGGCGCGAGGATCAGCGTTTCGACGGGCGCGGCCGCGCCTTCGGAGGGAAAGGTCAGGACGCGCCGTTCCGTCGTCGCATGATAGAGCGCGACATCGCCCGCCCTGTCCGCGCCGATGAAGAGGCGCGTGCGCTGGCTGACAGCAAGACGCTCCACGGGAGCAGGCTGAAGCCCGAGATCGTGGATCTTCGTCAGCACGGCGCCGTCGGTGGTCGATGAGGATTTGCGGTCGATCATCGTCCAGATCGAGAGCGAGCGATCGGAGCCCGCGACGATGAGAGAGTTCTCGCCATTGAGATAGGCGAGCGCGGTCGGCCGGACGCCTTGTGGCAAAAGTCGCGCCGTCTCGGCGAGTTTCGCATGGGCGGGATCGCGCGTATCGAAGCGGCGGATGACGCCGTCCTTCGTCGCAACGAGGAGACGGTTGCCTTGCGTGTTGAGGAGGACGGCGGCGATGTCGCCAGCGGCGAGCCCTGTCGGCACCTCGACGTTCGACACCGTCGTCGAGGTTTCGCCGGTCATCATGTTGACCTGGGCGTAGGCGGTGGAGAGGCGCGCCGTACCGTGCTCGTCGACGGTGGCGAAGGTTTTGAGCGGACGCTCGGCCGTGCCGCCGACGCGGTAGTCGAGAAAGCGAATGGCCGTGCCCGCGGGCGCGACCTGAACGGGCATCTCGAGCACAAGGCGCGGCGCGAGGCGGCGCAACTGGCGGCCGGGAATTTCGGTATAGACGGCGGCGCCATCGCTGCGATCGCCGTTCGGGAGCTTCTCAAGGGCCGACGGCGCACGGCTCGCCGGCAGGACGGCGGTGTCTATCGCCAGCGTGCCGAGACGCACGGTCCCGTCGGGAAAGCCGAAAGCGACGTCATCGCCCTGCAGGGTGCGCGCGAAGGCGGCGGGCGCGACGCCGCCGAAATCGAAGGCGGAGGCCCCGAGCTTCGTGCCGCTCGGCGCATGAAAGACGGTGACCTTTCCGTCTTCGGCGAGTTCGAGGCCGAGCGTGCGATATTCGTCGATTGTGGTGGAAAGGATGCGCCCGTTGGTCTGGTCGAGCGCATAGCGTTTCGCTTCGCCGACCGTTCCCCCGCCGAAGAGCGGCATCGTCACATAGACGAGGAAGAACATGATCGCGAAGACGGTGAAGATGACGAAGAGGCCACCAACGGAAATGGCGCGACGGGCGAAGCGATCCATCCAGAGCACGGAGGCCCTGGTCTGCTTGCTGCGCGTATAGACGACGGAGCGGCGCTTCGTTTCCTGCCCTGCTCCGGGCTCGCGGTCGTTCGGGATGGCGGCGTCGGTCATGCGCGGAAAATCACATGGTTGAGATGCGGCGGAGCCGAAAAGGCGATCCGAAGCTGCCGGCAACGGAAGGCGGACGGGCCGGCGTATGGTTCCGCCGGCCCGCTGGATCAACTTAGTTCAGGCCGAGCTTCGCCAGCTCTTCCTGAGCGAAGACGTACGGCATCGGGTAGTAGCCGTCCTTCACCGTGTCCTTCTGTCCGTCCTGCATCAGCACGAAGCGGAGGAATTCACCACGCAGCGGATCGAGCGCCGTCGAGGGATTCTTGTTCACATAGGCATAGAGGAAGCGCGTGATCGGATAGGCGCCCGTATAGGCGTTGCGCTGATTGGCTTCCTGGCATTTGCCGTCGCGGCCCGCGACCGGCACGGCCTTGACGTCGGCGGTCTTGTAGCCGATGCCGGAATAGCCCATGGCGAACTTGTCGGCAGCGATACCCTGCACGACGGCGGACGAGCCGGGCTGCTCCTTAACAGTGTCCTTGTAGTCGCCGTTCACCATCGCGACTTCCTTGAAGTAGCCATAGGTGCCGGAGGCGGAGTTGCGGCCGAAGAGCGAGATCGGCTTGGAAGCCCATTCGCCGGTGAGGCCGAGCTGACCCCAGGTCACGATGTTGGGCGAGCCGGAGAGGCGGCTCTTGGAGAACACGCCGTCGAGCTGCGTCAACGAGATGCAGGAGAGCGGATTGTCCTTGTTGACGAAGACGGCGAGCGTGTCGACGGCGAGGCGAACCTGCGTCGGCTTGTAGCCGTATTTCTGCTCGAAGGCGTCGATCTCGGCGGCCTTCATCGGGCGCGACATCGGGCCGATCTGCGCGGTACCGGCGATGAGGGCGGGCGGCGCGGTGGACGAGCCCTTGCCCTCGATCTCGATCTTCACCGAGGGGTAGATCGCCTTGAAGCCTTCGGCCCAGAGCGTCATGAGATTGTTGAGCGAGTCCGAGCCGATGGACTTCAGGCTGCCGGAGACGCCGGTGGTGGGCTGGTAGGGCTGATACCGGCTGTCGATATCGATGGCGAACGCGCTGGTCGCCGTCAGGCTGACCGCAAGCGCGCCAAGGAATGATCCTATGCGCTTCATAAGTTTTTGACCTTCTGAAAGGACGAAAGATTGGCACGCGGCGGTGTTGCCCGCCCCGGCAGCGTTCTTACGGGCGCGTCGTGAAGCCTGTGCAAAGGATTTGCGACGCAATCGTGACAGCGGGGCCGCGCGAAAAGAAAACGGCCGGGCGATGCCCGGCCGTCACAATTCGGCGATGTCGAGAGCGCGGTCTATTTGAGGCCGTGGAGCCGCGCCCGCTCGATGTCGTCCTTCAGGGTGCGGGCGGCCAGAACATAATGGAAGGCCGACCAGATCCAGACGACCGAGATCGTCAGAAGCGCATAGCGTAGCGATTCCTGCCCATAAGCTTCGGAATAGAGATCGCTGAGAAGGCCCGCAAGCTGTGGCCCGAGCCCCATGCCGATGAGATTGAGCACGAGGAAGAGAACGGCGGAGGCAGCCGCGCGCATGCGGACGGTGACGAGCGCCTGCGTCATCGCAAGAGACGGCGCGACATAGGCCGCGCCGGCAAAGGCCGGATAGACGAAGATCGCGAGCGCCGCCATTTTCGCCCCACTCAGATAGAGCGCGAGCGAAAACGGAAAGCTCAGGCCGACGACGATGGCGACCACCCAGACATTCCAACGCACATCGCGCTTGCCGAGGCGGTCGGCGAAATAGCCGGTGGCCCAGGTGCCGAGGCCGCCGGCAAAGCCGATGATGAGGGCGAGCGCCGTGCCGATCTCACCCGGCGTCATGGCGAAGGAACGCATGAGGAAGGCAGGAAGCCAGGTGACGCCCGCATAACCGCCCATGGCGGCGAGCGCGGAGCCGAAAGCGACGTGACGGAAGGAGCGCTGAGCCCAGAGGAGCCTGAAGACTTCCCCGATGCCGGGGGCGGCGCCCGCGCCTTGCGCCGTCAGACCGTCGGCCGTTCCGCGTACCGGCTCCTTCAGCGTGAAGCGCACCAGAAGCGCGATCAGAAGACCGGGCACGCCGACGACATAGAAGGCCACGCGCCAGCCATACCACTCGCTCACCCAGCCGCCGACGAGGAAGCCGATGAGGATGCCGATATTGATCCCGAGCGAATAGACGCCCATGGCGCCGGCGCGCTTCTCCGGCGGGAACATGTCGGAGATCATGGAATGGGCGGGCGGGCTCGACCCCGCCTCGCCGACGCCGACGCCGATGCGCGCGAGCGCGAGCTGGGCGAAGCTCGTGACGAAACCGCAAACGACCGTCATGCCGGAGAAGATCGTCAAGGCGAGGGTGATGATGTTGCGGCGGTTGCCGCGATCGGCCCACATGGCGATCGGGATGCCGAGCGTCGCATAGAAGAGCGCGAAGGTGATGCCGGAGAGGAAGCCGAGCTGCGTGTCGCTCAATCCGAGTTCGAGCTTGATCGGCTGAAGCAGGATCGAAAGGATCTGGCGGTCGACATAGTTCGCCGTATAGGCAAACATCAGCACTATCAGCGCATAGTTGCGATAGGCCGGCGTCATGCCGGTATCGCGGGCACGAACGACGACGTCGCCGCTCACCTGATCTGTCATTTTTCCTCCCTCGCGGCCCGGGTCTTCGCTCGCGCAGCCCGTTTGCCATCCTGATTGCGAGCCTAACAGCGGCGAGCGCTTTCGCAAACCTCAGCAAAAACGAACATTTCTGTCAGCAAAGGTGGCCGGCGTCGTGCCCATGGACATGTCCGTTTTTGGCGAGCGGCGCTATCGCGGCGGGTCTAGTATCCGTCCATGACCAGCGCGGAAAAACTCGATCCGGATTTCTGCTACCGCATCATTCAGGCGAAGGATGCGCGCTTCGACGGGCGCATCTTCGTCTGCGTCACATCGACCGGGATCTATTGCCGCCCAGTCTGTCCGGCGCGCGTGCCGCACAAGGAGCATTGCCGCTTCGTCGCGAGCGCCGCGGCGGCTGAAGCGCTCGGCTTCCGCTCCTGCCTCCGCTGCCGGCCCGAGACAGCGCCGGGAACGCCCGCCTGGGCGGGCACGCAGGCCGCCGTCGCCCGCGCACTCAGGCTCATCGAGGATGGCGCTCTCGACAGGGATGGCGTCGAGGCGCTCGCCGCCCGCGTCGGCCTCGGCGCGCGCCAGCTCCGGCGGCTCTTCCTCGCCCATATCGGCGCGACGCCGCAGGCGGTCGCGGCGAACCGCCGCCTGCTCGCCGCCAAGCAGCTCATCAGCGAGACCGACATGGGCTTTGCCGAGATCGCCTTCGCAGCCGGGTATCAAAGTCTCAGGCGCTTCAACGATGCGGTGCGCGCGAGCTATGGCGTGGCACCGACGGCGTTGCGGCGAGAGAGCGCCGCGTCGCGGGGCGCGGCGCCCGGCGCGATGACGCTGCGCCTCGGCTATCGCCCGCCCTTCGACTGGGAGCGGCTTCTCGCCTATCTCTCCTTCCGCGCGATACCGGGCGTGGAAGAGATTTCCGGCCATGTCTATCGGCGCAGCTTCCGCCTGCCGGGTGCGAGCGGCAGCCTCAAAGTGCTGCCGTCGAAGAGGCCGAACACGCTCGAAGTGCGCATCAGCGCGGACGGAAACGCGCCCAGCCGCTCGATCGCCACGCGGGTGCGGCGTCTTTTCGATCTCGATGCGGAGCCCCAGGCGATCGCGGCGGCGCTCAGGGACGACGCGCTGCTCAGGCCCCGGCTTGCCGCGCTGCCGGGACTTCGCGTTCCCGGCGCCTTTGACGGTTTCGAACTCGCCATACGCGCGATCCTCGGCCAGCAGGTTTCCGTGAAGGGCGCCACCACACTCGCCGGGCGTCTGGTCCGGCGCTGCGGCGAGGCAATGCCGGAGGCGTCCGGCGGCCTCACCCATTTCTTCCCGGCGCCGGAGGCGATTGCCGATGCCGATCTTTCCGGGCTCGGCCTCACGGGCGGGCGCATTTCCGCCCTCAAGGCTTTCGCCGGCGCGGTTGCCAAAGGCGCGGTCACATTCGATCCGGCGGCGACACTCGACGAAAAGATCGCCGAATTCTGCTTGGTCCCGGGCATAGGCGAATGGACGGCACATTACATCGCCCTTCGCGCAGTGGGCGAGCCCGACGCCTTTCCCGCTTCCGATCTCGGGCTTCGCAAGGCCGCGGGCGGGGCGAGCCCCGTCACACCGCGCGCGCTCGAAGCAATGGCTGAGAGCTGGCGGCCCTGGCGCGGCTATGCGGCGCTTCTTCTCTGGATGGCGCCGAACATCGAAACGCAAGATCTCGAAACACGGCGAGCGGAACCGCGCGCGCTCGCCGCCGATTGATGGAGACTGCAATGAAAAAGGCCGGGAATGAAAACCTCGCCGTCGCGAGCATCGACTCGCCGATCGGCACGCTCAGACTGGCGGCATGCGATGACGGGCTTCTCGCCGTCATCTTTCCGAACGAAAAGACGAAGCGCGATTTCGCCGACAATCGCGGCAGCGAAGCGGCGCAGGCTCACCTCGACGCGGCGGCAAAGGCGCTCAGGGAATATTTCGCGGGCAAGCGCCGCGACTTCAAGGATCTGAAGCTCGCGCCGCGCGGCACGGAGTTTCAGCTCAGCGTCTGGCGGGCGTTGACGAAGATCCCCTTTGGCGCGACGCGAAGCTATGCCGACATTGCGCGCCTCATCGGCAACCCGAAAGCCATGCGCGCCGTCGGGCTCGCCAATGGCAAGAACCCCATTCCGATCATCGTGCCCTGCCACCGCGTGATCGGCTCTAACGGCGCGCTGACCGGCTTCGGCGGCGGCCTGCCGACGAAGAAGTGGCTGCTCACCCATGAGGGCGTGACGACGCCGGCGCTTCTTTGACCCTTACCTTCAGAGTGCGGAACCATTAGGCTTGGGCGTGGTTCGCTTCCCGGAGGTTCCGATCATGATGCTCGCACACGGATATGGCGGTTTCATCTGGCTCATCGTCGCCATTCTCGACGTCTATGCGATCGTCCGCATCGCACAGAGCAATGCCGAACCTCTCTGGAAGGCGATATGGATCGTCGTGGTGCTGGCGCTGCCGGTGATCGGGCTTATTCTCTGGGGCCTGTTCGGGCCTAAGCGCTAGGCATCGCACCGCGTTTCCATCCTTGCCGGAAATGGTCCGGCGGCGATCTTCATCCGTCGACTGATTTATGCCCGCCGTCATTGTGCCATTTTGCTCCGCTCATGGCGGGTGACGGTTGCGCGTGCCGCTGATACTCTGTCGATTCGACGTGGACGGACGTTTGAATCGGGGAGAAATCATGAACTGGCAGGCATTTCTGAGTTTCGACCGGATGATCGCCACTTCGGTGGTCAAGTTTCTCTACTGGATCGGCATAGCGCTGATCGGCCTTGGCGGGCTCATCGCCTTTATCGGCTCGTTCTCGACAATGGGCTATTCGTTCGGCATGGGCCTCGGACAGCTCGTCATGGCGGTGCTCGGCACCGTGATCGCCATCGTTCTGTGGCGCGTCGTATGCGAGCTTTATATCGTGATCTTTTCGATGCACGACCGCCTCGGCGAAATTCGCGACCGGCTGCCGCCGCGCAGCTGATGCGGGCCGCTGAAGGCGGCTAGACGAAGAGCGAGGCGAGATCGGGCTCGCCGTGACGCGGCAGCGCGATCGTCTCCAGCCCCGCGAAGCGCCGGATCGTCTCGACCGTCTCGTCGAGCGGCACGGGCTCCGCGGGCGACTCGCTCACCACGATGGCGCGCGGCGCGAGGCCGTTGCGGTTCATCACGTCGAGCGTCGTCAGCGTGTGGCTGATCGTGCCGAGATAGGAGCCGACGACGAGCAGCGGCACGAGGCGAGGCCCCTTCAGCGCCAGCATCCAGTCGAGCACGGTGTGCCGGTCGTCGAGCGGCACGATGAGGCCGCCGACACCCTCGATCAGCAGCGGATCGTGGAGCGCCTCGCGGGCGCGGCAATGATCGACCAGTTCACGGAAATCGATGCTCGTCCCTTCCCGCGCCGCCGCCATGTCGGGCGAGAGCGCCGCCCGGAAGCGCCAGCGCGACACCGTGTCCACATTCTCGTAAAGCACGGGCTCGCCCAGCGCGGCGAGGAGCGCGGCCGGATCGCTTGCCGGAAACGTCGTCTCGTCGAGGCCGCTGACGACGGGCTTCAGCGCGCGGACGGGCAGGCCCTTCGCATGAAGCTGGCGGATTATGAGCGCCGACACATAGGTTTTGCCGATGTCGGTGCCGGAGGAGGTGACGAAGATCGTGGTCATTTCGTTCAGCTTTATTCAACGGCTCTTTTATTCGGCGGCCCGGCGCGGAAGGATGCGAGCGCGGACGAGGGCGGCGAGCCGGGCGATGTCCTCGTCCCGATGCGCGGCGGTGAAGGTGAAGCGGAGCCGCGCCGTGCCCGCGGGCACGGTCGGCGGGCGGATGGCGGTGACGAGGAAGCCTTCCGCCTCGAGAAGCGCAGAGGCATCGAGCGTCGCCTTCTCGTCGCCGATGACGATGGGAACGATCGGGCTTTCGGCTTCGGGAAGGCCGAGCGCGCTCGTGAAGGCGCGGGCCTTTTTCACCGGCAGCGCGGCATAGTCCGGCTCCTCCTCGATCACGTCGAGCGCGGCGATGGCGGCAGCGACGGAGGCGGGCGGAAGTCCGGTCGAATAGATGAGCGTGCGGGCGCGGGTGCGGATGAAATCGACGACCGGCCTGCTCGCGCAGAGATAGCCGCCATATGAGCCGATCGCCTTCGACAGCGTGCCCATCTGGAGCGGCACGTCAGCCTTCGCGCCGCCAATGAAACTCGAGCCGCGCCCCTCGCCCAGAACGCCGATGCCATGAGCATCGTCGGTCATGAGCCAGGCGTCATGCGCCTTTGCGAGCGCCGCCATCTCATGCACGGGAGCGAGGTCGCCATCCATGCTGAAGACGCCGTCGGTAAGGATAAGACAATGGCGCGCCCCGGCCCGGTGGGCCGCGAGAAGTTCTTCGAGATGCGCGAGATCGTTGTGGCGGAAAATATGCGCCTCCGCGCCCGAGAGCCTCGTTCCGGCAAGAAGGCAGGAATGCGAAAGCTCGTCGGCGAGAATGAGGTCGCCGGGGCCCACAAGCGCGGGCACGATGCCGAGATTGGCGAGATAACCGGAGCCGAAGATGACGCAGTCCTCAGCCTGCTTCAGCCGCGCAAGCCGCGCCTCGAGCACGGCGAAGAGCGGATGATTGCCGGTGACGAGCCGCGACGCACCAGATCCGGTGCCATAGCGCTCGGTGGCGGCGAGGGCCGCCGCGATCACGCGCGGATGATGCGAGAGATTGAGATAGTCATTGCAGCAGAAGGAAACAAGTTCGCGGCCATTGCGCCGCACCGCTACCTCGCCATGACGGTCCGTCTCGACAAGGCGTCGGCGCAGGCGCTGCGCCTCGAGGCTCGCGAGCTTCGCGGCGGCAAAACCGTCGAGCGATGAGGTGCCGGTCATGCGTCCATCCTGATCACAGGCTTGCCGACGCTCTTGCGCTCGAGCAGGCGCTGAAGGACGTTGCCTGCTTCCTCGAGCGGATAGGTCGCGGCAGGCTCGGGATGGATCTTGCCGGCCGCCGCCCATTCGGCGAGTTTCTTCATCAGCGGGATATTGGCCTTCGGATTGGCGCGGATCTCGCCGCCCCAATCGACGCCGACAAGCGAGGCGCGCTTCAGCAGCGCGAGATTGAGCGGCAGCTTCGGGATCTCGCCATTGGCGAAACCGACGACGAGGTGCCGCCCGCCGGGCGCGAGGCAACGGAAGGCGGTTTCGGAGAAGGCGCCGCCGACGGGATCGTAAACGACATCGACGCCGCGCTTCTCGACCAGCGCATCGAGAGCCTTGCGCCAGTCGGGCTCGGAATAGTCGAGCACCATATCGGCGCCATGCGCCTTCGCGGCGGCGCGTTTTTCTTCGGATGAGGCGGCCGCGATCACGCGCGCGCCCATGGCCTTGGCCACGTCGATCGCCGCCATGCCGACGCCGCCCGCCGCGCCCAGCACCAGCACCGTCTCGCCGGGTTTCAGCGCGCCGCAATTTTCGAGCCCGTAAAGCGCCGTGCAATAGGAGACGAGGAAGCCCGCCGCCGCCTCGAGGCTCATGCCGTCCGGCACGGGCGCGCACATCGCGGCCGGAAGCACCACCTTCTCCGCCAGCGCGCCGCGGCTCGAAAGCGCCATGACGCGACTGCCGATGAGATCGCCCGAAAGCCCCTCGCCCACCGCTTCGATCCGGCCGGCGATCTCGCTGCCGGGAATGAAGGGCAAGGGCAGCTTCACCTGATAGGTCCCGCGCACGAAAAGCGCGTCGACATAGCCAAGCCCCGCCGCTTCGACCGCGATCAGCACCTCGCCCGGCCCCGGCACGGGCGCGTCGGCCGTTTCGATCTTCAGCTCACGGGGTTCACCATAGTTGACGCAACGGACGACCCGCATCGGCTTGTCTTTCCATGTCGGTTGATGTTTCGGGCGTGACCCTAGCGCGCCTTGCAATGCGGCGAAAGGCGCCTATGCTTCGCCCAATCGCCTCATAGCCGCAAGGGGAAACCCCGTTCCATGACCCTTCAGACCCGCATCGAGAACGCCACCACCCATGTGACGGCGCGGACAAGCCCGGATACGCTGCGTCATGACTGGACGCGCGAGGAAGTCACGGCACTCTACGATCTGCCGTTCAACGACCTCCTTTTCGAGGCGCAGCTCGTCCATCGGCGCTGGTTCAACGCGAACGAAGTGCAGAAATCGACGCTGCTCTCGATCAAGACCGGCGGCTGCCCCGAGGATTGCGGCTATTGCGCGCAAAGCTCGAAATTCGACACCGGCCTCAAGGCGACGAAGCTCATGGAAGTCGAGCGCGTGCTCGCCGAGGCGAAGAAGGCGAAGGAAGCGGGCGCCTCGCGCTATTGCATGGGCGCCGCGTGGCGCAGCCCCAAGGACCGCGACATGGATGCCATCGTCGCCATGGTCGAGGGCGTGAAGGCCATGGGCATGGAAACCTGCATGACGCTCGGCATGCTCTCGGTCGAGCAGACGCTGCGCCTCAAGGATGCGGGTCTCGACTACTACAATCACAACATCGACACCTCCGAGGAATATTACAAGGAGATCGTCAGTACCCGGACATTCGCCGACCGGCTGGAGACGCTCGCCCGCGTGCGCGAGGCGGGCATCAATGTCTGCTCGGGCGGCATCGTCGGCATGGGCGAAGGCAAGGATGACCGCGTGGGCATGCTTCTGGCGCTCGCCAACCTGCCGGAGCATCCCCAGAGCGTGCCGATCAACCAGCTCATGCAGGTGGAAGGCACGGCGCTCGGCCATTCCGAGGAGATCGACCCGATCGACTTCGTGCGCACCATCGCGGTCGCGCGCATCCTGATGCCGAAATCCGTCGTCCGCCTCTCGGCCGGGCGCGAGCACATGTCGGAGGAGACGCAGGCGCTCTGCTTCCTCGCCGGCGCCAATTCGATCTTCATCGGCGAAAAGCTGCTGACGACGAAGAACCCCGAAGCCGACAAGGACGAGCGCCTGTTCGCGAAACTCGGCCTCAAGCCGATGCCGGCCCATAGCTGCCCGTCCGAGAAGTAGGTTTCCGATTGCGAGCCCGGCCCCACCGGGCCGGGCGAGACGACATGGAACGAGACAGAAAGCCCGCATTCCTTCCGCCTGCCAATCAGCTCCTGAAGGATGTACCGCGCTGGCTCAGCGAAGGCGCGTCGCATCTGTGGCTGCCCTACACGCAGATGCAGACGACGCCGATGCCGCTGCCAGTCGTCAGGACAGAGGGCGTGCGGCTCACCCTCGCCGACGGGCGCGAGCTTGTCGACGGCACCTCCTCATGGTGGACGGCCGCGCATGGCTACAACCACCCGCACATACGCGAGGCGGTGACGGCCCAGCTTCAGAAGATGCCGCATGTGATGCTTGGCGGGCTCGCGCATGAGCCCGTGCTGACGCTGGCGAAGCGGCTCTCGGACCTTCTGCCCGGCGATCTCGCCCATGTGTTCTTCTCGGAATCGGGCTCCGTCTCGGTCGAGATCGCGATGAAGATCGCGGTGCAGTACTGGATCAACAGCGGCGTCAGGGGACGCACGCGCTTCGTCTCCTTCCGCGGCGGCTATCATGGCGACACGCTCGCCACCATGTCGGTATGCGACCCCGACGAGGGCATGCACACGCTCTTCAAGGGCGCGATCGCCGAACAGCTCATCACCGGCCTGCCGGTGACGCCGGAGGCGGAAGCGGCGCTCGATGCCTTCCTCGCCGCCCATGCGCATGAAGTGGCGGCGGTGATGACCGAGCCGCTCGTTCAGGGCGCCGGCGGCATGATCTTCCATGACGAGGGGACGCTGCGGCGGCTCAGGCGGCTTTGCGACAAGCACAATGTGCTGCTCATCCTCGACGAGATCTTCGTGGGCTTCGGGCGGACCGGCTCCATGTTCGCCTGCGAGGCGGCCGGCATCGTGCCGGACATCGTGACGCTCTCCAAGGCTTTGACCGGCGGCACCATGGCCCTTGCGGCCACGGTCGCGCGCACGAAGGTCTTCGAGGCGTTTCTCGGCGAGGAAGGCTCGCGGGCGCTCATGCATGGGCCGACCTATACCGGCAATCCGCTGGCCTGCGCGGCGGCGAATGCCTCGCTCGATCTCTTCGAGCGCGAGCCGAGGCTTGCCCAGGTGGCGGCCATCGAGGCGCAGCTTCGCCGCGATCTCGCGCCCGCCCGGGAGATCAGGGGCGTGCGCAATGTCCGCGTCAAGGGCGCCATCGGCGTCATCGAAGTCGAGCGGATCAGCGATCTCGACGGCATGAAGCGCCGCTTCGTCGAGGAGGGGGTCTTCATCCGGCCCTTCGGCAGGATCGTCTATACGACGCCGCCGCTCGTGATCGGCGAGGAGGACCTCGCCCGGCTCACCGCCGCCATGCTGAAGGTCACGGCGGAATTCGCTCCGCACTGAGAGCAACTGTGCCCGGACGGACACGCCTGCTGGTGTGGCTCCTGCACATCAACCCAAGATATTGAGCCAAATTGGGTCACACACTAATCTCTGCGAAAGGGGTGATTCGCCCCTTCCCTGCCGACCTGGACGGATGATTCCCGGCGCATGGGGTCCGCGCCGCCAGTGGCGCGGATCAAGCTCTTGTATTTGTTCAGTGCCGTCCCTTTTCCCTAGAGATGAGGAAGCCGAAGCTCATGCATGTTATCGCGTTCGCGTCCCAGAAGGGCGGATCGGGCAAGACGACGCTCGCGGGCCATGTCGCGGTCGAGGCGGAGCGCCGCAATGCCGGTCCGGTCGCGCTGATCGACACCGACCCGCAGGGCAGCCTGGCGCAGTGGTGGAACGCCCGCGATGCGGAGCGCCCCTTCTTCGTCCGCGCCTCGAGCGAGGGGCTCGCCCAGGACCTCGCCCGGCTCCGGGACGGCGGCGTCAGGCTCGTCATCATCGACACGCCGCCCGCCATCACTGCCACGATCGGCCTCGTGATCGGGCTTTCCGATCTGGTGGTCATTCCGACGCGGCCGAGCCCGCATGATCTCAGGGCCGCCGGGGCGACCGTTCGGCTTTGCGAGACGGTCGGAAAGCCGCTCGTCTTCGCGGTCAACGGCGCCGCCTCCCGCGCCCGGATCACCACCGAGGCGGTCATCGCGCTTTCCCATCACGGCCCTGTCGCTCCGGCCGTTATTCATCAGCGGGTCGATTTCGCGTCCAGCATGATCGACGGGCGCACTGTGATGGAAATCCCCGCGCAGACGAAATCGGCCGAGGAGGTCGCCTCGTTGTGGTCCTTCCTGAGCGACCGGCTGCATGGCCGCGAGACATCGCCGCTGGTGTCGGGTAGTTTCGCTCCCGGCACGCTGAAGGGTGCCGCCTAGGTCCGCTTTGCGCTAGATTGGTGCGCAACGCGCCTCCGGTTCCCGATCCGGCGAGACCATCAGCGCCGGGCCGGAACTCTTTTTGTCGGAATATGCTCGAATGTCGAAAAAGCCCGCCTCACTGACCAGCGATCTGCTCGCGCGCAAGGGAGAGGCCGAACCCTCGCCCCTCGATCCGGGCGTGCGCATGTCACTGTTCGCGGAGCCGGATTTCTCGGCGCCGGGCGGCGGCAGCGGCGCAGGCGATGACGAGCGGCCGCTCCCGCCCGAGCCGGAAATCATCTACACGGCCGAAGACAGTTCGCATGGCAGCGGCGCCACGCGGCTCATCGTCGGCGGCATCATCGGCGCGATCGTCATCGGCGGCGCCTTCCTGACGCTTTCGGGCAGGAACAGCCAGAGCGTGGCGCCGGTCGCGCCCGAAATCACGGCGACAGCACCAACGCCCGCGCCCGAAACGAGCCTTCCCGCCGAGACGACGCCCGAAGCGTCAATCGCCGCTGCGCCGCAGGCGCAGCCCGAAGCCGCAGAGCCCGAAGCAGCCATGCCCGCCACACCGGCCGAGAGCGCGCCGGCCGAGCCCGTGACGCCAGCGCCGCAGGCGGCCCTTGGAGCCCCGGCCGCGCCCCAGGCGGATGAAACGGCACCAGCCCCGCAAGCGGAGACGCCAGCCGCCCCCGCCCTCAGGCCCGGCAGCGAGGCCGCGACCGAAGCGCCGAAAATCGCCGCAACCGCAAAGCCCGCTCCCGCGCAGGCGACCAAGGCTCCCGCCTCCGCCAAGGGCGCCTATCTCGTTCAGGTCGCCGCGCTCAAGGACGAAAAGAGCGCCAAGGCTTCATGGCGGACCCTCAACCAGCGCTTCCCTACCGTGCTTGGCGGCCATGCGCTTGACATCGAGAAGGCCGATCTCGGCGCCAAGGGCACGTGGTACCGGGTCCGCGCCGCGGGCTTCCAGACGAAGGCCGCCGCAACGGAGGCCTGCGCCAGGCTCAAGGCCGCGGGGCAGGCCTGCATGGTGAAGAAGCGCTGAAGCCCCCCGCACCCCGCCGCTTCAGCTCCGCAGCCAGGCGATCAGCAGCCAGGGATAGGCAATCGTCAGCGTCGAGAAGGAGAAGAAGGTGAGCACGCTCAGCGCGCGGCTTTTGACATAGCCCTTCTCGGATACGGCGTGGATCAGGAAAAGCTGCGCGTTGAGCCACGAGCCGATGACGATGAGCCAGCCCGCGACCGTCGGGATCGCCGGATGCACAGCCGCAATCGCGAACTGCAAGAGGCTCATCATGATGTTGTCGATGTGGCATTGCAGAACGCGCTTCGAATTCTTCAGAGGCCCGAACCGCTTCATGCCGCCATACATGGCGGTGATGATCCAGCCTTGCAGCACGGCGACGCAGATCTGAATGAATCCGGACGTGATCAGTATGGACTTCATTTGCCCCCAGCCCTCTCGCTTCTTCCGATAGCAACACGGGCGGTGTAGGTTCCCGCCCAACGGAAATTGAAAAATCGAGGGTAACATGATCGAGGCTGTGATTTGGGATTTCGGCGGCGTGCTGACATCGAGCCCGTTCGAGGCCTTCAACCGCTTCGAGGCCGAGCGCGGCCTGCCGAAGGATTTCATCCGCTCGATCAACGCGACCAATCCCGACACCAATGCCTGGGCGCTGTTCGAGCGCAACGAATGCACGCTCGATGAATTCGATGCGCTGTTCGCAGGGGAAGCAGCCGCCAGGGGCGCGACGGTGCGCGGCCGCGAGGTGGTTGAACTTCTCTCCGGCGACATCCGCCCCGAAATGGTCGAGGCCCTGAAGCTCTGCAAGGCGCGCGTCAAGGTCGGCTGCATCACCAACAATGTCGCCGCGGGCTCGGGCGCGGGCATGGCGCGCTCGGAGAGCAAGGCGGCGCAGGTGGCGGAGATCATGTCGCTCTTCGACCATGTGATCGAAAGCTCGAAGGTCGGTATCAGAAAGCCCGATCCTCGCATCTATGAAATGGCCTGCGAGGCGCTCGGCGTCTCTCCGGCGGGCTCGGTCTATCTCGACGATCTCGGCATCAATCTCAAGCCGGCAGCCCTGCTCGGCATGAAGACGATCAAGGTCACGAGCGCGGCGCAGGCACTCGCCGAGCTTGAACAGGCGGTCGGTTTTCCCGTCGCCTGATGGCGCGAGGCAAACCCTGCGTCAAGCGAAAGCCGTTTCCGAACCGCAAAAGTGGTTTCCACTGTTGCTGGAAACGCCCGTGCGGGCTCTTTGTTTATCGCGTTTCCGAACCACAAAAGTGGTTTCCACTGTTGCTGGAAACGCCCAAGCGGGCTCTTTGTTTATCGCGTTTCCGAACCGCAAAAGTGGTTTCCACTGTTGCTGGAAACGCTATGCGGCCTAAGCTCCTCCCAAACAAGAATAGCGGGAGGAGAATATGCTGCGACCCAAGGCGGAAAAGATCGATCTCCATGGTGGGCCGGACCTCAAGGATCCGGACCTCTATATGCGCGGCGATCATCACGAGATCTTCAGGCAGTTGCGCGCCAGCGCGCCGGTCTACTGGAACCCGGAAGCCGACAGCACCGGCTTCTGGGCAATCACGCGCTATGACGACATAGAAGCGATCTCGAAGAACCCGAAACTCTTTTCCTCCGCCAAGGAGAATGGCGGCCACCGGATCTTCAACGAGAACGAGATCGAGGACAACCAGACCGACGCGACCATGATCTCCATGGACCCGCCGGAGCACGCCGCCTATCGGCGCATGATCACGCCCGGCTTCGTGCCGCGCCGCATCGCCAATATGGAGGAGCGGATTCGCGGCCGCGTGACGCGCCTTCTCGACGCGCTCGAAAAGCAGGGAGCCAATGGCAGCGAGGTCGATTTCATTCCGACCGTCGCGGCAGCGCTTCCGATCGAGGTTCTGGCGGAACTATTCGGCGTGCCAGAAAGCGACGGGCCGAAGCTCTTCGAATGGTCGAACGCGACGGTCGGGGAAGACGACCCGGAACTTCGCGTCTCGGACGAATATATGCGCCAATGCGTGATGGAGATGGCGGGCTATGCCGCCAATCTCTGGGAAAAGAGGCTCGCGGCGCCGGGCGAAGACCTCATCACGATGCTCGTGCATGCGAAGATCGACGGCGAGCCGCTCACCTTCCCCGCCTATATCGGCACCTTCATCCTGCTCGTCGTCGCGGGCAACGAGACGACGCGCAATTCGATCTCGGGCGGGCTGCTTGCGCTTTCCGAGCACCCGGAGGAGAGGCGGAGGCTTCTCGACGACCCCTCGCTCATCCCGAGCGCGGTGCAGGAGATCGTGCGCTGGGTGAGCCCGGTGCTGCACATGCGCCGGACCGCGACGGAGGACACGGAGATCGGCGGGCAGCCCATCAAGCGCGGCGACAAGGTGGTGATGTGGTACGCATCCGGCAATCGCGACGAGGCGAAATGGGACGACCCGTATCGCTTCGATGTCGCGCGCTATCGCAACCACGACGCGCCGGCGCAACTCGGCTTCGGCGCGGGGCAGCATTTCTGCCTCGGCTCGCGGCTCGCCGAACTTCAGCTCAAGGTTCTCTTCGAGGAACTTCTCACGCGCTTCCCGGACATTCACGTCTCCGGGCCGGTGCGGCGCCTGCGCTCGAACTTCATCAACGGCATCAAGGAAATGCCGGTGCGGCTCAGCCGCTGACAATAAATCCGCCGCGCCCGCGCCGATGTTCCCGGCGCGGGCGTCAGCAGCCCCGAAACGGCCGGGCGCTTCTAGTGACTGGCCTTCTTCTCCGCCGCGATCCGCGCGGCTTCGCAGTTTGCCGCATCAACGCCGATTTCCTGCGACAGGCGGCTGATCATGCCCGTCTCGACACGCTCCAGCGTGCCGTCGGCAAAGGCCACCTCCCACATCATCTGCACGATGTCCCGGCGCTCGTCGGGGGAGAAGGATTCATTCACCGTGCGCGTGAAGATCGTTTCGCCATAGGGGATACGCTGGCGCTTCTCGGCCAGCTCGATCAGCGTCGTGGCCTCGCCCTCATCGAGATTGAAATGCTCGCTCACTATCCGCGTGATCGCCGCGCGCTCATTGTCCGCGAAATCCTGATCGCGCCGCGCCGCCTCGACCATGAGAGCGGCGGCCGCGAGACGCCTCACATCGACCACGGGCGCCGCCGGGTTCGATGGTATCCTCTTCAGCCGATCGATGATCTTCTCAAGCATACTGTTCGCTCCCGCTTCGGCTCCGCCAACCGCGGCGGAACCGTTCTGGCATGTGCAAACAGTCTAGACCGGCGAGGGGAAGCTGTCCCCTCGCCATGTTGGTGAGACGGATGTTTTCGTCTCCATTTCGCCACGTCTCAATGCGCCATCAGGTTCTTGCGCTGCCTGACCGGCACGCGGCGCGGGAACACGATATCGAGCACCACCGCGAGCGCCGGCAGAACCGTGATCGCCATGAACATGTTGACCATGAACATGAAGGTCAGCAGCAGACCCATATCGGCCTGGAACTTGAGCGCGGAGAAGGCCCAGGTCGAAACGCCGATCGCAAGCGTGATGGCGGTGAAGAAGGTCGCCATGCCGGTCTCGAGAAGCGCGAGCTGGAAACACTCCGTGATGTTTCGTCCCTCCGCCAGATGGAACTGGGTCCGGTTGTAGATATAGAAAGCGTAGTCGACGCCGATGCCGACGGCGAGCACCATGACGGGTAGCGTCGCCACCGTCAGACCTATCTGCAGCACCTCCATGAACCAGTAACCGAAGAAGGTGGCGAAGGTGAGCGGCAGACAGCAGGCGATGACCGCCCGCCAGTCGCGATAGGTGATCGTCACCAGCGCGACGATGACGACATAGACCCAGAGCATCATCGGCAGTTCGGATTCCGAGATCTCCTCGTTCACCGCCGCCTGCACGCCCATATTGCCCGACGCCAGACGGATGTTGATGTCCTTCATCGGGAATTCGGTACGGAACTGCTTCACCGCGGCAACGACGCTCTTGATGGTCGTCGCCTTCGCATCGGTGAGGAAGATCTGCACGGGCAGGATGGTGCAGGCTTGGTTCATGAGTTCGCCGCGGCCGGGAACCGTGCCGACGGCCTGCGCGAGCGCGTCCTTGTTGCGTGGAATATCCTGCCATTTGAGGTTGCCCTCGTTCCAGCCGGCGGCGGAAGACTTGACGGCGAATGGCAGCGAGATGACGAGGCTGACGCCCGGCTGGTTCTCCATGTACCAGGAGAAGCGGTTCAGATAGTTGAGCACCGGATAGTCGACGCAGGCATCCGGCGGCGTCTCGACCACGACGGTGAGCTGGTTGAGACCGAGCGAGAATTTCGCCGCGATGTCGCGGGAATCGATGTTGTAGCGCGCATCCTCGCGCAGTTCCGGCGTGCCCGCATGGAGCGCGCCGACATGGCGGTTGCGGCTTTCCCAGGCCGCATAGCCGAAGAGGACGGTCGCGACGACGAGCACGCCGACGGCGGTACGCGGTTCGGCGACCTTGCCCAGGTGACGCATGATCTTGAGCCGGAAATCGCGCGAGCGGTTCACGCGTTCCGTGAAGCCGTCGTCGAATTTCATGTAGCTCACGACCAAGGGCAGCATGATGAGGTTGGTGACGATCTTGAGCGCGACACCGATCGAGGCGGTGACGGCCAGTTCGCGGATCATGCCGACGGGGATGAGATAGAGCGTGCCGAAGCCGACTAGCGCCGTGGTGAGTGCCATGGAGCCCGGAACGAGTAGCCCCGAGAAGCTCACTCGCGCAGCATGCTCGGCGGTCCCGCCCTCGCCCAGTTCGGCGGTGATGAGGTTGATCTGCTGCACGCCGTGGCTCACGCCGATGGCGAAGACGAGGAAGGGCACGAGAATGGCGAGCGGATCAAGCCCGTAGCCCAGAAGCTTGAGCAGCGCGAATTGCCAGACGACCGAGGTGAGCGATGAGAAGAGCGTGGCAATGGTAAGCAGCACCGAGCGCGAATAGAGATAGACGGCGAGCGCGGTGAGCAGGAAGGCGATTACGAAGAAGACAAGCACGCCCTCCGCGCCATCGGCGATGTCGCCGATCGACTTTGCGAAGCCGATGATGCGAACGGAATAGTCGGCATTCTCATACTTGCCGCGAATCTGCTTTTCCAGTTTCGAGGCGAGATCGAAATAGTCGAGCTGCTGGCCGGTGGAGGGGTCGAAATCCTGAAGTTCCGCCGAAACCATGGCGGCGGTGAAATCATTGGCGACGAGGCGGCCGACGAAACCGCCGCGAATGACGTTGCTCTCGATCTTGGCGAGGTTCTTGTCCGTCATCGAGTCGGCCGTCACCTTGCCGGAGATCACGTCCTCCGCGCTGATGCCGTCCTCGGTGATTTCGCGGTAGCGCGTGTTCGGCGTCCAGAGCGAGGTCACCGTCGGCCGCGACACGCCCGGCAGGAAGAAGATGTCGTCGGTGAGGTCCTTGTAGACCTTGAAGAAATCCTTGTTCCAGATCGTCCCGGATTTCGGCTCAAGAACGATGATGATGCGGTTCGAGCCGAAGAGCTGATCGCGGTATTGCTGGAAGGTCTTGATGTATTCGTGGCCGACGGGGAGCTGCTTGTCGAAGCCTGCCGTCATGTGAAGCTGGAAGGCGAAGTAGAGGCCGAGAACCGTGACGCCCGCGAGGAAACACAGGATCGCGAAGCGGAACTTGAAGACCAGATTTTCTAGAAACGTGATCATTAGCAACACCCGTCCTTTGGCTGCCGTCCCGAAGGCCCGGGGCGGTTCCTGTTTCGATGCCATTTGTCTTCGCTGCGGGCCTCTTGCCGCGCTCCTTCCCTGAAGGCGGACGCGGATGGCCGCAGCAATTCAACCGGATCGTTGCGGAGGATGCTGACAGGTATGTGCCGCGGTCCTGACTGGACCGCCGTGATGCTTGTAATCCGTCAGGATTACCCTCCCTCGATGTCGTCCTCTTCGTTGCGCGCCTGTGCGGGGCCCCCCGCCGGGCAATCACGGGACGATCACTTCTCCCTCATACGAATCATTAGCACAAAAATCCGCGCGTGCTAGCTGAACTGTCATTACATTCAACAACTTACAATTCTGAAGATAAGGAATCCTTCACGAAGTTGACGGATGCGTCACTTTCGTCTTGACCCGTTCCTTGGAATGCCTATCTTTTGCATAAAGCTCTCCGGCTTCGCGCCGGGGGTGCGACAAGAACGACATTGGGCGAGGGCGCAAATCCCGCCCCTTTCCCGTGGATCAGGAGGATTACATGAGCGAAGTGCGGCAGATCACCAAAGACAACGCATATGACGCCGTCGCCCCGGACGATTTCCCCTCGATGATGGATGTCGACCGCTACGGCCAGCGCTCGACCGCCTTCGACAAGATCATCTCGGCGACGCATGACCATTTCTGGGATCCGCTCGATGTGAAGTACATCGACTTCACGGAAGCGTTCGACATCGAGAACGAGATGATCCTGCCCGAGGACATGATCATCGAGCTGAAGCTCCCGAGCTTCGCCAAGCTCACGCAGAAGCAGCGCGTGCGCTTCGCCAACGAGTCCGCCCGCTGGATGCTCTCGGCGATCCTTCACGGCGAGCAGGGCGCCCTCAACCTGTCGGCCTCGCTCTGCCACATTCTCCGCGATCCGGGCGCGCAGGAATATGCCGCGAACCAGACGCGCGAAGAGGCCCGCCACGTGACCGCCTTCGCGAAGTATGTGCAGGCCCGCTGGGGCAAGCCGCTTCCGGTCGGCCAGACGCTCGGCGACCTCCTCACCGACATCGTCGGCGCGCCGGAGGTCTACAAGAAGATCGTCGGCATGCAGATGCTCGTCGAGGGCCTCGCCATGGGCGCCTTCGCGACGCTCTACTCGCACTCGCGCGACCCGCTCCTCGTGAAGCTCACGCAGCTCGTCATGACGGACGAGGCCTTCCACCACAAGTTCGGCAAGATCTGGGCTGACCGCACCATTCCGAAGCTCAGCGAGGAAGAGCAGAACATCATCGAGGATTGGGCGGCTTCCTGCTTCCAGACGCTGCTGTTCAACCTCGTGAACCCCGAGCAGAAGCAGATCCTCTATGGCGAGTTCGGCCTCGAGTGGCAGCAGGTGCAGGCCGAGATGATCGAAGCCATCTCGGACGAGAAGCGCCGCGAGGACATGAAGCAGTCGACCAACATCTTCCGCGTTCTCATCAAGACGCTGCTCAAGGCGGGCATCATCACCGAGCGCACCAAGCCCTTCTACTCCGTCTATGTCGACATGGAGGAACTCAAGGGTGAAGGCGACCGCATGGTCGGCGATGACATCGCCGAGGACGGCATCCGCTATCTGCAGAAGATCAACTTCGGCGCCAATGTCGACGCGCTGAAGGAAGTGACGATCTCGGCGGCCGAGTAAGACCGGACCGGGGCTCCAGAAGCCCCCGTCCGTCCCTCATACCCCTCATGGAAGGGCGGCTCCCCCGGAGCCGCCCTTTTCATTTGAAGCGCCGGTCATTTGAAGCGCCGGTCATTTGGATTACCCGTCTTATGGAAAGGGGCGCGTAAAGTTGACGCATGCGTCATTTTACGTATAGCCAGGCCCGCGCTCATATCCATATTCTTTTTGTGAGTTTAAAGCGGCGCCTCCGGACGCCGTCCAACCGCAAAGGGAGAGAGGGGCATGACCGAAGCCCGGCAGATCACGAAGGACAACGCCTATGACGCCGTGTCGCCCGACGATTTCGAGGCGATGATGAATACCGAGCGCTACAACCGGCGCTCGAGCGCTTTCGACAAGATCATCTCGGCCACTCACGACCATTTCTGGGATCCGCTCGACAAGCGCTATATCGACTTCTCCGAGCCCTTCGACATCGAGAACGAGATGCTGATCTCGCCCGATCTCGTGCCGGAGCTGAAGCTGCCCTGCTTCGAGGCGCTGTCGGAAAAGCAGAGGGTGAAGTTCGTCAACGAGACGGCGCACTGGATGATGTCGGCGATCCTGCATGGCGAGCAGGGGGCGCTCAATCTTTCGGCCTCGCTCTGCCACATCCTTCTCGATCCGGGCGCGCAGGAATATGCCGCCAACCAGGCCCGCGAAGAGGCGCGCCACGTCACCGCCTTCGCCAAATATGTGCAGTCGCGCTGGGGCAAGCCGCTCCCGGTCGGTGAGACGCTCGGCAACCTGCTCGCCGAGATGGTCAACGCCAAGGAGGTCTACAAGAAGATCGTCGGCATGCAGCTTCTCGTCGAGGGGCTCGCGATGGGCACCTTCGCGACCTTCTTCAACACGGCGCGCGATCCGCTCATCGTCAAGCTCTGCCAGCTCGCCATGACGGACGAAGCCTTCCACCACAAGTTCGGGAAGATCTGGGCCGACCGCACGATCCCGAAGCTCACGCAGGAAGAGCGCGACATCATCGAGGACTGGGCGGCGAATGTCTTCCAGACCCTTCTCTTCAATCTCGTGAACCCCGAGCAGAAGAAGATCCTCTATGCCGAGTTCGGCCTCGACTGGCAGAAGGTGCAGGCCGAGATGCTCGAGGCCGTCACGGACGAAGACCGCCGCGAAGGCATGAAGGATGCGGCCAATGTCTTCCGCGTGCTGGTGAAGACGCTTCTCAAGGCCGGGATCATCACCGAGCGCACGAAGCCCTTCTATGCGATCTATGTCGATATGGAGGAACTCCGGAACGAGGATGACCGCATGGTCGGCGACGACATCGCCGAGCAGGGCATCGCCTTCCTCAAGACCGTGAACTTCGCCGGCAAGAAGGCGGCGGCCGTCGCCGCCGAGTAAGCTCGCGCCGAAGGAACGAGAGGGGCGGCTCTCCGGGGCCGCCCCTTTTTCGTGCCATCTCGCGCGCTCTGCTGATAGTGTCGCGCGCATGTTGGACATACAGACCGGCAAAGCCCTGCATTCGCTCCTCGCGGCCGAGACCGCCGATCTGCCGCCTCCGCCCTGGACGCTGATCGGCGAAGGCGTATGGGGGAGCGTGCACGATCTTGGCGACGGGACGGTGATCAAGCTCACCCGACGCCATGGCGGGCTCGGCTCCGGCGAGGCGCTTCACCTGCGCGAGACGATCGCGCTTTCGGCGATTGGCGGGCTTGCGACCGATTATGTCGAGGTGCCGCGCCTCATCGCGCATGGCACTTTTGACAATGCCTATATCGGCTCCGCGCCGCCGCTCGCGGGCTGGCTGCGCCTCACCCGCCTCGCGGGCAAGCCGCTTTCGGCGACGAGCCTTTATGGCGCGAGCGCCGATGCGCGCGGCCGGCTCGGCGAGCGGATCGGCGCCGCCATCGCCGACTTCAACCGGCATGCGACGGAGCGCGCGCAGGCGGCGGGGCTCAAGCTCGGCGACACGGTCGCGCGCACCATCGGGCTTGCGCGCAGCCGCCTCGGCCAGCCGGGGCTTCACGATGCCGCCGACCGGCTCGCCGACGCCTGGGCCGGGCAGATCGGCAAGGGCCGCCTCGTCTTCATTCACGGCGACCTCAACACCGACAACATCATCGACATGGGCGACAGGCTGGGCTTCGTCGATCTTGCCGAAGCGGGATGGAGCCTCGCCGAGGTGGATTTCCGCCATCTCGAAGAGATGGGCACATTGCGCGATGCGGTCTTCCGCGGCTATGCGGCGCGCACCGGCACGAGCCCCGATCTCGACATCTATTATCCGGCCGTCGCCGCCAATGCGCTCACCGCGATCGCGCTTCACGGGCAGGCGGGCCATCCGCGTGATGCGATGCGCCGGTCGGGATTCTTTCACCACTGCATGGAGCGGGCCGGGCTTTCGTGAGGCGCTTGCGAAGCCGCGGCGACCGGGCGTAGCTTCGCCCATGGCCAAATTCAGCAACGAGATCGAGGATTCGTTTCAGGCCTTTGACGGCCGCCAGTCGGCGACAGCAGCAGCCGTGCAGCGCGGCTGCGGGCGGCTTCTCGCGCAGATGAACTATTCCGCGCTGACCGAACTCACGCTCCAGACCGGGCGGCGCGTCGACATCATCGCGCTCGGACCCAAGGGCGAAATCATCATCGTCGAAATCAAGTCGAGCCTCACCGACTATCTCACCGACGGGAAGTGGGAGGAGTATCTCGACTATTGCGACCGCTTCTATTTCGCCGTGCCGCCGGATTTTCCGCGCGAGGTCATTCCCGTCGAGGTCGGGCTCATCGTCGCCGACAAATACGAAGCGGAAATCCTGCGCGAAGGCGAACACGACATGCCGCTGCCGCCCGCGCGGCGCAAGGCGCTGACGCTGCAATGTGCCCGCGTCGCCGCACGGCGCGTCTATCGTTTCCTCGATCCGGAGCAG
>NZ_DAOKYX010000006.1:30259-126776 GCF_035325945.1 Parvibaculum sp.
GAGAGCGCGCCTATTTCGGCGCGCGCTTGGCGAGGATGCGCTGAAGCGTGCGGCGATGCATGTTGAGGCGGCGCGCGGTCTCGGAAACGTTGCGGTCGCAAAGCTCGTAGACACGCTGGATATGCTCCCAGCGCACGCGATCGGCCGACATCGGATTTTCCGGCGGCGTCGCCTTTTCGCCGCCCCGCGCGAGAAGCGCATCCTCGATCGCGTCGGCATCGGAAGGTTTCGCAAGATAGTCGATGGCGCCGAGCTTCACGGCGGCGACGGCCGTCGCGATATTGCCATAGCCCGTCAGCACCACGATGCGCGCCTCGGGCCGGGCCTCCTGAATGGCGGCCACGACATCGAGCCCGTTGCCATCTTCGAGCCGGAGATCGATCACGGCGAAGGCGGGCTTCCTCGCGCGCGCAAGCTCCTTGCCTTCGCGGATCGTGCCAGCCGACATCACCTCGAAGCCGCGCTGCTCCATAGCGCGGGCGAGCCTCGTCAGGAACGGCGCGTCGTCATCGACGAGAAGAAGCGTCCGGTCATCGGGGATGAAAGGCGCGGCGGCCTGATCTTCTGCCTTCTCTGCCATTTTCTCTTCGCTCGCCTTCCTTCGCGTTCCACGGCCTCATGCCGCTTCCTGTCATGGCGATTTTAGGACGATTGGCCGCAGAGGGCCAACTCCGGGAAACCCCCTAGAACATTTCCCGTTCCGACGGCGTCAAAACGGATGCTCCGGCCTCTCGATCGGTCGCGATTCCGAACGGCTCCGGCGCGGAAACGCTTCGGTCGAAACCCGAAGCGCTCACGCCGGCATCGGGAAGGCCGATTCTGCCTCGATCGCCTCGCGCGGCCAAACCACGGTGACAACGGCGCCCTGCGTCCCATCGTCGCGATTGGCGATGCCGACACGGGCACGGCTGCGTTCCAGAAGCGTCTTGGCAATGAAGAAGCCAAGCCCGAGGCCCTCATGCTCGCTTCCGGGCTCGCCGCCCCTTCCCATGCGCGGCGCGCGCGGCCGCGTGGTCACATAGGGCTCTCCCAGCCGCTCGATCACCTCAGGCGCGAAGCCCGACCCGTCATCGGCGATCGAGATGGCGATGGTCTTGCGGTCGTAGCGGACGGAGAGCGTGACCTCGGAGCGGGCAAAGTCGGCGGCATTCTCGATGAAGTTGCCAAGACCGTAGAGGATTTCGGGACGGCGCCAGATCAGCGGCTCGTCGGCATCCGCGTCGCCCTTCGCAACCGAGACGGTGAAGCGCACATCCATGTCGCGATGGGGCGCGATGATCTCGTCGAGCAGCACATGAAGCGGCAGGCGCGAATAGATGGCGTCCTCGCTTTTCGGCTCGCGCGAAAGGCGCGAGAGAATGTCCTTGCAGCGCTCGGCCTGGCTTCGCAGAAGCTCGAGGTCCTCCTTCATGTCCGCGGGGTCGATGCCGCCACGCTGAAGTTCCTTGGCGACGAGCGAGATGGTGCCGAGCGGCGTGCCAAGCTCGTGGGCGGCGGCGGCGGCCAGACCGTCGAGCGCGGACAGGCGCTGGGCGCGCGCGAGCACGAATTGCGTCGCCGCCAGCGCCGCCGACATGCGCCGCGATTCCTGCGAGATCCGCCAGGCATAGGCCGCCATGAAGCAAAGGCCGAGCGTGATCGCGATCCAGATGCCGAGCACATAGAGCGGCGGCATGGCGAAGGGCTCGCCCTGCACCCAGGGCAGCGGCATGTGGAAAAAGGCGAGCAGCGTCACATAGACGATGGAAAGCGCCAGAAGCAGGATCGTGCTTCTGAGCGAGAGCGTCGTCGCGGAAATGGTGACAGGCGCCATGAAGAGCAGCGCGAAGGGATTTTCGAGGCCGCCGGTCAGGAAGAGCAGGACGGCGAGCTGCATCAGGTCGATGGCGAAATAGGCCGCGGCCTGCCAGTCCGGCAGGCGGATCGTGGTGCGGTAGCGCAGCGTCAGAAAAACATTGAGCCAGGCGGAGGCGGCGATGGCGGCAAGGCAGAGGCCGAGAGGCAGCGGAAAGCCGAGCCCCAGATTGACGATGAGCACGGCGAGAAGCTGGCCGGCAAGAGCAAGCCAGCGCAGGAGCACCAGCGTCTGCAGGCGCACCCGGCCCGCATCGTCGCTGATGCTGAGCGTGGCGGCATTGCCGCCGGCGAGAAACCGGCGCCTCAGCCAGTGCATGCTTCCATGATCCTCGACAATGGCCATGCCAGTGCGGTCCCCTGCTCGTTTGCGATGGGCAAGTCTAGCGCGAACGGAGCGCCCTCTCACCTGTGCAAGACAACGCAGAGCCTGTTCGGTGCCGGGCCTATTCGTTGGAGGGCCAGCCCTTGAGCGGGCGCGTCTCGCCGATCGCCATGATCCAGAGATCGTTCGGGGCGATGCCCTGTTCGGCGCCCGCCTTGAGGAAGCGTTCCGGCGGCTCGAAGGGCGGCTCGACGGTGAGGAGGACGGTTCCCCAATGCATGCCGACGAGGCGGCGGGCGCGCAGATCGAGCCCCATCTGGACCGCCTCCTCGGGATTGGCGTGGGAGGCTTTCATCATCACGCGGGGCTCATAGGCGCCGATGCCGAGAAGCGCGGTATCGAAGGGCCCGTATTGCGCGCCAAGTTCCTTGAAGACGGGCCCATAGCCCGAATCCCCGCCGAAGAAGAGATTGTGATCCTTGCTCCTGAGCGCGAAGCCCGCCCAGAGCGTGCGGTTGGTGTCGAAGCCCGAGCGGCGCGACCAATGGACGACGGGAAGCGCCGTCACGGTCACCCCCTTCACCTTGTGGCTCTCATGCCAGTCGAGTTCGACGACATTGGGAAAGCCGCGCTCGTGGAAGAAGGATGCGAGCCTGAGCGGCACGACGACGGTCATATGCGCCTTGTCGGGCAGGCGGGCGAGAGCGCGCTCGTCGAGATGGTCGTAGTGATTGTGGCTGACCACGAGGAGGTCGATGCGCGGCAGCGCCGACATGGGGATGCCGCATTTGACGAAGCGTCGCGGGCCGAGGCCGGCGGGCCCCGCATAGCTCGTCAGATAGGGATCGGTGAGCACATTGAGCCCGCCGATGCGGATGAGGAAGGCGGCATGTCCGAGCCAGGTGAGGAAGTCGCCGGGCTCTGCCGCATGTTCGCCGAGCGAACGCACGGCCTCGGCGCGCGGCAGCACGTGACCCTCCGGCACATCCACCTTGCGCATGCCGATCTTCAGCATCTCGTAGAAGAAGGGCCCGGCATGTTTGAGCCTGCCCATGCTCCGCTTCGGGCTTCCCTTCGGATTGCGGAAGGTGCCATCGGGCAGATGATGAAAGGGCCGCCCCTGAGCGGCTTCACCCTCCGGGGGTTTCTGCCGCCCCCTCTTCGCGGCTCCCCTTTTCACGGCGACCTTGAGGCGGGGAGGCAGTTTGTCGGATATGTCCATCTTGCCTGAGTGCAATCCGCCGTGGCCCGGGCCGCCCTGTTGCACATTCGCGCCCGGCGCTTGGCTTTCGGCATGTTTCGGTGGGGAACGTCCACGACGCTCCGCTTCCTGCCCTGAAAGATAGGAGCGGAAGCGCCGCCGGGAAAGGGGGCGGCGGACGCCGCCCTCAGTTCGCGCCCGCCTTGCGGAGCACGGTGGCGATATCGTCGAAGTGGTGCTCCTCGGCGAAATCGAGCGCGGTGCGGCCGGTAATGTCCGTATCCTCGATGTCGGCCTTGCGGGCGATCAGCACCAGCACGACATTGGTGCGATGCGCGCGCGTTGCGATCATGAGCGGCGTGTCGTTGTTCTCGGCCGTCTGATTGGGATCGGCGCCCGCATCGAGCAGCACGGTCGCGATGTCGGCCCGGCCCGTCTGGGCGGCGACCGAAAGCGCGGTCCGCCCGTCCCTGGCGCGCAGTGCCGGCTTCGCGCCATTGTCGAGCAGATATTTGACGGCCTCGAGATGGCCGCCCGCAGTGGCCTCGATGATCGCCGGCACCTTGCCGAGCCCGGTGTCGTTGGGCGAGAGCCCGCGCATGATCGCCCGGCGGATACCCTGCACGTCGCCGCTTCGCGCCGCCTCGACCATCTCGGTGTCGGGAAGCTGCATGTTCTGACCCGGCGTCGTATCGGCAGCAGCATGCGCGGCTCCGGCGGGCCAGAGAAGGCACGAAAGAGCAAGAAGAGAGGCGGCGGCAAAGGCAGCACGGACAGGGCTCCCGCGCCGCAGGGCCGATGCGGACCCCTCCTTGCGTGTCAATTCGTCGCTCATCCCGTTCCTCCCGTCGCCCACACTCCCATGCCGCCGGGCCATCTTCGCCCGTGACGCGCACAGAATAACCACAGAACGGCGCATTGGAACCCTTGGGTGGTCCGGTGCCGGCATCATGCGAGCCGTCATCCCTGTCGCGCGACCCCCCGCGGCTTTGCGCATCGCGCCCCGCTGTGGTTAAACCGTGTTCAAGGACAATCCCGTCGTCCCGGGCCCGGCTTGCGATCGATCGGCCGGCCGCGATCGAAGGAGTTCAAATGACGCGCAATCGTCTGATCATCATCGTCGCCGCGCTCGCGCTTGCCGCCATCATCGCGCTGGCGCTCGGGCCCAGCGGCGGCCTTGTCAGCAAGGGGCCATCCGGCGAGGGCGGCGCAGAGGTGCAGACGAGCGGCGAAGCGAAGGTCGGCGGCCCGTTCACCCTTGTCGATCAGACGGGCAAGGCCGTCACCGATGCCGATTTCCGCGGCAAATACATGCTGATCTATTTCGGCTTCACCTTCTGCCCCGATGTCTGCCCGACCGAATTGCAGGTGATGTCGGGCGCGCTGGAAAAACTCGCCGACAAGGCCGCAAACGTGCAGCCCGTCTTCATCACCGTCGATCCGGAGCGCGACACGCCCGAAATCCTCTCGAAATATGTCCGGCAGTTCGATCCGCGCCTGATCGGCCTCACCGGATCGCCCGAGCAGATCGCCGCCGTCGCCAAGGAGTACCGGGTCTATTACGGAAAGGTGAAGGAGGAGGCCGAGGACGGCCAGTCGCATGCCGACGACTATACGGTCGATCACTCCTCGATCGTCTATCTCATGGGGCCGGACGGCAAGTTCCTGACCTTCTTCCCGCCCGGCACGAGCCCGGAGCAGATGGCGGAGAAGATCGCCTCATTTCTCTGAGGACCTCTGACGGCGCTCCAGGCGCCGCGCACGGGAGACCACCCAGGTTTCCACGGGCGCGACTTGACGAATGGCCCTCCCCGCCCCTATTTTCCGTCCATGGACAGGAAACGGCCCGCAGCGCTCGCACTTACCGGCGCGCTCCTTCTGGAGCACGGGCTTCTCTGCGCCTGAGCGCAGAACACAGAACGATCTCACCCATAGTTTCCGATATTCCGTCCGATGCGCCAGCGAGCGAGCCTCGCTTGTGCAAGACCTTCAGCGGTCCGTCATGAAAACGAATTTCAGCTTGCGACTTATCTCCGACTGCCGGACCTTGCGCCCGTGGCAGTCCGGCAGTCCCGTGTTTCAACGACACGTCTCCGCCACATCCTTCGCCTTTCCATGGAGACAGACATGATGTTGAAGAACCCTGCCGAGAAATATCGCGCCTTTCCGCCGATCGATCTGCCCGATCGCCGCTGGCCCAATAACGTCATCACCAGGCCGCCGATCTGGATGAGCACCGATCTGCGCGACGGCAATCAGGCCCTCTTCGAGCCCATGAACGCCGACCGCAAGTTGCGCATGTTCGAGATGCTGGTCCGGATCGGGTTCAAGCATATCGAGGCGGGCTTTCCGGCCGCCTCCGAAACCGATTTCGGCTTCATCCGCAAGCTGATCGAGGAGAACAAGGCACCGGGCGACGTGCATATCGAGGTGCTGACCCAGGCGCGGCCCGAACTCATCGAGCGCACCTTCGAGGCGCTCAAGGGCGCGAAGAACGCCATTCTCCATTTCTACAATGCGACGGCGCCGAACTTCCGCGAGATCGTCTTCAATCAGGGCAAGCAGGGCGTGAAGGCGATCGCGACCGAAAGCGCGCGCCAGATCAAGGAACTCGCGGCCGGACAGCCGGAAACCAACTGGACGTTCCAGTACAGCCCCGAGGTCTTCTCGGGCACCGAACTCGACTTCGCCAAGGAAGTCGTCGATGCGGTGACCGAGGTGTGGGACGCGAACCCCGAGCGCAAGGTCATCATCAATCTGCCGGCGACCGTCGAGATGGCGACGCCCAACATCTATGCCGACCAGATCGAATGGATGCACCGGAACCTGAAGCGCCGCGACGGCATCATCATCTCCGTCCATCCGCATAACGACCGCGGCACGGCGGTGGCGGCGACGGAACTCGCCGTCATGGCGGGCGCCGACCGGGTCGAGGGCTGCCTCTTCGGCCATGGCGAGCGCACGGGCAATGTCGATCTCGTCACTCTGGCGCTGAACCTCTACAGCCAGGGCATCGATCCCGGCCTCGACTTCTCGCAGATCAACGAGATCGCGCGCACGGTCGAATATTGCACGCAGCTGCCCATTCATCCGCGCCATCCCTATGTGGGCGACCTCGTCTTCACGGCCTTTTCGGGCTCGCATCAGGACGCGATCAAGAAGGGCTTCGCCGCGCGAAAGGAAGGCGACATCTGGGAAGTGCCCTATCTGCCGATCGACCCGGCCGATGTCGGGCGCACCTATGAATCGATCATTCGCGTCAACAGCCAGTCGGGCAAGGGCGGCATCTCCTATCTTCTGGAGACGGAGTATGGCCTCGCCCTGCCGCGCCGGTTGCAGGTGGAATTCTCGGCCGCCGTCCAGAAGGTGACGGACGACACCGGCAAGGAAGTGTCCGCGGCGGAGATCTACGGCATTTTCGAGAAGGAATATCTGACCGCGAAGGAGCCGCTCGAATATCTGGGCCATACGCTCTTCGACGAGGGCGGCCAGCAGGGCGTCAGGCTCCGCATCCGCCGCTTCGGCGTCGAGGAAACCGTGACCGGCCTCGGCAACGGGCCGATCGACGCGCTGATGCAGGCGCTCGCCGTGCCGGTGCTCGTGCGCCAGTATGAGGAGCGCTCGATCGGACAGGGCGCGGACGCCAAGGCCGTCGCCTATGTCGAGGTGGCGGAAAACGGCGTGCCGGGCGACATTTTCGGCGTCGGCATCGACCCCAACATCATCACCGCCTCCTTCAAGGCGGTGATCAGCGGCGCGAACCGCGTGGCCAGGCGCTATTCGTCCGATGAGCAGAAGCAGCGCTTCGCGGGCAAGGCCTGAGCCCCGAAAAGGATCGAGACGAGGAGGTCCGGGTCGGGCCTCCTCGTCATCTCTACAAAAATGCCAATGATTACAAAGACTTGAAACCACGCAAGAATTGCCTGGCTGCCCGCCCGGCGGAGCCCTATATTATGCTGCATCGCACCATTCGCGGGGCGGGTCGAAAGCAGGTGTTTGGTGCTCTATCAGTTTTATGAACTCAATCATGCGGCCATGATGCCGTTGCGCGTGGCGGCCGAGTTCAATCTCTGGGCCCTTCGCCATCCTCTCAATCCCTTCACCGAGACGCCCGGCGCCAAGTCATGGGCGGCCGCGCTCGAAGTTTTCGAGAATGTGACGCGGCGTTACGGCAAGCCGAAATTCGGCCTCGACGAAACCGAGATCGACGGCCGCGCCGTGCCCGTGGTCGAGCGCATCGTCTGGGAGCGCTCCTTCGGCCGCGTCATCCATTTCGAACGCGAGCCTTCCGCCGTCAGGGGCCTTGCCCAGCCGAAGCTTCTCATCGTCGCGCCCATGTCGGGCCATTACGCGACGCTTCTGCGCGGCACGGTCGAGGCGATGCTGCCTCATTGCGAGGTCTACATCACCGACTGGGCGGATGCGCGCATGGTGCCGCTGGCGCTCGGCCGCTTCGACCTCAACGACTATATCGATTATGTGATCGAGATGTGCCGGGCCCTCGGCCCCGACCTTCATGTGCTCGCGGTCTGCCAGCCTTCGGTGCCGGTCTTCGCCGCCGTCGCGCTCATGAACGAGGACAAGGACCCGGCAAGCCCCCTCAGCATGACGCTGATGGGCGGCCCGATCGACACGCGCGAAAGCCCGACCGAAGTGAACCGGCTGGCGACCGAACGCGGGACGGAATGGTACGAGCGCCACGTCATTACCACCGTGCCCTTCCCCTATCCGGGCGTCATGCGGCGGGTCTATCCCGGCTTCGTCCAGCTTTCGGGCTTCATGGCGATGAACCTCGACCGGCACATGGACGCGCATTGGGACTTTTTCGACCATCTCGTCAAAGGCGATGGCGAGAGCGCCCAGAAGCACCGGGAGTTCTATGACGAATATCTCTCCGTCATGGACATGACGGCTGAGTTCTATCTGCAGACCGTGGACGAGGTCTTCGTCCGCCACCTTCTGCCCAAGGGCGAGTTCATGCATCGCGGCAGGCCCGTCCGTCCGCAGGCCATCACGCGGACGGCGCTCATGACGGTGGAGGGCGAGAAGGACGACATTTCAGGCGTCGGCCAGACCAGGGCCGCCCACAAGCTCGCAAGCGCGCTTGCCCCCTCGATGCGCGATCACTGGGAGCAACCGGGCGCCGGGCATTATGGCGTCTTCAACGGCTCGCGCTGGCGCGAGGAGATCGCGCCTCGCGTCCGCGCCTTCATGGACCGCCACGGAGCGCAATCCGCGCCAAGGACGAAGGCCGCCGGGCGCGGCCAGCGGCGGAAGTGACGCCCCGCATCAAATAGGTTTCGGCATCCCCACGATGCCCCGCGAAGACGGCGCAAATTCGTGGCATGCTTGATCATGATTCGGCTCTATGCGTTTCGCGTCGTTCGAGGCAATCCTGGCTCGCGCAGGCCGCCATCGGCGGCGCTCAGTCGACTGGTGAAAGAGTTCGCCACCCCATGCCCAAATCCGCCAAGGCGGCTTCGCTGCATATCGACTATCTCGACATAGACGGACGCAAGGTGCCCGTCACCGCCCGACATAATCCGCGCGCGCGGCGCATCATCGTGCGCGTCGATCTGGCGGCGGGCTCCGTCGAGGTCACATCGCCATCGAGACGCAACATGGCGCAGGCCCTTCTCTTCGCGCATGAGCAGCGCGACTGGATCGCCGAGCGTCTCGAACAGGTGCCCCCGCCCGTTCCCTTCAAGAACGGCGCGCATATTCCCTTTCGCGGCAAGGAACATCTGATCCGCCATATCGGCGCCAGGCGCGCGGAGGCGCTGGGCGTCGGCGAGAGCGTGCGCGGTCCGGTCTGGCGCGTGCGCGCCGCGGAAACGGGCGGCCTGCCGGAGATCCGCGTGACCGGCCATCCGGCCTTCGTGCAGCGCCGCGTCGGCGACTGGCTCAAGGCGCAGGCCCGTCTCGAACTCAACGAAAAGGCGCTCGCCTATGCGGATACCTTCGGTGTCCGTCCCTCGCGCATCACCATGCGCGACCAGACGAGCCGCTGGGGATCGTGCTCGACCTCGCGCGCGCTTTCCTTTTCGTGGCGCCTCATCATGGCGCCGCCGCATGTGCTCGAATATGTCGCCGCGCATGAGGTCGCGCATCTGCGCTACATGAACCACGGGCCGCGTTTCTGGGCGCTCGTCGCGGAAGCCTTCCCCAATTACGAACCGGCGAAGAACTGGCTCGAGGTCAACGGGCCGAGCCTCCATCGCTATGGCGCGGGACCCTATCTCGACATCGCGGCGGACTGACGCGCGCTGCCTCTCAGCGATTGTCGTTCGGGTGTCCGGGCGCAAGCGCCGAGGGCGGCTCGTTGCTCGAGGACGCGCCGAACAGCCGCTCGAAGAAGCCCGGCTCCTCCCAGTCGCGCCTGCGGTTCGGATCGGCTTCGCCCTGATCGCCGGCCGGCGCCTGCTGCGGCTCCTCGGCTTGCGCCACGCCCCGGTTCGGCGGATAGGCGCCGGGAATGTCGGCGACCGGCAGGCCCGTCTGTGTACGGACCATGAAATCATGCCAGATGGTGGCGGGCAGGCTGCCTCCCGTCACCTTCTTCATGGGCGCGCGATTGTCGTTGCCGACCCACACGCCGACCACGAGATCGGCCGTGTAGCCGACGAACCAGGCATCGCGGAAATCCTGGCTGGTGCCGGTCTTGCCTGCGGTGGGCCGGTCGGAGAGCGCCGCCTTGCGGCCGGTGCCGTCTATCATCACGCCCCGCAGCATGTAGTTCATCTCGCCCAGAACCTCGTCGTTCATCACCCGGCCGAGGCCCGAGCCCGAGCGGCGATAGAGCTCGTCGCCATCGCGCGAGTGAACCTCGTCGATGCCATGCGGAATGACGCCATAACCGCCATTGGCGAAGGCGGCATAAACACCGGTGAGCTCCAGCAGGTTCACATCGCAGGTGCCGAGCGCGAGCGAGAGATTGGCCGGCAGCGTCGCCTGAATGCCGAGGCGATGGGCGGCGCGGATGACGTTTCGCACGCCCACCTCCTGCGCCACCTGAACGGCGACGGTGTTGACCGATTCCGCCAGCGCGCGGCGCAGGCTCATCGGCCCGTCGAATCGGCCGGAATAGTTCGACGGCGCCCAGTTGCCATATCTGACGGGCCTGTCGATGCGCATGGTTTCAGGCGTGAGCCCATGCTCCATCGCCGCCAGATAGACGACCGGCTTGAAGGCGGAGCCGGGCTGACGCTGAGCCTGCACGGCGCGGTTGAACTGGCTCTGCGCATAGGAGCGGCCGCCGACCATGGCGCGCACCGCGCCGTCCGGCGTCATGGCGACGAGAGCGGCCTGTGTGGCACCGACCTTGGCGCCGGTTTCGGCAAGCGCCCTGGCCACCACTTCCTCCGCGACGCGCTGCATGGCGGGGTCGATGGTGGTGCGGACAACGAGATCCGTATTGGGCTCGCCCGCGAAACCGGGAAGCGCATCCGCGATCCAGTCGACGAAGTAATTGATCGAGCCCGAACTCGAATAGCCCTCGAGCGTCGCGGGACGGGCATTGGCCTCGCGCGCCATCTCGGGCGTGATGTAGCCCGCATTGACCATGTTGCTGAGAACGATGGATGCGCGGCGGCGCGCGAGATCGATGTCGTTGGTCGGCGAATAATGCGAGGGCGCCTTGAGAAGCCCAGCAAGCATGGCCGCTTCCGAAAGGGTGAGGTTGCGCGCCGCCTTCTTGAAGTAGCGCTCCGACGCGCCTTCGATGCCATAGGCGCCGCCGCCGAAATAGACGCGATTGAGATAGAGCGTCAGGATCTGCTCTTTCGAGTAGCGGGCCTCGAGCCAGATCGCGAGCAGCATCTCCCGGATCTTGCGGTGAATCGTGCGATCGGGCTTCAGAAAGACGTTCTTGGCCAATTGCTGGGTGATGGTCGAGCCGCCCTGCACGACGGTGCCCGCGCGAAAGTTCTCGTAGAGGGCGCGCGCAAGGCCGATCGGATCGACGCCGAAATGCCAGTAGAAGCGCTGATCCTCCGTCGCGATGACGGCCTCGGGCACGTAGGAAGGCAGATCGGAAAGCGCGACGCGCCCGCCAAGCAGGTCGCCGCGATGGCTTAGCGCCTCGCCATTGGCAGCGACGATGGAGAGGGAGGGCGTGTGGGCGACGTCATAGAGGCCGGATGTGTCCGGCAGCGACATCGCATAATAGAAAAGAAGCCCGCCGACGCCGATCGCGCCCCAGAGTCCGAGGATGAGCACCCAGTAGAACAGGCCGCGCATGAGGCGCATGCCGCCCCAACGCTTGCGCGCCCGAGGCTGCGAAGCGGCCTGACGGGAACTCTTGCGCCCATCCGCCAGCGCGGAGAGCATGGGCACCGAACGGGCGCTCGCATCGGCGCGGAGAACGATCCCCTTCGCCCCGCCCTTTGCTCGCGACGATTTCCTGGCGGGCTTTGATTTTTCCTTGGGCGGGCGCTCCTTCGCGGCCTTGCCGGGCGGAACGCGCGGGCTCTCCCGGTTGGCATCGACGCCGATGCGCACGGAGCCGAGCCCCGGCACATAGCGCAGCATCCAGTCGCCCGGCCCCTCGCCCCGGCCCCTGCCGCCGCCCGCTCCACGCCTTTCCTTGTGCGATGCCATATCCGCCTTGCGTAAAGCCTGCCGAGCCGGGCTCCGGGGTCTGATTTGCGGTGTCAAAATAGCAGCCCGTCGGGCCCGCCGCCAAACGCCGCCGGCGGCGCCCGCGACATGAAACAAAATCATGGTCGAATCAGGGCGTGCCGCCCCGACCTACCGCGCCCCTGCCACAAAGCGCGGCAAATGCAAGCGGGGCGAGGGAGCAATTGTGACCATTTAACGAAATCTAGAAGAAACTTTCCAAAACTCCATCCATCAGCCGTTTTCGCCGAAGGATCGGCGAGCGGCTCCAGGGGTGGAAAAAAGGCATGAAATCGCTTTCTCTCAGACTGATCTTGATTATCGCGCTGGTGGCGACGGGCGCCGTCGCCATTTCGGCGAGCACGCTCACGCTGCTCGGCTCCGGCTATGCGCACGAACAGGCGCTGGAAGTCATGCGCACGCAGGCGCGTGAGCAGGCGGCGCGCATCTCCAATATTCTCAACGCCGACATCGCCATCGCCGAGACGATCGTCAGCGCCGCCTCGGCGGCCGCGGAATCCCGCGCCACGAGCCGGGCGGGCTTCGATGCCTTCCTGAAACAGACGCTTGCGGACCACCCCGCAATCCTCGGCACCTGGGTCGGCTTCGAGCCCAACGCCTTTGACGGGCAGGACGCCGAATTCGCCAACACGTCCGGGCACGACGCAACCGGCCGCTATATTCCCTATTTCGTGCGCGGAGCCGCAGGCGACATCTCGCTCGTCGCGCTCGCCGATTACGACAAGCCGGGCATCGGCGACTACTACCAGCTTCCCAAGGCCGCCAATCGCCCGATCGCAATCGAGCCCTATTCATATGAGGTCGATGGCGAGCAGGTGCTGATGACCTCAATGGCCTTCCCGATCCGCGTCCACGGCCAGTTTGCGGGCGTGGGCGGCGTGGACCTCAAGCTCAGCTCCGTGCGCGAGCTCGTTGCCGACGCCAAGCCGCTCGGCACGGGCTATGTCGCGGTCGTCTCCAATGGCGGCGTCTATATCGCCAGCCGGCATGCCGACTGGATCGGTCAGAAGGCAGCGGAGAAGGGCCTCGACCAGGCGATCGTCGATGCCGCGGGTGCGGGCAAGGAGGCGCTCTTCCCGTCGCTGAAGGATTCGACCGGCACCGCCGTCGTCCGCGCCACGGCGCCGATCATGCTCAACGGCATGGCGACGCCCTGGTCGGTCGTCGTCACCGTGCCGGAGGGGACGCTTTTCGCCGCCACGAGCAAGCTCACCGTGACCGGCCTTCTCATCGGCCTGCTGACGCTCCTTGCCGCATCGGCGATCGCCTGGTTCGTCGGCAATGCGTTCGCCAAGCCCGTCCGCCGTATGACCGACGCGATGCGGCATCTCGCGGCCGGCGATCATGCGATCGAGGTTCCGGCACGCGACCGGCAGGATGAAATCGGCCAGATGGCGGCCGCCGTTCAGGTCTTCAAGGACAATGCGGTCGAGATGGAGCGCGTCAAGCGCGAGCGCGAGGAGGACGAGCGGCGCGCCGCCGCCGAAAAGCGCCGGACGATGCAGGAACTCGCCTCCTCCTTCGAGGCAAAGGTCGGCACGCTGGTCGGCGCTCTGTCGGCGGCCGCGACCGAAATGGAAGCGACCGCGACCTCGATGGCGAGCGTCGCCGAACAGGGCAACAGCCGCGCGCTGACGGTTGCCTCGGCGGCCGAACAGACATCCGCCAATGTGCAGACGGTAGCGACCGCGACCGAGGAACTCAGCGCCTCGATCCAGGAGATCGCCAAGCAGGTCTCGGCCTCGGCGAAGATCGCCTCCAGAGCCGTCGAGGATGCGCGCCAGACGGACGGCGTCGTGCAGAATCTCGCGGGTGGCGCGCAGAAGATCGGCGAGATCATCCAGCTCATCAACGACATTGCAGGCCAGACGAACCTTCTCGCCCTCAATGCGACGATCGAGGCGGCGCGCGCGGGCGATGCCGGCAAGGGTTTTGCCGTCGTCGCCTCCGAAGTGAAATCGCTCGCCACCCAGACCGCGCGAGCGACGGACGAGATCTCCAGCCAGATCGTCCAGATCCAGGAAGCCACCCAGCAGGCCGTCGCGGCGATCAAGGAGATCGGCTCGACCATTCAGGAGATGAGCGAGATCGCCGAGACGATCGCCGCCGCGGTGGAGGAGCAGGGCGCGGCAACACTCGAAATCTCGCGCAACGTCCAGCAGGCCGCTCAGGGTACGGAGGAAGTCTCGCGCTCCATCACCGATGTGCGTCAGGCCTCGTCCGACACGGGCGTCGCGGCGACACAGGTTCTCGAATCGGCGGGCGAGCTTGCGCGCAATTCGAGCGATCTGAGCCGGGAGGTGGAAGGCTTCCTCTCCACCGTCAAGGCAGCCTGACGGAGCATCGGCCGGCGAAAGAGAAAGGGAAGGACCCGAAAGTCCTTCCCTTTTTCATATGCGTCCGGTGACGGCGTCTCAGATGTCGAGATTGGCGACGTTGAGCGCGTTTTCGCGGATGAAGTCGCGGCGCGGCTCGACCACGTCTCCCATCAGTTTCACGAAGAGATCGTCGGCATCGTCGAGTTCGCGCACCCGCACCTGAAGCAGCGAGCGGGCTTCCTTGTCGAGCGTCGTTTCCCAGAGCTGCTCGGGGTTCATCTCGCCGAGACCCTTGTAGCGCTGCATGGTTATGCCCTTCGTGCCGGCGGCGAAGACCGCGTCGAGAAGTTGCGTCGGCGAGCGGATCTCGTGAGTGTCGTCCTTGCGCCTCAGCGTGGCGGCCTTGATATAGACCTCCTGCAGATGGGCCTTATAGGCGTCGAGACGGCGCGCATCGGAACTGTCGATCAGCGGCGGGTCGATCAGCACATCCTCGCGCACGCCGCGCACGTCGCGATGGAAGGCAAGGCCGCCATCGGACGTCACCTCGCCCGCCCAGCCGCGCTCCGTCTCGTCGGAAAGGAGATCGAGGCGGCGGGCGACATAGGCGGCGGCCTGAAGCGCCTGCTCCTTCTCGGCGAGTGCGCTGGGGTTCAGCGCGCCCGCGATCGCCGCCTGCTCGACGACGAAATGCGGATATTTGGGCGGCAGCCCCTTCAGCACCGCGCGGATGGCGCGTGCCTTCTCGACGATGTCGCGCAGATCGGAGCGCGAACGCTGCGAGCCGTCATGGAGCGTCAGCACCATGTCCTCGAGGCCCGTCGAGACGAGATAGTCCTCCAGCGAGCGCTCGTCCTTCAGATAGGTTTCGGAGGAGCCGCGGCGCACCTTGTAGAGCGGCGGCTGCGCGATATAGAGATGGCCGCGCTCGATGACCTCCGGCATCTGACGATAGAAGAAGGTCAGCAGCAGGGTGCGGATATGGGCGCCGTCCACGTCGGCGTCGGTCATGATGATGATCTTGTGGTAGCGCAGCTTCTCGATATTGAAATCGTCGCGGCCTATGCCTGTTCCGAGCGCGGTGATAAGCGTGCCGATCTCGTTCGAGGACAGCATCTTGTCGAAGCGCGCGCGCTCGACATTGAGGATCTTGCCACGCAGCGGGAGCACGGCCTGATTGGCGCGGTCGCGCGCCTGCTTGGCCGAGCCGCCGGCCGAATCGCCCTCGACGATGAAGAGTTCGGATTTTGCCGGATCGCGTTCCTGACAGTCGGCGAGCTTGCCCGGAAGGCTCGAGACATCGAGCGCGCCCTTGCGGCGCGTCAGCTCGCGCGCCTTGCGCGCCGCCTCGCGGGCGGCCGCCGCCTCGACGACCTTGCCGACGAGGGTCTTCGCGTCGGCGGGGTGCTCCTCGAACCATGAGGACAGCGCCTCGTTGACGAGGCTTTCAACCACGGGACGCACTTCCGACGAGACGAGCTTGTCCTTGGTCTGAGAAGAGAATTTCGGATCGGGCACCTTCACCGAAAGCACGCAGGTGAGCCCCTCACGCGCATCGTCGCCCGTCAGCGACACCTTCTCGCGCTTCGCGATACCGCTTTCATTCGCGTAATTGTTGATGACGCGCGTGAGCGCGGCACGGAAGCCCGCGAGATGCGTGCCGCCATCGCGCTGGGGAATGTTGTTGGTGAAGCACAGCATGTTCTCGTGGTAGCCGTCGTTCCACCACATCGCCGCTTCGACGCTGATCCCGTCGCGCTCCGCCTTGACATAGATCGGCTTCGAGATGAGCGGCGTCTTGATGCGATCGAGGAAACGGACGAATTCGGACAGGCCGCCCTCATACATCAGATGCAGCGTCTTCGGCTCCACGCCGCGATGATCGGAGAGCGTGATCCTGATGCCGGAATTGAGGAAGGCAAGCTCGCGCAGGCGATGTTCGAGCGTGCCGAAATCGAATTCGAGCTTCGAGAAGGTCTGCGCCGAGGGATGGAAAGTGATCTCGGTGCCGGTGCGCGGTTCGCCATCCTCCTTCAGCGGCGCATCGCCGACGATGGCGAGCGGCCCCTTGGGCACACCGTTCTCGAAGCGCATCCGGTGCTCCTTGCCGTGCCGCCAGATGCGAAGCTCCAGCCAGTCGGAAAGCGCGTTCACGACCGAAACGCCGACGCCATGCAGACCGCCCGAAACCTTGTAGGAATTCTGGTCGAACTTACCGCCCGCATGGAGCTGGGTCATGATGACCTCGGCGGCGGAAACGCCTTCGCTCTTGTGGATCGCCACCGGAATGCCGCGACCATTGTCGGCGATGGTGACGGAGCCATCGGCGTTGAGGCGCACGGAGACGGTATCGCAATAGCCCGCGAGCGCTTCGTCGATCGAATTGTCGACGACCTCATAGACCATGTGATGAAGGCCGGAGCCGTCATCCGTGTCGCCGATATACATGCCGGGGCGCTTTCGCACCGCGTCGAGGCCCTTCAGGACCTTGATCGCATCGGCGCCGTATTCTTCCGGGCTGTTATTGGCGGACATGAGCACTCCTGACGATCTTGAAGCAGATCATTTCAATTCAGAATTCCGATGATGCCGCGCCTCACCTCGAGCGACTGCGCGCTCGAGCCGAGGCTGGCGAAGAGCAACGGGTCCGTACCCGTCATGAAGGCCTGAAGACCAAGGCCCACGATCTCCTCGAAAAGGGCGCGGCGGCGCTCCTCATCGAGATGGGCCGCGATCTCGTCGAGCAGCAGAAGCGGCGCGAGCCCGCGGGCGGCAAGGAGCCGCGCATTGGCGAGCACGATGCCGATCAGCAGGGCCTTCTGCTCGCCCGTCGAGCAAAGCCGCGCCTCGCGGTCCTTCGCCTGATAGCGCACCAGAAGGTCCGAGCGGTGCGGGCCCTCGAGCGTGCGGCCGGCGGCGGCATCACGCGCGCGCGAGGCGGCGAGATGGCGGGCGAACTCGTCCTCGACATCAACGGCGGGCCGTTCGGCCAGCGCCGCTTCGAGCATGCCTTCGAGCGCGAGGGCGGCGCGGGGGAAGTGAACCTCGTTCGCCGCCTCGATCGCGCCCCTGAGGCGCGCTAGCGTATCGAGCCGCGCGGCGGCGACCGCCACGCCATGCTCGGCCATCTGGCCTTCGAGCGCGCCGAGCCAGACATCGTCGCGCGCCTCGTCGGCAAGAAGCCGGTTGCGCTCGCGCAGCGACCGTTCATAGGCGTTGACGCGCGTGCCATGGGCGGGATCGAAGCCCATGACGAGGCGGTCGAGGAACTGCCGCCGGTCGGATGCCCCTTCGAGGAAGAGGCGGTCCATTGCGGGCGTCAGCCAGACGACGCGCACATGGCGGGCAAGCGCGCCCGCCCCCGCCGCTGGCGCGCCGTCGATGCGCACGGTCCGGGACCTCGCCACCTCACTTCCCGGTTCGATGCCGGTGCCGATGCGGACGGGGCCCTCCTGCGTCTCCACGGTCGCGGCGACGGCCCAGCCGCCCGCGCCGCCCTGGCGCGCGATCTCGGCATAGGACGCGCCGCGAAGGCCGCGGCCCGGCGAAAGAAGCGAGATCGCCTCCAGAAGATTGGTCTTGCCCGCGCCGTTCTCGCCGGTCAGCACCACGGGCCGGCCATCGAGCGCAATCTCGGCGCGGACATAGGAGCGGAAGTCGGTGACGACGAGCCGGCTCAGGCGTGAGGCGGCGGCCGCTCCAAAAGACTCCGGAGCGCCGGTGTCGCCACTGATCGCGAAGTGCTCACCCGTTCGGGCCAACAAGATCCGTCCTACTCAAAGCATCTGGTTCACGCGCGATCCTCCGGCAGGCCGCCATGCCCGAAGGCACGAGCGAAAGCAGGCCGCGGCCACGCCCTAGACGCGCATCGGCATCAGCACATAAATCGCCTTGTCGTCGTCGCTGTCGCGCACGAGCGTCGGCGAACCTGAATCCGCAAGCGCAAAAGTCGCCTCAGCGCCGTCGAGCTGCCCGGTGATGTCGAGCAGGTAACGCGCGTTGAAGCCGATTTCGAGCGGCGCGCTCGAATAGGAAACCGAAAGCTCCTCGGTGGCGCTGCCGGAATCCGGATTGGTGACCGAAAGGGTCAGGCGGCCATCGTCGAGATTGAGCTTCACGGCGCGGGACTTCTCGGTCGAGATGGTCGAAACGCGGTCCACCGCTTCCGCGAAGCGCTTGCCGTCCACCTGCAGGACCTTGTCATTATCGGCCGGGATGACGCGTCCGTAATCCGGGAACGTGCCGTCGATGAGCTTGGAGGTCAGAACGACGCCGGCGAACTCGAAGCGGATCTTCGTTTCCGAAACGCCGACCGAGATCGCGCCCGCATGGCCTTCGAGAAGCTTCTGAAGCTCGAGCACGGTCTTGCGCGGCACGATGACGCCCGGCATGCCGGAGGCGCCTTCGGGCAGGTCGTGATCGACCTGCGCGAGCCGGTGCCCATCAGTCGCCACAGCGCGCAGGGCCCGCGTCTTGCCGCTCTCGACGGCATGGAGATAGATGCCGTTCAGATAGTAGCGCGTCTCCTCGGTCGAGATCGCGAAGCGCGTCTTGTCGATCAGCCGGCGCATCGCCTCGGCGGGCACCTCGAAGCGGTGCGGGAGCTGCCCGGCCGCCATGGCGGGGAAATCCTCCTGCGGCAGCGCCTGGAGCGCGAAGCGCGAGCGGCCCGCCGTGAGCTGGAGGCGGCCTTCATCGGCGCCTGTCGAAAGCTCGACCTGGGCGCCGTCCGGCAGCTTGCGCACGATGTCGTAAAGCGTGTGCGCGGGCGCGGTCGTGCCGCCCTTCTGCGCCACATCGGCGTCGATCGCTTCCACCACCTCGATATCGAGATCGGTCGCCGTCAGGCTCAACTGCCCATTATCCGCCCTGATGAGCACATTGGAGAGAATGGGAATGGTGTTGCGCCGCTCGACGACGGATTGCACATGGTTGAGAGACTTGAGAAGTGCGCCGCGTTCGATCGTGATCTTCATGGTCTCTCTTCGGTCCCCCGTTTGGGCGCACGGCCCCAGCCTATGGACGCTTTCAGCACCAGCTTTCCGCCGGATCCGATCCGCATTTCGAATGCTGCCGGGAAGGCTCCGCGCCAGACGCCGAGAAGTGGCGGGCGCGTCCGGTCCCCGGGGAGCACACGGAACCAGGAAGTCGGAAGACGGTCCTGCAGGCCCCTTTGCGGGGTCCATCCGGGCGCGCCCCGGCAGATGCCGGAAATCCGCAGAAAATGTTCGGTGAAAGTATAGCAGAACCGGCGCGCGATGCACGTTTTTCGGCGCTTCGGACATGCTTCGAGGCGGACTGTAAGCCCCTGAATCAGCAAGTATATTTCACAGGCTTCAGGGGCCCGGCTCAGCTCGAGCCGCCGCCGCCCTCCAGCATCCGGCGCAGCAGGTCGACATCCTCGTCCATGCCCGAATCAGCGGCCCGCAATTCGTCGATCTTGCGGACGGCATGGATGACCGTCGTGTGGTCGCGGCCGCCGAATTTGCGGCCGATCTCCGGCAGCGAGCGCGTGGTGAGCTGCTTGGAGAGATACATCGCCACCTGGCGGGGGCGCGCGACGGCGCGGGCCCGGCGTGCCGAGAGCATGTCGGCGAGGCGGACGTTGTAATATTCCGCCACGCGGCGCTGGATTTCCTCGATGGTGACGCGGCGGTCGTTGCAGCGCAGAAGGTCGCGCAACACATCCTGCGCCATTTCGAGCGTGATCGGGCGGCCGACGAGCGAGGCATAGGCGACCACGCGCTTCAGCGCCCCCTCCAGCTCGCGCACGTTGGACACGATGCGGTGAGCGAGGAATTCGAGCACTCCCGGCGGGATCGTCACCATGGGGCCGGCGCGGCTCGCCATCTCCTCCGCCTTGGCCTGAAGAATGCCGAGGCGAAGCTCGTAATCGGTCGGGTGAATGTCGGCCGCGAGCCCCCAGCCGAGGCGCGAGCGGATGCGCTCCTCGATGCCTTCGAGATCGGAGGGCGAGCGGTCGGCGGAGATGATGACCTGCCGGTTGTGGTCGATCAGCGCATTGAAGGTGTGGAAGAACTCCTCCTGCGTCGAATCCTTGCCGGAGATGAACTGCACGTCGTCGATCATCAGCACGTCGACCGTGCGGAACTGCTGCTTGAAGGCCATGGTGTCCTTGAAGCGCAGCGCACGCACGAACTGGTACATGAACTTTTCCGCCGACAGGTAGAGCACCTTGCGCTCCGGCTGGCGGCGGCGGATTTCCCAAGCGATGGCATGCATGAGGTGCGTCTTGCCGAGGCCGACGCCGCCATAGAGGAAAAGCGGATTGAAGGTGACGTCGGTCGCCTCGGCGACGCGGCGCGCGGCCGCATGGGCAAGCTCGTTCGACTTGCCGACGACGAAGGCATCGAAGGTGAAACGCGGATCGAGCGGCGCGCCGACGCCGGCATCCTCGAAGCCGGGGGGCACGGGCGCGGCGGAAGGAGCCACCTGGAGTGCGGGCGCGGACTGCATCCTCACCGGCGCGGGCGACGCCGCGGGCTTCGCTTCGCGCTCGCGCGCCGCGACGGGCACGCTCCTCGGCGCGGCCGGAGCCTCGCCGGCGGCCATATTGGCCGGACGGGTCCGCACCAGCACGTCGATGCGCGTGAAGGCGGGATTCTCCTCGCTCCAGAGCGTCGAGAGGCGCTCCTCATAGTGCGAAAGCAGCCAGTTGCGGATGAAGCGCGTCGGCACGCCCAGCATGATGCGGTTGCCTTCGACGCCGATCAGTTCGATCTGCCTGAACCAGCTATTGAAGGTCGCCTCGCCCAGCTCGGCATGAAGACGCGCGCGCACGCGCCGCCACTGATCATTGAGCCCAGCTTCCGACACCACTCCAATTCCCGATTCAGATTCCGAAAAACTCTCTGGCGATGATGTATCGCCGATGCCCAAAGACGCTCCCTCCGGAAGCCCGGACGGACCAGCCAGCCCGTCGTCCGCCGATCTGAACGCAGATTTTGCCGTGGAAACCTGCTTGTTCTCGTTCACGACCTCTACCCCTCATTCTCACTCCGGCCCCGCACATCGCCGGAATTTGAAACCGGATTCCCCAATCCGGCCGTCCGTATCTTCCAATCTCCTCCGGCCCATCCCAGGGCCGGCACACTCCCTCCCGGTCTAACTCTGCACCCAGGGCAGCCCGCCCGCCTTCCAGCCGGTGCGCCGCCCCCTGTGGCGCGTCTCGTCCAGATCGCCCTCGAAACCACCGACGACGTTGTAACAGGCGCCGAAGCCCGCCTGCGTCAGCGCGACGGCCGCCGCCTTGCTGCGCGCGCCCGAGCGGCACAGAAAGAGCACCGGCGCGGATTTACGCCCCTCGCCCAGCGCGCCTGCAACATCGGCCACGAAGGAAGGGTTCAGCGACATGGCCGGAAAAACCTGCCATTCGGAAAGAAGCGGCTCCTTGCCGATCGAGCCGAGATCGGGAACGCCGACGAAGGACCACTCCGCGCGCGTGCGCACATCGACGAGAACCGCGTCAGGATTGCCGGAGAGCACGCGCCAGGCCTCATCGACGGAAACGTCGCCAGCGTAGTCCGCCGGCTTCTGGCCGAGGATCTGCGGTGTCGCGTTTTCGTTCGTCTTGCCCGGCATCGGCGGCTCTCCCAAACATTCGCTTCGCGCACCCGGTCGTCATGAGCGCGCATTCCTGTGCGGCGACAATTCCTAGTGGAATTTCGCCGTCCCGTCACTCAAAACTGTCTGGATACTTTTGGCTGCCCGAAACGGTACAATCGAATACTGTGATTGGACGAATTTTTACTGAAAAACGACAGTATTCATTAGTACCCCCGAGGTCTTCAACCATACCCGCCGAGGCTCGGGGAGGCAAGCGGAAGAATCGGCGGCGTCAAAAAAAGTTCGCGCCGGAGACGCATCTGCAACGCTTTCATTGCGTTCGCACGCATGAAAATTCGCAAGCGCGGAAACGCGCGAGCGACGTGTGCGAACGAATCCGCAATGATGTTCGCAAGTTGCGTCACTTCGCGTTTGCGAGCATGCACGTGCGCGCGCGGCATGACGAAAAAGCGCTCGCGCAGATACAAATTCGACATCATCGCAAAACGCGAAATGAAAAAGCCCGCGATGTTCGCGGGCTTCAAACATGCGCGTATGAACGCGCCGTCTCAGGATAGGATCAGGCGCCGAGCGCCTTCACACGCGATGCCAGACGCGACACCTTGCGCGAGGCGGTATTCTTGTGGATCACGCCCTTCTGCGCGGCGCGCATGATTTCCGGCTGTGCGGTCTTCAGAGCTGCGGCAGCAGCTTCCTTGTTGCCGCTGGCGATCGCTTCCTCGACCTTGCGGATGAAGGTGCGCATGCGCGAACGGCGATCCTTGTTGACCTCGGTGCGGGCCGCAATCTTGCGGATTGCCTTTTTTGCGGAGGGTGTGTTCGCCATCGATCCTTGACCTTTGTCTCACCGGACATCCCACGATGCCGGCGCAAAATTCATGCTGGATCGCGAGACACCGATTTTCCGGTGAACCAAATTCCGGCCAAAGGGGCCTCGCGCCTTTTTCGGAACAAGCAGCCGCGCGCCGAAGGCACGGGCCCGCTCTTTCCGAGAGGGCGCGTTATACGCGGGGGGCGCGCCCTCGTCAACCGGCCGGGAAATCCGGCGAATTCAGCGATTCCTGAAGACGGGCTGCCGCTTTTCGATGAAGGCGGCCATGCCTTCCTTCTGATCCTCCGTCGCGAACATCGAATGGAAGAGCCGCCGCTCGAAGCGCACGCCCTCGGCCAGCGTCGTTTCATAGGCGCGATTGACCGATTCCTTGGTCATCATGGCGATGGGGAGCGACATGGCGGCGATCTGGGCTGCGACCTTCAAAGCCTCGTCGAGAAGCTCGGCGAGCGGCACGACACGGCTCACAAGGCCCGACCGCTCGGCCTCGGCGGCGTCCATCATGCGGCCGGTGAGGCACATCTCCATCGCCTTCGACTTGCCGACGAAGCGCGTCAGGCGCTGGGTGCCGCCCGCGCCCGGCATGACGCCGAGCTTGATCTCGGGCTGGCCGAAGCGTGCATTGTCGGCGCAGATGATGAAGTCGCACATCATCGCAAGCTCGCAGCCGCCGCCAAGCGCGAAGCCCGCGACCGCCGCGATGACGGGCTTGCGGCAGCGCGTCACCCGCTCCCAGTTCGCGGTGATGAAATCCTCGCCATAAACATCCATGTAGGATTTCGACTGCATCTCCTTGATGTCGGCGCCGGCGGCAAAAGCCTTCTGCGAGCCGGTGATGACGATGCAGTGTATGGCCGTGTCGGCCTCGAAGACATCGAGCGCAAGCGACAATTCGTCCATCAGCGCCTTGTTGAGCGCGTTGAGCGCATCCGGCCTGTTCAGCGTGATCAGTCCGACCGCATCCTTCGTCTCGACCAGAATGTTCTGGTAGGCCATTCCTGCTTCCTCTGCTTCGATGTTCCCGCTCGCCCGGTCGCGTATCAATCGGGCTCGATCGAGAAACGTACTTCCGTGCCGCCATCCTTCGCGGGCACGGTCTGAATTTCGAGGCGCTCGCCCTCGCGGCGGAAAACGAGAAGATCCCTGATCAGTTCGAGCTTCTTCTGCCGCGTCCAGCCGAGCTGGGGCAAGGTGTCGGCGTAAAAGCGTCGGACATCGGCAGCGGGGACATGGCCGCTGGCGACGCTGCGCACGATGCGCCCGTTCGGCTTGTCGAAGACGATGCCGCCATCGCCCGTTTCGCGGAGCCCTTCCATGAGCGGCATGTCCTCGATCGCGTCGAGATAGCCGGCGGTCTCAGCCACCGCGCTCCATGCGAAACCCGCAAGACAGAAAAGAAGTCCGGCAGCCAAGGCCCTGATCTTCATCGAAGAGCGATCCCCCAATCCGTCACCTCCGGCGCTACCGCTGGCATTGCGGACAATAGAATGTCGAGCGGCCGGACTGCACCATACGCATGACCGTACCGCCGCATCCCGGTTTTGAACAGGGCTCGCCTTCGCGGTCGTAAACGGCGAAAGCGTGCTGGAAATAGCCGAGTTCCCCGTCCGTATGCGCATAGTCGCGCAAGGTGGAGCCGCCCGCCGCGATCGCATCCGTCAGAACGTCGCGGATGGCGCGGGCGAGCCTTTCGGCGCGCAGGGGGCCGGCCACACCCGACGCCGCGCGATTGGGCGAGACGCCCGCGCGATGCAGCGCCTCGCAGACATAGATATTGCCAAGGCCCGCGACCGTTCGCTGATCGAGAAGCGCCGCCTTGATCGGCGCGCGACGTCCCTTCAGCCTGTCGCCGAGAACGGCCGCCGAAAATTCATTGCCGAGGGGCTCGGGCCCGAGATCCTTCAGATGGCGGTTCGCATCGAGCGCGGCCCCGGCTATGAGATCCATGAAGCCGAAGCGGCGGTGATCGGAATAAACGATACGTGTGCCGTCCTCCATATCGAAAACGACATGATCGTGCGGCGCCCCGCCCGTGCCCGCCGCCGCATCGTGATGAAAGCGGCCGGGCGCGTCAGGCGCCGCCGCATCGGGCGCGTGAATGGTGAAACGGCCCGACATGCCGAGATGGACGAGCAGCACCTCGTCGCCTTCGAGGCGGGCGAGAATATACTTGGCGCGCCGGTCCAGCCGCTCGACGCGCCGTCCCGCGAGCCTTTCGGCGAAGCGTTCGGGCAGCGGATAGCGCAGGTCCGGGCGGCGCTGGAGCACGCGCGCGATGCGCCGGCCCTCCAGCGCGGGAGCAAGGCCCCGGCGGACCGTTTCGACTTCGGGAAGTTCGGGCATTTTGTCCTTCGCAAACTATGCCCGCGAAAGTAGCGCCGTTCCGGGGCCTGCGCTATGGTCCGGCCGATGAACGCCAGGATCGAAGAAATGAACACGCAATCCGCCCCGGACGCCCGCCCCCATGCGGGGGAAAGCGCCGGAGAAAGCGGCGAGCCGACGACGCATTTCGGCTTCAGGACCGTTCCCGAAGCGGAAAAGGTGAAGCTCGTTCACGACGTGTTCGAGCAGGTTGCCTCGCGCTACGATCTCATGAACGATCTCATGTCGGGCGGGCTTCATCGCGCCTGGAAACAGGCGATGATCGACTGGCTCAACCCGCCGCGCGGCGCGCGGCCCTTCAGGCTCATCGACGTTGCGGGCGGCACGGGCGACATCGCCTTCCGCTTTCTCGAACGGGCGGGGCCCGGGGCACATGTCTCGGTCTGCGACATCAACCCGCACATGCTCGCCGTCGGTCGGGCCCGCGCGGAGGCACAGCAATTCGGCGGGCGCGTCGAATTCGCCTGCGGCAATGCGGAGGCGCTTCCCTTTCCCGACCGTTCCTTCGATGCCTACACAATCGCCTTTGGCATCCGCAATGTGACGCATGTCGAAAAGGCGCTGGAAGAGGCCTTCCGTGTGCTGAAGCCGGGCGGGCGCTTCCTGTGCCTCGAATTCTCGCAAGTGTCGGTGCCCGTGCTCGACAGCATCTATGACGCCTATTCCTTCAGCGCGATCCCGAAAATGGGCGAATGGGTCACGGGGAATGGCGAGCCCTATCAATATCTCGTCGAGAGCATCCGCCGTTTTCCGCCGCAGCAACGCTTCAAATCCATGATCGAGGCGCAAGGCTTCGCGCGCGTCCAATACAGGAATCTGACCGGCGGTGTCGCCGCGATGCATTCCGGCTGGCGTCTTTAAGGGAAAGACGCGCCGATGTTCCGCTCCATTCGCAATCTCACGCGCCTCGTGCGCGCCGGCCGCGTGCTCGCGCGGCACGATGCGCTCTTTCCCCTTGAGCTGAGGGGCGAGATGCCCGCGGCGCTGCTCATGCTTCTCGCGGCGGCGAAGCTCCGCATGCCCTGGGAAGAGCGGGCGGAAAGCGGCGAGGAACCGGCGGCGCGGCTTGCGACCGCGCTCGAGGCGCTCGGCCCCTCCTACATCAAGCTCGGGCAGTTTCTCGCCACCAGACCCGACATCATCGGCGCCGATCTCGCGCGCGATCTGACGCGGCTTCAGGACAGGCTGCCGCCATTTCCGATGGCGCAGGCGCGCGAAACGATCGAGGAGGAACTCGGCCAGCCCATCGGCGCCATTTTCGCTTCCCTGAGCGAGCCCATCGCCGCCGCCTCCATTGCGCAGGTCCACAAGGCGCGGACGCTACCCGACGAGACGCATCCCGATGGCCGCGACGTCGCGGTCAAGGTGCTCAGACCCGGCATCGAGGCGAGCTTCGCGCGCGATCTCGACAGCTTCCACTGGGCGGCCGAACTCATCGACCGCGCCTATCCGCCCGCGCGCAGGCTCAGGCCGGTCGAGATCGTCGAAACGCTCGCCGAAAGCGTGAAGATCGAGATGGATCTGCGGCTCGAGGCGGCCGCCATGTCCGAGATGGCCGAGAACGTTGCCAAGGACAAGGGCTTCCGCGTGCCCGCCGTCGATTGGGAGCACACGGCACGCCGCGTGCTGACGCTCGAATGGATCGACGGCATTCCCGCTTCCGATCGCGAGGCACTGATCGCCGCCGGTCACGACATGAAGAGGCTCGGCACGCAGGTCATCCAGTCCTTCCTCACCCATGCGCTGCGCGACGGCTTCTTCCATGCCGACATGCATCAGGGAAACCTCTTCGTCGATCAGGCGGGCACGCTCGTCGCGGTCGATTTCGGCATCATGGGAAGGCTCGACGAAACGCAGCGCCGCATGATGGCGGAAATTCTCTACGGCTTCGTGCTGCGCGATTACCGCCGCGTGGCGGAGATCCATTTCCAGGCGGGTTATGTGCCCTACACGAAGAGCATCGACGCTTTCGCACAGGCACTGCGCGCGGTGGGCGAGCCGATCTTCGGGCGTCCAGCGCGCGACGTCTCCATGGGGCGGCTTCTCGCGCAGCTCTTTCAGGTCACCGAGCAATTCGACATGAAAACGCGGCCGGAACTCATCCTGCTGCAAAAGACCATGGTGGTGATCGAGGGCGTCGCGCGGCATTTCGATCCCGACCACAATATCTGGGAGAGCGCGGAGCCCGTGCTCAAGGCGTGGATGATGGAGCGGCTCGCGCCCGAAACGCGGCTCGAGGAGGCGGCGGCGGGCGCGGCCCAGCTCGGCCGTCTCGTCGGCCAGCTCCCGACCCTCATCGACCGAGCCGAACGCATGGGGCGGTTCTTTTCAGACAGTATCGACGAGCAGGGGCTGAAGCTCCATCCCGACTCGACCGACGCCATCGCCCGCGCCCAGAAGAAGGGCGCCTACGGGCCCGCCATTCTCTGGGCCATTGCAGGCGCGGCGCTCGCCCTTCTCGTCCTGCAGCTCGTCTGAGCGCCCCAGGGCGGGTTCGCACCTATATCGGCGCCAAAATTTACCGATCCTGCAGTGTGACGTTTTTTATCTCCACATTCATTGCGTAGAACCCTATATTCCCCCTGCCCGGCCGGAACGCGCCCGGGCAGAACCGCCCAAGCCGGAGAACCAGCCAAGTGAGTGACGCCGCGACGCTCCGCAACCGCCGCATCCTGCTCATCATCGGGGGTGGAATCGCGGCCTATAAGTGCCTCGAACTGATCCGCCGCCTGCGCGACAAGGGCGCGAGCGTGCGCGCGATCCTCACCACCGCGGGGGCGGAATTCGTGACCCCGCTGTCGGTCGGCACGCTCACCGGGGACAAGGTGTTCCGGGAACTCTTCGACCTCACCACCGAGGCCGAAATCGGCCATATCGAGCTTTCGCGTTCCGCCGATCTCATTGTCGTCGCGCCGGCGACCGCCGATCTTATGGCGAAGATGACGGCGGGCCTTGCCGGCGATCTCGCAACCACGGTGCTTCTCGCCACCGACAAGCCCGTGCTCATCGCCCCGGCCATGAACGTCCGCATGTGGAACCACCGCGCGACGCAGCGCAATATCGAACAGCTCATGGCCGACGGGATCGGCTTCATCGGACCGAATGAAGGCGACATGGCCTGCGGCGAATTCGGCCCCGGCCGCATGGCGGAGCCGGCGGAAATTCTCGCCGCCATCGAAAACCATTTCTCGGAATTCGCCTTCTCGGGCGAACAGCCGCTCAAGGGGCTCAAGGCGCTCGTGACCTCGGGCCCGACGCATGAGCCGATCGACCCGGTGCGCTATCTCGCCAACCGCTCCTCGGGCAAGCAGGGGCACGCCATCGCCGCCGCGCTGGCGCGGCTCGGCGCCGAAACCGTGCTCGTCTCCGGGCCGACGATCCTTCCCGATCCGCCGGGCGTCGATGTGCGGCGCGTGGAGACGGCGCGCGAGATGCTCGCGGCCTGCGAAGCGGCGCTTCCGGCCGATGTGGCGATCTGCGCCGCCGCCGTGGCGGACTGGCGCGTCGATGTCGATGCCTCGCAGAAGATCAAGAAAGAGCCGGGAGCAAGCGCGCCGGAACTCAGGCTCGTCGAGAACCCGGACGTGCTCGCCACGATCTCGCACCTCAAGAGCGGGCGGCCCGAACTCGTGATCGGCTTTGCCGCCGAGACGGAAAAGGTGATCGAGCACGCCATCGCCAAGCGCAAGCGCAAGGGCTGCGACTGGATCGTCGCCAACGACGTCTCGCCGGAGACGGGCGTGATGGGCGGCGAACTCAACACCGTTCATCTCATCACGGGCGAGGGACAGGAAGACTGGCCGCTGCTGCCGAAGCAGGCCGTCGCCGAGCGCCTCGTCCGCCGCATCCTCAGCCATTTCACCGAGAAGGGTTCCCGCGCATGACGAATACCGTCCGCATCGCCGTCCAGCGGCTGGCGCATGGCGAGGGGCTCAGCCTTCCCCGCTACGAGACGGAGGGCGCGGCCGGCATGGACCTTCTCGCCGCGCTGCCCGAGGCCGAGCCGCTGACGCTCGCCCCCGGCGCGCGGGCGCTGGTGCCGACGGGGCTTGCCATCGCCCTGCCGCGAGGCTTCGAGGCGCAGGTGCGGCCGCGCTCGGGGCTTGCCGCCAAGAACGGCGTCACCGTGCTCAACTCGCCCGGCACGATCGATTGCGACTACCGGGGCGAGGTGAAGGTCATTCTGGTGAATCTGGGGGCGGAGCCTTTCGTCGTCACACGCGGCGCGCGGATCGCGCAGATGGTGGTGGCGCCGGTGACACAGGCTCAACTTGCCGAGGTCGAAACGCTCGATGACACCCTTCGCGGTGCGGGCGGTTTCGGATCGACCGGCATCGAAGCCCGGGAGAATTGAAGAGAAGCCGAGAGAAAGCGGGAAATCATGCTGCGTCTTTCCAAGAAAACCTGGCTCGCCCTCGAAGCCGTCGTCGATGTCGCCATCAATGCGCGGCCCGATCCCGTGCAATCGAAAGAAATCACCAAGCGTCAGGGCATTCCGCAGCGCTATCTCGAACAGGTGATGCAGCAGCTCGTGCATGCCGGCATCCTGAAGGGCGTGCGGGGCCCGCGCGGCGGCTACAGGCTCGCGCGCGAACGCCGCCGCATCACGGTCGGCGAGGTGGTGCGTGTCGTCGGCGCGATGGAATCCTCCGACGATCCCGTGACGAGCGGTCCTTCCGAGCTTGGCGAGCGCGTCATCGCGCCGCTCTGGGAAGAAGTGCAGCGCGACCTCATGGAGCGGCTCGAAAAGATCACCATCGACGATCTGTGCCGCCGGGCGGAGAATACCGGCGCGGCGAACGCCCAGCCCACGGCCGACTTCACCATCTGACCACGAGACATCACCCATTCAGGAGACGAGAATGAGCGATACGAACAAAGTGCCCGGTCGCGGTCGCATCTACGACAACATCACCGAGACCATTGGCGACACGCCGCTCGTCCGGCTCAACCGGATGGCGAAGGAAGCGGGCGTCGTCGCCGACATCCTGCTCAAGCTCGAATTCTTCAATCCGCTGGCCAGCGTCAAGGACCGCATCGGCGTGGCGATGATCGAGGCGCTGGAGCGCGAGGGCAAGATCAGGCAGGACACGATCATCATCGAGCCCACTTCCGGCAATACCGGCATCGCGCTCGCCTTCGTCTGCGCGGCCAAGGGCTACAAGCTCATCCTCTGCATGCCGGAAAGCATGTCGATCGAGCGGCGCAAGATGCTCGCGCTGCTCGGCGCGCAGATCGAACTCACGCCCGCCGACAAGGGCATGAAGGGGGCGATGGCGCGGGTCGAGGAGCTGATGCGCGAGCATCCCAATTCGGTCAGCCCCCAGCAGTTCGACAATCCGGCGAACCCGGAAATCCACAAGCGCACCACCGCCGAGGAAATCTGGAACGACACCGCCGGCAAGGTCGATGTCGTCATCTCGGGTATCGGCACGGGCGGCACCTTCACCGGCGTCGGCTCGCTCCTCAAGCCGAGGAAGCCCGGCCTGCGCATGGTCGCGGTCGAGCCCGAGGACAGCCCCGTTCTTTCCGGCGGCCAGCCGGGCCCGCACAAGATCCAGGGCATCGGCGCGGGCTTCGCGCCGGGCAATCTCGACAAGACGCTCATCGACGAGGTCATCACCATCGGCAATGAGACGGCCTTCGAGACGGCCCGCAAGGCGGCGCGGATGGAAGGCATTCCATGCGGCATCTCGTCGGGCGCGGCCATCGCCGCCGCGATCGAGGTCGGGACGAGGCCGGAGATGAAGGGCAAGACGATCGTCGCGATCATTCCCTCCTTCGCCGAACGCTATCTCTCGACGGCGCTTTTCGACGGGCTCTGATCCCTCACCGTTCCGGGCGCGGCCCGCCGCTCCCCCTCTTCGCCTTCCGGCGCTTCGGCGCCGGAGGGCGCATCGACCGTCCGCGAAGGCCGGACGCGACCGAAGGTTCCGACATGCTCGCCAGGTTCAAGCTCGACGGGTTCCTCACCGCGCTGCTCCTCGTCGTTCTCGCCGCCATCCTGTGGCCCGAGGGCGGCGTCACGGGCGGGCCGCTTCGCGTCGAGTGGGTCGCGAGTTACGGCATATCCATCGTCTTCTTTCTCTACGGGCTCACGCTCGCGCCGGAACGCATGCGACAGGGGCTTGCCAAGTGGCGCGTGCACATCGTGGTGCAGCTCGGCACCTTCGCGCTCTTTCCGCTCGTCATGCTGGCCTGCGGCCCGCTTCTGCGCCCGCTTCTGCCGCCCGACGCATGGCTCGGCTTCTTCTATCTCGCGGCGCTGCCGAGCACTGTCTCCTCATCCGTCGCCATGACCTCTCTCGCGCGCGGCAATGTTCCCGTGGCGATCTTCAATGCGACGCTCTCGGCCTTTCTCGGGATTTTCGTCACGCCCATTCTGATGGCCTGGTTCATGGAAACGACCGGCGTCTCCATGCCCCTCGAATCGGTGATCGTGAAAATCCTGCTGCTCGTCCTGCTGCCGACCGTGCTCGGACAGATCGCGCATCGCTGGCTTGCGGAATGGACCGTGCGCAATGCGGGCTGGCTCAAATTCTGCGACCGCGCCGTCATTCTCGCCATCGTCTACAACTCGACCAGCGATTCGATCGTGGGGGGCATCTGGAGCGCGAACGACCCCTGGCTTGTCGTGACCATGACCGTCATCTCGATCGCGCTCTTCTTCGTCATCTACGAATTGATGCGGGTGCCCTGCAAGCTGCTCGGCTTCAATCGCGAGGACACGATCGCCTGCCTCTTCTGCGGATCGAAGAAATCACTGGCGACGGGCGTGCCGCTCGGACATGTGATCTTCGGCGCGACGCCGGCGCTCGGCCTCATCCTCGCGCCGCTGATGATCTTTCACTTCTTCCAGCTCGTGATCGTGAGCGTCATCGCCAACCGCTACGCGCAAGGGGCGGAAGCGGAAGCCGGGGCTTCGGCCTGACGCTCAGCGCCCATGCGCGGTGCGGGGCAGCGTGTCCTCGCCGGCGCCGGGACCCGCTCTCACGGTGACATCGCGCGCGGAGACGGGCTCGCCGCATTCCGAGCAGACGGGCACCGTTTCCATGACGTGACCGCAGGCCTTGTGCACCCGCTCGATGGGCGGCCCCTCCTCGCCCGCCATATATTTGTCGCCCCACTGGATGAGCGCGAGCATGGCGGCGTGAAGATCGCGGCCCTTTTCGGTGAGGCGATATTCCTCGCGCCTCGGGCGCTCCTGATAGGCGGTCCTTGCGAGCACGCCCGCCTCGGTGAGTTTCTTCAGCCGGTCGGCCAGCACATGGCGGGCGATGCCGAGGCGCCCCTCGAATTGCTCGAAGCGGCGCTGGCCGAGAAAGCACTCGCGCAGCACCATCAGCGTCCAGCGATCGCCGACGACCGACAGGGTGCGGGCAAGCGAGCAGTTTTCGCGGTCGAGGTCTTCCCAACGCATCGAGATCTCCTTCGGGCCCGAGCTTAGCTTGACAGGTTCTTTTTTGGAACCCATCTTGCCGCCTGTCTGAACTCGAATTTCCGGCCGAGGCCCCGCCCCTCCCATGGGCGCCATGAGCCGCTCTCCGGCCGATCAGGAACCGACCCCATGAACGTCATCGCGGACCTTGCCGAGCCCGTCTTTTCGCGCGACGGCGCCTATTGGGAGCCCCATGTCGAGGCATCCGGCCCCTTCCGGGGGCTTCATGGCGGCGCCGTCTCCGGCCTGCTCGTCGCGGCGATGGAAGAGCGCGCGCGGGAAGAGGACTGGGGCGCGCCGATGACAGCCTCCGTCATCATTCTGCGGCCCGCGCCGCTCGAACGGCTCGAAACGAAGATCGAGGTGCTGCGCGCGGGCGGGCGCGTGGCGATGGCGGAGGCGACGCTCTGGGCAGGCGACAAGCTCTACGCCAAGGCCAGCGCCTCCTTCATCAAGCCGCTTTCCGTGCCCGAACTCGAGCGGGCCGAGGCGGCGCCTGCGCCTTTCGACCCCTCGCCGCTCGTCATCTGGGGCGCGCGCGGACCGCAGCAGCGGACCACCTTCTTCGATGCGCTCGATATTCGCGACGGCGGCAACGGCATCAAATGGGGTCGCATGAAGCGGCGCCTCGTCGCCTTCGATGCGCCCTTCGCGCAGCTTTTCGCCTTCGGCGACAATGGTACGCCCTACTGGCTCTCCGGCACCGAGTTCTGGCCGCCGCCATGGGGCTTCCCCAATATCGACATCACGGTGCATGTGTCGCGCCCGCCGGTGGGCCCCTGGGTCGGCGTCGAGCCCGCCTCCGACTGGCGGCGGGAGGGCGTGGGCCTCACCGATTCGAGGCTCCACGATCAGGCGGGCCCGCTTGGCCGCGTCTGCCAGACGGTCGTCATCACGCCGCGCTGAGCCCGGCGGGGCCGGCCACGCGGCCATTGACAGCACCGCGGAGGCGTGGCGCAAAGAAGGCGGAGAAGGACGCCCATGTCGCTGACCGATGCCCAGCTCGAACGCTATGCGCGCCACATCGTCCTCAAGGAGATCGGAGGACAGGGCCAGCAGAAGCTCCTCAAGGCCCGCGTGCTCGTGATCGGCGCGGGCGGGCTCGGCGCGCCCTGCCTCATGTATCTGGCGGCGGCGGGCGTCGGCACGCTCGGCGTCATCGACCATGACGCCGTCTCGCTCTCGAACCTTCAGCGCCAGATCATCCACGACACGGCCTCGCTCGGCCGGCCCAAGGTCGAGAGCGCGAAGGCGCAGCTCGCCCGCCTCAATCCCGATGTGAAGGTCGAGACGCATGGCGAGCGCCTGACGGCGCGGAACGCGCTCGACATCGTCTCGCGCTATGACATCGTCGCCGATGGCTGCGACAATTTCGCGACGCGCTTCCTCGTCAACGATGCCTGCCATCTCGCTGGGGTGACGCTCGTCTCCGGCGCGGTCGGCCCCTTCGAGGGGCAGGTCTCGACCTTCAAGTCCCATCTGCGCGACGCGGAAGGAAAACCCTATCCCAATTATCGCGATCTCGTGGGCGAGGCGCCACCGCCCGGCGCCATCCCGGCTTGCGAGGAAGCGGGCGTGCTCGGCGCGCTCACCGGCGTCGTCGGCTCGCTCATGGCGCTCGAAGTCATCAAGGAGATCACCGGCGCGGGCACGAGCCTTGCCGGACGGCTTCTCATCTACGATGCGCTCGAAACGCGCTTCCGCACGCTGACGCTGAGGCACGATCCGCAAAATCCGCTATCGGGCGAGCACGCAACGATCCGCGATCTGTCCGTACACGAATAGATTGGCGTCACATGATGGCGGGGATCACGCGGTCGGGCGGACGGTGGCCGTCCATGAAGGTCTTGATGTTGACGATGACCTTGCCGCCCATCTCCACGCGGCCCTCGATCGTCGCCGAACTCATATGCGGCAGCAGCACCACATTGCCGAGCTTGAGGAAGCGCGGATCGACAACCGGCTCCTTCTCGAACACGTCGAGTCCCGCGCCCGCAATCTCTCCCGCCTCCAGCGCGCGCAGAAGCGCGCCCTCGTCTATCACCTCGCCGCGCGCGGTGTTGACGATATAGGCATCGGGACGCACGAGCTTCAGGCGCCGCGCGCTCAGCAGGTGATAGGTTGCGGGCGTGTGCGGACAATTCACCGAGATGATGTCGACCTTGGGCAGCATCTGGTCGAGGCTCTCCCAATAGGTCGCCTCGAGTTCCTTCTCGATGACAGCATTGGCCGGCTTGCGATTGTGATAATGGATCTCGAGGCCGAAGGCGCGAGCGCGGCGCGCCACCGCCTGGCCGATGCGGCCCATGCCGATGATGCCGAGACGCTTGCCGAAGATACGCCGGCCGAGCATCCAGGTCGGCGACCAGCCAGGCCACTGGCCCTCGTGATCGCGCAGATAGCGCGCGCCTTCCGCGAGCCTGCGCGGCACGGCGAGAATGAGCGCCATCGTCATGTCGGCCGTATCCTCGGTGAGGACGCCCGGCGTATTCGTCACCGTAATGCCGCGACGCAGCGCCGTTTCCACATCGATATTGTCGACCCCGGTTCCGAATTGCGCGATCAGGCGGAGTTGCGGTCCTGCTTGCGCCAGCAACTTCGCGTCGATGCGGTCCGTCACCGTCGGCACGAGCACATCGGCTTCCTTCATGGCGGCGGCAAGCTCGGCGGCGCTCATCGGATGATTGTCCTTGTTCAGACGCACATCGAAGAGTTCTTCCATCCGCGCTTCGATCGTCTCGGGAAGCTTGCGTGTGACGATGACGAGCGGCTTCTGCTTGGTCATGCTCGGAAAGGCCTCTTTCATCAGCTCCTGCCGGAATGTGGCGGAACCTCACCTCGTCCGGCAAACCCTTGTCTAGCAGGTCGCGCGGGGGGCGACCAAGCGCCTTCTGGAGACGGCATGGATGCCCGCCGCCTTGACCCGCTCGCAGAGCCCTTGCCATAAAGGTGTGAAGGTCATGCGAAAGAAAGCCGCCATCATCGAAATTTTCCGGCCATGCCGCTCTGAATCCAAACGGAAAACCGCCATGCTCTTTTCCCGGGATCGCGCCGGAGCAAAGCCCATGCGGCGCGCGGCGGCGACTGCATTCGTCCTCGTCGCGGCGACCGCCCTGCCCGCCGCCGCCAAATCCGGCACAAGCGCGCCAGCGGCGCCGACACAGCTCCTCGCCCCCGCCGGCAAGGCCGAAGCGCCGGCGAAGAAGATCGTCGGCCCCGTTTCCGGCCTGCCCGTGCCGCGCTTCGTCAGCCTCAAGTCGGGGCGAATCAATGTGCGCCGGGGACCGGGCGACGATTACCCGATCGAATGGGTGTTCGAGAAAAAGGGCCTGCCGGTCGAGGTCACGGCCGAGTCCGATCGCTGGCGGCGCATACGCGACCGCGAAGGCGACAGCGGCTGGGTCTGGCACTCGATGCTGGACGGGCGGCGCACCGCGATCATCCAGAACAAGTCCGGCGACGGAATGCCAGTCGCGCTTCACACCCAGCCGAACATGTCGGCACCCATCGTCGCCTATGGCGAGCCGGGCGTGGTCGCCCAGCTTTCCGCCTGCAAGGACGAATGGTGCGAGATCAAGGCGAGCGGCTATGAGGGCTGGGTGCGCCGCGATACGATCTGGGGCACATACCGGGGCGAGAATTTCGAGTAGCGCGAGGGCGAACCCGGCTCCTCAGCTCATGCGAAATCGGCTGCGAGCGAGGCGCGCGTCTCGCCGGCGATGAGCGCCATGTGCCCGTAATTCGGATGCGCGATCGCCAGCGTCACCTGCACGGCGGGGTCGCGGAACTTCTCGATCTCCTGCACCTTGAAGGGAAAATGCAGGAAGTGGACGGATGAAGTCTTGCCGTCCGCCTTGGTGCGCTCGACATCCTGTTCGGGCACAGCCGTCACACGAAGCCCGCCCACATCCAGATAGACGTGATCCTCGACGCCTGTCAGGCGGCGAAGCTCGCGGTCGCGGCGGCCCTCATCGTCGATCTCGAACATGAGCGTCGCCACCAGCTCGTCGCCCTTGGGGATCAGCGGATTGTAGGCGGCAAGCTCGTCGGCGATCTGCTCCTCGCCGCCACGCTCGATGTGCAGCATTTCGTGAACCTGCTGGAACATCGTCTCGTAATTCTCGAAATAGAAGGTGGCGAACGGGCCGACGGCCACGCGCCGCGCCCTCTTCATCGCGGTGACGCGGGCACGGCGTTCGCCGCGCTCGCGCGCATAGACGTCGGCAGGAAGAATGTCGCTGCGCTCGATGAGACGTTTGCTGGCGGGCATGTCGCTACTCCACTGACTTCAGTCGATCAGACCCCAGGAACGGGCCATGATCTCGATCGGGTGCTGCATTTGCGGACGCTGCGGCTCGCCAAGCTCCTCGATCTCCTGCACGAGATGCTTGCCGGCCAGCGGGCAATCGGATGTCAGATATCTGTTTCCGGTCTTCGCGACGTTGCGGGCGGCGGGCTTGCCGACCTTCATGGCCGTCTCGAAGGTTTCCTTCATCACGCCGAAAGTTCCTCCGTGGCCGGAGCAACGCTCGACGACATCGACCTGGATGCCCGGAATGAGGCGCATCATCTCGGCCGATTTCGGGCCCATGTTCTGGGCACGCGCGTGACAGGCGAGATGCGCGGTGACGCCGCCTTCCACCGGCTTCATGCCGGGGGCGAGCCCCTCCTTCTTCGCGATGTCGACGACATATTCATCGATGTCGTAGGTCGCGCGGGAGAGCTTCTGCACATGCTCGTTGTCCGGCAGGACGAGCGGCCATTCGAACTTGAACATGAGGCCGCAGGACGCCGTCAGCGTGATGATGTCATAGCCCTTGTCGATCCATTCGCACATGTCGCGCGCGACCTTTTCGGCCTGCTCGGCGACCTTGGCAAGATTGCCCTGCTCGAGGAAGGGCATGCCGCAACAGCCGGGATAGGCGACGACTGTCTCGACGCCATTATGCGCGAGCACCTTGCGCGCGGCCTCGCCGACCTGCGGATTGTTGTAATTGACGAAGCAGGTGGCGAAGAGCGCCGCCTTGCGGCCCTTTGCGGGCGCATCCTTCGGTGCGGCCTCGCCGGTCCTGTCCTGCGCTTTCGCGCGCATGGTGAAAGTCTTGCCGTAGAATTTCGGCAGTTCGGCGCGCGCGTCGATGCCGGCGACGCTCTCGAGGAGCGGGCGCGTCAGCTTGTTCGATCGCGATGAACCCCAGTTTGCGAGACCGGCGACGGGAGCGGCAAGCTTGCCGTTGCGGTCGGTCTGGCCGAGCTGGGCGGGCACGAAGGGGAAATGGCCGTCGCGCTTCGCAGTGGCGGCGCGGTAACGCAGCATCAGATGCGGGAAGTCGATGTTGAATTCATGCGGAGGCACATAGGGACACTTCGTCATGAAGCACATGTCGCAGAGCGTGCAGGCCTCGACCACGGGCACGAAGTCTTCCGACTTCACGCTGTCGAGTTCTTCCGTCGGCGATGCATCGATGAGATCGAAGAGGCGCGGGAAGCTGTCGCAGAGATTGAAGCAGCGCCGGCAGGTGTGACAGATGTCGAAGACCCGGCGAATTTCCTCATCAAGCTTGTCGAGATCGTAGAACTCGGGGTTCTGCCAATCGATCGGATGGCGAATGGGTGCTTCCGTGCTGCCTTCTTTCATTCTCCGCTCTCCGCGTCCATCAATGCGAAAGGTAAGGGAGGCGGATGGGTCCGCCTCCCCGCCCCTGAGTGATATTAGCTGCCGAGAGTGTCCAGCGCCTTCTGGAAGCGGCCGGCATGGCTCTTCTCAGCCTTCGCCAGCGTCTCGAACCAGTCGGCGATCTCGTCGAAGCCCTCTTCGCGCGCCGTGCGCGCCATGCCCGGATACATGTCGGTGTATTCGTGCGTCTCGCCGGCGATCGCGGCCTTGAGGTTCAGCTTCGTGTCACCGATGGGCTCGCCCGTCGCCGGGTCGCCCACGGCCTCGAGGAACTCCAGATGGCCATGGGCATGGCCCGTCTCGCCTTCCGCGGTGGAGCGGAACACGGCGGCGACGTCGTTGTAGCCCTCGATGTCGGCCTTCTGGGCGAAATAGAGATAGCGGCGGTTCGCCTGGCTCTCGCCGGCGAAGGCGGCCTTCAAATTCTCGACCGTTTTGGATTTTGCGAGCGACGACATGATCAACTCCTCACCTTGTTTGCGGACGCAGGCGGCCCTGCAGCAGGGAGCCGGCGGCCGAATTGTTGAATTGACGGCCGGACGGAGCATTTGCGCGCGCCCCGCCTGTTCCGGCCCCCGCCTCCGGGATAAGGAGGACGGTTAACGCCGAGCATAGTGCCCCGGCCACTGTTTGGTCAACAGATCAGAATCGTTCTAAATAATATTTATCGGGAAAACTCAGCCGCTATGGCGCGTCGCGCCCTGCAGGCGGACGATCACATCGACGCGGGCGACATTGGTGCCCTCGGGCGCCTCGGGAAGGCCGCTGATCGCGATCCTGTCGCCGTCGATGTCCATCAGCGCCCCCGAATTCTCGACGAAGAAGTGGTGGTGGTCGCTGGTATTGGTGTCGAAATAGGTCCGCGCGCTGTCGACGACGACCTCGCGCAGCAGCCCTGCCTCGGTGAACTGATGGAGCGTGTTGTAGACGGTGGCGAGCGAGACGCTGACGCCCACGGCCTGGGCCTCGTCATGCAGCGCCTCGGCGGTGACATGGCGGTCGCCGCCATCGAACAGAAGGCGGCCGAGCGCGAGGCGCTGGCGCGTGGGGCGGAGTCCCGCTTCCCGCAAGCGAGCAAGCGTCTGGCTATATGGCCGGTCCTGCGTCACGTATCTGTTCCTTTCGCCCCTTGACGGAGGGCATCCCGCGCTAGTTTTTAATCATTACAAATCGAAGATGTATTCCTGTACACAGTTTTGTCAAGATGCCCATGCCCAATCGGCACCCCGGTCATGTATCCCGGTGATGGGTTTCCGCCCGCCCCCCTAATATGTTAGGAAGCGCGCTACTGAAAAACCGGGGGAGGGGGTGAGCCTTGCCCCTCATACAAGATAAGCCTGCCGGGCCAGCGGAAACGCGGCGACGCAAGGGCAAAATCGAGCGGACGGGAATGGCGGAGCAAAAATCCAGTTACACCTACGAGGAACTTCTCGAATGCAGCCATGGCCGCATGTTCGGCCCCGGCAATGCCCAGCTTCCTCTGCCGCCCATGCTGATGATCTCGCGCATCACGCATATCTCGGACAAGGGCGGCGACCACGACAAGGGCCTCATCAAGGCCGAGTTCGACATCACACCGGACCTCTGGTTCTTCCCCTGCCATTTCGAGGGTGACCCGATCATGCCGGGCTGCCTCGGCCTCGACGGCGCATGGCAGCTTCTCGGCTTCTTCCTCGGCTGGATCGGCGGGCAGGGCAAGGGCCGCGCGCTCGGCGTCGGCGAGGTGAAATTCTCCGCCATGGTCACGCCCGCGGTGAAGAAGATCGAGTACATTATCCAGCTGAAGCGCGTCATCAATCGGAAGCTCGTGCTCGGCGTGGCCGACTGCACCATTCTGGCGGATGGCGAACTCGCCTATACAATTACCGACATGAAAGTCGGCCTGCAGACAGCGGAACAGCCGGCCTGATCGGGTGCGGCGGATTTGATCCAAACGAAAAGAGAGGCTGCCATGAGACGAGTGGTCGTCACCGGCATGGGGATCGTCTCCTCGATCGGAAATAATTCGCAGGAAGTGCTGGCGAGCCTGCGCGAAGGCAGATCCGGCATCGTCAGGGCCGACACTTATGCGGAGCTGGGCTTCCGCAGCCAGGTTCATGGCAGCCTGAAGATCGACCTCGACGCGGCGGTGGACCGGCGCGCGCGGCGCTTCATGGGCGATGGCGCGGCCTATGCGGCCGTCGCGATGGAGCAGGCGATCCAGGACGCGGGGCTCGAGCCCGGCGAGGTCAGCAACGAGCGCACCGGCCTCATCGTCGGTTCGGGCGGGCCTTCGACCAAGGCGATCGTCGCCGCGGCCGACATCACGCGCGAACCCGGCAAGGGCCCGAAGAAGGTCGGCCCCTTCGCCGTTCCCAAGGCGATGTCGTCGACCTGCTCGGCCAATCTCTCCACCTGGTTCAAGACCAAGGGCATCAACTACTCGATCAGCTCGGCCTGCTCGACCAGCGCCAATTGCATCGGCAATGCGGCCGAGATGATCCAGTGGGGCAAGCAGGACGTGATGTTCGCCGGCGGCGGCGAGGAACTCGACTGGACGCTCTCGGTCCTCTTCGACGCAATGGGCGCGATGTCGTCCAAATATAACGACACGCCGGAGAAAGCCTCCCGCGCCTATGACAGGAACCGCGACGGCTTCGTCATTTCGGGCGGTGGCGGCATTCTCGTGCTCGAAGAGCTTGAGCACGCCAAGGCGCGCGGCGCGAAAATCTATGCCGAGATCGTCGGCTATGGCGCGACGGCGGATGGCGCCGACATGGTGGCCCCCTCGGGCGAAGGCGCCGTGCGCTGCATGCGTCTGGCGCTTCAGGGTGTGAAGGCGCCGGTCGACTACATCAATCCGCATGCGACGTCGACGCCGGTCGGCGACATTCCCGAGATCAAGGCGATCCACGAAGTCTTCGGCGCGAAGACGCCACCCATCAGCGCCACGAAGTCGCTGACGGGCCACGCGCAGGGCGCGGCCGGCGTCCACGAAGCGATCTACACGCTTCTGATGATGCAGAACGGCTTCATCGCGGCCAGCGCCAATATCGAGGAGATCGACCCCGAAGTCGCCGATGCCAATATCGTGCGGGAGCGGATCGACGGCGCCGAAATCAATCTGGCGCTCTCCAACAGCTTCGGCTTCGGCGGCACCAATGCGTCGCTCGCTTTCCAGCGCTACGGCGGCTGAGGAGCGACGGGTCGGATCAACCGGTCAACAAAAAAGGTCGGAACAGAATGCACGGGTCGGATCAGAAGGCAGGCGAGGGGCTGGTGCTCGACGGGCCGCTCATGAAAGGGCGGCGCGGTCTCGTCATGGGTGTGGCGAACGATCACTCGATCGCCTGGGGCATCGCCAAGACGCTGGCGGCGCATGGCGCGGAAATGGCCTTCACCTTTCAGGGCGAAGCCTTCGGCCGGCGCGTGAAGCCTCTGGCGGAATCGGTCGGCTCGAAGATTCTCGTTCCCTGCGACGTCACGGACCCTGAAAGCCTCGACAGCGTCTTCACAACGCTCCGCAAGGAATGGGGCAAGCTCGATTTCGTCGTTCACGCGATCGCCTATTCCGACAAGAACGAGCTCAAGGGCCGCTATGTCGACACGACGCGTGAGAACTTCCTGCGCTCGATGGATATTTCCTGCTTCTCCTTCACCGATGTCGCGCGCCGCGCCGCCGAAATCATGCCCGATGGCGGCGCCATGGTGACCCTCACCTATGAGGGCGCGCAGCGCGTCATGCCGAACTACAACGTCATGGGCGTCGCCAAGGCCGCCCTCGAGGCGAGCGTGCGCTATCTCGCCGCTGATCTCGGCCGCGACGGTATCCGCGTCAATGCAATCTCGGCAGGCCCGATGCGGACGCTGGCCGGTTCAGCCATCGGCGATGCGCGCTTCGTTCACAAGTGGAACAAGACCCATTCGGCGCTGAAGGAGACGATCGAACTCGAGCATGTCGGCGGCGCGGGCCTCTATCTGCTCTCCGATCTCTCGGCCCGCGTCACCGGCGAGATCCATCACGTCGACAGCGGCTTCAACATCATCGGCATGCCGCGCGCCGAGGAGATGAAGGCGAGCGATTTCGACGGCGGCAACGGGAGCTGATCGCCCGTCCTCACACCGCTACCCTAACTAAAAAGGGCGCCGGTCGATCCGACGCCCTTTGTGCTTTCAGCAGCTCTCGTCAGTAGAAGAAGTTGAAGACGATCTGCGAGACCAGGCCGTTCTGCATCGAGGCGAGATAGATGTCGCGGTCGACGCGCACCCACTGATAGCCGCGCGGCGGCGCCTTGAGCCGATAGGCGCGATAATCAATCACATAGACGCGGTCGCGATAGATCTTCGGCAGTTTCTCGCCGCGCTTCCACTTGTGGCGCGCATTGTAGCCTTTCGGCGCCTTCCAGGCGGGCCCGCGATAGGCGTCGTAGCGCTTGCCGTCATAGGTATATTGCGGCTTCGGCGCGGGCGGCTTGACCGCACCCTGATTCCAGTTGCCCTGACCCGGGTGGCCCTGGCTCTGGCCGGGGCGGGGCGAATAATCCGGGTGCTGACCATAGGGCGCCGCCATTGCCGGCGCGGCCAGAATGGAGAGGGTGACGGCGGCGGCGAGCAGATGTTTCATTGGCTGTCTCCTTCGATGGCCCGGCGAACACCCGGGTGTCTTTCGCGATGATCGAAGGCTAGGGCATCGAGGCTGAACCCGATCTGAACGGAGCGGACAGCGTTCCTTCATCCGCGCGCACAATAAAAAAGGGCGCCGGATAAACCGGCGCCCTTTGCGCTTTTCTCAGAAGTCCGCGGCTCAGTCGCGCTCGCGGCGGCGACGGCCGCCACCGCCGCCTTCGCGCTTCTCGCGCGGCTGCGGCTCGGGCTCGTTCTCGTAGTGGATTTCCTCGCCCGTTTCCTGGTTCACATGCTTCATGGAGAGGCGGACCTTGCCGCGCTCGTCGAAGCCGAGGAGCTTCACCTTCACCTTGTCGCCCTCGTTGACCACATCGTTCACCTTCTCGACGCGGTTCGCCGCGAGCTGCGAGATGTGGACGAGGCCGTCGCGGGGGCCGAAGAAGTTCACGAAGGCGCCGAAATCGACGACCTTCACGACCGTGCCCTCATAGATGGCGCCGACTTCGGGCTCCGCGACGATGCCGCGGATCCAGTCGATCGCCTTCTTGATCGACGCGCCGTCCGAGGACGCGACCTTGATCGTGCCGTCGTCGGAAATGTCGATCTTCGCGCCCGTCTTCTCGACGATCTCGCGAACGACCTTGCCGCCGGTGCCGATGACTTCGCGGATCTTGTCGGTCGGAACGGTGATGACCTCGATGCGCGGGGCATGCTCGCCAAGCTCGGTGCGAGCCGTGTTCAGCGCCTTCGCCATCTCGCCGAGGATATGGACGCGGCCGTCCTTCGCCTGGGCGAGAGCCTGCTTCATGATGCCTTCGGTGATGCCGGTGATCTTGATGTCCATCTGGAGCGATGTGACACCTTCTTCCGTGCCCGCGACCTTGAAGTCCATGTCGCCGAGGTGATCCTCATCGCCGAGAATGTCGGAGAGCACCGCGAAGCGCTCGCCCTCGAGGATCAGGCCCATGGCGATGCCCGCGACGGCGCGCTTCAGCGGCACGCCCGCATCCATCATCGACAGCGAGGAGCCGCAGACGGTCGCCATGGAAGACGAACCGTTCGATTCGGTGATCTCGGAGACGACGCGGATCGTGTAGGGGAATTCGGTCTTCGACGGGAGCACCGCACGCAGGGCGCGCCAGGCGAGCTTGCCATGGCCGACTTCGCGGCGGCCGGTGAAGCCGACGCGGCCCGTCTCACCCACCGAGTAGGGCGGGAAATTGTAGTGCAGCAGGAAGTTTTCCTTGTAGGTGCCTTCCAGCGCGTCGATGAACTGCTCGTCCTCGCCCGTGCCGAGGGTCGAGACGACGAGCGCCTGCGTCTCGCCGCGGGTGAAGAGCGCCGAGCCGTGGGTGCGCGGCAGCACGCCCACTTCCGACACGATCGGACGAACCGTCTTCACATCGCGGCCGTCGATGCGCAGCCCTGTGTCGAGAATCGCATTGCGGACGATATTGGCCTCGAGCGCCTTGAAGACGCCGCCAAGGGTCGTCTCGGCGGGCGCGTCGGGGTCTTCCGGGTTGCAGAGCGCGGCAAACACCTTGTCCTTCGCGCTGGCGACGGCTTCGTGGCGATGGCCCTTGTCCTTGACGGAATAAGCGGCGCGCAGATCGTCCTCGACGAGCGCGCGCACCTTGGCCTCGAGTTCGGATTCGTCCTTCGCCGCGAAAGCGCGCGGCTCCTTCGCGCAGCGCTCCGCCATGCGGATGATCGCGTCGATCACCGGCTGGAACTCGCGATGGCCGAACATGACGGCGCCGAGCATGACGTCCTCGGAAAGCTCCTTGGCTTCCGATTCGACCATGAGCACGGCGTCCGACGTGCCGGCGACAACGAGATCGAGATCGCTCTCGACCATCTCGTCGATCATCGGGTTGAGCTTGTATTCGCCGTTGAAGTAGCCGACGCGCGCGCCGCCGATCGGCCCGAGGAAGGGCAGGCCCGAAATGGTGAGCGCCGCCGAAACCGCGATCATGGCGACGATATCGGGATCGTTCTCCATGTCGTGGCTGATCACGGTCGCGATCACCTGGGTTTCATTCTTGAAGCCCTTGGCGAAGAGCGGTCGGATGGGCCGGTCGATCAGACGGGAGACGAGCGTTTCCTTTTCGCTCGGACGGCCTTCGCGCTTGAAGAAACCGCCGGGGATCTTGCCGGCGGCGTAGGTCTTTTCCTGGTAATTCACTGTCAGCGGAAAGAAGTCGAGGCCGGGCTTCGGCTTGCGCTCACCGACGACGGTTGCGAGCACGGTCGTCTCGCCATAGGTCGCGAGCACAGCGCCATCGGCCTGACGGGCGACTTTGCCCGTCTCGAGGACGAGCTTGCGGCCGCCCCATTCAATTTCTTCGCGTGTGATTTCGAACATATTCAATTTCCTGTTCCGCGCCGCCGCGCATTTCGCGTTCTTGCCACCATCAGGCGGACGGCGCACTTTTCTGCCGCTGTCATCGCGGCCGGACAAAAGGATCAGGCAGGCGGGGGCGTGCGATCACGCCGCACCAACACATGAGGGACCTGACGCCGTGAGACGACGGCCGAAAGGTCCACCCGCTTGCCATGATTCGTTGACGGACGATTGTCTCTTCGGGCCAAACCTGCCCATACCGCCGATCCGGACGATGCCGCAGCGGCGGAATGAGCGATGAGGTTCAGGCCATGGGGATACATGCACCCCGTTCTTACCTCCGGATTCCCAGACGGGAAATCAGGGATTCGTAGCGCGCCTGATCGTGCTTCTTGACGTAGTCGAGCAGCGAACGGCGCTGGCTCACCAGCTTCAGCAGGCCACGGCGGGAATGATTGTCCTTCGCATGGTGCTTGAAGTGCTCGGTGAGGTTGGTGATCCGCTCGGTGAGGATCGCGACCTGCACCTCGGGCGAACCGGTATCGCCAGCCTTGCCGGCGAATTCATTGATCAGCTGAGCCTTACGCTCCGGCGTAATCGACATCGGGTTATCTCCTATGAACCGAGATTGAACACGCGCACGGGCCTCAGCTCGCCCTGGCCATACTCAGTCAGAGCCACCGGTTCTCCCCGGTGTGTCGCCAGGACCGGCCCCGACAGAATCGGAGCGTCGCGTCCGCGCAATAACACTCCCTGGCCCCGTCTCAAACGGCTGGCGTCTTCAGCGCTCAGGGCCAGGGCCGGGATGTCGTCCAGCGCGGTCTCGAGCGGCAGAAGAAGCCTCGAAAAGGCTTCGGAAGCGGGCGCAATATGGCCGAACGCCATCAGATTATCCAGCGGAATCGCGGACTGCTCCCGGAAGGGGCCATGAGCGGTCCGCCGGAGCGCCGAGACATGGCCGACCGTGCCCAGCGCGCGAGCGAGGTCGCGGGCCAACGAGCGGACGTAAGTCCCTTTGCTGCAAAGGATTTCAAGCTCGACATGGTCCGGGTCCGGCCGCCCGGTGAAGCGGATTTCATGGATCGTCACCCGGCGGGCCTTCAATTCCACCGTCTCGCCCGCCCGCGCGAGGTCATAGGCACGCTCGCCACCGACCTTGATGGCCGAGAAGACAGGCGGGACCTGCTCGATCTCGCCGGAAAAGCGGGGAAGGGCGGCCTCGATCTCGGCATCCGAGGGGCGGACGGGGCTCGTGTCGGTCACGACGCCTTCGGCATCGTCGGTCGCGGTCGCCTCGCCGAAGCGGACGGTGAAGCGATAGCGCTTCGAGGCGTCGAGCATGAAGGGAACGGTCTTCGTCGCCTCGCCGAGCGCCACGGGCAGCACCCCCGTCGCCAGCGGATCGAGCGTGCCGGCATGGCCCGCCTTCTGCGCATTGAAGAGGCGGCGGACGCGGGAGACGACATCGGTCGAGGTGAGGCCAAGGGGCTTGTCGACGACGACCCAGCCCGAGATCGCCTCGCCCTTCTTGCGCCGGGACATGGAGATCAGTCCTCGTCCGCTTCCGTCTCGCCGCTCTCGTCCCGGTCGAGATCGCGCGAGACGGCCGGCGAATGAAGGAGCCGGTCGACCGCCTCGGCCCGGTCGAAGGAGGTGTCGGGCTCGAAGGTCAGATCGGGCATGAACTTGAATGTGACCTCATGGGCGAGCTGGCCGCGCAGATAGGCCTTGACGCGGGTGAGCGCCCTTGCGAGCGCCGCCGCATCGCCACCGCCGAGCGGCGCGACGAAGCAGGCCGCATGGCGAAGATCGGGGCTCACGCGCACTTCCGACACGGTGATGACGCGGCCCGAAAGCTCCGGGTCCTGAATGTCGCCGCGCGCGATGATCTCGGCCAGCGCACGGCGCACAAGCTCGCCCGCGCGCAACTGGCGCTGGCTCGGCCCGCGCGTCTCGCGGTGGCCTGGTTTCGATCGGGATTTTCTGTGCATGGCGGCCGTTCAGTCCGTCAGATACGCCGGTGGAACCGGAGGCCGTCCCGGAGATCATCCGGAACGGCACCGCATTTGCTGCGCGCGCTCCCCCGTCAGGCGAGGGTGCGCTTGATCACCTCGACCTCGAAGCACTCGATGATGTCGCCGGCACGCATGTCCTGATAGGCCTCGAAGGCCATGCCGCATTCCTGACCGGACTGCACTTCCTTCACTTCGTCCTTGAAGCGCTTCAGCGTGGACAGCTTGCCCTCATGGACCACGACGTTGTCGCGGATGAGACGCACGCTCGCGCCGCGACGCACGACGCCTTCGGTCACGCGGCAGCCGGCAACCTTGCCGACCTTGGAGATGTTGAACACTTCGAGGATCTGCGCGTTGCCGAGGAAGGTTTCGCGAAGCTCGGGCGAGAGCAGGCCGGACATCGCCGCCTTGATGTCATCGACGAGGTCGTAGATCACCGAGTAGTAGCGGATCTCGATGCCTGCATGGCGCGCGGCATCGCGGGCCTGCGTGTTGGCGCGGACGTTGAAGCCGATGACCGGCGCACCCGACGCGATGGCGAGCGTGATGTCGCTTTCCGTCACGCCGCCGACGCCTGCCGAAATGACACGCGCGGTGACTTCGTCGGTGCCGAGCTTCTCGAGCGCCTGCACGATCGCTTCGGCCGAGCCCTGCACGTCCGCCTTGACGACGATCGGCAGCTCTTTCTTGTTCTGCTCCTTGAGCTGCGAGAGCATCTGGTCGAGCGAGGTGCGAACGCCGCCGCCCGTGCGCTTCTCGCGCTGGACGCGCTCGCGGTATTCGGTGACTTCGCGCGCGCGGGCCTCGCTCTCGACGACGGAGAGCACGTCGCCCGCTTCCGGCGCGCCGCCAAGGCCGAGCACCTCGACCGGAACCGACGGACCGGCGCTTTCAACGTTCTCGCCGCGATCGTTGATGAGCGCGCGCACGCGGCCCCATTCGGTGCCCGCGACGATGATGTCGCCGACATGGAGCGTGCCGCGCTCGATCAGAACCGTGCCCACGGGGCCGCGGCCGCGATCGAGCTTCGCCTCGACGATGATGCCTTCGGCGGCGCGATCCGGATTGGCCCTGAGGTCGAGAATTTCCGCCTGAAGCAGAATGGCTTCCTCGAGCTTGTCGAGGCCCATCCGGGTCTTGGCCGAAATCGGCACGGCGAGCGTTTCGCCGCCGAAATCCTCGACCACGACTTCATGCTGGAGAAGCTCGTTCTTCACCCGGGCCGGATCGGCCTCGGGCTTGTCCATCTTGTTGATGGCGATGATGATCGGCACGCCGGCCGCCTTGGCGTGGCTGATCGCCTCGACCGTCTGCGGCATGACGCCGTCATCGGCCGCGACGACGAGCACGACGATATCCGTCACCTTGGCGCCGCGGGCGCGCATGGCGGTGAAGGCGGCGTGGCCGGGCGTATCGAGGAAGGTGATCTTCGCCCCCGAGCCCATATCGACCTGATAGGCGCCGATATGCTGCGTGATGCCGCCAGCCTCGCCCGCCGCAACGGCGGTCTTGCGAAGCGCGTCGAGAAGCGAGGTCTTGCCGTGGTCGACATGGCCCATGACGGTGACGACGGGCGCGCGCGGCTTCTTCGCGCTCTCCGGATCGTCCTCGCCGACAAGGCCTTCTTCGACGTCGGATTCGGCGACGCGCTTCACCGTGTGGCCGAGTTCTTCGGCCACGAGCTGCGCCGTGTCGCTGTCGATCACATCCGTGATCTTGTGCATGATCCCCTGCTTCATGAGGATCTTGATCACGTCGACCGCGCGCTCCGCCATGCGGTTCGCGAGTTCCTGAATGGTGATGACCTCGGGAATGACGACTTCGCGAACGACCTTCTGCGGCGCGTCGTGAATTCCCGCGAGCCTCTTCTTCTCGCGTTCGACGCGGCGGCGCATCGAGGCGAGCGAGCGCTGGCGATCGCCATCGTCATCAAAAGCCTTGGTGATGGTGAGCTTGCCGGTGCGGCGCTTGGGCTCGTTGCGGCGCGTGGCCGGAACCTTGGGCGCGACGCCCGGAGCGCCGTGAGCGCGCTTCGGCTTGTCCTCCTCGTCGGCGACTTCTTCCTGCAACAGCGCGGCGCCACGCGGCGTGCCGGTCGTGCGGGCTTCCTCGTCGAGGCGGCGCTTGGCTTCTTCCGCGGCGCGGCGGCGTGAAGCTTCCTCGCTCTCGCGGCGCGCGGCCTCCTCGGCCTCGCGGGCGGCTGCCTCTTCGCGCTCGCGCTTGCGGCGAGCATCTTCCTCGGCGCGGCGACGCGCATCTTCCTCGGCGCGGCGGCGCTCCTCGCCCTCGCGCGAACGCGCAAGATCGAGCGCCTGGGCGCGGGCATTCTTCTCTTCCTCGGTCAGCGTCCGCAGCACGACGCCGGAACGCGCGCGCTCGGCGGGGCGCGGCGCGGGCTTGCCGGCAGCACGGCCGCCAGCGGCGGGACGCGCGCCAGCGGCACGCGGAGCCTCGGCGCGAGCGGCGGGCGCAGGCGCGGCAGGCGTCTCGGCGCGGGCAGGGCTCGCGGGCTTCGGCGCGGCCGCAGCAGGAGCTGCGGCGACAGCGGCGGGTTTCTCCGCAGCGGGCGCAGGCGCGGCCGCCTGAGGGGCGGGGGCGGGGGCCGCTGCGGGCGCAGGTGCGGCAGCCGGAGCCTGGGCCGGAGCAGCGGCGGCAGGCGCCGCGGGCTCTTCCACATGCTCGGCGCGCGCGGCAGCGGCAGCAGCGCCCGGATTGATCGTGCGCTTCTTCTTCTTCTCGACGACAACCGATTTCGACCGGCCATGGGAGAAGTTCTGGCGCACATGGCCAGACTCGACCGTCCGATTCAGGCTCAGCGTCTTGCCGCCCGAAGCTTTCAGTTTGCGTTCACTCGAATCCGCCGAGTCGTTCATGCCTGTCCTACATCTCTCGCTTTGATCGGATGCAATCCCACCGTTGCCGGTACTTACCCGGAACTGCGCTCCGCAGGGCGCTCCTTGCGCCCATAACTTTCCAGCCTGGCGAGGTCCGCCAAGACCTTATTCTTCATGCTGCCTTGGGTCAGGGCTGCATGTACCACATTTGCGCGACCCAATGCCAAACCCATTTCGGCCGTCCAGAGCGGGCTCAGGATCGGCGTGGCGTGTTTTCCGCCGCTCTGTTCCCTTGCCTTCAAGGCTCCCGCGAGCTTGCGGGCGCCATCTTCGGAGCCGTCCCGGGCCTCGATCAAAAGGGCGACTTCACCCTTGCCGATCGCCGCCATTACCTTCTCGAAGCCGAGGATGAGGCAACCCGCCTTGCGGGCCAACCCCAGGGCTTCCATCGCCCGCTTCGCCAGAAGCCGCTCCACCTCATCGGCGAGCGCTTCGGACGCCTCGACCTTCATCCGCGCGGCCCTCGAAAAAAGGCCCTTGCGGATCGCCGTTTCGACCGCCTCGCGCCGGGCGGAAACCCAGATGCCCCGGCCCGGCAAACGCTCGCCGAGATCGGGAACGGGGCTCGCCTGCGGACCGATCACGAAACGGATGAGACCTTCCTTCGGCCCCGTCTCGCCGGTCACGATGCAGCGGCGCTCTTCCGCCTGCCTGCCCGCCGCTTCAGCCTCCGTACTCATGACCTCGTCAGGCCTGCGCGTCCTGCTCGATCTCGTTCTCGTCCTCGGGGTTGTCCACCCCTTCGTCCGCCGCAACGTCCCGCGCGTTCAGATCCTCATCCGTGATCCAGCCGGCGGCGAGACGCGCGCGCATGATCAGCATGTTCGCTTCGTCGGGGCCGAGGTCGAAATCCTCCAGAACGCCCTTCTGATGCTTGCGCTCGCCATTGACCGTCTCGTTCCAGCCGGTCAGATCGTCGGTCGCGCAACCGGCGAGATCCTCGACGGTCTTGATGTCGTTCTCGCCGAAGGCGACGAGCATGCGGGGCGTAACGCCCTCGATCTCGCCCACCGCGTCCTCGACGCCGAGCTCCTTGCGCTTCTCGTCATATTCGGCGTTCTGCCGGTCGATATAATCGAGAGCGCGGCTCTGGATTTCCTGTGCCGTCTCTTCGTCAAAGCCTTCGATCTCGGCGATTTCGTCGAGCGGCACGTAAGCCACTTCCTCGATCGAGGAGAAACCTTCGGAGGCCAGAAGCTGGGCGATGACCTCGTCCACATCGAGCGCATCGGCAAAGAGCACGCTGCGGCTCTGGAACTCGGCCTGACGGCGCTCGCTTTCCTCGGCTTCGGTCAGAATATCGATGTCCCAGCCGGTGAGCTGCGAGGCGAGCCGCACATTCTGCCCGCGGCGGCCGATCGCAAGGGATAGTTGGTCATCCGGGACCACAACTTCAATACGCTTCGTGTCTTCATCGAGCACGACCTTGACGACTTCGGCCGGCGCCAGCGCATTGACGATGAAGGTCGCATGGTCGGGCGACCACTGAATGATGTCGATCTTCTCGCCCTGCAGCTCGCTCACCACGGCCTGCACGCGCGCGCCCCTCATGCCGACGCAGGCGCCGACGGGGTCGATGGAGCTGTCGTTCGAGAGCACGGCGATCTTGGCGCGCGAGCCCGGATCGCGGGCAACCGCCTTGATCTCGATGATGCCGTCGTAGATTTCCGGCACTTCCTGGCCGAAGAGCTTGGCCATGAACTGGGGATGGGTGCGCGAGAGGAAGATCTGCGGCCCGCGCTGCTCGCGGCGCACATCGTAGATATAGGCGCGGACGCGGTCGCCATTGCGGAAGGTTTCGCGCGGCAGCAGCTCGTCGCGGCGCACGATCGCCTCGCCACGGCCGAGATCGACGATGACGTTGCCATATTCGACGCGCTTGACGATGCCGTGGACGATCTCGCCGATGCGGTCGCGATATTCGTCATACTGGCGCTCGCGCTCGGCGTCGCGCACCTTCTGCACGATGACCTGCTTGGCCGTCTGCGCGGCGATGCGGCCGAAATCGACGGGCGGAAGCTCGTCCTCGATCAGATCGCCGAGCTGGGCGGCCGGATTGCGGCGCTGCGCGTCCCGGAGGTCGATCTGGACGGCGTCGTTCTCGACCTCGTCCACCACTTCGAGAAGGCGCACGAGCCTGATCTCGCCGGTCTGGGGATTGATGCGGGCGCGGATCTCGTTCTCCGCGCCGTAGCGCGAGCGGGCCGCCTTCTGGATCGCCTCGGCCATCGCCTCGATGACCACCTCGCGATCGATCGACTTCTCGCGCGCGACTGCATCCGCGATCTGCAACAATTCGAGCCGGTTGGCGCTGACTGCCATGTCTATTCTCCGTCGGTCGGACCCTTGCGGTCCTGTCGCTTCAAACTTTCATTGATGAGGTCGTCGTTCATGACGAGCTTCGCCTCACCCACAAGGCGGAACGGCAGGCCGATGACCTGCGGCTCCGCGAAACCTTCGATCTCGTGCTCGATCAGAACCTCGCCATCCTCGAAGCCGTGCAGAATGCCGCGAAAGCGCTTTCTGCCGTCGATGGGCTCGCTGAGTTCGAGCTTCGCCTCGAAACCGGCCCAGCGGACGAAATCCTTGGGCCGCGTCAGCGCCCGGTCGATCCCGGGTGAGGAAATCTCGAGATTGTATTCGCCGGGGATCGGGTCCTCGACGTCGAGAAGGGCGGAGAGAAGCCTGGACAGCTCCTCGCAATCGGCGACCGTGATCGTGCCGTCGGGCCGCTCGGCCATGATCTGCAGCGTGCGCCCGTCGTGAAGACCGAAACGCACGCGCACGATCTCGAAGCCGGCCGCCTCGACGGAGGCATTGACCAGGTCGAAGATCCGCCTCGGCTGTCCGGCCGCGGCAATGAGATGCGTGTCCGGGAGATGCGTGTCCGGCGCCTCGGCCTTCGAAGCCGCCGCCGCAGCCGTCATCCCTTCATCCGCCTTCAGACCCGCCAATGAAACCTCTTCGATGAAACCGCTCTCCAGAAACAAAAAAAGCGGGCCCCCGTTTCCGGAGACAACCCACTCGCTTAGTTCGAAGATCGAGGATGATCTTCGCTATGTGAGAAGCGTCTTAGCTAACCTGGCGCCTATATAGCGCTTTTATGAGGCTTTTCGCAAGTGCCTGCCGCCCGTTCGCGCCGAAAGCGCAGATAGGCGGGCGTCCGGCCTTCGCGGACGGCCTTTGCCTCATAGCGTGTCCGCAGCCAGTCTTCGGGCCGCTCCCGCCAGTCGGCCGGGCTTTCGGCCAGCCATTCGAAGCGGCTTTCGCCCGCAAGATTGTGGCGGCGGATATGGGCGAGCGTCCAGGCGACGTAATCGGGGATGTCGCTTGCGATCCGCAATTCGCCGCCTTCCTTCAGGGCGCGGGCGAGGAGCGCCAGTGTCTCCGCATTCACGAAACGGCGCTTGTTATGGCGCTTTTTCGGCCAGGGATCGGGGTAGAGAAGAAAAATGCGCGAAATCGAGCCGGGCGTCAGCTTCTCCAGCAGAAAGCGCGCATCGTCGCCATGAATGCGCACATTGGCGAGGCCCTGCTCGTCGATCTCGGAGACGAGCTTCGCGATCCCGTTGATGAAGGGTTCGCAGCCGATGACGCCGATGTGAGGATTGCGCGCGGCCTGCCAGGCGAGATGCTCGCCCCCGCCGAAGCCGATCTCGAGCCAGACCTCGTCCACACGCGCTGAAAAGAGCGCGGCGGGGTCGATCGCCTCGGGCTCAAGCGAAATGGAGACCCTTGGATAAAGGGTCTCCATCAAATTCGCCTGACGGGATCTCAGTGTCTTGCCATGGACGCGGCCATAGACGTGGCGGCGGCGCCGGACTTTGTCTTCAGCGCTCACGCTTCAGCGGATCTCCGCCTTGAGCTTTTCCGCGAGGTCGGTCTTCTCCCATGAGAAGCCGCCATCGGCTTCCGGCGCGCGGCCGAAATGGCCATAGGCAGACGTGCGCGCATAGATCGGCCGGTTGAGCTGGAGATGCTCGCGGATGCCGCGCGGCGAGAGGTCGATGACGCGCGGGATCGCGGCCTCGACGGCGGCCTCGTCGACCTTGCCGGTGCCGTGCAGATCGACATAGATCGAGAGCGGCTTCGAGACGCCGATCGCATAGGCGAGCTGGATCGTCGCGCGATCCGCGAAGCCCGCCGCAACGATGTTCTTCGCCACATAGCGCGCGGCATAGGCGGCCGAGCGGTCCACCTTCGTCGGGTCCTTGCCCGAGAAGGCGCCGCCGCCATGGGGCGCCGCGCCGCCATAGGTGTCGACGATGATCTTGCGGCCGGTGAGGCCCGCATCGCCGTCCGGTCCGCCGATGACGAACTTGCCGGTGGGGTTGACGTAGAACTCGTCTTCCGGCGGGAACCAGCCCTCGGGCAGAACTTCCTTCACATAGGCGCGCACCAGCTCGCGCAGCTCCTGCTGCGAGACGCCTTCCTTGTGCTGGGTCGAAACGACGACCGAGGTGACGCCCACGGGCTTTCCGCCCTCATAGCGCAGCGTCACCTGGCTCTTGGCGTCCGGCTCGAATTCGGGACGCTTGCCGGAATGGCGGTCTTCGGCCATGCGCTTCAGGATGCGATGCGAATAGATGAGCGGCGCCGGCATGAGCACGTCCGTCTCGGTGCAGGCATAGCCGAACATGATGCCCTGGTCGCCCGCGCCTTCATCCTTGTTGCCACTGGCATCGACGCCCTGTGCGATGTCGGCCGACTGGGCGTGGAGCAGCACTTCCACATCGGCGTTCTTCCAGTGGAAGCCGGCCTGCTCATAGCCAATCGCCTTCACGGCCTCGCGCGCCGTTTCCTCGATCTTCTCCCTGGTGATGGAGGCGGGGCCGCGGATCTCGCCGGCCAGCACGATCTTGTTCGTCGTGGTCAGCGTTTCGCAGGCGACGCGCGCATAGGGGTCGGCCGAGAGGTAGAGATCGAGCACGGAGTCCGAGATGCGGTCGCAGACCTTGTCCGGATGTCCCTCGGAGACGGATTCGCTGGTGAACAGGTAGTTAGACCGTGCCAATTCTCGTACCCCTTTATGAGGAAATGACGGATGGATGAACTCTCGACGGCAAGCGGAACGGGCGGGGCCCGGTCGCAACGCAGACGGTTTTTGCAAGGAACGGCGGCGGGGTCAACTCCCGTCAACCGCCAGATCGCCGGGCGCGGCTAATCGGCGCCGTCGGCGCCGCCCGCGCTTTCGCCGCCCTCGCGACGGACTTCGCCCGGCGTTCCGGACGCCTCCCTGCCCTCCGCCTCGCCCAGCGCCTTCACGAGATCGAGGATGCGTTTCCTCACCTTCGGATCGCGGATGGCGAAGAAGGCGCTGTTGAGCTGGATGCCTTCCGAGGTCGAGAGCATGTCGAGGTCGAAATTGGCGGGCTCCGCCTCGGCGAAGCCGCCATCCTCCGAAGCGGCTTCGATCTGCACCCCTTCATAGAAGAATTCGACCGGCACGCCGAGAACGCGGCCGATCTGGTAAAGCCGGCTCGCGCCGATGCGATTGGCGCCCTTCTCGTATTTCTGGATCTGCTGGAAGGTCAGCCCGAGCCCTTCGCCGAGCTTTTCCTGGCTCATGCCGACCAGCATGCGCCGCATGCGCACGCGGCCGCCCACATGAACGTCGATCGGATCGGGAGTTTTTCTCGGCACGGCTGAACCTCGTTTTGGCCGTTCCAACGGGAAAAGGCGGCCTTAGTCTGAACCTCACGCCCCCTGCCACCCGCACATGGCGACAGCTCACCCCGATGCCCGCGAAAACCATGGCAGGCTCCGCATCCCTGCAACCCTTACCGGCTTCGCGGCATCAGAATACAACCCCCAGTCGGCACCGGCTGCAAGAGTTTCATTCAGCCGGGAGCGACCGCAGGCCCGCCACCCGGCGGCTCCAGCCGACGAGCCCGGCCGCGACGGCGAGGAGCAGGACCGGGAGCCAGTCGCCGAAGCGCGCATAGGGCGTGGGCGCGAGGGCGGCCGGCAGTCGCGCATCGATCACGCCGGCCGTGTTGAGCGCCCTTTCGGCAACGATCCGCCCATAGGGATCGATGACCGCGGAAATGCCCGTATTGGCCGCGCGTGCGACAGGCAACCCCTGCTCGACGGCGCGAAGCCTGACCTGCGAGAGATGCTGATAGGGCCCACTCGATGTGCCGAACCAGGCGTCGTTCGTGACATTGACGATCCAGCCCGGCCGCTCGCCCCGTTCGACGACCCCGTCGGCGAAGATGATCTCGTAGCAGATGAGAGGGCTCACCGGCGGCAGACCGGGAAGCGCGAGCGTCTGCGGGCCGGGCCCGGTGTCGAAACTGCCCTGAAGCTGGGTGAGCTTCCTCAGGCCGATCCGCGACAGCCACTGGCGATAGGGCAGATATTCGCCGAAGGGCACGAGGTGGAACTTGTCGTAGGTGGCGATGATCCGGCCGTCGGAATTCACCGCATAGAGGCTGTTGTAGAAATGCCGGAGCGTATCGGGCGGGCCGTCGGGCGCGGGCTCGCCGCGCACGCTGCCGGCTATGAGAAGCGCGCCCCTGGGCAGCATCCGCGAAATGGCCGAGAGCACATAAGGCTCGCGGGCAAGAAAGATCGCCAGCGCCGATTCAGGCCAGATGACGACCGAACGGGGGCCGAGCCCTTCCGGCGCGTCGGGCGTGGGCTCGGCGCTCATGCGCAGGAATTCGCCGAGAACGGCGATGCGGCGCTCCGGCTTCCATTTCTCCGTCTGCGGAATATTCGGCTGCACGATCCGAAGCATGATGCCGTCGGCGGGCGTGGCGGGCTCGGGCGCGGCGGCGAGGCGGAAACGCCCGCCCGCCCAGAGAAGCGAGAGCGAGAGCAGGCCGACCAGGAGCGGAAGCAGGACCGGGCGAACTGAAGCAGGCGCGCGCGATGCATCGAGGCCCTCTTCGCGCATGCGCGGATCGAGCGCCGCGGGCGCGCCCATGATGAGAATGGCGATGAAGGAAAGCCCATAGGCGCCGAAAAGCGCCGCCCATTGCATCAGGGCCGGGGATGAGGCGAAGCCTTCGCCGAAAAGGTTCCAGGGGAACCCTGTGAAGATGTGGCCGCGCAGCCATTCGAGCGCGGTCCATGAGATCGCAAGCGTCGCGATGCGGGCATAGCCGGCGAACCAGAAGAGGCGCGCCAGCGCCACGGCCACGGCCGGGAAGAACGCAAGCCCCGCAGGCAGCAGCGTGACCGCGAAAGGCATGAAGACCGCGAATTTTTCCGCCTCGACCATGAAGGCATAGCCGATCCAGTAAAGGCCGAAGAGGAAATAGCCGAAGCCGAAACACCAGCCGACGAAAGCGGCATCGCGCAGCGCGCGGCGGCGGTCAGCCTTCGCAACCTCGCGCGCGAAAAGCCTTTCTTCCACGCCCGTGCCGTCGATCAGCCAGACGAGCAGCGGAATGGTGACGAAGAAGATGGGGAGGAATTGGATCGGCGGCAAGGCGAGAACGCTCAGGGCACCGGCAAGAAAGGCGGCGACGAGGCGTCGCCAGCCCTTGAGCGCGGCAACGCCCTGCGCCAGCCGGCCAATGAGGGAATGAGTGGCCAGAAGCCCGCGATCGAGAAACATCCGTCAGCCCGCCGCCCGATCCGGCGCGTCCTGCGCCTCCTGCGGCTCGGCCGCGTCGGGGAGAGGCGCGTGGTGGATCCGCAGCTTCTTGATGCGGCGCGGGTCCGCGTCCTTCACCTCGAATTCCAGACCGAGCGGATGCTTGATGAGTTCGCCACGAACGGGAATGCGGCCTACCAGCGAGAAGACGAGGCCGCCCAGCGTCTCGATGTCGTCCTCGCTTTCCTCGTCGACAAGCGTCGCGCCGATCATGGCCTCGAGATCCTCGATCGGCACGCGCGCATCGGCGTCGATCGTTCCGTCGTCGCGCCGCGCAAGCGCGGGCCCCTCATCGATATCGTGCTCGTCCTCGATGTCGCCGACGATCTCTTCCACGAGATCCTCGATCGAAACGAGGCCGTCCGTGCCACCATATTCGTCGATGACGAGTGCAAGATGGATGTGCGTCGCCTGCATCTTCACCAGAAGGTCGAGCGCGGGCATGGAAGGCGGCACGAAGAGAACGTCGCGCCTGATGTCTTTCAGCGAAAAGGGCTTCATCTGCGCGCCCGCGCCGCCTTCGGCGAGCGGCGCCAGATAATCGACGACATCCTTGATGTGGATCATGCCGATCGGATCGTCGAGCGTCTCGCGGTAGATCGGCATGCGCGAATGGGTTTCCTCGCGATAGATGCGAAGCACCTCCTCCAGCGAGTCGCCTTCCTCGACGGCGACGACATCGGCGCGCGGCACCATGACGTCATCGACCCTCAGATTGCCGAAGCTCAGGAGGTTGACGAGCATGTGGCGCTCTTCGGGCATGAGCGCGCGGCCCGTCTCGTCCCGGCTCTCCAGCGCTTCCTCGAGACTTTCGCGCAGGCTCGGATCGCTCGCCGCGGGCGCGCCCGCCATGCGCCGCCACGTTGCAAGGAGACGCTGGGCGAGGCTCGCTCTGGAGCCCGATTGTGGAGGTTCTTTCGTTTCAGACATCTCCGCGCGCGCGCTCCGCTGCGTAAGGGTCTGCGATGCCGAGGTCTTCGAGAATGTCGCGCTCGAGCGCTTCCATCTCCTCGGCCTCGGCATCTTCCTCGTGATCGTGCCCGAGGAGATGAAGGATGCCATGCACCACCAGGTGCGACAGGTGGTCGCCGAAGCTCTTGGCCTGCTCCGCCGCCTCGCGCGCAATCGTTTCCTGCGCGAGCACGACATCGCCGAGAAGCAGCATCTGCCCCTCGCCCGCCCACATGGGCTCGCCGCCCGCCGCGACCGGCATGGCGCTCATCGGGAAGGAGAGCACATTGGTCGGCTTGTCGATGCCGCGATAGGTCCTGTTGAGGTTCCGCACGAAGGCGTCATCGGCGAGCACGATGCAAAGCTCGGCCCCCTGCGAGGGGCCGGCGACGACATAGGCATGCTCGGCAGCCCGGCGAACCCAGCCTTCCGCCGGGGCCGGCCAGTCGCCGGTTTCGCGCAGAATATCGATTTCGAGCCCGGAAACGGGGCTCTGACTGTCCTGCGCACGATGCGCGCGGACCGAAGAGCGCGTCATTCCTTATCCTCTCCACGCGCGTCGAGAAGCCCGCGCTCGCGGGCATTATAGGCCTTAACCACGCGCGTCACGAGGGGGTGGCGCACGACGTCGGCCTCGGAGAAGCGCACGGTGGCGATGCCCTCGACATCGGCCAGGGTTTCCAGCGCATCCCGCAAGCCGGATTTCGCGCCTAGCGGCAGGTCGATCTGCGAGGGGTCGCCGGTGATCGCCATGCGGCTGTTCTCGCCGAGGCGGGTCAGGAACATCTTCATCTGCACGGGCGTCGTGTTCTGCGCCTCGTCGAGAATGACGAAGGAATTGGCGAGCGTGCGGCCGCGCATGAAGGCGAGCGGCGCCACCTCGATCTCGCCCGATTCGAGCTCGCGCATCACCTGCTCGCCGGGAAGCGTGTCGTAGAGCGCGTCATAGAGCGGGCGGAGATAGGGGTCGATCTTTTCCTTGAGATCGCCGGGGAGAAAGCCGAGCCGCTCGCCCGCCTCGACGGCCGGGCGCGAGAGAATGATGCGATCGACGCGCTTCTGGAGCAGCATCTGCACGGCGACGGCGACGGCGAGATAGGTCTTGCCCGTGCCCGCGGGGCCGATGCCGAAGACAAGCTCGTGCCTCATCAGCGCGTCGATATAGGCGGCCTGCGCCGGCGAGCGCGGGCTGATCAGCCGCCGCTTGGTGTGGATCTGGCGGGCAGCGGCCGCGCCCTGTTCCTTGCCGCCTCCGGGAACCTGCGACATGCGAATGGCTCCATCGACCTCGCCGGCCCCGACTTCGAGGCCCGACTTCAATCGCTGATAGAGATCGCGAAGGACGCGATCGGCCTGGGCGCGCGCCTCGGGCGCGCCGGTGATGACGAGCTTGTTGCCGCGCGAACTGGCGAGAACGCCGAGGCTCTGCTCGATGCGGGCCAGATTGCGGTCATGCTCTCCGAAAAGCTCCGTCAACAGCCTGTTGTCGTCGAAGGCGATGACGAGGCTCTCCCCGTCCGCCGGGGCGCCGCCGCCCCCACCGTCATTCCGGCCCAGAGCAAGGTCGCGCCCCGAACCACGCCTCGAACCGCCGAACGCCTTCATCCCGCTCGCTGCGCCCAACTGCACCCTTTCCTTTCCACCAGGCGGGCCTTTCCAACAGGCCGGCCTTTCCATCAGGCAGGAGCCGCCTCGCTTGTCGCCAGGCGGCCACGGAGACTGTTTGCCAAACCTTCCTCGATCACGACATCGGCGATCTGTCCGAAAAGGTCCGCGGACACGCCGTCGAGATGAACGGGCTGAAGATAGGGGCTGCGGCCAACGAGCTGACCGGGCGCGCGGCCCCGTCTGTCGAAGAGCACGGGCAGGCGTTTGCCTGCGAGCGATTTGTTGAAGGCCTCGGACTGCTCGGAGAGCAGCGCCTGAAGGCGGTGGAGGCGCTCGGTCTTCACCTCCTCGGGGAGCTGTCCGTCGCGGGTCGCAGCGGGCGTGCCGGGGCGGGGGCTGTATTTGAACGAATAGGCCTGCGCGTATCGCACCTCGCGGATGAGCGCGAGCGTCGCCTCGAAATCGGCCTCCGTCTCGCCGGGAAAGCCGACGATGAAATCGGAGGAAAGCGCGATGTCGGGGCGGGCGGCGCGGATGCGCTCGACGATCCGCAGATAGAATTCCGCCGTATGCTGACGGTTCATCTGGTCGAGGATCGCATCGGAGCCCGATTGCACCGGCAGATGCAGATAGGGCATGAGCTTGCCGATCTCGCCATGGGCGGAGATCAGCTCGTCGTCCATGTCGCGCGGATGGCTCGTCGTGTAGCGGATGCGGTCGAGCCCGTCGATCGCGGCAAGCTCGCGCACCAGCGCGCCGAGCGAGGAAGAGCGGCCTGAAGCATCCTCGCCGTGATAGGCGTTGACGTTCTGGCCGAGAAGGGTGATCTCGCGGACGCCCGCCTCGACGAGCGCGCGCGCCTCATCGGCGATGCGGGAGACGGGCCGCGAGAATTCCGCGCCGCGCGTATAGGGGACGACGCAGAAGGTGCAGAACTTGTCGCAACCTTCCTGAATGGTGAGGAAGGCGGTGGGCCCGCGCGCCACGGTCTTGCGTCTTTCCGGCGCGGGCAGGCTCTCGAACTTGTCCTCGGCGGGGAATTCCGTCTCGACGAGCGCAGGGCCGCCATTGCCGCTGCGGGCGACGAGATCGGGCAGGCGGTGATAGGTCTGGGGCCCGACGATGATGTCGACGACCGGCGCGCGCCGGCGCATCTCATTGCCCTCGGCCTGCGCGACACAGCCCGCGACACCGATGACGAGGCCCTCGCCGCGCACGGCCTTTTCCGCCTTCAGCTCGCGCAGCCGCCCAAGCTCGGAATAGACCTTCTCCGCCGCCTTTTCGCGGATATGGCAGGTATTCAGGATGACGAGATCGGCGTCTTCCGGGGAAGCCGTTTCCACATAGCCCTCAGGCGCCATGACGTCCGCCATGCGGGCGGAATCGTAGACGTTCATCTGACAGCCATAGGTCTTGATGAAGATTTTCTTCTGCGACGCGGACGGTTCCGGGCTCGATGGCTCCGGCGCGGTTCCTGCGGAGGGGGTCCGTTCACTCATCGAACCCGCCGTTCCGCCGGATCGCGGCGCTGAAATTCGGGATACGCGGTCTTCTTCTCATACAAGGTTAGAGCTCGTCTCCTGCGCGTGACCGGCCGCCGTCCGGCCGGTGTCTGCTTCTCGCTGCACTCTATCAGGCGGCCTTGCGACAACGCACCCATTTACTGCGTGGCGGCGCGGGGCATGGACACATCGGCCGGGCGAGAGGGCTCGATGCGGCCGGCTTCCTCCTCCGCGTCCCACCGGCCCACAAGCGCCCGCGAAACGCCGCGGCGGCAGGCCTCCTCGCAATAAAGGGCAAGCGCCTTCCGGTTGCCAATTTCGCGGATCGTCACAGGCTTGTGATACTCGACCACGACATCGATGGGCCCGAGCGAGAACGCCTCCCAGAGATGGGGAAAAAGCTCCATGTCGCCATACCAGGCGAAGAAGGGGCGGAACTGGCGGCCCATGGGCAGGCCGTGAAGCTTCACATAGGCGACCGAGACGGGCTGCACCACGAGATCGTCCTCGCGGTCTTCATCGCCATTGACGATGGTGAGCTGGGCGACGCTCATCAGCGCGCTCTTGAAGGGGAGCACGCGATTGCCGTCGCTCGATGTGCCTTCCGGGAAAAGCACCAGACGGTCGCCGGCGGCGATACGCGAATGGATGGCGTTGCGCGATTCCGCCGTTCGGGTGCGCCGCTCGCGCTCGACGAAGACCGTCTCCTGAAGCCGGGCGAGCGTGCCAAAAAAGGGCCAGCCCGCAACCTCGCTCTTGGCGACGAAGGAACTCGGCTGCAACGAGGCCATGACGGGAATGTCGAGCCAGGAGGTGTGATTGGCCGCGATGAGGCAGGCGCCGCCCGCATAGGGCTCGCCCCGCGTGACGACGCGGATGCCAACCAGCTTGCAGAGGAAGCGGTGATAGCGGTTCGGCAGGCGCTTCGCCAGCGGAAGGCCGAATTTCAGGGCGACGGCCTGAACCGGCATCAGCAGCAGGGCGGACAGAATGAAGCCGGTGAGTAGGAAGCTCGCGCGCAAGCGACCCATGAGCATCTCCTGTTGACCGTCCCTCACGCCGACGCCACCGTCGGTCCCAAGCGCCGGCTATTCCTTCTTGCGGTTCTCGTTCGGCCCGGAGGTCTTGTCCCTGTCGAGGGGAACGCCATAAAGCTCCAGCCGATGATCGACAAGATCGAAACCAAGCTCGCGGGCGATGACCTTCTGCAGACGCTCGATCTCGTCATTGTGAAACTCGATCACCTTGCCGGTCGAAAGGTCGATCAGGTGGTCGTGATGATCGTCCGTCACCTGCTCGTAGCGCGAGCGGCCGTCGCGGAAATCGTGCCGCTCCAGAATCCCGGCCTCCTCGAAGAGGCGCACGGTGCGATAGACCGTGGCGATCGAGATCTTGCTGTCGACCCTGGAAGCGCGGCGATAGACCTCCTCCACATCCGGGTGGTCATGGGCCACGGAAAGCACGCGCGCAATGACGCGGCGCTGGTCGGTCATGCGCATGCCTTTTTCGACGCACAGATTTTCTATGCGTTCCGCATCTGCGGATGGCGCCTGAGCCTTGTCGGTCGCGGTGTCGTTCGTCGTCATTGCCGTCATCATAGCTCTGAGGGGTGGTCTTGTCACGAAAGCGGCAAATCGCTCTGCCCCACCTCATAGCATACTAAGCACCTGAAATATAACAGTTTTGCGACCTCGGGACCCAGCGCCGCCGGGCGCCGCGCTATGCGCCCGCCCCCTGCGGCCTGAAACCGGCCAGATCGAGGCGCATGGTGAAGGCCGAAACTGCCCCGCCCGCGCGGCGGTAATAGCCCGGCCGGGTGCCGACGGTGCGGAAGCCCGCGCCCTCGTAGAGAGCGAGGGCCGGGGCATTGTCCTCGGCCACTTCGAGAAAGAGGGCGGAGGCGCCATGGGCGAGCGCCAGCGCCGACGCGGCCTCGACAAGCCGACGGCCGACGCCCGCGCGCCTCAGGGCGGGATCGACGGCGATGGTCAGGATTTCCGCCTCGTCGGCGGCGATACGCAGCAGGACGAAACCGGCCGGCGACGCGCTCCGGGCGCCGTCCGTGTCCGGCACCGCCAGGAGCGCGAAACTGCCCGGCATGGCGAGAATGGCGGCGATGGAGGGCGCATCCCAGGGCTCGTCGAACGAGGCGCGATGGAGCGCCGCGAGGCTTTCCGCCGCGCCCGCTTCGGCAGGCACGATGGAAAGATCCGTCATGACCTTGCGTCCCCTTCAGCCGGATCGGGGGCCGGATCGCGACCGCCCGGGAGCTTGGCATCCGGCGCCCGGAGATAGAGCGGGGCGGGCGGCGCGCGGAAACGATCGGGCCCATGGGCGGCAAGTCGCGCTCGCGCGATGCGGGCGACCCAGAGCGCATCGGGCTGGGGCGCCGCCGGGGCGATGCGGGCGGCAAGACCCCGCGCCTTCAGCTCCGCGGCGAGAAGCTCCGCGCCGGTGCCGGCGATGACGACGGCCGTGCCCGGCACATGGGCGGCCGCATCCTCCAGCGCGACGAGCATGGGGTCGGAGAGCGGCGCATGGGCGGCATCGAAGGCCTGAAGGTAGATCTCGTCGCGGCGGGCATCGAAAGCGGCGGCGACCGTTTCACCGGGCCGCGCCTCGACCGGCGCCGCGACCGCCTCGAGCGTCGTCACGCCGACAAGCGGGAGCGCGCGGGCAAGCGCGATGCCGCGCGCCGCCGCAAGGCCGACCCTGAGCCCCGTGAAGGTTCCCGGCCCGACGGTCACCGCGAGCGCGGCGATCGCCTCGAGACCGAGCCCCGCATCGGCAAGCACCTCCTCCACCAGCGGCATCAGCGCCTCGGCATGGCCGCGCGTCCGCGCCTCGAAGCGATGGGCAAGGACATCGCCCTCCTCGCCGAGAATGGCGGCGGAGAGAGCCCCTTGCGCGGTATCGAAGGCGAGGATGGTCAGCTTCTGCTCCGTGATCAGACGATCTTGCAGGCGTCGTCGAAGGGAAGGCGCGGGCTGCGCGGGAATACGCCCTTCGGATCGCCATGGCCGAGATTGCAGAGGAAGTTCGACTTGACGGTCGTGCCCGCGAAAAAGGCTTCATCGACCTTCTTCATATCGAAACCGGACATGGGTCCGCAATCGAGACCGAGAGAGCGGGCCGCGATCATCATATAGGCGCCCTGCAGCGAGCCGTTGCGAAACGCGGTCTGCTCGGCCCATTCCTTCGACCAGTTGAACCATGTCTTCGCCGTCAGATCGTGGGGGAAGAGATAGTCCAGCCGCTCGTAGAACTCGACATCGTAGCCGACGATGGCGGTCACGGGCGCGGCCATGGTCTTTTCCAGATTGCCCGCCGAAAGCGCCGGAGCGAGCTTTTCCTTGGCCTCTTTCGACTTCACGAAAACGATGCGGGCGGGCGAACAGTTGGCGCTGGTCGGGCCCCATTTCATCAGTTCGTAGAGCTTGTGCAGCGTTTCGTCCGAAACCGGCTCATCCGTCCAGGCATTCTGCGTGCGGGCGGTGCGGAAAATGATGTCGAGCGCTTCGTCGCTCAAGATGCGGCTCATGAAAACTCTCTCTCCTGGCGGATGAACGGGCTGATGAGTGAAAGGCGGATGCGCCGAAGATAGCGCCCCGGCGCGCCGTTGCCAGCCCCGTGCCCGGCAACAGTGATGCGCGCCCGGAGCAACAATCGGTCAGACGGCGCGCACTTCCTTCACTTCGGGAACGTAATGCCTGAGCGTGTTCTCGACGCCGCGCTTCAGCGTGACGGTGGAGGAGGGGCAGCCCGCGCAGGAGCCTTGCATGTTGAGATAGACGATGCCCGCCTCATAGCCCTGAAAGGTGATGTCGCCGCCATCCTGCGCGACGGCAGGGCGGATGCGCGTATCGAGCACTTCCTTGATCTCGCGCACGATCTCGGCGTCCTCGCCCTCATGCGCGGCGTGGACATCCTCCAGCGTGTCGTCGAAGAGGATCGGCGCGCCGCCCGTGAAATGCTCCATGATCGCGGCGAGAAGGGCGGGCTTCAAATGCTGCCATTCGCCCGCGCTCTTGGTCACGGTGATGAAGTCCGCACCGAAGAAGACGGCGGCGACGCCATCGACCGCGAAAAGCCGCATGGCGAGCGGCGAGCGGCGAGCGCCTTCCGCATCGGGGAAATCGACGGCGCGGCCATCGCCCATGACCTCGCGGCCGGGAATGAACTTGAGTGTCGCCGGATTCGGCGTCGCTTCGGTCTGAATGAACATGTTGCAATACCCTTATGGCATCAGGGGCTTGCCCTGCCGCGGCGTGGTCCGGTCCGGGCTATAGATGGACCGCCGGGGCCGCAGAATCAAGCAAGCTCCCGAACCGCCTCTTCGGAGAGCGAGCCCGGCACCACTGTCACGGGGATCGGGAAGCCCTTGCCAGCGAGCGTCGAGACAAGCGGACCGGGGCCGTCGCTTCCGGTGCCGGAGGCGAGAACGAGGATGGCGACGCTCTTGTCGTCCTCGATGAATTTCACCAGCTCGTCGGCGAGCCTGCCTTCGCGGATGACAAGTTCGGGCATGATGCCCGCATATTCATTCACCTGGGCGGCGAGCTTGTGGAGCAGGCTCTCGGCCTCGGCGCGTGCTTCCTCGCGCATGATCTTCTGCACGCCGAGCCATTGCTGCGCCGTCTCGCCAGGATCGATGGCGGTGAAGAGCGTGACGATGCCGTTGGTGTGCCGGGCGCGCAGGCTCGCGAAATGGATCGCGATCGCGGATTCGGGCGTGCCGTCGGCGACCACGAGGAATTTGCGGCGCTTCGTCGAAGATTGCTGCCCGGTCACATTCGGCTCGTTCATGGGGCGCATGCTGCCATTTCGGCCGCCGGGCGGCAAGGCAGCGCCCGTAGGGCTTCGGCGCTACTTCAGCAGCACATTGGCGATTTCGCGAAGCTGCGTGCGGGCGCGCAGCAGGTAGAAGCCCTGCGCGGCGAGATGGCTCGGCGCGAGCTGGCTGTCGGGCGGACCGTTGACGACGACCCATGGCGAGAGGGCGGCGGCCTCGCGGAAGGTATCGAGCATCTGCGCCCAGTTCTTCTGCAGGCCGCGTTCCTTGATGACGGGCGCGAAGTCCTGACCGAGCCCCTTCAGGATCATGTAATAGCCATAGAGCTTGCCCTTGGTGTTGTAGAAAACATCGTCGGCATTGCTGTCGATGAAATCATGCGAGTGTTCGCGCACTTCCGTGTCGATCACCGCCGATTGCGAGCCGAGGTCGCTCGCGAAACGCTCCAGCGTCGCCATCAGATTGTCGGAGCGCCGCTCGAAGGGCGCTTCGCCCCGGACGAGGCGCGCATTGTAGCTGAGGAGCGCCCGGCGCGCCTGACGGTATTGCGATTCCGAGCTTGCGCGCGGCGCGAGCGAGACGGTCGGATTCCAGATCCAGACATCACCCGGATATTGCAGCAACCCCGCCGCCTTCTGGAGATCGGCGTCGGCCTCGCTCGACCCGCGCGAACGGCCCACCTGATCCGTCATCTCGAAGGCGAAACGCGCCAGCGCGCTCATGATGCCGGTCTGGAAGTTCGGCATGTTGTCGAGGAGCGCGCCCGGCTGGAAGAAGGGATCGTTCGCGGTCCAGGAATTCTCGTCGACCTCGCGGTCGATCAGCGCCGCCATCATGGCGACCGCCTGACTGCCGCCTTCGCCGATCGCATTGGCGCCGGTCGGCGTGAAATCCGGATCGTCGTCGATCCGGTTCACCATCAGCATGCCGATGGGATAGTAGAGAAGGACGACGACGGCGAGCGCGACGAACGCGCGCTTTGCGATACCCGCCCAGCCCGGCTGATCGAGCCGGGAGAGAAAGCTGTCGCCAGCGCCTTTCGCGCCCGCATCGGCGCCGCCGAACGACAGGCCCTTGCGATACATCCAGCGGCGGCGCAAACCGTCGCGCAGGCCGTCGAAGGCTTCCCGGCCCCAATCGCGCATACGATCCACATTATCACGGAATGACATGGCCGCCTCGCAAGGGCATGGGTGACAGGCTCCTGACGCTCATCGCTTCCCGAGCGGCAGAGATGGGCATTCGATCCGTGCGATCAAGCCCGCGATTTCGTCCGCACGCCTCAAATGAAGCCGACGATCTCGCGCACGCGCCTGTAGATCGGATCGGCGATGGCATGCGCCCGCTCCGCGCCGCTCGCCAGCACCTCGTCAATATAGCTCCGATCCTGATCGAGCATGCGCTTCATTTCGCCGGTAATGGGCGAAAGTTTCGCGACGGCGAGATCGGCGAGCGCGGGCTTGAAGATGCTGAACTGCTTGCCGCCGAATTCGGCGAGCACGTCGTTCTTGCTCCGTCCCGAGAGCGCCGCATAGATGCCGACGAGATTGTCGGCCCCCGGACGGCCCGCGAGCCCCTCTTCCGTCTCCGGCAGCGGCTCGGGATCGGTCTGGGCCTTGCGGATCTTGAGCGCGATATCGTCGGCCGTATCCTTCAGGGTGATGCGCGAATAATCCGAAGGGTCGGATTTCGACATCTTCTTCGTGCCGTCGCGCAGCGACATGACGCGCGTGGCCGGGCCCATGATGAGGGGCTCGGGCAGGGGGAAGAAGTCCGTGCCGCCCGTCTCCGCGAAGTCGTTGTTGAACTTCTGCGCGACGTCGCGAGCAAGTTCCAGATGCTGCTTCTGATCCTCGCCGACCGGCACATGGGTCGCGCGATAAACCAGAATGTCGGCTGCCATCAGCACCGGATAGGCGTAGAGTCCGACGGATGCCTTCTCCCGGTCCTTGCCGGCCTTGTCCTTGAACTGGGTCATGCGGTTGAGCCAGCCGATGCGGGCGACGCAATTCAGAACCCAGGCAAGCTCGGCATGGGCCGGAACCTTGGACTGGTTGAATATGATGTGGCGCTTCGGGTCGATGCCGGCGGCAATGTAGGCGGCGGCGACTTCGCGCGTATTCGCGGCGAGTTCCCTCGGGTCCTGCCAGACGGTGATCGCATGCATGTCGACCACGCAATAGATGCACTCATGCGTATCCTGGAGGCCGACGAAATTGCGGATGGCTCCGAGATAGTTCCCGAGATGCAGGTTCCCGGTGGGCTGAACGCCCGAAAAAACGCGGTTTGTCGGCTGGTCCATTGCGAAATCCGTCACTTTTGGCATGGCGCTGAAGCGCGCATGGGTTATGCGGCGGCGCGTCCGCATTGGCAATCCCCCGGGGCAATCCCCAGAGCGGAACGGTGCGATTTCCCGCAAGGCCATGGATTGCCACCGCATTTAAGAATGATTCTAAATTAGGTTGACAGCGGGGATGGGGGTTCCTACCTTATAGTAATTCTAAACAAGGAGGACGCCATGAGCGACCAGCAGGGCAAACCGGCGCGGCTGACGACATCCGCAGGCATTCCCGTTCCCGACAACCAGAATGCGCTGACGGCAGGCCCCAGAGGGCCGCTCCTCGTGCAGGACTGGCAGCTTTTCGAAAAGCACGCCCATTTCAACCGCGAGCGCATTCCCGAGCGCGTCGTTCATGCCAAGGGCTCGGCGGCCTTCGGCACCTTCCGCGTGACCAGGGACATCACGAAATACACCAAGGCGAGCATCTTCTCGGCCGTGGGCAAGGAGACGCCCATGTTCCTGCGTTTCTCGACGGTGGCGGGCGAGCGCGGCGCGGCGGATGCCGAGCGCGACGTGCGCGGCTTCGCGCTCAAGTTCTATACGGATGAAGGCAACTGGGATCTGGTCGGCAACAACACGCCGGTCTTCTTCGTGCGCGATCCTTACAAATTCTCCGACTTCATCCGTACGCAGAAGCGCGACCCGCGCACCAACATGCGCAATCCGACCGCGATGTGGGATTTCTGGTCACTGAGCCCTGAAAGCCTGCACCAGGTGACGATCCTCTTTTCCGATCGCGGCATTCCCAAAACGCTGCGCCACATGCATGGCTTCGGCTCGCATACCTACAGCTTCATCAATGCGAAGAACGAGCGGCACTGGGTGAAGTTCCACTTCAAGACCATGCAGGGCATCGAGAACCTCACCGACGCGGAAGCGGCGAAGCTCATCGGCGATGATCGCGAGAGCCATCAGCGCGACCTCTACGAGGCGATCGAGCGCGGCGACCATCCGAAGTGGCGCGTCTGTGTGCAGGTCATGACCGAAGCTCAGGCGGAGAAGACACCCTACAATCCCTTCGACCTGACGAAAGTCTGGCCGCACAAGGATTTTCCGCTCATCGAAGTCGGCGAGATGGAGCTCAACCGCAATCCGGACAACTACCATGCGGAAGTCGAGCAATCGACATTCTCGCCCGCCAATGTCGTGCCCGGCATCGGCCACAGCCCGGACAAGATGCTGCAATTCCGCATCTTCTCCTATGCGGATGCGCATCGCTACCGCGTCGGCGTCAATGCCGATGCGCTGCCGGTCAACCGTCCGCGCTGCCCCGTGCATACCTATCACCGCGACGGGGCGATGCGCTTCGACGGCAATTTTGGCGGCGCCGTGAATTACGAGCCGAACTCCTTCGGCGGACCGAAGGAAGACCCGAGCGTCAAGGAGCCGCCGCTCAAGATTACCGGCGATGCCGACCGATACGATCACCGCGAGGGCAATGACGACTATACACAGGCGGGCGATCTCTTCCGCCTGATGAGCGACAAGCAGCGCGACGCGCTGATGACGTCGATCGCGGGCGCGATGGCGAGCGTGCCGGAAGAAATCCAGCGCCGCCAGATGGGCCATTTCGCGAAGGCCGATCCCGCCTATGGCGCGGGCGTGGCGAAAAGGCTCGGCCTGAAGATCTGATCGCGAGTCCGGCGCGGACGGGGTCTCCTTCCTCCGCTCCGCGCCACCCCAGCGGCTCCGGCGAGGGACATGGCCGGGGCCGCAATCTTTTCCGCCGCCCGTTCAGCCGCGCCGCAGCGGGCGGACGATGTCGGCATAGCGCGCCGCGCCAGTGAGCTGGCAGAAGATCGCGTAGGCGGCGATACCTCCGACGACGAGCGCGCCCAGAACCGAAACGCTGGCGAGGAAGTGCAGATCGAACCAGGGCGCGAGCGCACGCGAGCCCGCATAGAGCACGCCGCCCATGCCCGCCGATGCGAGAAGCGTCAGCGGCAGGCGCTGCAGAAGCTGCGTGTCCGGCACGAAATGGCCGTGCTTCCAGAGCCTCAGGCCGAGCTGGGCGGTGTTGGTCCAGGCGGCGATGGTCGTTCCCGCCGCGATGCCCGCAAAGGCGAAGAACTGGAAGAGGATGAAGCTCGAGACGATGTTGACCGCGATGGAGACGGCGGCGAAACGCAGCGGCGTCTTCGTATCCTCGCGCGCGAAGAAGGCGGGCGAGAAGACCTTGTTGAGCACGAAGGCGGGAAGGCCGACAGCATAGATCAGCAGGGCGAGAGATGTCGCATGGGTGTCGGCGCGGGTGAAATGGCCGCGCTCGAAAAGCACCTTGATGATGTCGAAGGGAATGACCGCGAGCGCCACCGCCGCAGGCACGGTGAGCAGCATCGCATATTCGATGGCGCGGTTCTGGCTTCTGTGCGCGCCGTCATCGTCGCCCGCGCGCAGCCGCCGCGACAGATCGGGCAGCAGCACCACGCCGATGGCGATGCCGATGATGCCGAGCGGGAACTGATAGATGCGGTCGGCGTAATAGAGCCAGGAAACGGCGCCCGCCTGGAGCGAGGCGATCATGGTGCCGATGGTGAGATTGAGCTGGCCGATGCCGCCCGAGATGAGCCCCGGCACGCCGAGGGAGAGAAGCCGCTTCACCTCGGGCGTAAGGCGCGGACGGCGCAACCTCAGCGACATGCCCGCCCGGTGGCAGGAGATCGCGAGCCAGACGAACTGGATGACGCCCGCCACCATGACGCCCCAGGAAAGCGCGAGGCCGGGATTTTCCGACAAGGGCACCACCAGCAGAAGCGCCCCGATCATCGTCACATTGAGCATGACGGGCGCGGCGGCCCCTGCGAAGAACCTGCCCAGCGAATTGAGAACCGCCGTCTGCACGGCCGTCAGCGAGATGAAGAGAAGATAGGGAAAGCACACCCGCGTGAACTGCACCGCCCATGCCTGCTTCTGCGGATCGTCGCCGAAGCCCGGCGCGAAAAGCCACATGAGCCAGGGCATGGCGATCTCGAAGGCGATGGTGAGGATAAGAAGCGCGGCGAGGAGCACCGCCGTCGCATCCTCCGCGAAGCGGCGGGCAGACGCCTCGCCCTCGCCTTCGAGGCGCTTGGCGAAGAGCGGCACGAAAGCCGAGTTGAACGCACCTTCCGCGAAGATCGAGCGGAACATGTTGGGAAAGCGGAAGGCGACGATGAAGGCATCGGCGATCGGCCCGGTGCCGATGGCGGCGGCGACCATCATGTCGCGCACGAAGCCGAGCACGCGGGAGAGGAACGTCGTGCCGCCGACAGTGGCGGCTGAGCGGAAGAGATTCATCGAGAGGAGCGCCCCATCCGTTTCATACGGCCGCGGCCTTCGTATCGCGGCGGCGCGCGCCGGCGGGCCGCGCCCTGTTGACGGGATCGGCCAGCGCGTCGAGGAGATGGCGCTCGATCGCCTTCTCCTTGTTGGCGTTCGTCACCTTTTGGCCGATCACATCCTTCACATAGAAAACGTCCACCGCGCGCTCGCCATAGGTCGCGACATGAGCAGACGCGATGGTAAGCCCGAGATGGAAGAGCGCCCTGGTGAGCGCGTGGAGAAGGCCCGGCCGGTCGAGCCCGTTCACCTCGATGACGGTGTAGACGTCGGAGGCGTTGTTGTCGATATAGACCTGCGGGGCGACCTGGAAGGCTTCGGCCCGGCTCTCGCCCTTGAAACGCTGGGCGATGAGGTCGGGCGGCAGCACCTCGCCCGCAAGCACCTTGCGGATCGTCGCCTCGAGGCGCTGCACGCGGCGCTCCTCGGCGATCGCGCCGCCGTGCTGATCCTGCACCCAGAGCGTATCGAGCGCCATGCCGTCTCGCGTGGTGAAGATCTTGGCATCGACGATGTTCATGCCGAGGATGGCGCAGGCGCCGGCGAAGCGCGAGAAGAGGCCAGGATGGTCCTCGGCATAGAGCGTGAGTTCGGTCACGTCGCGCGTCGGCTCGGAGAAGGCGGCGACGGTGAGCGCGTCCTTCGCGCCAGCGATGAGGCGGGCGTGGCGCTCCTGCACATCCGTATCGAAGGAGAGCCAGTAGGCCTCTGTGTGACGCGCGACATAGGCGTTCCATTCCTGCCGCGGCCAGTCCGACAGGCGTTTTTCAAGCGCGGCCTTCGCCTCGACGATGCGGTCGGCGCGATTGAGCTGGGCGTCACCACCCTGGAGAACGGCCAGCGTCTCGAAATAAAGCTCGCGCAGAAGCTGGGCCTTCCAGCCGTTCCAGACACCGGGACCGACCGCCTTGATATCCACGACCGTCAGTATAAAGAGCAATTTCAGCCGCTCCGGGCTCTGCACGATATTGGCGAAATCGCGCACCGTGCGCGTATCCGAAATATCGCGCTTCTGCGCCACGTCGCTCATCACGAGATGGTTCCTGACGAGCCAGGCGACGGTTTCCGTTTCGCTGGGGCTCATGCCGAGGCGCGGGCAGAGATGCTCGGCGATGCGCTCGCCCGCATGCGAGTGATCCTCCTCGCGGCCCTTGGCGATGTCGTGCAGGAAGACCGCGAGATAGAGAACGGCCCGGTTCTTGATCGAGGCCATGAGTTCGGTCGCCAGCGGATGATCGCCGGGCTCGGTGCACTTTTCGGTTTCGGAGAGGATGCCGATCGCGCGCAGGAGATGTTCGTCGGCCGTGTAGTGGTGATACATGTTGAACTGCATCAGCGCGACGATGCGGCCGAAATCGGGCACGAAACGGCCGAGAACGCCTGCCTCGTTCATCATGCGGAGCGTGCGCTCCGGGTCCTTGCGCGAGGTGAGGATCTCGAAGAAGAGCCGGTTCGCTTCAGTGTCGGCGCGAAGCTCGGCGCCGATATATTTGAGCGAGCGGGTGACGAGCCTGAGCGCATCGGGATGGATTTCCAGAAGGTGCTGGTCAGCGAGGTGGAAGATGCGGATGAGATTGACCGGGTCCTGTTCGACGAGCTTGTCGTTCTCGAAGGCTAGGCGGCCGCCTTCGATCCTGAAGCCCTTGGTCATTTTCTTCTTGCGGCGCAGCGCCTGCATGAAACGGCCGATGCCGGGCTTCTTCTTCTTTTCCTGTTCCTCGAGCGCGGCGCAAAAGATGCGCGTGAGATCGCCCACATCCTTGGCGATCAGGAAATAGTGCTTCATGAAGCGCTCGACCGCCTTCAGCCCGCGATGGCCCTGATAGCCCAGCCGGTCGGCCATTTCGGTCTGGAGATCGAAGGTGATGCGATCGACGGCGCGGCCGGTCAGGAAGTGCAATTCGCAGCGCACCGCCCAGAGGAAATCCTCCGCCTTGCGGAAGGTCGCGAATTCCGTTCGCGTGAAAACGCCCGCCGCGACGAGATCGGAAGGCTGCTTCACGCGGTAGAGATACTTGCCGATCCAGAAGAGCGTGTTGAGATCGCGCAGGCCGCCCTTGCCGTCCTTCACATTCGGCTCGACGAGATAGCGGCTTTCGCCGGCCCGCGCGTGGCGCTCGTCGCGTTCGGCGAGCTTCGCCTCGACGAATTCGTTGCCCGTGCCCTTCACCACCTCGGCGTCGAAGCGCTTTTCAAGCTCGTCGAAAAGCGACTTGTCGCCGATGAGATAGCGCGCCTCGAGAAGCGCCGTGCGGATGGTGAAATCCTCCCGCGCGAGCCGCACGCAATCATTGACCGAGCGGGTGGAGTGGCCGACCTTGTGGCCGAGATCCCAGAGCACGTAGAGCATGTATTCGACCACGCTCTCGCCCCAGGGGGTCTGCTTGTAGGGCAGCAGGAAGAGCAGGTCGATGTCGGAGCCCGGCGCCAGCGTGCCGCGCCCATAGCCGCCGACGGCGGCAACGCAGAGCCCCTCCGCCGTGCTCGGATTGGAAACGCGATAGACATAGCGCGTCGTGAAGGCGTAGAGCGCGCGGATGATCGTGTCCTGAAGATAGGAGAGGTTCTGGGCGCAGATGCGGCCGCGATGGGCGCCCTGCTCCAGCCTCTCGCGCGCCTTGGCCCGGCCCGCCGCCAGCGTGCGCTTCAGCACCTCGACCAGCGCGCGCTTCATGGCATCGCCGTCGCCCTCATGGCGCGCGGCGACGGCATCGAGTTCCGAACGCAGCCGGTCCGGATCGACGATTTCAAGGAGGCTCGGCAACATGCGGGCCATTGCGCCGTTTCCCAGATGGAGCCGGGAGGGACCCGGCATCGCGCCCCCGAAGCGCAGGGAGCGGGCGCATCATAACGCGCCACCTCCAATATAGTGTTGATCGGCGGGGAAATTCGACATTTCCGGGCGAGGCGGCGCGGCGCATGGCCGGTTCATTGCGGCGATTTCATGCAATTCCATGTTGTTGCCGCATTTTGGCCCGCTTCCCGCCGGGGCCGGTTCCAATCTCGAAAGGCACGGGCGATCCCGCGTGGCCTTTCCTTCCGCCTCCGCGCTCGCCCGTGCCGTGCCGGCCGCTCTGGCCGAGTGGTCTGGCCGGGCAAACGAATACGGGACTGGGGAAGGAGGTCATCATGAAGAAGCTCCATGTTTCAGCGGCGCTCATCGCGGCATCCTTGAGCATTTCCGCGCTGCCCGCTGTGGCCGCGAACAACGCGCCCTCGCCGGACGACGCAAAGGCGCTTTGCGGCCGGCTCACCAGCCAGTTCGACTTTCTCATGCCCTTCAAGGAGGGGCTGCCCTACTGGAAGAAGGCGAGCGAGGAATTCCATACGGGCCGGCAGGAATGCGCCGCAGGCAAGTCGGTCGCCGGCGCGGAGGCCATGCAGTCGGCGATTTCCGACATGTATGTGAAACCCGACGCGCTTCCCCATACGCTCTGAGCCCTTCCGGCCGGCACGGGATGCGGGCTGGCGGCGGCGCGCCTTCACGTTTCTTGACAAGCGGGAGCCAATGCCAAGACTGGCGGCCTGCCTTCACGAAACAGTCAGGACCCGCCCCTTGCCCGCCTCTCAGCCGATCGACAAACGCAAAATCTTCAGCCGCATTCTTCAGGGCTGGTGGAAGGATCGCGGCCAGTTCTCGCGCAGGAAGATCGCGCGCGATTGCCCCGTCTGCGGCTATCACGGGATCTTTCTCTCGGTCGGCCGCCCGTCGCGCTGGGACACGCGCTGCCCGAATTGCGGCTCGCGCGAGCGGCACAGGCTGATGCAGCTCTACATGCTCGAGCACGGGATCGACCTTTCGACAAAGAAGGTTCTGCAATTCGGCCCGGAAAAATGGCTGATGCGGATGCTGAAGAACAATCCCGACTACGAGCCCGCCGATCTCTATTCGCCCATCGCCAAGTACCGGCTCGACATCACGAAGATCGACCGGCCGGACGATTTCTTCGATGTCGTGATCGCCAACCATGTCTTCGAGCATGTCGATGACGACGCGGCCGCGATGCGGGAAATGTTCCGTGTGCTGAAGCCCGGCGGCATCGGCTTCTTCTCGGTGCCGATCAACCTGTCGCGCGAGGAGACCTACGAGAACCCGGCAATCACCGACCCGGACGAGCGCTTCGTCCATTTCGGCGGCACCGATCACAAGCGCTTTTACGGACGCGACTTCCAGAAGAAGCTCGAAGCGGCGGGGTTCACGGTCGAGCCCTATCGCCGCAAGCCCGAGGAAGAGGCGAAATGGGGCCTGCTGCGCGACGAGTGCATCTATGTGGCGCGGAAGTAGGCCCCGCGTCATCCTCCGCCGTCAGCGCCCTTCGCCCTCCTTCCGCGCCAGCGTCTTCAGGCGATAGAGCAGGTCCAGCGCCTCTCTCGGCGTCAGCTCGTCGGGATTGATCGCGGCAAGCTCCGTTTCGAGAACGCTTTCGCGGGGCTCCTCGCGCATGGGCTTGGCCACGGCGGAAAAAAGTGGCAGATCGTCGATGAGCGCATGGGCCCTGTCGCCCTGTCCGCCCTTTTCGAGCGCCGAAAGCACGGCCTGCGCCCGGTGGATGACGGCGGGCGGAAGCCCGGCGAGCTTCGCCACCTGAATGCCGTAGGAGCGGTCGGCCGCACCCGGCCCCACCTCATGCAGGAAGATCACGTCGCCCTGCCATTCCTTCACGCGCATGGTGGCGTTGGCGAGATGGGGCAGCTTTTCGGCGAGCGCGGTCAGCTCGTGATAATGCGTGGCGAAGAGCGCGCGCGAGCGGTTCACCTCATGCAGGTTCTCGACTGTCGCCCAGGCGATGGACAGGCCGTCGAAAGTGGCCGTGCCGCGGCCGATCTCGTCGAGGATGACGAGCGAGCGCGGCCCCGCCTGATTGAGGATCGCCGCCGTCTCCACCATCTCGACCATGAAGGTCGAGCGGCCGCGGGCGAGATCGTCCGCCGCGCCGACGCGCGAGAAGAGCCGGTCCACGACGCCGATATGCGCCTCCTCGGCGGGAACGAAACTTCCCATCTGCGCCAGAATGGCGATGAGCGCGTTCTGGCGCAGGAAGGTCGATTTGCCCGCCATGTTGGGGCCCGTCAGCAGCCAGAGCCTCTTGGGAGACGCCTCTCCCTGCCCGGCGCTGTCGTCGCCGCTGAGGTCGCAATCATTGGGCACGAAGGGCTGCGCGCTCGCTTCGCGCTCGAGAGCCGCCTCGACGACCGGGTGACGCCCGCCCCTGATGCGGAAGGCGAGGCTCCGGTCGACGCGGGGGCGCGCATAGCGGCGCTCGGCGGCAAGCTCGGCAAGGGCCGCCGTCGCGTCGAGCGCGCCGAGAGCGGCGGCGGCGGCAGCGATCGCTTCGCTCTTTTCAAGCACGGCGCGGACAAGCTCGTCGAAGAGCCCAAGCTCGATCTCGAGAGCGCGGCCGCCCGCTTCCGCGATGCGGCTTGCAAGACCGGCGAGTTCGCCCGTCGTGAAGCGCACGGCATTCGCCAGCGTCTGGCGGTGAATATAGGTCTGGTTCAGGGGCTCGCGGAGCAGGCGCTCGGCATGTTTCGGCCCCACCTCGATATAGTAGCCGAGCACGTTGTTGTGCCGGATCTTCAGAACGGAGACGCCCGTTTCGTCCGCATATTTCGACTGAAGCCCGGCAATGAGCCTGCGGCTTTCGTCGCGGAGCGTGCGAAGCTCGTCCAGGGCGGCGGAAAATCCCGGCGCGATGAAGCCGCCGTCGCGCGCAATGAGCGGAAGCTCCCGGTCGAGCGCCACGGCGAGCCGGTCGCAAAGCGCGGCGGCGACGCCCCTGAGCGCGGCGGCCGCCTCGACGAGCGCGGAGGGAAGCGGCGCAAGGCTCGCGGGCATCCGGTCGAGGAGTTCCGCAAGCTCATGGCTCGCCTCGAGTCCGTCCCTGATCGCGGCAAGATCGCGCGGACCGCCACGGCCGAGCGAAATCCTCGTGAGCGAGCGCGCCATGTCGGGCGCTTCTTTCAGCCGCGCGCGAAGCCTGGAGCGCAGGTCGCGCTGATCGAGCAGGCATTCGACGGCGTCGAGTCTTGCATTGATCGCTTCCGGGTCGGTGAGCGGGGCGGCGAGGCGGGTGGCGAGATCGCGCGCGCCCGCGCCCGTCACCGTCCGGTCGATGACCGAAAGCAGGCTCCCGCGCGTCTCGCCCTTCAGCGTCCGCACAAGCTCGAGATTGGCGCGCGTCGCCGCGTCGATGCCCATGGCGGCACCCATGGAGACACGGCGCGGCGGCCTCAAGGCAGGCATGCGGCCGACCTGCGTCAGCTCCACATAGTCGAGCAACGCGCCCATGGCGGCGATCTCGGCCCGTGTGAAACTGCCGAAGCCGTCGAGCGCGCCGACGCCGAGATGGGACTTCAGCCGGCGCTCGGCGGCGCTCGAATCGAATCGCATGGAGGGCAGCGCCGTCACCGTTCCGTTCTGCTGATCGAAAAGCGCCCTCATCGCCTCGTCGCGGAAGAAACCGTCGGCGACGAGAAGCTCGCCCGGATCGAGCCTTGCAAGCTCGGCGGCGAGCGCGCCCGCCTCGACCGGCATCACCTCGAAAGTGCCGGTCGATATGTCCGCCCAGGCGAGCCCGAGGGCGGCGTCGGAGCCGGTGCGGGCCAGCGCGGCCAGATAGTTATGCGCGCGGGCGTCGAGAAGCGTGTCCTCGGTCAGCGTCCCCGGCGTCACCAGCCGGACGACATCGCGGCGGACGACGGATTTTGAGCCGCGCTTCTTCGCCTCCGCCGGGTCTTCCATCTGCTCGCAGACGGCGACCTTGAAGCCCTGGCGAATGAGCCGTTCGAGATAGCTCTCATGGGAATGGACCGGGACGCCGCACATGGGAATATCCTCGCCCAGATGCTTGCCCCGCTTGGTGAGGGCGATGTCGAGCGCCTCGGCGGCGCGGACCGCGTCCTCGAAGAACATCTCGTAGAAATCGCCCATCCGGTAGAAAAGCAGCGCGTCGGGACAGGACCGCTTGATCTCGAGATATTGCGCCATCATGGGCGTCGCATCCGCCGGGATGGCGGGCGAGGGCGAGGGCGCGGCCGAGGCCGCCTCCGGGCGCGCGGCCCCGGCCTCGTCGTCGGATGTGTCTGAAAGCGCCTCGGGGCGCAGGATCTCGGGTTCGGACATGGCGCCGCAGCCTAACAGATCGTTCCTGTCCGGAAAGAGGGCCCATAAACGCCATCCGTTCGGCCAAAATCAACCAACTTGGCTTGTTATTAGCGGTCCGGGGGCCTACAAAGCGGGCTCCCCGCTTTGTGGATAATTTTCAGGGCGCCTCGCCCGCCGGGTCCGAAGCCATCATGAGCAAGAAACGCCGCCAGTTCACCGACGAGGAAGCGCTCCTCTTCCACTCCCAGGGCAAGCCCGGGAAACTCGAAATCACCCCGACGAAACCGATGGCCACCCAGCGGGATCTCTCGCTGGCCTACAGCCCCGGCGTCGCGGTGCCTGTGCGCGCCATCGCCGAAAACCCGGACGCGGCCTATGACTTCACCGCCAAGGGCAATCTCATCGCCGTGATCTCGAACGGCACCGCCATTCTCGGCCTCGGCGATCTCGGCGCGCTCGCCTCGAAGCCCGTCATGGAAGGCAAGGCCGTTCTCTTCAAGCGCTTCGCCGATGTCGATGCGATCGACCTCGAAATCGACACCAAGGACGCGGACGCCTTCGTCAATGCGGTGCGCTATCTCGGCCCCTCCTTCGGCGGCATCAATCTCGAGGACGTCTCGGCTCCCGACTGCTTCATCATCGAAAGCCGCCTGCGCGAGCTGATGAACATTCCGGTTTTCCATGACGACCAGCATGGCACCGCGATCATCACGGCGGCCGGCCTCATCAACGCGCTCTATCTCACCGGCCGCGACATCACCAAGATCAAGCTCGTGGTCAACGGCGCGGGCTCGGCGGGCATCGCCTGCCTCGAACTTGTCAAGGCGATGGGCCTGCCGCATGAGAACGCCATTCTCTGCGACACCAAGGGCGTCATCTACAAGGGCCGCACCGAAGGCATGAACCAGTGGAAGTCGGCCCATGCCGTCGCCACCGACGCGCGCACGCTGGAAGAGGCGATGGACGGCGCCGACGTCGTGCTCGGCCTTTCGGCGAAGGGCGCCTTCACGCCGAAGATGATCCGTTCCATGGCCGACAAGCCCATCATCTTCGCCATGGCCAATCCCGATCCCGAGATCACGCCTGAAGAAGTGGCGCAGATCCGCGACGACGCCATCGTGGCGACGGGGCGTTCGGACTATCCGAACCAGGTCAACAATGTGCTCGGCTTTCCCTACATCTTCCGCGGCGCGCTCGACGTGCGCGCGACCTCGATCAACGAGGAGATGAAGATCGCCTGCGCCGAAGCGCTGGCGAAGCTCGCGCGCGAGGATGTGCCCGACGAAGTCGCCGTCGCCTATCAGGGCGAGCGTCCGCGCTTCGGTCCGAACTACATCATCCCGGTTCCGTTCGATCCGCGCCTCATCCGCGAGATTCCGCCGGCCGTCGCCAAGGCGGCAATGGATTCAGGCGTCGCGCGTCATCCCATCGTCGATATGGACGCCTACAAGAATCAGCTTTCGGCGCGTCTTTCGCCGACGGCGGGCATGCTGCAGGTGATCGTCGACAAGGTGAAGCGCGATCCCAAGCGCGTCGTCTTCGCCGAGGGCGAGGAAGAGCGCGTCATCCGCGCCGCCATCACCTTCCGCGATACGGGGCTCGGCCATCCGATCCTGGTCGGCCGCGAGGATCTGATCCGCCAGATGCTGAGCGATATCGGGCTCGATCCGAACACCGATCTCGACATCCGCAACGCGCGGCTTTCCGACCGTAATCCCTTCTATGCGGAGATGCTCTACAAGCGGCTCCAGCGCAAGGGCTACCTCGCGCGCGACTGCGTGCGCCTCGTCAACAACGATCGCAACGTCTTCTCCGCCTGCATGGTCGCGGCGGGCGACGCCGACGCGATGGTGACGGGCATCACGCGCAACTATGCGGTCGCGCTCGAGGATGTGTGCCGCGTCATCGATCCGATCGAAGGCCGCCGCGTCATCGGCGTGACGCTCGTCGTCTCGCGCGGGCAGACCGTGCTCGTCGCCGACACGAACGTGCATGAAATGCCGACCGCAGAGGAGCTTGCGGACATCGCCGTGCAGACGGCCGAGGTCGCGCGCCGTCTCGGCTATGAGCCGCGCGTCGCCATGCTCGCTTCCTCCACATTCGGCAATCCGATGCTGGAGCGCTCCGAAAGGCTGCGCGAGGCCGTCGAAATCCTCGAGGCGCGGCAGGTCGATTTCGAGTTCGAGGGCGAGATGGCGGCCGATGTTGCGCTGAGCCGCGAGGCCATGGCGCTTCATCCCTTCTGCCGTCTTTCCGACACGGCGAACGTCCTCATCATGCCGGCGATCCACTCGGCGTCGATCTCGACCAAGATGCTCAAGGTGCTCGGCCATGCGACGCTGATCGGCCCGCTGCTCGTCGGGCTCAAGCATCCGGTACAGATCGTGCCCATGGGCTCGAACGTTTCCGACCTCGTGAACATGGCGGCGCTGGCGGCCTATAATCTCGACCGCTGAGGCCGCCACCTCCGCAATGCAGCGCCGCAGGGACGGGCGGAAGCTTGCTTCCGCTCCGTCTGTGGACGACCATTCGTCATTCATGAAAAGGGAGGATGCGATGCTCTCGATCAGATCCACGACTTTCGCCGCCGCGCTCATGCTGGCGGGCCTCGCCGCTGCCCCTGCTCTTCAGGCGGAGGAAAAGGCGGGACAGTGGCCGGAAGGCGCCGAGGCCTACATCATCTCGCCCAAGGACGGCGCCAAGGTGAAGAGCCCCGTCACGGTGGTGTTCGGGCTCAAGGGGCTCGGCGTCGCGCCCGCGGGCGTCGACAAGCCGCATACGGGCCATCACCATCTTCTCATCGACACCGATGTGCCGACGGGCGAGGCGCTCGACGAGCCGCTTCCCGCCGATGAACACCACAAGCATTTCGGCGGCGGACAGACCGAAACCACTGTCGAACTCACGCCCGGCAAGCACACGCTGCAGCTCATCATGGGCGATGCGAATCACATCCCGCACAATCCGCCGGTCGTCTCGAAGAAGATCACGATCACCGTCGTGAAATAAGGCCGACGCCGTTCCGTCCGGCGGGCGCGGGTCTCAGCCCGCGCTCGTCGAGCCGAATTTCGTGCGATAGCGTTCCGCGATCTGGGTAACGGGGAAAAGGATCAGCACGTCGGTCGTGCCGAACTGCTCGTCCACCACCGCTCCGTCGCCGATATAGCAGCCCGCGCGCAGATAGCCCTTGATCATGGGCGGTAGCTCGCGCCAGGCCTCGCGCGGGTTGATCTTTTCCTTCGGAATGAGATTCATCTCGGCGAAGCGCTCCGGCAGCGCCCGCACATACCATTCTGGCGGCGTCAGATGATGGTGGTAGAGATAGGAAAGCGGCAGCGCCAGCGCCTCGGGGTCGGTGCCCTCGAAACTCGCGCAACCGAACATGACATCCAGATTGTGGATTTCGAGATAGCGCGCGATGCCGTGCCAGAGAAGCTCCACGGTCGGCTTGTTGCGATAGGGCGCGAGCACGCAGGAGCGCCCGAGCTCGAGAAAGCGCAGGCCCTTTCCGCGCCCCTCCAGAAGCGGCGCGATGTCGTATTCGCTCGCCGTGTAGAAGCCGCCATGACGCTCGGCCACCTCCTGACGCAGCAGGCGATAGCAGCCGACAACGGCTTCGGTCGGAAGCTCGTCGCCCTCCGCGCCGTTCGCAAGCGCATGGTCGAAGACGAGAAGATGGTCGCAGAAGCTGTCGAAACGATCGACGTCGCGCTTCGTCCGGCGCGCCTCGTCGTCGGGTTTCGCGGACATCTCCTCGTAGAAGACACGGTAGCGCAGCGCCTGCGCGGCATCGATCTCGCCCGCCGTGTGAGCAAGCCGCACTTCCAGCGTACCCTTGCGGCCAAAGCTCGCCGGAGCGCCGCCGGCCGGCGCTTTCGCGCGCGTGCCTTCCGGATCTGCGACGGTCGCATCCGCATGCGGCAACGTCATGGATTCGAACCTCGTAATCACTCCATCCCCCAGGCCTGCACTTGAGGCAATGGCGCCCGTCAGCCCGGCGCGAAGCCGTTCTGGCGCGATATTGGCCGTCGTCGTGTGGCTGGCCATTTTTGCCATCCTTTCATTAACACGCCCGGAAGCCAAGAACAGGACGAGTGGAGGAATGCGCGACACTCGCGCATTCCTGCGGCATCCGTGTGACAGTGCCAGCGCGTTGAATTAACAATAATTAATCCACGGCCTCATGCCGTCCCGGCACTTTCCGTCGCCTCTTCGCCCGATTCGATGGCATTGGCGCGGCCGAGCCACCAGAGAAGCAGGAGGCCCGGAATCCCCGTCACGGTGGCGAAGATGAAGAAGGGCACCCAGCCGATCGCGGCGGCAACATAGCCCGTCGACGCCGAAATGAAAGTCCGGCCGACCGCCGCCAGCGCCGACAGCAGCGCGAACTGCGTGGCGGTGAAGGAGCGCGCCGTGCAGAGGCTCGAAATCCAGCCCACGAAGACCACCGTGCCGATGGCGCCGGTGAAATTCTCGACCGTGATGGCGATACCGAGCGCCATGGGGTCGGGCCCCATATAGGCCAGCCAGCAGAAAACGAGATTTGACACGGTCTGGATGATGCCGCCGATCCAGAGCGCGCGGGTCTGACCCAGCGCGTTCACGAGCCAGCCGCCGACAAAGCCGCCGGCAAGCGCCGCGGCAAGGCCTACCGTGCTCGATATGCCCGCATAGGTCGCCTTGTCGAAGCCGATATCGAGGGCGAACGGAAAGAGCATGTGGCCGGCATAGGCATCGGCGAGCTTGTAGAAGACCACGAAGGCGAGGATCGTCGCCCATTGCCGCTTCTTCGCGAAATCCGCGAAGGGGTCGATCACCGCATGGCGGATCTGGCGAAGAAGCCCCACGGGCTCCGTTCGCGCATCGGCCGCGTCGGGCTCGGTTGCCAGAAGCGACGCGATGAGGCCCACGCCCATCAGCGCCGCCATCGCCGCATAGCCGAGCGACCAGCCCATCTCGCGCATGAGGCCGTGCGACTGGAGAAAGGCGACGAGGCTGACGGCGCCGCCGGTCGAAACCAGCATGGCGATGCGATAGGCGGCGACATAATTCGCCATGCCTGCCGCCTGCTCGTCCTTCGGCAGGCTTTCAACGCGAAAAGCGTCGATGACGATGTCCTGCGTCGCGGAGCAGAAGGCGACGAGAAGCGCGGCGAAAGCCATCAGCACGGGCGTCGCGACCGGATTGACGAGACCCATCAGCACGAGCGAGACGGCAAGCGCGAGTTGCGTCGTCACCAGCCAGCCGCGTCGGCGGCCGAGCCTGCGGGTGAGAAACGGCAGGCGGACATGATCGATGACCGGCGCCCAGATGAATTTGAGAACGTAGGGAAGACCCACGAGAGAGAAGAGGCCGATCGTCTTCAGATCGACGCCCTCATCGCGCATCCAGCCCGATAGCGTCGAACCCGTCAGCGCCAGTGGAAGACCGGACGAGAAGCCGAGCAGCAGAATGATGACGAGCCGCTTCTCAGTGTAGATCGCCCAAGCCGCGGCGAGGCGCGCCCCGAGGCTCGTCCGTTCCATCGTTTCCGCCGACATGTCTTCCCCGCATGGATTCCCGCGCGGCGAAGTCTAGAGCATTTCCCGTTCCGGCGAAGTCAAAAGGGGATCGCGCCGGATTTTAGCCCGTCGTCGCCGGAAACGGCGGCGTGGCCGAGCGGGCTGCGCCTGTTCGACCAGTAGGCGAGCGTGCGGGCGAGGGCATCGGGAACGACGGGTTTGGAGAGATAGTCGTCCATGCCGGCGGAGAGGCAAAGCTGGCGATCATCCGCCATGGCATTGGCCGTGAGCGCGATTATGGGCAGGCTCGAACGGCTGTCGGGAAGGGCGCGGATGAGGCGCGTCGCCTCGAAACCGTCCATGCCCGGCATGTGGAGGTCCATGAGCACGATGTCGACGGGCTCGGGCTTATCGAGCATGTCGAGAACCTCGCTGCCATTGCGCGCGACGCGGACCGTGTGACCGTCGCGCTCGAGAAGCGTGCGCGTGAGCAGCGCGTTGATGTCGTTGTCCTCGGCGACGAGAATGTTGAGGGCGATGCCCCATTCGGAAGAGGGGCCGGCGGGCGATGCATCGGCCTGCGCCTTTTCTTCCGTATACTGTTCAATGGCCTCGATGCGAGCGATGGCACGCCTTTCTCCCGCCGCAAGGGCCTCGATACGCGCGATGAGCGACGAGGCGCGCACAGGGCGCACGAGATAGCCGTCGAAGAGGGCGGGAAAGATCGCGGGCGCCGCCTCCTGGCCGATCAGGGCGGGCAGGCGGTCACGGTCCTGCGGGCGAAGAAGGACGATGGCGGCAAGATCGGGCACCTCGCCGCGCGCGCGCGCCACGATGTCGGCGCCCGGCCCCTCGGCCGTGTCGACCGGGCAGACGAGAATATCGGCGGACTCCTCGCGAAGCATGGCGACAACCTCGTCGCCCGTCGCGGCAAGGCGCACCCCGGCGCCCGCAAGGCTCGCCACGCGGCCGAGCGAAGCGGCAAGAACCGGCCGGTCGCAGAGCATCACGATGCGGACGCCTCGGAGCGGCGCGCGCTGATGCGCGGCGGGCTCGGCGATACCAAGGCCGAGCCGGACGCGGAAGGCCGAGCCCCGGCCGGGCTCGCTTTCGACATCGATCGTGCCGCCCATCGCGGTCACGAGATGGCGGCTGATCGCAAGCCCGAGCCCGGTGCCCTCGAAGCGGCGCGCATGGCTCTGATCGCTCTGTGAGAATTCCTCGAAGATGACTTCGAGTTCGTCGGCCTCCATGCCGATGCCGGTATCCTCCACCTCGATGACGATGTTCGCGAGATCGTCCGTGTAGGAATGGCTTTCGAGCCGGGCGCGAATGAGCACGCCGCCTTCCTTCGTGAACTTGATCGCATTGCCCGCGAGGTTGATGAGGATCTGGCGGATGCGCGTCTCGTCGCCGATGAGCCGCAGGGGCATGTGCGGCTCGACCTCGGCGGCGATCTCGAGCGCCTTGTCGAAGGCGCGCGGGCTCAGAAGCTCGCACACGCCTTCGATCATCGCGCGAAGATCGAACGGCGCTTCCTCGATCTGAACCTTGCCGGCCTCGATCTTGGAATAGTCGAGAATATCGTTGATGACGGCGAGAAGCGCCTCGCCCGAGCGCTTCACCGCCTCGGCATAGGAACGCTGGGCAGGCGTCAGCCTCGTGTCGAGCAGGAGATCGGTCATTCCGAGCACGCCGTTCATGGGCGTGCGGATCTCATGGCTCATGGCGGCGAGGAACTGGCTCTTGGCGCGGTTGGCGGCCTGCGCCTCGTCGAGCGCGATCGCCAGACGCTCCTCGGTTTCCTTGCGATCGGTGATGTCGCGTCCGACCGTCTGGATTTCCTTGAGCTTGCCTTCCTCGTCGCGCAGCGCGAATTCTTCCCAGGCGAACCAGCGCGGGCCGCGCGCGGTCATCACGCGCTGGTCGAAGCGGATGCGATATGGCGGGAGCGCAAGCCCGGCGAATGATCCGAGAAGACGCGGCTTCTCGCCTTCGGGCAGGTCTGGCACGAAGGCCGCGCCGATCACTTCAGGGCGCTGCCGGTCGAATGTCTCGCAGAAAATGTCGTTCACATAGGTGAGGCGGCCGAGCAGGTCGCGCCTCATCACGACTTCGCCCTGCGACTGGACGAGATCGCGATAGCGCTCCTCGCGCTCGGCAAGCGCCCATGTCTCGTCGCGCAGCGCCTCCATCTCGGCCTGGACCGTGCCGACCTCGGCCGCAAGCGCGCGGGCGCGCCGCGAGGCGCGGTGCCAGGCCCCGATGCTGAACGCAAGCCCTCCCGCCGTGCCCAGAAGGACAAGCAGGCTCTGGTGTCCGACGGTAAGCAACATGCCCCTGATGCCTGATTTTTTCAGGCATCAGGTTGCGCCGGGCATGCTTTCCAAAGCGTTACCGCTCCTCGCGCCTTGGCGGGCTTCTACTGTGCCGTTCCCTCCGCGGGGGGCGAGAAGGTGGCGATCTTCCCCTCTGCCGGCGCCACTGTGCGCAGATAGGCGTAGATGGCGCCGAGATCCTCGTCCTTCATGCCCGAATAGGCGGTCCAGGGCATTTCGGTATCGACGTCCTGCGCGCCGGGCGTGATCTTCTCCGCGGCGTCCGGCGACATGTTCCGGAAGCGGGCGATGAAGGCTTCGCGCGACCAGCCGCCAATGCCCGTCTCCTCGTCCGGCGTGATGTTCGCCGAGCGGGCGACGCCGCCGCCGGGGATCGGAAACTCGTTGCCGCCCGCGAAGGGCGTGCCGACCGGCTCGCCGCGCTCATTGCGCTTCGTATGGCACTCGAAGCAGGAGGCCGCGAAAGCGAGATACTTGCCATAGGCGACCTCGTCCTTCGGATCGGGCCGGCTTTGCGGCGCCGGATCGGCGGGCACGAAGCGCATGAAGATCGGAAGAGGCATGGGCAGCTCGACGGGCGCCAGCGTCACGGGCTCCGGCGGCAGCGTGCGCAGATAGGCGACGACCGCCTTCACATCCTCGGGGTCGAGGCTGCGATAGAAGGGATAGGGCATGACGGGGAAGAGCGGACGTCCCGTGCGATCGACGCCCGAAACGATCGCGCGATAGATTTCGCCGTCGGTCCAGTCGCCGAGCGCGGCCGGCGTCAGGTTCGGCGCGTTGACCTCGGTTGGGAAGGCGGGCACGCCGCCCATGTGGCGGCCGGCGGCGATACGGGCCTTGTCGAAGACCCGCGAATAGCGGTGCGGCTCTATCTCGGGCGTGTGGCAGCCCGTGCAGGCCAGCTCGTGATTGAAGAGATAGTCGCCCCGCGCGACGAGTTCGGGCGTCGCCTCGATCTTCAGATCGGGCGCGGCCGACACGCGCGGAAAGACAAGGAAGACGGCCAGAAGGCCGATGGCGGCCAGAGCCGCGACAGCAGCCCCCGACCAGAGTGCGATACGTCCGATCCGCATGGAGGCCCCCGAGACCCTTGTTGAAGAGGGGGGAATTGATACGTCCACGGAGGGAAAAATCAAGCGAAGACGCTATGAAGGCGCGTCAAATCCATCACGACGAGGGCCGATTGTGCCGTATACGCATCATAGGGCGGTATTGATGTACCAGCTACCATCCACATGGATGAGGGACGTCTTCACCCGCTTCGCCGTCCCGTCCCGGAAGGTGAGCACGACGTCATAAAGAGCGAGTTGCCTGTAGGTCACGACACCGCCGGTGAGGCTCATCCGGTCGAGGCCCCCATGGGACCTCATCTCGCCCGACCAGCGCCTGACCACGGATTGCAACTCATCCTCGCTGAACTTCTCATGCAGCGTGGGCGAGAAACGCGCGACAGCCGCCGCCGTCCGGCCATCCGCGATATCGAGGAAAAACCCTTCAGCCGTATCCTCGCCGGCCCGCGCGCACGCAACGAGTGAAACGCAAAGCAACGTGACGGCGAGTATCCGCGCGAGAATGCCCATTTCCCGTGGCTCTCCGGATTGCCCACGAACGGAATTCCGGGCGGAATCATACCACGTATTTCACATTGAACTTACCGTTTCAGGTAAGGGACGGGACCTTCACCCTCCGCCCGTGACGTTCAGACGGCCGCGCCGAGCCGGCCAGCGACGGGCTCGCGATAGGCAAGCGCCTCGGCGACATGGATGCGGCGGACATGCTCCGCGCCGTCGAGATCGGCGAGCGTCCGGGCCACGCGGAGCACCCGGTGATAGCCGCGCGCGGTGAGACGCATGCGCTCGGCTGCTTCCGTCAGCAGCGCGAGGCCGGGCGCATCGGGGGTAGCGACCTTGTCGAGCAATTCGCCTTCCACATGGGCATTGAGGCTCGGCCCCCCGGCGGTGGCGACATCGGCATAGCGCGCCTCCTGAACCTCGCGGGCGGCGGCGATGCGCGCCGCCACTTCGGCCGAACCCTCGGCCGGCGGCGGCAGCGCGAGATCGGCGGGCGAGACGGGCGGCACCTCGACATGAATGTCGATGCGGTCGAGCAGCGGTCCTGAAAGTTTCGACTGATAGTCGGCGACGCAGCGCGGCACGCGCGGACAGGCGCGCGAGGCATCGCCCGCATGCCCGCAGCGGCAGGGGTTCATCGCCGCGACGAGCTGGAAGCGCGCCGGATAGGTCACATGCGCATTGGCGCGGGCGACCACGGCCTCGCCCGTCTCGAGCGGCTGGCGAAGCGAATCCAGCACCTGGCGTGGAAACTCGGGCAATTCGTCGAGAAAGAGCACGCCGCGATGGGCGAGCGAAACCTCGCCCGGCTTCGCCCGCAATCCGCCGCCGACAAGGGCCGCCATGGACGCCGAATGATGCGGCGCGCGGAAGGCCCGCGCCCGGCCCATGCCGGTTGCGGTGAGTTCGCCCGCGATCGAGGCGATCATCGACACTTCGAGCATTTCGCGCGGCGAGAGCGGCGGCAGGATGCCGGGCAGGCGCGAGGCGAGCATGGACTTGCCGGAGCCGGGCGGGCCGACCATCAGCATGTTGTGGCCGCCTGCCGCCGCCACCTCGAGCGCGCGCTTGGCGCTCTCCTGTCCCTTGATGTCGCGCAGATCGGGCACGGCACGGCCCTCCACCGACTTCATGGGCCGGGGCTCGGCCAGCACCTGCGTGCCCTTGAAATGATTGACGAGCTGGATGATCGAGCGCGGCGCAAGCACGCCGCCCGGATTGTCGGCGCCCATGCCCGCCCAGGCGGCCTCGGGCCCGCAATCGTCGGGGCAGATCAGGCCGCGGCCGCGCCCGTTGGCGGCGATGGCGGCGGGAAGCGCGCCCGCCACGGCATTGATCGCGCCATCGAGCGACAATTCGCCGATGACGACATAGCGCTCGAGTTCCTGCGCCGGAAGCACGCCCATGGCGACGAGGAGCCCGAGCGCGATGGGAAGGTCGTAATGGCTTCCCTCCTTGGGCAGATCGGCCGGGGCGAGATTGACGGTGATGCGCTTCGGCGGCAGGCCGAGGCCGATGGCGGACAGGGCGGCGCGGACACGCTCGCGGCTCTCGCCCACGGCCTTGTCGGCGAGCCCGACAATCGAAAAGGCGGGCACGCCGCCCGCGATCTGAACCTGAACGTCGACCGGCCGTGCCTCGACACCCAGAAACGCCACCGTCTCGATATGCGCGACCATGCCCCTGCCTGCCCCCCTGCTTATGGGAAGACATTAGCCAAGGGTGAAATCACGCGCAAGAACGAAAAGGGAACTCATCCGGCGAGACTAACGCCGACGAGATGGCCGATGCCATAGGTCACACCCGCCGCGGCAAAGCCGATGGCGAGCTGCCTGAAGGCGGAGAAGAGGGCGCCGCGCCCGGTGAAAAGCGAGGTGCCCGCGCCGATCCCGGCAAGGGCCAGCCCGCTCAGCCCGAGGCTCGCAAGGAGCGCAGAAGCGCCTTCGAGAAGGAAATAGGGCGCGACCGGAAAGATCGCGCCGAAGGAAAAGAGAAGGAACGAAACCCCCGCCGCGCCCCAGGCGGAGCCGCCAAGCTCCTTCGGATCGATGCCGAGTTCTTCGCGCACCAGCGTGTCGAGCGCCGTCGACTTGTCGGAGAGGAGCTGGTTCGCCAGAGCGCGTGCTTCCGCCTCGGAAAGCCCCTTGGCCTGATAGATGAGGACGAGTTCCTCCTTCTCTTCCTCCGGCACCTCCTCAAGCTCCATTGCCTCGGTCGCGATCTGCTTCTGATAAAGCTCGCGGGAGGAATTGACCGAGAGCCATTCGCCCATCGCCATGGAACAGGCGCCCGCGACGAGACCCGCGAGGCCGGTGAGCAGGATCGAGGCATTCGAGGCTTCGGCGCCCGCCACGCCCATGACGAGCGAGAGGTTGGAGACGAGGCCGTCATTGGCGCCGAGCACGGCAGCGCGAAGGCTGTTGCCGCCCATGGCGCGATGGCGGCCTTCGAGCCGAGCGATCGTGCCGCCTTCAAGACCTGTTCGCGGATTGGCGATGGCGGAGAGAAGACGCGCATGGCTGCGCTCGGCCTGGGGCAGGCCACCCGCCACCGCCTCCGGTTGCTTGTCGTAGCCGTCGCTATCGGACTGTTCGAGCGTGTTGATGACGGGCAGAACGAAGGCCGGGCCGAAGCGCCGGGCGAGGAAGGCGAGCGCGCGGGTCCTGAAGCCGGGCCTCAGCCCCGGAATGCGGGCGCCGAGCCGCGCAAGCTCCTTCTCCCAATATCTGGCGTGGCTTTCCTCGACAGCGGCGAGGCGACGATAGACCTCGGCGAGCTTCGGATCGGTTTCGACATCGGCAAGCGCCCGGTAGAGGCTTGCGCCATCGACTTCCCCTTGCAGGTTCTCGCGATAGCGCGTGCGCTTGTCCGATGTGCCCATTCCTACCTCCGCGCCTCGATCGCGTCCCAGACGGTGGCGGCTATGTTGGTCTGGTCGAAGCGGTCGATCTCCTGAATGCCGGTTGGCGAGGTGACGTTGATCTCGGTCAGATAGTCGCCAATGACATCAATGCCGACAAAGATGAGGCCGCGCTTCCTGAGATCGGGGCCGATGATCTCACAGATCTCGTGCTCGCGCTTCGTCAGCACGGTCTTTTCCGCCATGCCGCCGACATGGAGATTGGAGCGCGCCTCGTCGGCCGCCGGCACGCGATTGACGGCGCCGACGGGCTTTCCATCGACCAGGATGATGCGCTTGTCGCCCTTGCGCACATCGGGGAGATATTGCTGCACGATGACGGGCTCGCGATTCATCTGGCCGAACATTTCGAGCAGCGAGTTCAGGTTCTCGTCGCCCTCGCGCAGGCGGAAGACGCCCATGCCGCCATTGCCGAACAGTGGCTTCACGATGATGTCGCCGAACTCGCGGCGGAAGGCGCGGATTTCCTGCGGGTCGCGGCTGATGAGCGTCGGCGGAAGGAGCCCCTCGAAGCGGATCGCGAAGAGCTTCTCCGGCGCGTTCCTTACCTCGGCCGGATCGTTCACCACGAGCGTGCGGGGATGGATCGTCTCGAGCATATGGGTCACGGTGATGTAGCCCATGTCGAAAGGCGGATCCTGACGCATCAGCACGACGTCGAATTTTTCGAGTTCGAGCTTTTCGAGGCTGCCGAGCGTCGAGTGGTTGCCGATCTCGCGGCGCAGCGTCATCGAGCGGCCGTGGGCATAGACGCGCCCGTCGCGCATGGAGAGTTCGCGCGGCTCGTAATAATAAAGCTCATGGCCCCGCGCCTGCGCCTCCAGACCCAGCGCGAATGTGGAATCCGCATTGATGTTGATCGTATGGATCGGGTCCATCTGAATGGCGACTTTGAGGCTCATGGAGGCTCCGGGCTTCTGATAGCGGTGATGGCGATGGCGTTCTTCTAGCGTATTTCGTTACTATATGATCATTGCAAGATGGGAAGCGGCCCGCAATGAGGCGAGACGGGCGACCATCGGGCAGCGAATGTCCGGAGTACCGCGCAGGATGAACGATCTCGTCACTTTCGGCCTGACCGCGCTTGCGGGCTATTTCGCCATTGCCAATCCGATTTCGAGCACGCCGATCTTCATCGCGCTGACATCCGGCGAGGATCAGCGCATCCAGCGGCTCATCGCCCAGAACAGCGTGCTGACGGCGCTCACCGTGGTCATCCTGTTCAGCGTCGCGGGCAAGCTCATCTTCGAGACCTTCGGCGTCACCATCGCCGCGCTGCGGATCGCGGGCGGCATCCTCGTCTCGATCATCGGCTTTCAGATGCTGCAGGGCCGCTCCTCGGCCGCGCATATTCCGCATCAGGTGGAAGGAGAGGGCACGCCGCCGCCCGACGTGCTGCAGGCCCGGCTTTCGGTCGCCATCTCGCCGCTCGGCATGCCGATGATCGCAGGGCCGGGCACGATCGCGACGGCGGTGAGCTTTTCGGCGCATCCGGGCTTTGCCTATACGCTCGTCTCGATCGGCGCCTTCGCGGTGATCGCGGGCGTGACCTATCTGATGTTCCGCCAGGCCCACAAGATCGTGCGCGCGCTCGGGCAGACGAACATGACCGTCATCACGCGGCTCATGGGCCTCATCGTGGCGACCGTCGGCGTCGAAATGGTTCTGACCGGAACGGGCGAGGCGATCCGCGCCTTCATCATGACGATGCAATCCATGCCCATGCCGCGCCCGGACGGCTTCTAGCACATCCTGAGCCGTCGCCCTTCCGAGCCGCAAAAGCGGTTTCCTCTTCTGCTGGAAACGCTCTAGTTGAGCTTCGACCTGAGGCGCCGCAGCGCCTCCTCGGCCATGCCGGCGATCCGCATCTCGCCATCGTCCGACGCCATGCTGCGGCAGATCTCGAAGGCGGTGGCGGCGGCGGCCATGCGTCCGGCATGGACCTCGATGCGCCCCAGCTCGAAGTGAAGGCCGGCGCGGCGTGGCGCCAGCCAGATCATCCGTGTGACGACGAGGCGGGCATGATCGAGTTCGCCGAGGCGGATGGCGCGGCTCAATATATTGTTCTGGAGCCGCAGCAGAATTTCGCGCGAGGTCACGGACGCATAGACATCGGGCGAAAGCGTCGCCCCCGGCCCCTCGATGTCACGGATCAGCCGAAGAAGATCGGCGGGAGAAAGCGTTTCGCCGCGATTGAAGGGATCGATGATCGACGCGCTCGCGCCGGTCTGAAGCCTGAGCACGAAATGGCCCGGGAAATTTAGCCCGCAAATATCGAGGCCGAGCAGGCGCCCGACATGCAGATAGAGAATGCCGAGCGTGACCGGCAAGCCTCTGCGCCTGTCGATCACATACATGAGATTGGCGTTGCGGAGATCGTCGTAATTCATCTCGTCGCCGCGATAGCCGAATTCGCCGGCGAGCACGCCCGAGAGAGCGCCCGAGACGATGGCGGTATTCTCGGCACGCGAGGGGTCCGCGCTGCCGAGCGCCGCGCGCGCCGCATTCACCAGTTCCGCCAGATGATCCTGGTAAGGCGCGAGAGGTTCGGAGGGTCTGTCGAGACGCGCAAGCGCGAGTGCCAGCGAAGCGAGGTCGAGGTCTTCGTCGGGCGCTTCGCCCGCCGCGCGCAGTTCAGCCTCGATATCGTCTTCCGCCTTGCCCATGCCGGATCATGGCGCGGGAGGCGGCGGGACGGCAAGGCCAACAATCAAATCGCGGCCGGATTCGTTAGCGATTCATTGCGCGACAGCGGAGGATTTTACCTGAACATTCGAAATGACGTTGCGTACGCCGGAGATTCCCCGCGCATGCGCGATGACGCGATTGAGCTCCGCCTGATCCTGTGCGACGCCCATGAGATAGACCGTACCGCGCAGCGTCTCGAGCGAATAGTTGATGCTGACGATGCGGTTGTCGCCGGTGATGGCGGCGCGGAGCTTGGTCGTGATGAGCGTGTCGTCGGTGCTTTCGGAGAAGCTGCGGCCCTGGCCGACCTGCAATTCGTCGATCACCTGTTTCACGCCGCCAACTCCCCAGGCGACCTTGGTGGCGGCGGCGCGATCCTCCGGCTTCTCGACGAAGCCGAGCAGGACGACGCGGCCATGCGAAACCTGCGTGGACACGCGCCTGAAGAGCCTGGAATCCTTTTCCGCCAGCTTGCGATTGATCTCGAAGGCGATTTCATTGTCGTTGACACCCTGCTCGAGGCCCCTGTCCTGAGCCGCCATCACGCCGCCGGTGGCGCCCGCGCCGATCACGAGGGGCACGCAGGCCGAGGCGCATAGCGCCGAGAGAAGCGTCACACCTACAAGCGAACGCCGCCCGGCGGCGAAGGCGGAAAGCTGCTCCGGCAGATAGCGCATGGGTTCCATCCCTTTTCGTCACACGAATCCATGTTCGGAGGTGACAATCCGCATGAGGCGACATTATGGCGGCGCGGGGCCCGAATGTCCCCGCCCGTCGCCGGAATCGATCAGGGCCGCCAGGCATCGGCGAGATGGCGCGGCCAGCGACGGGGCGCGACCAGCACCATGTCGAAGCGCATGTCGAGGCCGGAGAGGGCGGGGCGGCCAGCCACGAAGAGTTCGGCCGCACGGACGAGACGGGCGCGTTGGCGGGCCAGCAGCGCCTCGGCGGCGCCGTCAAGACCGGCGCGCGCCTTGACCTCGACGAAGGCGATCGTCCGGCCACGGCGGGCAATGAGATCGATTTCACCGGCCCTGGTCCTGATGCGCCGGGCGAGGATGCGATAGCCCTTGAGGCGAAGGACGAGCGCGGCCAGCGCCTCCGCGCGCAAGCCCGCCTCATGTGCGGCGCGGCCCCGCGCCGCACGGCCCCGCATCAGTCGCCGTTCCGCGAAAGGGCGAGCGCGCGGGCATAGATCTCGCGGCGGGGAAGCCCCGTCATCGCCACGATTTCGGCCACCGCATCCTTGAGGCTCGCGCGAGCAAGGGCGTTTTCGAGCATGGCGTCGATCTCATGCGCGCAGAGCGGCGCGCGGGCGGCTGGCGGGCCGACGACGATGACGATCTCGCCCTTGGGCGCGCCCGCTTCCTCATAATGACGCGCAAGTTCGGCAAGCGGCCCGCGCCGCACCTCCTCGAATTTCTTCGTCAGTTCGCGGGCAACCGCAGCCTCGCGCTCGCCAAGCGCCTCCGCCATGTCGGCAAGCGAGGCGGCGAGGCGGTTCGCGCTTTCGAGAAAGACGAGCGTTGCCGGAACCGTCGCAAGCTCGGCAAGCTCCTTGCGCCGCGCCTCGCGCTTTGCGGAGAGGAAGCCCGCGAAAAGGAAGCGATCGGTCGGAAGGCCGGACACCATGAGCGCGGCGAGCACCGAGGAGGCGCCGGGCAGCGCGGTCACCATGTGACCGGCCTCCACCGCCTCGCGCACGAGCTTGTAACCGGGATCGGAGATGAGCGGCGTACCTGCATCCGAAACAAGTGCGATCGCCTCGCCCGCCGCGAGCCGGTTCAGGATCTTCGGCCGCATCTCGGCGGCATTGTGATCGTGATAGGGCGCCATCTTCGTCGAGATACCGTGAATGGCGAAGAGCTTCGCCGTCACCCGCGTATCCTCGCAGAGAACAAGATCGGCCTCGCGCAGCACTTCGAGCCCGCGCAGACTGATGTCCGCAGCATTGCCGATGGGCGTCGCCGTGACATAGAGGCCGGGGGCGAGGCGGGATGCGCGAGGGGTCTGGGGCTTCATATTCGCTGCGCTCGGGTGAAATCGTGCCGACCTTGCGCTGGAAGGCGCAATTTGGCAATGGCAGGGGCCGGACGATCGCCAGCGCGGCGAACCGGTATCCACTTCGCCTGAAAATGCTTTATTCCTCTGCCCGCATTTTCG
>NZ_DAOKYX010000007.1:0-2062 GCF_035325945.1 Parvibaculum sp.
GAATCCGGACACATTGCCGCCCCCTCCGCTTCCATTACGACTCCCAAACTTCGTGTCCCCGAAACCGCCTGCGGCCCCCTGATCAAGGATCTTGAACTGGTCGAGAGAATGAACCAGCTCTATGTCTGATGCTTGACCATTCAGTCCACGCGATAAAATCTATGGGAGGCTATTGTGAGTGAGGCTATTGATGTTCTGAAGCACGAACATGATGCCATCCTGATGGCCCTTAAAATCCTCGATAAAATTTCCGACGAGGCAAGCCAAGGAGACGCGACATCAGCGGACGTGATGCGTTTTCTGGGGTTCCTGCGGGAATTTGCGGACACTTGCCACCATGGCAAGGAAGAAGGCCTGTTGTTTCCTGCAATCGTTGAAGCAGGCCTGCCGGAAGACGGAGGGCTGGTATCGGCTATGCTCTCGGAACACGAACAGGGCCGCGCACTAGTTGCGGCAATGGCCGATGCAGCCGATCCAGTGATCTCGCCGACACAATTTTCCAAAGCAGCGATAGCCTATGCCGCCCACATGAGGGCACATATCGAGAAGGAAAACACTATCCTCTTTCCCATGGCCGATCGCGTCGTTGCGTCGGGAATCATGGACGGCCTCGTTTCCGCCTTTGAGCGTCATGAAGAGAACGTAATGGGTGCGGGTCGCCACGAACAGCTTCATGACATGCTTAAGGAACTTAAGGCGAAATACCTCAAGCCGTGACAGAGGATGGAAACACGTAGACCCTCTTACTGGCCTGCTATCGGCGAGAGACAATTCAGATTGATATCGACCAACGCCTAGAAAGCTATCCGCACGCCGGATGAGACGGTGAAAGCCTCGAACTTCGCGCCGGCGCTTTTCTTTTCGCCTCCGAGATGCTCGCCTGTATTGATGTCGTAGAAGTCGGAGTTGCCGACCTTGCGAAAATACTTGTCGTAGTTCGCCGCAAGGAAGACGCGCGTCTCGCTCAGCACGCTGTAATCCACTCTCGCGCCCAGCGACAGAAATGAAATGGCGCCGTATTTGTCTTCAAAGCGCAGATCGCGCAACCAGTGATGGTCCGTGTCGGTCGCGCCGACGGTCATGCCTCCACGCAGCAAACCCGTGAACGCCCATCGGCCGCCGGTGACGGTCGTTTCAGCGCCGAGGAAGACGCCCGGATAGCGCTGCTCAAATGTGATGTTCCGCTCGCCATTGACGAGGCTGAAGACGTCGTCTCGAAAACCGTTGGTGCTGTAGACGAAAGAGCCGCCATAAGCGGTCCATTTCACATCGGTGTATTTGAGGCCGCCATGCAGATTGACCACTGCATTGTCACTGATCGCGAAATCCCGGCCGACGGCGATGCTCAGATCGATATAGCGATCCAGCTTCGTGTCCGGATGGACCGAAAGATCCGACCAGTCGTCAAAATCGAAACTCGGTGAAAACGGCGTCAGCCAGTCACGGTCTTCCATATGGCTGTCGCCCGAGAAGCCGATCGTTGCCGTACCCGAAACCGTCCAGAAGTCGCTCAGCCTGGCCTTCAATGTTCCGGTCAGTGCCGGAGCCTGCGTTTCCCAGTCCAGTTGGCTGATCCGATCGCCCGTGGAGGAATAAACGAGCTCGGTGCCCCTCAGCCACGTATAGCCAATGCCGCCGAACATTACGATGCCCTCGCCCGCTCCGGCGACCACCATGTCGTCCGCGCGATCGGCGGCGATCGCCGGATGGAATGAAGCCGCAATCAGGCTGAAGGCAATCATCGGAAGCCGTTTGAATTTCGTCATGGTTCCCGGCGGGCTGTAGAAGCGATAGACAATGTTTGGAGGCCGTCGACAGCGGTCGCTCAAGGCGAGAACCTTGAAGCTCTCCTGGCCGTCACAGCGCAGCACACCCATTGGCAAGATTCGTCTCCGATGCCAATCGACAATTACCGGCGATGGGCGCGCTCGGCGGTGATTTCTTCCATCTGGCGGCGAATGGCGGGATCGCTGAAGAGTTCCGACAGGTCACGGGAAAGACGCCGGCGCCAGTTCGGATATTGGGTCGTGCTGCCGGGCAAGTTCGCCTGATGCTCCTCGCC
>NZ_DAOKYX010000007.1:2162-21784 GCF_035325945.1 Parvibaculum sp.
CCAGAAGCCGTGCAACGTCGCCAGGTCATGCGTCGAGGCGGAGACGGATGCGAGCGCGGGATATTCCTCCGGCCGGTGAAAGCGGTCATGGGCCCGCTCGAAATAAAGAACGCGGCATGAAAGAATGTTGGCTGCGGACATGCGCTCGCGAAAGCCCGCGGGAACAGTCCCGAGATCCTCGCCAATGATAAGACACTCATTGCGCCGGCTTTCCAGAGCGGCGATCGCCATCAGATCGTCCAGCGGAAATCTCACATAGGCGCCATCCGAGGGCGAAGCCCCGGCCGGGATCATGAAGAGCCGTTGCCACCCCATGATGTGATCGATGCGCAAGGCGCCCGCATGCCGCATATTGGCGCGCAGAAGCGCTATGAAATGCGCGTAGCCGGTGGCTCTGAGCCGGTGCGGAATAAGCGGAACGACGCCCCATTCCTGCCCCAGCTCGTTGAATGGATCAGGCGGCGCGCCGACGCGAGCCTGACCCGCGAATAGATCGCGATTGGCCCAGTGATCGGCGCCGGAAGCGTCGACGCTGATGGCGAGATCGTTGCAGAGGCCGACCGCCATGCTGCGCGCACGCGCGAGTTTCGCCGTCCCGGAAAATGCCTCTTCACAGAGCCACTGAAGATATTTGAAGAAGGCAACTCTCCCAGACTGAGCCGCCTGAAAGGCGCGCACCTCGCGCGACGCCCAATCTCTGTAGCCAACTGGCCATTGCCGCCAATCATGCGTGCCCAGATGCTCGGCCAGTGCCTGAAAGGTCGCGAAGCGCTCGAGCGCGACACCGGCCTGCTCGAGGAAATTTCGATACTCCCGCCCTCGCCCGCTTTCTTCGGACAGGTGTTTTTCCTCAAAACTTCGGCGCATGAGCTGAAGCAGCGCGAGCTTGAGGGTGGCGACGGCCTTGTAGTTGACGAGCGATCCGTCACGCGAAATCGAGAGCGCGCGCATCATTTCCGGCATGTCGAAAAGCGCGCGTGCCTCGCTCGATTCCAGAAAATCTGGCATGGAGCCGGGGGCGAGATAAAGCGGATTGCGGAAAAGTCGGCTGTTCGGCGAATAGGGGCTCGCCTGCTCCGGCGTGTCGAGAAAGAGCGCGTGCAAAGGATTGAGGCCGATTGCATCCACGCCCATGGATGCAGATTTTTCGATCAGCATACGGAGGTCGCCAAAATCTCCCATGCCCCAGTTTTCCTGCGTATTGAGAGAATAGAGTTGCGTTGAAAGGCCCCAGCACGGCGCCGATGCGAATTTTGCCGGCAAATGGCAGCGCATTGGCGCAACGATCAATGTGGCTATCGCCTCGCCCGAACTCTCGAGACGGAATTCGTGATAGCCGGGCGGAAGCGGCGGAAGCCGCAAGCGGCGCAAGCTGATGGGTAAACCATCGATCGATCCGGATTCCTCGACCGGCATGTCGGCGAGCGCCGCTTCCCCCGTTTCAATCTCGCCCGATTCAAGCCTTATGCACCATCTGATCGATCCGGTGCCTTCCGCGGCCGGCAATCTAAACGAAACTTCGATCTCGTCATGCTCGCGCCCGACGATCGCCGGAGCGAGAACGTTTCGCCACGGCTCCGCAATCAGTCGGGACAGGCTTGCCGCCGCGTCCGCATCGGTCTGCGCGGGAATTCCCAGCGCTTCGAGCAGCGCGCGTAGCGTCTCGGACGTCGCCTCGTGCAGGCGCCCCAGAATATCCCAGTAGCGCGGCTCTATGCCCGCTGCATCGGCAAGACGGATCAGGGTTTCGTCGCTGTACATGAGGAGCGATCCTCAATTTTCGCTGGCGAGAAGTGCAAGCGAGTGGGCGGCAAGTGGAAATGCCGAGCCCGGATTAAAGCGGACGTTCACCGGTTCCTCGTTCGATCTTGTGTCGAGCAGGCACTTCCAGATCTTGTCGGGCTGCGTCTCAGGCAGCACGAAGTTCGCCGCGCTGTTCTCCGCATTCATCAGGAGCAGGAGCGCGTGTCTCACCGGCCGTTCCGGGTCGGCGGGGGCAACCTCCATCGGAGGTATCGCATAGAGAACGCCGAGGCAGTGAAGACCGTCCTTGCGCCAATCCTCGTCCATCATCTCCGTTCCCGTGGCGGAGAGCCAGGCGATGTCCCGCATGCCGCCGCCGTCGATGTGGTCGCCATGAAAGAAGCGATTTCGACGAAAAACCGGATGAGCGGCGCGAAACGCGATCAGCTTTTGAACGAATGCAAGGAAGGGTCGGCCCTTGTCGAGCTTCGTCCAGTCGACCCAGCCGATCTCGTTGTCCTGGCAATAGGCGTTGTTGTTGCCATGCTGCGTTCGCCCGAATTCGTCGCCCGCGAGGAGCATCGGAATTCCCTGCGAGAGGAGAAGCGTCGCCATCAGATTGCGCTTCTGCCGCTGGCGAAGTTCGACAATCTCTCGGTTCTCGGTCGGCCCTTCCACGCCGCAGTTCCAGCTGTAATTGGCATCCGTGCCGTCGGCATTGTCTTCCATATTGGCGAGATTGCGCTTCCGCTCATAGGTAACGAGATCTTCGAGCGTGAAACCGTCATGGGCGGTGATGAAGTTCACACTCGCCGTCGGTCGGCGCCCTCGCCCTCCGAATATGTCGCTCGAACCGGACAGACGGAATGCGAGATCGCCGACGACGCCCGGCTCTCCGCGCCAGAATTTGCGCACGCCGTCGCGATACTTGTCGTTCCACTCGCTCCAGGGAGGCGGGAACGCGCCGACTTGATATCCGTCGGGTCCGAGGTCCCAAGGCTCCGCGATGAGCTTCGTTTGTGCCAGCGTCGGGTCCTGCATGACCCAGTCGAAGAACGGGGCCTGTTGCGAAAAATGGTGATGTTTGCGTGCAAGGCTGACGGCAAGGTCGAAGCGAAAGCCATCGACATGCATCTCCTTCACGAAGTAGCGAAGGGAATCCAGAACCATTTGTAGAACGCGCGGATGCTCGAAATTGAGCGTGTTTCGACAGCCGGTAAAATCGACATAGCGCCGCCTGTCCTCAGCGAGACAGTAATAGGATGCGTTGTCGATGCCGCGAAAGGAAAGCGTGGGGCCAAACTCGTCTCCCTCGCCCGTATGGTTGAAGACGACATCGAGGATGACCTCAATGCCCGCTTCGTGAAAAGCCCGAACGGTTTTTTGAAAATCATCGATATCGCCATTCATCAGGAAGCGAGGATCGAGCGCGAAGAAGTTGATCGAATTATATCCCCAGTATTCATGCAATCCGTTGTGCGCCAGAACGCGCGTCGTCGCGGCTGGATGAAGTGGAAGAAATTCAACGGCCGTTATCCCGAGGCTCTGCAAGTGGCTGATGATGTCGGGCTGGCGTAGCGCCGCCATGGTCCCCCGCATGCTCTTCTCGATAGCGGGATGGAGCATGGTGTAGCCGCGCGCATGAAGCTCGTAGATGACTGAGTTCGCCGGGGGCGTAAGCGGTCCTGAATCGCTCGACCATGAGAAGGTCGGGTCGATCACCCGGCACTTCGGCATGAGCGCCGCATTGTCGCGGGTGTCGAATGACAGATCCTCGCGCGAGTCCCCGGGAATGTAGCCGCAGTGAATGTCGTTCCACTCGAATGAGCGATCGAGCGAGCGCGCATAAGGATCGATCAGAAGCTTGTTCGCATTGAAGCGATGGCCATTCCAGGGATCGTAAGGACCATATACGCGATAGCCATAGAGCAAACCCGGACGGCCACCCGGAAGATGCCCATGCCATATGTCGCCTGTGCGTTCCGGCAGCGAGTGTCGCGCCAGCTCGCGCTGGCCGGCACTGTCGAAAAGGCAAAGCTCGACCTTCTCGGCATTGGCGGAGAAAATCGCGAAGTTCACGCCGCGCTGGTCGGGCGTTGCGCCCAGCGGGTAAGGCTGCCCCTCTCCCAGCGTCCGGCTTCTCATCACGGCGGTACGTTCTCCGGTTGCAAGATGAGGACACCAAGCGGAGGCAGGGTGAGCGACAGGGACGCCGCCATGCCATGAGCGGGCACGTCGTGCGCAACGACCATGCCTGAATTTCCAATGCCGCTTCCGCCATAGCAGCGGGCGTCGGAGTTCAGCACTTCCCGATAGGCGCCCTGCCGTGGCGCGCCGACAACATAGTCGTTGCGCACGACCGGTGTGAAATTGCAGACGATCACCATGAGATCGGCGGGTTCGGCAGCGTGGCGAATATAGGACACGACGCCGGCCTCCGCGTCGTTGCAGTCGATCCAGGAAAAGCCTTCCGCCTCGCAATCGCGTTCATGAAGCGCCGGCGCATTGCGATAGAGATGGTTCAGATCACGCACCAGCGCCTGCACGCCTGCATGCATCCCGTCCTCGAACAGATGCCAATCCAGACTCTCGTCATGGTTCCATTCGCGTTCCTGCGCGACCTCGCCACCCATGAAGAGAAGTTTCTTGCCCGGTTGCGTGAACATGAAGGCAAGATAGGCGCGCAAATTGGCAAATTTTTGCCAGCGATCGCCGGGCATCTTGCCGAGGAGCGAGCCCTTGCCGTGGACGACCTCATCATGCGAGAGCGGCAGAATGAAATTCTCGCTGAACGCATAGAGCAGGCCGAAGGTCAGCCGATCGTGATGATACTTCCGATGCACAGGCTCCTTCGCCATGTAGGACAGCGTGTCGTGCATCCAGCCGAGATTCCATTTATAGCCGAAGCCGAGCCCGCCGAGATATGTGGGGCGCGACACCATGGGCCACGCCGTCGACTCTTCCGCGATAGTGAGGGCGTCCGGATGCCGTGCGTAGACGGCTTCGTTGAGGCGGTGGAGAAAGCCGATCGCCTCCAGATTTTCAGGGCCGCCATGGATATTCGGAATCCACTCGCCCTCCTTCCGGCTGTAATTGCGGTAGAGCATCGAGGCGACCGCATCGACACGCAACCCGTCAACGCCATATCGGGACAACCAGAAAAGAGCGTTCGACAAGAGATAGCCACGCACTTCATTGCGCCCAAAATTGTAGATATGGGTGTGCCAGTCGGGATGCAGCCCTTCCCTCGGATCCTGATGCTCGTAGAGATGCGTGCCGTCGAAATTCGACAGGCCGTGCGGATCATTCGGAAAATGTCCCGCGACCCAATCGAGGATCACGCCGATACCTTCATCGTGACAGCGCTCGACGAATTTCTGGAACTCGGACGGCGTTCCGTATCGGCTGGTCGGTGCGAAAAGGCTCGTCGGCTGGTAGCCCCAAGAGCCGTCGAAAGGATGCTCGCTGACAGGCATCAGCTCGATATGGGTGAACCCCATGTCCTTGACATATGGCACGAGCGTGTCGGCAAGCTCCCCGTAGCGGAGCGAGCGCCCACCCTCCTCCGGTACGCGACGCCACGAACCCAAATGCACCTCATAGATCGAAACCGGCGCATGGCGGTCGGTGCGCGGCGAGGCATGAGGCGCGCGGCGAGGCTCCGGCAGCGCAGCGGAAATAACCGACGCGGTTTTCGGCGGGCGCTCCGCCTCGAAGGCAAAGGGATCGGCCTTGAGGAGCGTTTCTCCCGTTTTCGTCCTGATCTCATATTTGTAAAGCGCGCCTACGCCGACACCGGGTAAAAAGATTTCCCAGAGCCCCGCTCCCGGATGCAGTCGCATGGGCTGGCGCCGCCCATCCCACTCGTTGAAATCGCCAACGACGCTTACGCGACGCGCGTTCGGTGCCCAGACGGCGAAATTCGTGCCAGCCACACCTTCCCTTACCATCGGATGCGCGCCCATCTTCTCGTAGGAAAAGAGATAGTTTCCTTCGGCATGAAGGTAGATATCCGTTTCAGTGAGAAGCGGCGGAAACGAATAGGGATCGTCGATCGTCTGCGATGTCTCGCCCGTACTTACCCGTAATCGATAGGGAAAGAATGCGCGGTCCAAACCCAAGCTCGCTTCGAAAAAGCCCAAAGAATCCACACAAACCAGTTCGGCGAGCTCGGCTCCAGTCTGCCGGTCGATGATCGAAACGGCGGTCGCGCCGGGATGGAACGCGCGCAGGACGAGTTCGCCGCTCTCATTCCTGTGCATGCCGAGGAAAGAGAACGGATCGCATTCATCGCCGTTGACGAGCGAGGCGATCCGATCGCAATGTGATGCAAACAAAGATCGGGATCGCCGCCTGCTCCGTCGCATGGAAATTCCTGACTCTGGAAAGACGGGCATATCGAGCCTCGTGCGCGTGCGGCATTCTACGATCAGAAAATTTCATCTGGCATGATTTCGATCAATCGCGGGGGGAAGACGGCCGCTTAAGCTGAGCAACCCAAACCTGCGCGGTACATACATGCGAGTGCTTTTCGTCACGTCAGAAGTTTGTTCATTGGCGAAGACTGGCGGCCTTGCCGATGTTTCAAGAGCCCTTCCAATAGCTCTCAAGAAGCAAGACATAGATGTGCGATTGCTTCTGCCTGGCTATCCGAGCGCACTGGCGCAAGTCGAAAGGCCGCGCGCGATCGCAAGGCTCGCACCGCTGCTTGGCATCTCCGACGCAACGCTAGTAGTCGGGCGCCTTCCCACCTCGGATGTTCCAGTCTTTCTGATCGACTCGCCCTCTCTCTACCGGCGCGAAGGTGGCCTCTATCTACGCAGCGACGGGCAGGAGTGGCCGGACAATGCGCTGCGTTTTGCATTCCTGTCCCATGTGGGCGCCGAGCTTGCAATGGAGCGAACATGCCTTGGCTGGCAGCCGGATGTCGTGCATGCGAACGACTGGCATACGGGGCTTCTGCCCCTCCTGCTTTCCCGTGAGGGCGGCGCAAGACCAAAAACGATATTCACCGTGCATAATATGGCGTTTCAAGGCAATTTCTCGCCGGAAATCCTGCCCGCCATCGGCGTGCCCGCCGACTGTTTCCTCAGCGGCAATATCGAGTATTACGGGCAGGCGTCATTTCTGAAAGCAGGCCTGTGCTATGGCGACCGGCTGACGACGGTGAGCCCGACCTATGCGAAGGAAGTCATCACGCCAGAATTCGGTTGCGGGCTCGATGGGCTTCTGCGCACGAGATCCGTCAGCTTTTCGGGCATTCTCAATGGCATCGACGATGCGTCCTGGGACCCGGCAAGCGATCCCTATCTGCCTCACTTGTTCCGCACGGGCGACATTGGAGGCAAGAAAATTTGCAAGGCGGAGCTTCAGCGAGAATTCGGCCTGCCTGTCCGCGCCGACGCGCCGCTGATCGGCTTTGTCAGCCGCCTCACCCATCAGAAAATGGCCGATGTCATTCTGGACGCCCTGCCCCTGATCGTCGAGCGGGATGCGCAATTCGTTCTGCTCGGTCAGGGAAATCCGGAACTGGAAAAAGATTTCGTGGAAGCGCAGGCGAAATATCCCGGGCATGTTGCGGCGCATATCGCCTATGACGAAGCGCTGGCGCATCGCCTTCAGGCCGGGAGCGACATCCTGCTGGCGCCGGCGCGCTATGAGCCTTGCGGCCTTACCCAGCTCTATGCGCTGCGCTACGGAACGCTGCCTGTCGTCCGGCGCACCGGCGGGCTCGCCGATACGGTCGTCGATACGAGCGCCGCCACCATCATCGACCGGACAGCGACGGGTTTCGTTTTTGATAATGCGAATCTAATCAGCCTCATTACAGCGCTTGATCGCGCTCTTGCCTGCTACATGGAACCGCTCATCTGGCGGCGGCTTCAGGCGCAGGCAATGCGGCAGGATTTCAGCTGGCGCAGTAGCGCCGCGCAATATGCGGCGTACTACAACGACCTTGCCGGCGCGCCAGTACCCCGCCTGCGTTACCATGTCCCATCGGAAGATAGCGCTTTGCAATCGGTCCGGCAGGCTGCAAGCTAAGCGAGCGCAGTTCTTCTGTCCGGCGCCGCTGACGGGGCGATTTCAGCGAATGGCTAATGGGGGCAATGGTTCGAGTTCATCCAGAGGAGCACCCCATGGCCCGCTTCGACCCGACCGATATCTCCGAAGAACTCATCAGAATGCGCAGCTACCTGATCTGGAAGCGCGCAGGTTGCCCGCAAGGCAACGAAGCCGAACATTGGCGCCGCGCAAGGGAAGAGATCGAAGCCGAGATGCGCTGCGCGCAGGCGCTCGACAAGCCCGCTGCCTATGTCATGCCGCGCGTGCCGATCTCATCGCCGCCGTGCAAGAGCATCTCCGCGCGGATTGCGCACCGCACTTCGCCGCCTAACGCTGCCAGGAAATGAGCGGCAATTCGGTCGGAAGGAAAACATCCGGATGATGAGGCACCACGCGCACGGTGTAATCATCCGAGGGGCGTGACGCGCTTACGGCGCCTGCATAGACGTAACCATTGTTGGAACCGGGAATAGCCTGCTCCTGGTGCAGAAGCACGACTTCAGGATCGAGCCCGTTACTCGCATCCGCGAAAAGCTCCACCCGGACCGATGATGGTATCACCTCGCCCATGTAAACCGGCACGATCACGTTCCAGGATTCTCCGTTCCGGTTGATCGTCACATTTCCGATGTGAAGCGTCGGCCAACGCATGTGAAGCGTACGCGACCACTGGTTCATCGCCTTCGCGTCCGCGCATTTTTCCTTCATCCGTCTACGGATGCTATTGGAGAGAGGAAGATAGGCCTTCTCCACATATTCCCTGATCATGCGGGCACCGTTGAACTGGGGCGTCAGCTCGTACATGCTGCGCCTTATCCTTTTCAGCCAGTTGCGGGGAAGGCCCGTCGCATCGAGATCGTAGAACTCGGGGATGATCTCCGCCTCGAGCAGGTCGTAAAGGCTTTCTGCATCGAACACGTCGACACGTTCGACGGCGCCGCCGCCGCCGTCTCCGATGGCCCAGCCCAGACCGTGGTCATAAGCCTCATCCCACCATCCATCGAGGATCGAGCAGTTCAAGCCGCCATTGACGAGAACCTTCATACCGCTCGTGCCGCAGGCTTCCCAGGGCCGTCGCGGCGTATTGATCCAGACATCGACGCCCTGCACCAGATGCTGAGCAAGGTCGAGATCGTAATCCTCGAGATAGATGACATGACGGCGGAAGCGCGGCTGATGCGCAAAGTCGATCCATTCCCGGATCATGCTCTTGCCGGCGAGATCGGCGGGATGCGCCTTGCCCGCCACGATGATCTGCACTGGCTGGCTTTCGTTCAGCAGCATCCGTCCAAGGCGCTCCTGATCGCGGAGAAGGAGGTTTGTTCGCTTGTACTCCGTGAAGCGGCGGGCGAACCCGATTGTCAGCACATTCGCATCGAGCGCTGCATCCGCCATCTGCACGATTTCGGGGTCCGCTCCACGCTCCCGGAGCTGTTTGGCCAGATTCCGGCGGGCGATCTTCACCACGCTTTCGCGCCCCTTGCCGCGCATCGCCCATAGTTCTTCGTCGGACACGCCCATCATGTTCTCGCAGCGGGCAGCTTGAGGCGCGCGCCACCGCTCCTTTCCGCAGGCTTCCGTCCAGATGCGGTCGGCCTCGGCGGAGTCCCATGTGGGAACATGGACGCCATTGGTGATGTGCCCCACGGGAACCTCGCAGGAGGGCCAGCGCGGAAACAGCGTCTGGAAAATTCTTCGGCTGAATTCGCCATGCAGGCGGCTCACCCCCACGCACATGCCCGATCCCCGCAATGCGAGATAGGCCATGTTGAAGGGTTCATGGTCGTCATTCGCGTTGGCCCGGCCCAGCGCCAGCACATCATTCATCCTGACGCCGCGCCCCGCCACATCGCCTTCGACATAGGGAAGATATTTGCGCAGGAGGCCGGCATGGAACTGGTCGAAACCTGCGGCCACCGGCGTATGCGTCGTGAACACATTGCCCGCTCGCGTCGCCCACAGCGCTTCCCAGAAATTGATGTTTTCCTTTACGGCGAGCTGGCGCGCGCGTTCGATGATCGCGAATGCCGCATGACCTTCGTTGACATGGCAGATTTCGATTTCCGGATGAAGCCTGTCCACAACGCGCCAGCCTCCGACGCCGAGCGCGATTTCCTGCATGAGGCGGATTTCCGTGCCGCCGCCATAGAGCTTCGCGGTAATGCCTCGATCCGGAGGTGTGTTGAGGAGGTCGTTGCTGTCCAGCAGATAGAGCTTCACACGGCCGACCGCCGCCTGCCATACGCGCAGGAGCACCGTGCGTCCAGGCAGCTCGAGCGAGACGCGCAGCCAGCCGCCTTCCGGCAGGATGACCGGCTCGATGGGCATCGCGGCCGGTTCGTTATAAGGATAGAATTCCTGCTGCGCGCCCTCTGTGTCCACCACCTGGCGGAAATATCCTTCCTGATAGAGCAGCCCGATTCCGATGGCCGGAATGTCGAGATCGCTTGCCGTTTTCAGAAAGTCGCCGGCAAGCACGCCCAATCCGCCCGCATAAAGCGGCAAGGCGGCTCCAAGGCCGAATTCCATGCTGAAATAGGCGACGCCGCCCAGATCCGAGGCGGCATGGGTCTGGCGGAACCAGCCCGGCGTCTGCAGATAGCGCTCCCTCGCGGCGACAAAGCTCGAGAGTTCGTCGAGGAATTTCTGATCGCAGGCAAGCGAGTTCAGCCGCTCCGCCGGCGTGCTCTGGAGAACCACCCAGGGGTTATGCGTACGTTCCCATAATGGCTCGTTGACATAGGACCACAAGGCATCGCCTTCATGGCTCCATGTCCAGCGCAGATCGAGCGCGAGCGATTGCAGGATGGAGATTTCGCTCGGCAATTTCGGCAAGGGAAGCGCGACCATTGTCTTGATCCTTCCCATTACTCATGACCCGGCTCACGGCCAAGTCCGCCCTAAGCCTAGCACCATCGGGCGCGATGTTAGAAGCTGAAGCAGCAGGTGCTTCGTTCTCTGTCGCTCTACTTCTTTCGCATTTCTGTTTCGGGCCCGCCCACACAGAAGCATCCGTGCGCCGGTTACAGGTGAATTGTCCGGCAACTCTCGTCACATGGAAGCATGGCTTCAATAGCCGAGCATGGTGCGGAAGCCAAATACGTCCGTGTAGGGAGTTTAATGAAAGAGCGAAGATGCGGCCGAGATCTCATCCATCCGCTTGCTCCCTCGCCTCCCCTCAAGCTCCCCCCACGGACCGACTTGCCGCAGCACCTATAAAACTGAGTACCCTCATTTTATTCTTGCGCTTTCGATGGCCGTGATTACAGTTGGTGACCGAGGAGACCCGGGCGCCGAGGGCCGGTCATGCGAGCTTCCGCTGACGGATCGGACGGCCGGGATGCGATATGGGAGGATACGCGGATGGTTCAGGTCACTGAACTTGGCTATATGGGGCTCGGAGTCAAAGACCTTGCCCAGTGGAAAGACTTCGCTTCGAAGATTCTCGGCCTGGAGGTGGCGGACGAAGGAGAGCCCGGCCGGTGCTATTTCCGCATGGATTACTGGCATCACCGTTTCATCGTCGATGAGGACGGTACGGACGATCTCAACTATCTCGGCTTTCGCGTCGCCGGCACGGAGGAGTTCCGGCAGATGCACAGGCAGCTCACCGAAGCGGGGATCAAGGTTCGCATCGGCTCACCGGAAGAAGCGGACGAACGCCGCGTTCTCGAAGTGATGAAGCTCAACGACGCGAGCGGATATCCCATTGAAATATTTCATGGACCGCAGGTTCAGGCTGACAAGCCCTTTCATCCCGGCCGGCGGATGCATGGCCGGTTCAAGACCGGCGATGGCGGCCTCGGACATCTGATCCAGCGTGAGACGGTCGGTTTCGAGAAGACCTATGAATTCTACAAGCTGCTCGGCATGCGCGGCGGCGTCGAATATAAGATCGCCCTGCCCGGCATGCCACGCCCCTTCGAACTGATGTTCCTGCACTGCAACAGCCGCGACCACACTCTCGCCTTCGGCCCGCCCGGCGAGAAGCGGATCAACCATCTCATGATCGAGGTGGAGAATTTCGACGATGTCGGGCTCGCTTATGAAGTCGTGCAGCAAAACGGTGTTCCGGTCGCCATCGCGCCGGGGCGGCACGCCAACGACCATATGTATTCCTTCTATTTCGTGAACCCGTCGGGCTGGATGTGCGAGATCGGCTGGGGCGCGCGGGCGGCAACGCACCAGTCGGAATATTACCAGCGCGACACTTACGGCCATGAGCCGGTGCTGGGCGTCATGAAAGGCGTGATGGAAGTCGCGGCCGAATAGGCGCCAGGCCTCACTCATGCGTGTGCAGGACTCTCGCGCCTGCGCGCGCCCAGACATTCACAGATGAAATCAAAACGTCCTGCTTCGGCTTTCGCCGGCAGGCGAACGGGAGAGGAGTCGCTCGGCAAGGGAGCGGCAGGGAGAGAACATGACCGCACGCACGGGAAAGCAATATATCGAAGGGCTGCGCGACGATCGCACGGTGTGGCTCGGCAACGAGAAGGTGGACATTCTGAGCCATCCGGTCTTCGCTGGCTCGATCAAGGGCATGGCCGGATATTTCGACTGGCAGAACGAACATGCCGACGACTGCCTTGTGCCCGATCCGGAGACGGGCGAGCCGATGAGCGCGAGCCTCATCGTGCCGAAGAACGCCGATGACCTGAAACGCCGCCACAAGGCTTTCGACCGCTTCGCGCGATACTCCGCCGGCATGCTCGGCCGCACGCCGGATTATGTGAATGTCACCCTCGCCGGCTTCGTGGCGCGCAGCGACATTTTCGAGTCCAGGGGCGACAGGACTTATTCCGACAGGCTCAAGCGCTTCTATCGCGAGGTCGTCGAGAGGGATCTCTCGCTGACGCATACGATCATCCATCCCGTCGTCGACAAGGCGATCCCCGACACGCAGGGGATCAATGGCGAGCTTGCGCTCAAGGTCGTGCGCCGCAACAAGGACAGCATCGTCGTGCGGGGCGCGAAGATCCTCGCGACGCTCGGGCCGTTCGCCGACGAACTCTTCGTCTATCCAGGCCAGCCGCAGCCGGCAGGCACCAATCCCGACGTGTTGCTCGCCTTCTCGATCCCGATGAACACCAAGGGCCTCATCACGCTTTGCCGAGACCATTGCGGCGTCACCGCGCCTGTGGGCGACCGGCCCTTCTCCAGCCGCTTCGACGAGCAGGACGCCTTCATGATCTTCGACGATGTCGAGATTCCGAACGAGCGCGTCTTCATCGATGGCGACCTCGACGTCTATAACGGGCTGATGCGGCACGGATGGGCCGCGAACATCATGCAGCAGACGGCCATTCGCGCCGCGGTGAAGCTCGAATTCGCCTATGAGCTTTGCACCCGCATGGCTCGGGCAACCAATTCGGAGATGCGGCCGGACGTCGCCGCCATGCTCGGCGAACTCTGGGGCTATGCGACCCTCACGCGCTCGGCGATCATGGCCGCCGAGGCGGGCGCGCGGGACTGGGGCAACGGCGCCTTCTTCTGCGACGATCGCCCCTTGCGCGCCACGCGCTCGATGATGCCCGGCTGGATGGTCAGGGCAAACGATTGCATCAAGACCATCGGCTCGCACAACCTCCTCGCCACGCCGTCTCTCGACGCCATCGACAATCCGGAGATCGGGGATCTGGTCAGGACGTTCATGCCGGGTGCGAACGGAATGAGCGCGCGCGAGCGTGCCACGCTTTTCCGCACGGCATGGGACTTTGCAGGCTCTGCCCTTGGCGGCCGCGTCGAGCTTTACGAGCGTTTCTATCTGGCGAGCGCGCCGCGCAATCAGGCGCTCGACCACATGATGGCGCAGATGGAACGGCCGTGGGACGAAATCCCGACGCTCATGAAGGCGGCTGGCGTCGAGTAGAAACCAGTCACATGGCGGCGATGCTCCGGCACCGGATCAAATCGGGCGCCGGAGCGATCGTCGTCCGGTTCAGGCTGTCACTTTCCAGAGAATGCCCTCGTCACTTCGCATCGTGACGAGTTTCAGATTGCGATTATGGACCGCGAGCGCTCCTTCCCAGAGCCGGTTCCAGGCCTCGAAGGCAGCCGGATGCGGGTCGATCCCATCCATGAGGCGCCAGCCGCTCTGGCGGATCGTCACCGCGTTCCCCTCCTCCGCGATCTCCACCTGCTCGCCCTGCGCGGCGGCCATGGCGGCAAGATAGGTGGCGAAGGAGCGCACCTCGCCCGGCGCGATGCCCAGAAGCTCCGCCGTCTCGTCATAGAACTGCATGCCGATGAGCCGCGCCGCGCGACCGAGATGCGCGCGTGTTTCCTCGGGGCCGAAGAGCGAGAGCATGGTCGGCACAAGCGAGCGGACATATTCCATCGCATAGGCGCGCTCGACTTTTTTCAGCCTCTCTTCGGGCCAGTTCGCGCTATCGAGCTTCGGCGCCTTCGCCGCATCGAAATCGGGAGCGCGCTCGTTCGGCGCGAAGCGCACACGTTCGCTCTCCGCAATCTCGCGGCCATAATCGTAGTAATAGCCCTCAAGCCCCGGCGCGCCTTCCACGGTCTGCCCGGTGCACACAAAGCCGAGGCGTGGATTTCTGAGCGACACGCCGTTGTGCCCGTGCCAGCCATGAAGCATGGCTTCATTGACCTTGGCCGGAACGGCGCAGATCGACGCGCCCTGCCAGATCCAGCGCGGCGGCGGATAACGAACCCAGGCCTTGCTGTCGGACTCGGGCATATACTCGGTTTTGACGCCGCCAAGCGCGTTGGAGAAATAGTGATATTGCGCGCAGGCGACCGCGTCAGGCAGTCCGTCCAGACCGAGCTTCTTCAGGCCGGGCAGAAACTTCTCAAGATGCTGGCGGCGGAAATGACCGAGGACGAATTGCGCCGCCGCATCTTCGCCCTTGCGCGTGACGAGCGTCAGCACGAGCCCGGTCATCAGCGCATTATAGATACGGGAGACGGCCTTGTAGCCGGCAAGAGAGGGAACAGTTTTCATTCGGGATTGCATTCCTGAGATCGTTGCATTCCCGCAGTCTATCGCAAGCGCATGCGCAAGGGCACCGGCGGCTTTCACTCCGCCGCTGCCCCTGCCTGCTCCATGCCCGTCTCAGAATTGCCCGAGAGCGACGCGACGAACGGCGTCGGAATCCGTCGGCTGGTGGCCGACTTTGTGGGCGGGTGCAGGAACGCTCTGCACAGTGTTGGTGAGCTTGCCGATACCCGTCACCTCGACCTCGACAACATCGCCGGGGTTCATCGGCCGCGAATTGGCGGGCGTACCGGTGAGCACGATGTCGCCCGGCAGGAAGGTGATGTGCCGCGAGAGATCGGCAAGAATGTAGTCGATGGGAAACACCATCTCGCTGACGGGCCCGTCCTGAACGACCTTGCCGTTGATATAGGTGCGCACGCGCTCCTTGCGGATGTCGATGCCTCTGACGATACCGGGCCCAATGGGACAGAACCCGTCCTGTCCCTTTACGCGCAGCATCGAGCCCGCATCCGTGTCGCGGAAATCCTGCGCGCCGACATCGTTTGCCGGAGCGAAGCCCGCGAGATGATCCCAGACATCCTCTCGCGCGACATTGCGCATCGGCTTGCCGACGATTGCCGCGATCTCTCCTTCATAATTGAGGTACTGGCAATCGGCGGGACGGTTGAGAAAGCCGCGATGAGAATTAAGCGTTGTCAGCGGCTTCTGGAAATAGGTTGGCGTGACGAGCGGCGGCGCCTTGAACTCGACGCGGCGGCTATCGTAGTTCAGGTGTATGCAGATGATCTTGGTCGGATCGCAAGGCGGAAGGTAAGTTGCCTCGGCATCCGCCACCATCCGGCCGTCGCCAAGCCGCAGCATATCGCCTTCGGGGCGAACCCAGACGGGCGTTCCTTGATGGAGGATTCTGCGCCATTCCTCGCGGGGTCCGTTCAAAACCGACATTCGATTCTCCCATAGTTCATTCTTGTTCTGAAAATCATTTCCGCGCGTGCCGCCTGTCAGGCGAAAGAACTCTTGCGCACCGATATGTTCTTGATGTCGGAATAGAAGTCGAAGCTCCAGCTCCCGCCTTCGCGACCGATGCCGGAGTCCCGGCTTCCGCCGAAAGGCGCGGCAAGATCGCGGATGAAGAAGCAGTTGACCCATACCGTGCCCGCGACGACCTGCGAGGCGATGCGCGTGGCGCGCGCCTCATTGCGGCTGAAAAGCGTCGCCGCAAGGCCGTATTTCGTATTGTTGGCGAGTTCGATCACCTCGTCGTCGGAGTTGAAGCTCTGCCAGGTGAGGACGGGTCCAAAAACCTCCCGCTGCGCGATTTCGAGAGCAGGATCGACATTGGCAAAGAGCGTCGGCTGGAAATAGAGATCGCCGAAATTCGCGCGCGAGCCGCCCCAGAGCGGCACCGCTCCATCCGCTTTCGCTCTTTCGACGAAGCCTGCCACGCGCTCAAAATGCTCCTTGTGAATGAGTGGCCCGACGCGCGTATCCTTGTCGCGCGGATCGCCGACGATCATGTGGCTCGATGCGGCGCGAACCTTCTCGAGAAAGCCCTCTTCGATGGACTTCTCGACCATGATGCGCGTGCCCGCGAGGCAGACCTGTCCGGCATTCATGTATTGCGCGGCAACGGTCTGCGCGGCTGCGTCGAGGTCAGCATCGGCACAGACGATGAAGGGCGACTTGCCGCCGAGTTCCGCGCTCAGCGGCGTGATGGAGCGCGCGGCCGCCTGTCCGATGATCTTCGCCGTATCGGTCGAGCCGGTGAAGCTGATGCGATCGACGTCTGGATGGTTGACGAGCGCGTCGCCCGCCTCCTCGCCGATGCCCTGCACGACATTGAGCACGCCAGCCGGAATGCCGGCCGCATGTGCGATATCGGCCATGAGCGAACAGGTGAGCGGCGCCCACTCCGGCGGCTTCACGACGACGGTGTTGCCAGCGGCGAGCGCCGGGCCGACCTTCCATGTGGTCAGCATGAGCGGCGCGTTCCACGGCGTGATGAGCGCCGCGACGCCTGCCGGATCGTATTTCACATGGTTGACGACTTCGGGCGAGTCGATGGAGTGCCCCTCGAGCGTCAGCGCCCATTCGGCGAAGAATTCGATGTTCTGCGCGGCGCGCGGCACGACGCGATGCACATTGCCGAGCAACAGCGATCCATTGTCCATTGTTTCGACCGCAGCTAGCTCGTTCGCGCGGGCCTTGATGCCTTCGGCGAAGCGCTTGAGGATCGGCAGGCGTCCCTTCGGACCCAGCGCCGCCCATGCGGGAAAGGCCCTGCGCGCCGCGGCGACAGCCTGATCCACTTCCGCCTTGCCGCCTGCCGCGACGTCGGCGATATGCGTGCCGTCGACCGGAGAGATATTCGCGAAGCGCCGCGGCGAGGAAACGCGCCGCCCGTCGATCCAATGGTCGGTCGAGACTTCAACGCCTGCGACCGTTGCGATATTGCCGCTCATCATGCCTTCTCCGCGATACGCTGGTTTGTGTTTTCCTCAGTGCCGGTCTTTTCCGTCAGAAAGCGGTTGACCAGCCGGTCCGCCCGCGCCCGCTCTGCCAGCATATGCGCCAGTTGCTGGTTGCGCGCGCCGGAGGCGAGATAGAAGCGCTCATATTGCTCGTTGCGGCTGGCGAGCGCGCTGCCGGCAAAATCCCATGCGAGGCGGAAGATGCGGCTGCGCGCCTCGGCGCTCACATTGCCCGCGCCATGCATGAACTGATCGATGAGCGGGCGCAGCTCGGGGTCTGCAAGCTGTGCCTGTGTCGGCGCGGCGAGCAGATTATGAGAACCCAGGAGGCGGATGATCTCGTTCACGCGCGGAAACCATGTCGGCAATGTCGCGCGGAGGGCGACGAGCGGCGCGCCTTGCGGGAACCAGACGCCGTTTCCGAATTCATGCGCGTTTGCTTCTGCTGTCTGAATGCAGGCGCGGGCGAACTCGCAAAACGTCCACATTTCGCCGAGCATCTGCATGGCGGGCGGTTGCAAGCCGTTTATGGCCTCCGACATGCGCGTGGCCACACCCCAGGCGAATTCGAGCTTGGTCTGTGCCCGGATCATGGTCTGTTGCATGATGTTCGGGAACCAGCCCGTCGTCATGACCTGATTGTAGACAGGCAGGTTGCAGTTGATATGCAAGCGATCCCAGGGCACTTCCACATCGTCGAAGATGACGAAGGCATCCTGCTCGTCGAAGCGCGCTGAAAGCGGATGGTCGTGGATGTTGCGCGTTCCGGCGCAACTGTCACGGCAGATAAACTTCAGACCCGGCGCCGACATCGGAATGCAGAAGGCAAGCGCATAGGCATCGGCGCCTTCGGGCAAGGGCGCGGCCGGATAGACGGCAAGCTCGTCGGCAAATGGCGCGAGAGTTGCCAGAATGCGCGCGCCGCGCACGATGATGCCATGCTCCGTCTCGCCGACCTTGTGCAGCGCGACGGTGTTTCCCGGCCGGGGCGCATCGCCCTGCGCCTTGTCGATGGTCGGCTGAATGATCGTATGGGTCAGTGCAATGTCGTTGCGGCGGAGGAACTTCTGATAATTGACGAGGTTCTCCGCCCCTTCCTCGTTGCCATTGGCGCCCCACTCGTCGGCGCGACCGGCAAAGCCGGCATAGGTCACATTCATGTAGTCGGGCGAGCGGCCCATCACGCCGACGGTATATTCGGCGATCCGTTCGAGCCCCTTGTGGCGGCGAAGGATATCGTCCTTCGAGCGCGGGATCATGTGGCTGACATTGATCGGCTCGCCCGTTTCGGGATCGGGCATCAGGCAATCATCGGCAAACTCGTGCTGGAGATCGAAAATCTTCGCGAGGCCCTCCGCCGCGCCTGCGAAGGCCGGGTGGCTCGTCACATCTTCAACCTTGTCCGAGCCTACCCAGATGTTGCGCGCGCCTTTCAGGCCACGCAAAAACTGCTCTGCCGTGCGAGCTGGCATATGAGATCCCTCCCGTGATCTGGCCCGATGGTCCGGGCTTCTTCCGTCCCGATGCCTCCCCCGGCATCTGGCGCGATTATGACCGAGCGCCAATAATGACTGCACTCAGTTTATATTCCGGCGGAAACCTGTCAAGCGAAGCCGCATGAGGCTCCGGACGTTCGTTTTGCCTGCGGTCGGAACCGGATTGACAATGCCTTCCCAAACGACATGTTCTGTCTTCAGCCTGATCGGGACAAGAATGGAGAGGTAACGGGCGGTGACGGAACAGCGGAAAAGGAAGCCAGCGGCGGCACGCTCCCAGGCAGGCCGCGAGTCCGCGCCCATGGGCCGGCGCGAACGCAACAAGCTGGAGAAGCTGAGACGGATCACCTCCGCCGCGAAGGAGCTGTTCGCCACCAAGGGCTTCGCCCAGACGACCACGCAGGAGATCGCCGAACGCGCCGACATCGGCACCGGCACGCTCTTTCTCTATGCGAAGTCGAAGGAAGACCTTCTCATCATGGTCTTCAAGGACGAGATGATCGAGACCTCGCAGGCGGCATTCCGGAAGATTTCCTCGACGCCATCGCTGATAGACCAGCTCATGGAGGTCTTTGGCTCCATGATCGCCTACCACAATCGCGATGTCGGCCTTGCCAAGGTGCTGATCAAGGAGATCACAATTCTGGCGAGCCCCGAGCGGCGCAACGATCTGCGCGAGTTGATGAAGATCGTTTATGACGGCATCGGCGACCTCATCGTCTCCGGCCAGAAGGCGGGCAAGATACGCGCGAGTGTCGATCCTCAGACCGCCGCCGAGAACCTTTTCGGCATCTATTACATCAACCTGATCGGCTGGCTCGGCGGCATGGCCACAAAGAGGCAGTTCCTCTCCCGCCTGCGTCCCATGCTCACCCTCGCCATCGAGGG
>NZ_DAOKYX010000007.1:21884-46860 GCF_035325945.1 Parvibaculum sp.
CAAGGCGTAGCGCGGCCCGCGCATATTGTTGACTTTCATCAATTCTGATGACACTCATTTATACGCATGAAGCCGCGCCGAATGATGCGCACCCGCCATAAGGGAGTTGTCGATGAGCGTTTCCCTGAAATCCCGTTGGGCTTCGGGCGAGGTTACGCTCGGCGCGTGGTGCATGATCCCCGAGGCTCTGAGCGCCGAGGCGCTCGCCCGGAACGGGTTCGACTGGGTTCTCGTCGATATGCAGCATGGCTGCATGGATTACGAGACGGCGCTCGCCATGATCCGCGCGATTGATCTGACGCCCGCCATCCCCATCGTCCGTGTTCCCTGGAACGATCCCGGCATCATCGGCCGCGTGCTCGACGCAGGCGCTCTCGGCGTCGTCATTCCCATGATCCAGACGGCCGAGGATGCGCGCAGGGCCGTCGAGGCGTGCCTCTACCCGCCGGCCGGCCGTCGCAGTTTCGGTCCCGTTCGCGTCGGAATGCGGGACGGCCCCCGCTACTTCGCCGAAGCCAATGGCCGCGTGGCCGTCATCCCCATGATCGAGACGGCGGAGGCGCTGGCTTCCGTCGAGGAGATCGCGAGCGTGCCCGGCGTAGACGCGCTTTTCGTCGGCCCCTTCGATCTTTCCGTCGCGCTCGGGTTGCCGCCCGGCGACAATGACGGGCAACCCGCCTTCGACGAGGCAATCGCAAGAGTTTCGGCCGCCGCCCGGAACGCAGGCGTCGCCACGGCCGTCCTTTCGAACGCCAGGATCGCGCCGCTGCGCATCTCCCAGGGCTTTCAGATGATCTCCGTGACCACGGACATTGCAGCCTTGACCGCCGCCACGCGCGCCGATCTCGACGCGGTTCGTATCAAAAAATAGGGTGGCTCATGCTCGGACAATCAATCCGCACAAAGATCGTTGACGATCTTCTCGGCGCCTATGAGAGCCGGAAGCCCATCGCGTTACCGACCGCGACCTATCCCGGCATGGACATCGAGGATGCGTACCGCATTCAGGAAGAATTCGTGCGCCGCAGGCTCGCCGCCGGCCGCCGCATCAAGGGCTACAAGGTCGGCCTGACATCGAAGCCCATGCAGGAAATGGCCGGTTCGAGCGAACCTGATTTCAGCGCCATCACCGACGATCTCTTCCTGCCGGAAGGCGACAGCTATCCGATGTCGCGTTTCTTCACGCCGATGATCGAGATCGAAATCGCCTTCGTGATGAAACATGCCCTCAAGGGACCGGGCGTTCTTCCGGTCGATGTCATCCGCGCGACGGATTTCATACTTCCCGCCATCGAACTCGTGGATATGCGGGTCGCGCGCGCCCCCGGCCTCAACATTATCGACAGCGTCGCCGACCTCGCCTTTTGTGGCGCCGTCGTGCTCGGCGCCAATCCGAGGCCGCTCGATGCCATCGACGTGCGGCGCGTGAACGGCTCGATCATCCGCAACGGCAAGACGGAACTGACGGGGGAGGCTTCGGCCGTCCTCGGCAATCCTGTCACGTCGGTCGCCTGGCTCGCAAACAAGCTCGGCGAGTTCGGCGTCACTTTCGAACCCGGCCATGTGATCCTGACGGGCTCGTTCGTGCGGGCGCTCCCCGTGCAGGCTGGAGACGACATCGTCTGCCGCTTCGATCAGGGGCTTGGCGACGTCGAGGTGAGCTTCGTCTGACGCGCGGGAGGCGGGATGTTCCGCGCGACCCGCTCCTTCAGAGCTTCGTCTCTATCCAGTCAAGCATGAGCGCGGCGGCGTGGTCGCGATGCGCAGCGCTGTCCTCGAAGTAATGAGCGCCGGGAACGAATTCGATCCTCTTGTCGGCTGAAGCGACGGCATCGAAGATCGCTCGCGCATCGCTCGGGAAAACGCCCATATCGCCCATGCTCTGGACCACGAGCGCCGGAATCTCGAGCCTGGCGAGCTGCTCCGTTCCCTGACATTTCGATGTTTCGAGGCTCCACATGGAAAGCCAGGTGCGGATCGTATTAGCGCGCCCGATGACCAGCGGGTTGCGATTGGCGATGGTGGGCAGGCCGGCATAGCAGCCGGGGCATGGCCGGTCCGACGGGTCGAGTGTGGGGTCCATGAAACGCAGATCCGCCCAGACGCGGAAGAGCGGGAAGACGCGATCCGGAATGCCCGCCGCATTGAGGCGCTTCAGCTCCGCCTTGGCCCAGTCGGTGATGCGCTGATTGCGGGCGCGCTGCGCTGCCCGGTAGCGGCGGACGAATTCGGCCGAATAAGGCGGGCCGTTTTCCGGGTTGAAGGGATCGAGCGACGGGTCGGTCGCGGTCGGGTCGCTTTCATCGACGGCCGATGCGTCCATCCAGTCGGTCAGAACCTCGGGCCGTCCTTTATGTGCATTGAGCGAGATATAGAGATCGCCCTGCCCCAGATTTTCGAGCGCCCTTCGCGTCGGCTCATTGGCGCCTGCGACGAGCGTCGGCTGCGACGCTTCCGCCTGATAGGCGGCCATCAGCGATCCGCCGCCCGAATTGCCGAGCAGCACGACCATCTCGACGCCCGCCTTCTCGCGGAGCCATCTGACGCCTTCCCCGATGTCGATCAGCGCATGCTCGAGGATGAACTGATCCTCGGCGCCGCGATAGCGCGTGTTCCAGCCGAGAAAGCCGATGCCCCGCGCGGCAAAGAGCGGGGCGAGGTAGTGCTCGCTGAAATCGACATTGTAATGCGTGGCGATGGCGGCGACGCGCGGCCGCTCGCCACGCCTCGTCCAGTAGAGGCCCTGGCAGGGATGCGTTCCATGCCGGGCGCGCGGCGCCGTCGGCGACGTCAGGCCGACGAAGCGGCACTCGATATCCGAAAAGCTCTCCGACGCCGCCATGCCCCCCTCCCCAGATGGTCAGGGATGCGATTGTGGCCGATCAGATTGCAGCCGTCACCTGCACTTCGGCTTTCCACTCCGGCTTCACCAGCGGCGACTGCACGCAGGCGCGGGCCGGCGGATTGGCCGGGTCGATCCAGGCGTCCCAGACCTCGTTGAAGGCGGCAAAGTCGTTCATGTCGGCAAGCCAGATCTGCACGAAGAGGAGCTTGGACTTGTCCGTCCCCGCCTCCGCGAGAAGGGCATCGATCTGTCCCAAAATCTGCTCCGCCTGCCCGCGAATGGGCTGCGAGGCGTCTTCCGCCACCTGTCCTGCGAGATAGACGCGATCGCCATGCACCACGGCTTCGCTCAGCCGCTTGCCGACGCCAATCCGCCTGATCGTCATCTTCCGTTTCTCCCTGTCCGGCTCCATGCCAAGAGGCGGATTTGATAGCAGCGCGGAACGGGCGCCCGCAAACGAAAAGGCGACCCCGAAGGATCGCCTTTCGCGACAACAGACGAATGCTGCCGTGTCTCTTTACGCTCCGTACCAGCCGGATCGTGGAAGCGGGATCAGATGGCTTCCTTGAGATCCTTGGCAACGCGGAAGGCGACCTTCTTCGACGCCTTGATCTTGATCTGCTCACCGGTGGCCGGGTTGCGCCCCATGCGGGCAGCGCGCTTCTTGACCTGAAGGATGCCGAGACCCGTGAGACGGACCTTGTTGCCCTTCTTCAGGTTCTTCACGGTGATACCGACGAAGTCCTCGAACAAGGCAGCCGCCGCCTTCTTCGTGAGGCCGTGCTTCTCGGCGAGCTCCGCGATGATCTTCGACATCGGAATGGTGACTTGGGCTGCGGTTTTGGCTGCGGGTTTTGTGGCCATGATTCGTGATTCGTCCTTAGGTGGAACCTGACGTTATCTTTCACAAGTTTTGGAAAAACACCAAGAGTTTGCTGCGCCCCAAGGCTTATTTGGCCCGCCCTGTCGATTTTATGCACAGATTTTCGACCGCATGAGACGAAAATGCCCGTCACCATTGGACATTCCGCCCCCTCGTCCCTACCTTTCACGGCATATCGAAACTCGTAAAGCGCCAGTCACATGAGCCTCAAAGCAGCGATTCTCCCGGTCACTCCCTTCCAGCAGAACTGCACGCTGCTCTGGAACGACGAGACAATGCGCGGCGCGGTCAGCGATCCGGGCGGCGATCTCGACCGGATCATGCAGGCGGTGGAGGAGCTGGGCGTGACGCTCGAAAAGATCCTCCTCACCCATGGCCATCTCGATCACGCGGCCGCGGCGGGCGATCTCGCCAAGCGGCTCGGCATACCGATCGAAGGGCCGCACCGGGACGATCTCTTTCTCATCGAGGCGCTGCCCGAGCAGGCGCAGAAATACGGGTTTCCCTCCTGCGGCGCCTTCGTGCCCGACCGCTGGCTCGAGGATGGCGATACGGTCGAAGTGGCGGGGCTGACATTCCTCGTCCGCCATTGCCCCGGCCACACGCCCGGCCATGTCGTCTTCTTCAATGAAGCGGCGCGGCTCGCCATTGTCGGCGACGTGCTGTTTCAGGGCTCGATCGGACGCACGGATTTTCCGCGTGGAGATCATCAGGCGCTCATCTCGTCCATTCGCGGCAGGCTCTGGCCGCTTGGCGACGATGTGACCTTCGTGCCGGGCCACGGGCCGCTTTCGACATTCGGCGCCGAGCGGCGCGGCAATCCCTTTGTGGCGGACGAGCTTTTCGCCTGAGCACTGATCTTCGGGAGGCTCCATTGAGCATGGGCGAACTCGACCGGATCGAGGCGCTGCTTCGGATCATGGCGCGGCTGCGCGATCCCGATGGCGGATGCCCCTGGGATCTCGAACAGAATTTCTCGACCATCGCGCCCTACACCATCGAGGAAGCCTTCGAGGTGGCCGACGCCATAGAGCGCGGCGACATGGCCGATCTGCGCGAGGAGCTTGGCGACCTGCTGCTTCAGGTCGTCTTTCACGCCCAGATGGCGAGTGAAGCGGGCCTCTTCGGCTTTCCCGATGTCGTGCGCGCGATTTGCGAGAAGATGATCCGTCGTCACCCGCATGTCTTCGGCGATGAGGAATCGCGGTCTGCCGGCATGGTCAAGGGTCGCTGGGACGAGATCAAGGCCGAGGAGCGGGCCGCCAAGGGCAACGCCACCCAGATAAGCATTCTCGACGATGTGCCGCTCGCGCTCCCAGCGCTTGCCCGCGCCGTGAAGCTGCAGGCGCGCGCTGCCCGCGTCGGCTTCGACTGGCCAAGTACGGCCGAGGTCATCGACAAGCTCAACGAGGAAATGCTCGAACTTTCCGAGGAACTGGTAAAGGGCGGCGAGCATGACCGGATCGAGGACGAGCTCGGCGATCTGCTTTTCGTCTATGCGAATCTCGCCCGCCACCTCAAGGTCGATCCGGAGGCGGCGCTGCGGCGCGCCAACGCCAAGTTCCGCCGCCGCTTTTCACGCATAGAAGAAAAACTCTCGGCCAGAGGCTCGACGCCCGAGCAATCGACATTGGAAGAGATGGACGCGCTCTGGAACGAGGCGAAGCGCGAGGAGCGCGGCGAGACGGGTTAGAGCCACCGCTTGATCGGCTCGAAACCAATATACCAGCTTCTTGATTTGTCGCGTTTCCGAACCGCCAAAGCGATTTCGCGCTTGATTGAAACGCTCTAGGCGCGCCTGATCTCTTCGGCGATGCGCTCCCAGCTCGCCGCGTCGCGGGCAACGAGATGGGGGCCAGCAAGCAGACGCGGCATGTAGTCGTCACCATTGCCGAGATCGCGGATGACGCCGCCCGCTTCGCGCAGGATCAGCGATCCTGGCACATGATCCCAGGGCATCATGCGGTGATAGGTCACGAAGTCCTTGAGGCCGCGCGCGACCGATGTGTAATCCACCGCCGAGCATTGATCGTTGGCGATGCGGCCGACACGCCCGGCGAAAGTCTCGATGCGGCGGCGCCACTCGTCAGGCATGAAGCGCACATTGAATGCGCCTGTGACGTCGGCCAGCGAGGCCGCTGAAGTGCCGGCGCTGATGCGCTCGGTCGCGCCGCCGGAACGCCACCATGCGCCGCCGCCGCGCTCCGCCATGGCAAGGCCACCGCTCGCCGGCAGGTAGATCCAGGCGCGCAGCGTTTCGCCCCCCTTCACCAGCGCGACCATGATGCCGAATGCCTCATCACCGGCGATGAAATTTGCCGTGCCGTCTACGGGGTCGAGCGTCCAGACCGGCGCATCGCCCTCGATGAGCGTCATGCGGCGAGGATCGGCGGCGCAGGCTTCCTCGCCCAGCACATGCGACCCGGGAAGCAGCGCCTCGAGGCGCGGCGTCAGCCAGAATTCCGCCTCGCGGTCGGCGATGGTGACGAAATCGCCCTTCGACTTTTCCTCGATCTCGCCTTCGCGCAGCATGCGGAAGCGCGGCATGATTTCGCGCGCCGCCGCCTCGGCCATCAGCGCCGCCACATCTTCGGAAAGGTCGGCCATTTTCTATTCCGCTGCCTTCGCCAGCTGCGCGACCACGCGCCCCTTGAGGGCGGGAAAGCGCTTCTCGAAACGACCCGCCGCCGCAGCCGGCAGGTTCACGTCGAGCGTCGTCGATCCGTCGTCGCCCGTCTCTCTCTTGCGAACCTGCCCGTTTTCATAGAGCCATGCAATGACGTCGCCTTCATCGGGGCGGAGCGTGGCGTGGATAAGGATACCCCTGTCCACGACGAGACGGTCGATGAGCGAAAGCAATTCATCGACGCCCTCGCCCGTCAGCGCCGAAACGGCAACGGAGAGCGGATTGCGCGCCGCCGCGTTCATCACCGCGTCATGGCTCTCGTCGGGCAGCAGGTCGATCTTGTTCAGGATCTCGACGATGGGGCGTTGCGGCTCCGTCGCCTTTTCGCCCGCAAGACCGAGCGATGCGAGGACGGCTTCGACATCCGCCTTCTGGATGTCGGTTTCCTCATGCGAGGCGTCGCGCACATGAAGAATGACCTCCGCCTCCAGCACCTCCTCCAGAGTGGCGCGGAAGGCCGCCACCAGATGCGTCGGCAGGTCCGAAATGAAGCCCACAGTGTCCGACAATATGATCTTGCGGCCGCTCGGGAGCGAGACGGCGCGCATGGTCGGATCGAGGGTTGCGAACAGCAGGTTCTCGGCGAAGACGCCGGCCTCTGTCAGCCGGTTGAAGAGCGTCGATTTGCCGGCGTTTGTGTAGCCCACCAGCGCGACCACGGGATAGGGCACCTCGCGGCGCGTCTTGCGGTGCAGTTCGCGCGTACGCTTCACCGTTTCGAGCTGGCGCTCGATCTTGGTGATCCGCTCCTGAATGACGCGCCGGTCGGCCTCGATCTGCGTTTCGCCGGGGCCGCCCAGAAAGCCGAAGCCGCCGCGCTGGCGTTCGAGATGGGTCCAGCTACGAACGAGCCTGCTCTTCTGATAGTTGAGATGGGCAAGCTCGACCTGCAGCGCGCCTTCCCTCGTATGCGCCCGCTCGCCGAAGATTTCGAGAATGAGGCCCGTCCGGTCGAGAATCTTGAGATTCCAGGCCTTTTCCAGATTGCGCTGCTGAACTGGGCTCAGATGTCCGTCGATGATGACGAGTTCGACTTCGAGTTCGGCAAGGAGGCCCTTCAGCTCCTCCACCTTGCCATCGCCGATGAGCGTCGCCGGGCGCGGCTCCGCGACCACGGCGACCTGCTGGCCCACGACATTGAGATTGATGGCGCCTGAGAGCCCGACCGCTTCCTCCATGCGCGCCGACTGGGAGCGATAGGGCTTGCCACGCCGGCGCGCGTCCTGCTCGGCTGTCTTCAGCCAGGGCACGAGCACGAAGGCGCGCGTCGGTTCCTTGGGGTTCACCTGGAACGTCGGCTTTGCGGAACGGCGTTGTGCGCGGCGGCTGTCCTCGCCGCCGCCATCGTGCTGATCACTCAAGAAACGGTCTCAAGCCTCCTCCCCGTTTCCCGGTTCAAAAAGCTGAACGGGTTGTGCGGGCATGATCGTTGATATGGCGTGCTTGTAGACCAATTGCGAGTGGCCATCCCGACGCAACAGTACACAAAAATTATCGAACCAGGTCACGACGCCCTGAAGCTTGACGCCGTTGACGAGGAAAATGGTCAGTGTCGTCTTGTTCTTGCGAACATGGTTCAGGAAAGTGTCCTGCAAGTTATGTGTCTTCTCACTCATGGGTAAGCCCCATTTGTCAAATTTGATCGGATCGGCCCGACCGCCCGGCCGATCCAGATGGATTGTCCCCGCCCCGGACGCGGACGAAGGAGACGGTCCTCATACAATCTGTTCTTTTTTCTTCATGCTGCAAGTGCGAAATCTCATTCCGGAGAGGTTATCCGCACTATTTTCGCCGAGCTTCTATGTTGAAGCCTGTTCAGGTCAGTTTTCCGTATGTCAGATAGGCGTCCCGGAGGCGCATGGTGAGCGAGCCAGGCGCGCCATTGCCGATCGCCGCATCGTCGATCCTGACCACCGGAATGATGATCGCCGACGATGCGCTGATGAAAGCCTCGCGCGCCGCCCTCGCCTCATCCGCCGTGAAGGGGCGCTCGACCACCTCCACGCCTTCCTGCCGCGCCGTTTCGAGCAGCACATGGCGCGTGACGCCGCTCAGGATTTCCCGGCCCGCGGGCCGGGTCACGAGGCGGCCCTGCTGATCGACGATCCATGCGTTGGTCGATGAGCCTTCGGTCACATATCCATCCGCATCCAGCAGCCACGCTTCATAGGCGCCGGCCTCGCGCGCGGCCTGCTTGGCGAGAATGTTCGGAAGAAGCGCTATCGATTTTATATCCCGCCGCGCCCAGCGCTGATCGGGCATGGTCACGATGGCGACGCCCTTCTCCACGGCGTTCCTGACGCGCGCCTCGTTGATCCTCTTGGCGGTCACGACAAGCGCGGGCTTCACGCCCGCGGGCGGAAACGGATGGTCGCGTGGCGCAACGCCCCGCGTCACCTGGAAATAGACAAGGCCGTTCAGGATGCGATTGCGGCGCACCACCTCGCGCAGCACATGGCGCAGCGATGCGAGCGGCATGGGCAGACCGATGCGGCTTTCATCGAGCGAGCGCCGGAGCCGTGCGAGATGCAATTCCTCGTCCATGAACCGGCCGTCGCGTATGCCGCAAACCTCATAGACGCCATCGGCGAACTGATAGCCGCGATCCTCGATATGCACGCCCGCCTCCGCATGGCGGACATAGCGGCCATTCACATAGGCAATGCGGGACAAGCGGGCCTCCCGGAGTTCATGTCACAGAGGCATGTCGGGCCGGCCGCCCGTGGCGACGCCCAGCGATTTCAATTTGCGGTGAAGGGCCGAGCGCTCCATGCCGATGAAGGCGGCCGTGCGCGAGATATTGCCGCCGAACCGGCTGATCTGCGCCACGAGATATTCGCGCTCGAAAGTCTCGCGCGCCTCGCGCAGCGGCAGCGCCATGATGTGCTCGCCGCCCGAACCGTTGACCGTGATCTGCGCCGACGAGCCGACTTCCGCCGGAAGCATGTCCGCGGTGACGACGGCCGTGGGATCGCCCGAGGTCAGGATCAGCAGCCGCTCCACATTGTTGCGAAGCTGGCGCACATTGCCGGGCCAGTCATGGGCCTGAAGGGCCGCCATCGCATCTTCCGAGATGCGCCGTGGCGGCAGTCCCGTCGCCTTGGAAATCTGCGACATGAAATATTCCACGAGAGAGGGAATGTCCTCGCGGCGGGTGGAAAGCGGCGGCACCTGGATCGGCACGACATTGAGCCGGTGAAACAGATCCTCGCGAAAGCGGCCTTTGGAGATTTCATCGGTCAGGTCGCGGCTCGACGACGAAACGACGCGCACATCGACCTTGACGCGAGGACCGCCGCCCACGCGCTCGAAGGTCTGATCGACCAGCACGCGCAGGATCTTGCTCTGCGTCTCGATCGGCATTTCGGCGACCTCGTCGAGAAAGAGCGTGCCGCCATGCGCCTGCTCGAAGACGCCGACCTTGCGCGGCCCGTTGGACGAGACTTCGGTTCCGAAAAGCTCGATCTCCATGCGTTCGGGCGCCATGCTCGCCGCATTGATCGCGATGAAGGGGTTTTCCGCACGGCGCGATCGCGCGTGAAGGAGCCGCGCCACAACCTCCTTGCCCGAGCCCGAAGGGCCGGAAATGAGAACGCGGCTTCCCGTGGGCGCCACCTTCTCGATCGTCTGGCGCACATGCGCGATGGCCGGCGAGGAACCGATCAGCGCCATGTCGTCGCCGATGCGCGTGCGCAGATCGTCGTTCTCGCGCCGCAGCCTGTAGGCCTCGATGGCGCGGCGGACGATGAGGATCAGGCGGTCGGCCTTGAAGGGCTTTTCAATGAAGTCATAGGCCCCCTTCTTGATCGCCGAGACCGCCGTCTCGACATTGCCATGGCCGCTTATGATGACGACGGGCAGGTCGGGATAGCGCTCATGCACCACATCGAGCAGTTCCAGACCGTCGAGGCGGCTCCCTTGCAACCAGATATCGAGCACGACGAGGCCAGGGCGCCGCGCCTCGATCACGGCGAGCGCGCTGTCGCTGTCACCAGCGACGCGCGTGTCATAGCCCTCATCGTTCAGAATCCCCGCAACCAGCTCACGGATATCGGCTTCGTCGTCGACAATCAGAATGTCAGATGCCATTCATCGCCTCGTCTATCTTGCTCGTCTCAGTCTGCTGCGCCTCGTCGGTGCCTTCGCGCATGCGCGGAAAGATCAGCTTCACGCGCGCCCCGCTCTCCCATCCTTCCGAGGCCGGCGCGTCCTCGAGGATGAGCGTGCCTCCATGGTCTTCCATGACCTTGTTCACGATGGCGAGCCCGAGGCCCGTGCCCTTTGTGCGCGTGGTGATATAGGGCTCGGTCAGGCGGGTGCGGTCGGTCTTCGGCAGGCCGCAGCCTGAATCCGTGACCACGATCGCAACAGTTGACGGCGTTTCTTCAAGCGCCACCTGAATGCGTCCGATCATGCCTCCGGCGCCGCTCTCCTCCTCGTCCTCGTACTGCGCGCGAGCCTCGTGCTGGCCGCGAATGGCCTCGGCGGCGTTCTTAAGGATGTTGGTCAGGGCCTGGCTCACCAGCCTGCCGTCACATTCGACCAGAACCGGCTCGGCGGGCATGTCACTCGCATAGTCGATATCGGGATGGGCCACGCGCTGAAGGAACACGCCCTGCCGCACGATCTCGTTGATCTCGACCTGCTTGATGACGGCGGTGGGCATGCGCGCGAATGACGAGAACTCGTCGACCATGCGCCCGATATCGTTCACCTGGCGGATGATCGTGTCGGTGCATTGATTGAAGACTTCGGGATCCGTCAGAATCTCCTTGCCGTACTTTCGCCGCAGGCGTTCGGCCGAGAGCTGGATCGGCGTCAGCGGGTTCTTGATCTCATGCGCGATGCGCCGGGCGACATCCGCCCAGGCGGAGGTGCGCTGCGCCCGCACGAGTTCGGTGATGTCGTCGAAGGTGAGCACAAAGCCGCCGAGGCCCGAATCCCGGACCTCGCTCGTCACCCGGATACTCAATGTGCGCTCCTGCCCGTCGCGCATGATGACGCTCTGGCTCTGGGCGCGGCGGTCGGGGTGGTTCTGCGCCTCGTGCACGACCTCGGCCATTTCCGGAATGGCGACGAAGATGTCGTGGCCGACCAGTTCGCTTTCGCTCTTGCCGAAGAAGCGCAGCGCCGCGCGGTTGGCGTGATTAATGTGCCCTTCATTGTCGAGGCCGATGACGCCCGCGCTGACGCCCGAAAGCACCGCTTCCGTGAACTGGCGACGAAGATCGAGCTGATGGTTCGCGGCGACCAGCTCGTTGCGCTGGCTTTCGAGCTGGTTCGTCATGCGGTTGAACGCATTGCTCAGAACGTCGAGTTCGTCGCCCGTCTCTCCCGGTTCGACGCGCACGCCGAGATCGCCGATGCTGATCCGCTCGGATGCCTGAACGAGCTTGCTGATGGGATCGACGATGCGGTTCGCCGCCCAGAGGCCGAGCCAGATCGCCGCAAGCAATGTGACGAGCGCGACGGCGACATAGATGAGGGCAAAGGTCACCTGAAAGGTGATGCGGCGCTGTTCGAGGCTGCGATACTCGTCCGCGGCCTCGCGCGTCTGCGCGAGGTGCTGGAGGACCCGGGCATCGACGAAGCGGCCGACATAGAGATAGGTGTCCTCGATGGCGCCGAGCTTCACCAGCGCCCTGATCTGGTTATGGGCCTGAACGGTCCAGAGCACCGCCTCGCCCTTCTGGGCCTGCGTGAATTGTTCGGCCGTGGGAAGCCCCATATCGGGCGCGACGCTCGCCGTCACCTTGGCGAGGATGCGCCCTTCCGAATTGATGAGATAGGCCGCCGGCAGCGAGCGCAGCGCGGCCTGGGTCGCCACGAGCTGCTGGAAACGCTCTGGGCTCGTCGCGAGGTAGGGGGCCGCCCGGTCGAGGTCGGTCGCCATGGCGAGCACATCGCCCCGCAGGACGTGGTGGTGTTCATCGAGATAGGCCTCGGCGACCGTCTGGGCGTTCGAGATGATGATCTGCGTGCGCTGGCCGAACCAGAAGTCGAGGCCGCGATTGAGCGTCACGGCGGCAAAGACGGCCACGATGATCGCCGGCATGACGGCCACGACAGCGAACATGGCGATGAGGCGCGCATGGAGCTTCGCGCCTGCCACCCCGCTCACCCGGGCGATGATGATGCGCACCACGCGCCAGCCGATCAGCGCGAACAGGACCAGAACGACGGCCAGATTGCCGATGAGCAGCGTGATGACGAGCCCGCGCGTCGGCGCCAGAGGCGTCAGCCCGGTCAGGATCATATAGGTGAAGGAGCCGAGGAAGATCGCCGCCATCACGAGGCCGATCGCGAGAGTCCCCGAGAATCCACGGCGGGAAAACAGTCCCCACAGATGGCTGTCCCAGCTCGCCCTCTCCATTCGGTCGCTCGTTGCCATGCCCTCGTCCTGGCGACGGGCGGGAGGGGATGGCGATCCGCCTCCCGACGCCGCTGCCGTTGTCGCTATGTGCCCAATGCGCCACGCAGGCGCGGCGGGACCGCCATTCTGGCTTGAGGGGCGCGGCCAATCAACAACAATGTTGCCGCATTACATCACCTTCGCGGCCTCTATTTGATGCCGCGGATCACCTGAACATCGAGGTCTTTCAACTTCTTGCGCAGCGTGTTGCGGTTGATGCCGAGCAGGTGAGCCGCCTTGATCTGGTTGCCGCGCGTTGCGGCCAGCGCCATCCCGAAGAGCGGCCTTTCGACCTCCCGCAGGATGTTGTCATAGAGGCCGGGGGGCGGCAGGCCGTCGCCATGGGCCGCGAAGAGGCGTGTGAGCGAACGCTCGACCGCTACGGAAAGTGGCTCGTCGGCTGGCGCCTGCTCCAGCGTGTTCTTGAATTCCGGCTCGGCGAGTTCGCCCGTGAGAATGGAGGCGCCGATCGTTTCCTCCGTATAAAGCGCGGCGAGGCGCCGAACGAGATTTTCAAGCTCGCGCACATTGCCCGGCCAGCGGTAGCGCTTCAGCAGCTCCATGCCCTCGCTGTCGATGGTCTTGGGCGGCAGGCCTTCCTGTTCGGCCTGCGCGAGGAAGTGGCGCACGAGGTCGGGAATGTCCTCCGTCCGCTCATGAAGCGGCGGCAGGCGGATCGGAACCACGTTGAGGCGATAGAAAAGGTCCTCGCGAAAGAGGCCGAGATTGATGAGCTGCCGGAGGTCGCGATTGGTGGCGGCAACGATGCGGACATCGGTCTTGATGGGTGTCCGCCCGCCGACCGTCGTGTATTCGCCCTGCTGGAGAACGCGCAGAAGCCGCGTCTGCGCCTCCATGGGCATGTCGCCGATCTCGTCGAGGAAAAGAGTGCCGCCCTCCGCCTGCTCGAAGCGGCCGGTCGCGCGCTGGCTCGCGCCGGTGAAGGCGCCCTTCTCATGCCCGAAAAGTTCGCTCTCGATCAGCTCGCGCGGGATGGCGGCCATGTTGATCGCGACGAAGGGCCCGTTGCGCCGCTTGCCATAGTCGTGAAGGGCGCGGGCGACGAGCTCCTTGCCGGTGCCGCTTTCGCCCGAGATCATCACCGTCAGGTCCGTCTGCATCAGCCGCGCCAGCACGCGGTAGATGTCCTGCATCGCCGGCGAGCGGCCGATAAGGGGGATATTCTCGTCCTCATGCGCCGCCGGAAGCGGCAATGCCCCCTCGCGCGGCGCCTTCATGGCGCGATCGACGACGCGGATCAGCTCGTTCAGATCGAAGGGCTTGGGGAGATATTCATAGGCGCCCCGCTCGGCGGCGGTGATCGCCGTCTTGAGCGTGTTCTGCGCGCTCATGACGATGATCGGAATCTTGGGCCGCAGCCGCTTGATGCGGGGAATGAGATCGAAGGCGTTTTCGTCCGGCATGACCACATCGGTGATGATGAGGTCGCCATCGCCCTGGCTCACCCAGCGCCAGAGGGTCGCGGCGTTGCTCGTCGCGCGCACATCGTAGCCGGCACGCCCGAGCGCCTGGTTGAGCACGGTGCGGATGGCGGCATCGTCATCGGCCAGAAGGATCGTTCCGCTTGGCATTGGCTCCTCTTACTCGGGCTCGCCGGTGTGCATCGGCAACAGAACGCGCAGCACCGTCCGGTGCGGCTGGCTCTCGCACTCCACGATGCCGCCATGGTCGCCGATGATCTTGGCCACCAGCGCGAGGCCGAGGCCCGTGCCGCTGGATTTCGTCGTCACGAACGGATCGAAGAGATGCGGAAGCAGGTCCTCGGGCACGCCCGGCCCGTCGTCGATGACGCAGATTTCGAGCGGCAGGCTCACCCTGTCGCGGCTGCCGGGCATGGAAAGGCGGACGCCGGGCCTGTAGGCCGTGGTCAGCACGATTTCGCCATCGGACGTGGTGGCTTCAGCGGCGTTCTTCACAAGATTGAGGAAGACCTGAATGAGCTGGTCCTTGTCGCCCAGAACGGGCGGAAGCGAGGGGTCGTATTCCTCGACGATCCTGATGCCCCTCGCAAAGCCGGTCTGCGCGAGCTGCTTCACATGGCCGAGCACGAGATGGATGTTCACCGGCTCGCGCGGGACGGGGCGCTCGTCGGAGAAGACCTCCATGCGATCGACCAGCTTGCAGATGCGGTCCGTCTCGTCGCAGATGAGCCGCGTCAGCGTCCGGTCCTCGGCGGGGGCGGACAGTTCGAGAAGCTGCGCCGCGCCGCGAATGCCGGAGAGCGGGTTCTTGATCTCATGCGCGAGGATCGCCGCCATGCCGGTCACGGAGCGGGCGGCGCTTCTATGGGTCAACTGCCGGTCCATCTTGTGCGCCATGGTGCGGAGCTGGAGGATCAGCAACACATGGTCGGGATATTCGCTGACAGGCGTCACCTGAATATCGACGGCGCGGTCGCCGCCGCGCGGCGTGCCCACCTCGATGCCGTATTCGTTGACGGATGCGCCATCCTCCAGCACCTGCTGGATGAGCGAGAGAACCGGACTCCCGAAGGCGACGAAATCGCTGAGCCGGTGGCGGAGCAGAACGGCGGCGCTTGCGGCAAAGAACTGCTCGGCGCTGTCGTTCACATAGCCGATCCGCAAATCGCGATCGATCATGATGACGGGATGGGGAAGCGCGTCGAGGATGGCTGCCGCCTCCGGCTTTCTTGCGATCTGCACGGAGCCTGCGGCGCTTGCCATCATGCGGCCTCTCTGGCGGTTGCTTCGGACCTCGCGTCGGCCACGTCGTAGAAGCGGGTAACGACCGCCAGCACCTCCTCCGGGTCGCTCAGGCGGACGAGCGCGTTCTTCGCCGCCATCGCCTCTTCGGACAGGAAGCAGGCGGCGTGCTCCAGATACCAGACGAGATGCTTGCGGGCGACGCGCACGCCGAGTGCGACGCCATAATGCTCGATCATGCTGCGATAGTGGCTGGTGACGATGCGCTTCTGTTCGTCCCATGACGGATCAGCAAGGCGCTCGCCGGTCTGGAGGAAATGGGCGACCTGCGCGAGAAACCAGGGGCGGCCCTGCGCGCCGCGCCCGATCATCACGCCATCCGCGCCCGATGCATCGAGGATGGCGCGCGCGTCTTCTAGGCTCGTCACATCGCCATTGGCGATGACGGGAATGGAGACCGCCTCCTTCACCCGGGCGATGAAACCCCAGTCGGCGCGGCCCTTGTAGAACTGGCAGCGCGTGCGCCCATGGATCGTCACCATGCTGATGCCGGCCTCCTCGGCGCGGCGCGCAAGCTCGGGCGCGTTGCGGGTCCCCTCGTCCCAGCCCGTCCGCATCTTGAGCGTGACCGGCACGGAAACGGCGGCAATCGTCGCCTCGATCAGGCTCAGCGCATGATCGAGATTGCGCATGAGCGCGGAACCGGAAAGGCCGGAGGTCACGGTCTTCGCCGGGCAGCCCATATTGATGTCGATGATGTCCGCGCCTGCCGCTTCGGCAATGCGGGCGCCCTCGCCCATCCAGCGCGCCTCGCGCCCGGCAAGCTGGATCGTCAGCGGCTCGACCTCGCCCGCGCCGGCGGCGCGACGCACGACATCGGGGCGCGCCCTCACAAGCTCGTCGCTCGCGACCATCTCCGAAACCACGAGCCCCGCGCCCAATTCATGAGCAATCCGGCGAAACGGCAGATCCGTGATCCCGGCCATCGGCGCAAGAAGCACGTTGGTTCTGAGGCTGTGTGGGCCGATAGCTATGGACAAAATTTAGGCACTTTCAGGCGGTGCTCAATCGTTGGTCAGTTTAGTCGCATGCTTTATAAGCCGCAAGACGCTTAATTCCGCTTTCCGTAACGAGCCTGCTCATGCAAAACCAAGCCATGACCGTCGTGGCACTCATCGTTGCGGCTGGCCGGGGCACACGCGCCGGGCCTGGCGCGCCCAAACAGTACCGCCAGCTTGCAGGCGAGCCCGTGCTGCGGCGGACGCTGCGGGCCTTCTGCCTCCATCCCGAAATCGACCTCGTCATGGCGGTGATCCATCCCGATGACCGGGAAGCCTATGAGGCCGCCTCGGCGGGTCTTCCGCGGCTCGCGCCAGCTTGCGAAGGCGGGCCGACGCGGCAGGCCTCGGTGCTGCGCGGGCTCGAGGCGCTCGCCGCTCACAAGCCCGGCCGGGTCCTCATCCATGACGGCGCAAGGCCACTGGTGACGCCGGATATCATCTCGCGGAGCATCGCGGCGCTCGATCGCCACAAGGGCGCCCTCGTCGCCGTGCCGGTAACGGATACGATCCGCCGCGTATCCGGCGGCATGGCGGGCGAGACCGTTCCCCGCGACGGGCTCTGGCGCGCGCAGACGCCGCAATCCTTTCATTTCGATGCGATACTCGATGCGCACCGCAAGGCGGCAGGCGGAGAACTGACCGACGATGTCGCCGTGGCGGCTGCGGCAGGCATAGCGGTCGCGACGATCGAGGGGGATGAAACCAACATGAAGATCACGAGCGCGGAGGATCTCGCGCGCGCCGAGCGCCTTCTCGCTGCTGGCCGCGAAAGCCGGACAGGCTCCGGCTTCGACGTTCACCGCTTCGGCCCCGGCGATCACGTCATGCTCTGCGGCGTGCGCGTTCCGCATACACATGGGCTGATCGGTCATTCGGATGCCGATGCCGGTCTTCATGCGCTGACCGACGCCATTCTCGGCGCGCTTGGCAATGGCGACATCGGGCGGCACTTTCCGCCGAGCGATCCGCAATGGAAAGGCGCATCCTCCGACCGCTTTCTCGCTCACGCCGCCCGCCTCGCGGATGAGGCAGGCGCGCGGATCGTGCATGTCGATATGACACTCATCTGCGAGCGGCCGAAGATCGGCCCCCATGCCGATGCCATGCGCGCGCGCATCTCCGGCATCCTCGGGATCGACCTGTCCCGCGTGAGCGTCAAAGCCACGACCACCGAAGGGCTCGGCTTCACGGGACGCGGCGAGGGGCTTGCGGCGCAGGCTCTCGCCACACTGAGCTTCGGCTGACGGGAGTTGCAGCCGATGGGTTTCCTCACTCCCCTTCCCGGTTCCCTCCGCATCAGCGATCCGGCTGCACTTGCCGCAACCTGGTTCGGCGCAGGGCTTCTGCCCAGGGCGCCGGGCACATGGGGCTCGCTCGCGGCGCTGCCGCCCGGCCTCGCCCTCGCCTGGCTCGGCGGGCCATGGGCGCTCGTCGCGGGCGCGGGCATCGCCTTCGCGCTCGGTCTTTGGGCTGCCGCCCTCTATGCGGCCGCGGCGGCGAAGGACGACCCTTCCGAAGTCGTCATCGACGAGGTCGCGGCGCTGTGGCTGGTGCTGGCGATATTGCCGGTCACGCCCATAGCATGGCTTGCCGGCTTTCTTCTCTTCCGCTTCTTCGATGTCATTAAGCCGTGGCCCGTGAGCCTTGCCGACCGCAGGCTCAAGGGCGGGCTCGGCATCATGGCCGATGATATGGTCGCCGCCGCTTACGCGATCCTCGTCATCCTTATCTGCCGCAACTTCACCGAGGTCCTGTGATGTCGCTCTTTCCCCGTCCGCTCCTGCAGCGCGCAGAACTCCTCCTCGGCGATTGCCGGGACGCGAAGCTCAAGATCGCGACGGCGGAATCCTGCACGGGCGGCCTCATCGCCGCGCTGCTCACCGAAATTCCGGGTTCGTCCGATGTGGTGGAGCGCGGCTTCGTGGTCTATTCCAACGAGGCCAAGCGCGATGCGCTCGGCGTGCCCGGCGATCTCATCGCCGATTTCGGCGCGGTGAGCGAGCAGGTGGCGCGCTCCATGGCCGAAGGCGCGCTCAACAATTCCCGCGCGCAGATTTCCGTTTCGGTCACCGGCGTTGCGGGCCCCGGCGGCGGAACGGCGATGAAACCCGTCGGGCTCGTGCATTTCGGCGCGGCGCGGCGCGGCCGCAACATCATTCACGAGGTGCAGCGCTTCGGCGACATCGGGCGGGAAGAAATCCGCCTCAAAAGCGTCGAGGTCGCTCTCGATCTTCTGCGGCGGATGATCTGACGGCTCAGCCTGCTTGCGTGCGGTCTTCCGTTTCCGGCAGAGGCGCAGCCGCCGCCAGCGCAGGCGCGGGCTTGCCGTAAACTGCATCGGCGCGGTCGATGAAAGCCTGCATCATCCGCGCGAAAGCCTTGCCGAAGACGCCGTTCATCAGCTTTTGCAGGGTCGCGCTTCGGAACTCGAAGTCGATGAAGAAGTGGATGCGCGTGCCGCCTTCCGGCAAGGGCTCGAAATTCCACTTGTTCGCCAGGTGACGAAACGGCCCCTGCACATAATGGACATCGACCGTCCGGTTCGCCCGGTCGAGAACCACACGGCTCGTGAACTGCTCGCGAAAGACCTTGTAGGAAACGATGAGGTCGGCGATCAGAACTTCGTTCTGGCCGTCCGCCTCGCGGCGGCGGATGCGCGCCCCGGCGCACCAGGGCAGGAACTCGGGATAAAGCTCGACGCCCGCAACAAGCGCGAACATCTCATCCGCGGCGTAGGGAACATCCTGCGTCTGGTGAGTGGCGGGCATGTCTAACCTTGAGCGTGGAGTGCATTGCGGGCGGCGCGCAGCCGCGCGAAGTCCGCATCGGCATGATAGGACGAGCGCGTCAGCGGGCTCGCGGAGACGAGCAGGAAGCCCTTCGCGCGCGCAATTCCCTCATACGCCTTGAATTCGTCCGGCGTGACGAAGCGCTCGACGGCGGCGTGCTTCCGCGTTGGTTGCAGATATTGCCCGATCGTCAGGAAATCGACATTGGCCGAGCGCATGTCGTCCATGACCTGCAGCACTTCCTCGCGCGCCTCGCCAAGGCCGACCATGAGGCCCGATTTGGTGAAGATCGTGGGGTCGATCTCCTTCACGCGCTGGAGAAGGCGCATCGAATGGAAATAGCGCGCACCCGGACGAATATTGAGATAGAGCCGGGGCACGGTTTCCAGATTGTGATTGAAGACGTCGGGCTTCGCCGCTACGACCTTTTCGAGCGCGCCTTCCTTGCGCAGGAAATCCGGCGTCAGGATTTCGATCGTTGTTGCGGGCGAGCGGCGCCGGATCGCGCCTATCACATCGACGAAATGCTGGGCGCCGCCATCCTCGAGATCGTCGCGATCGACCGATGTAATGACGACATGCTGAAGGCCGAGCTTCTCGACGGCATTGGCGACATTTTCGGGCTCATGCGGATCGAGCGCGCCGGGAAGTCCCGTCTTCACATTGCAGAAGGCGCAGGCGCGCGTGCATGTATCGCCCATGATCATCATGGTGGCGTGCTTCTTCGACCAGCACTCGCCGATATTGGGGCAGCCCGCCTCTTCGCAGACGGTGACGAGATGGTTTTCGCGGACGATGCGCTTCGTTTCCGTATAGACGGGCGAAGTCGGCGCCTTGACGCGGATCCACTCCGGCTTGCGCAGCACGGCCGTGTCGGGGCGGTGCGCCTTTTCAGGGTGTCTCGGACGCGGATTTGCGGAGGCGGCGCCGCCTCCGTTCAGATTGTCGATGATCGTGGCCATGGGTTCGCCGCCATGTTCAGGGGTGTCGGGGTTCGCATGCTCGGGCCATCCCCTGCCCTCGTGCTCAACATGGATAGAGGGTATTGGCGATTCAAGCAAATCGCCCGTGAATCCGGATTCAGTTCATGGGGAGTGCCGAGGGCGCGCCTAGTCCGGCTCGGCCATGTCGAACATGCCGCCCAGCATCTGGTGGCCGCCGCTATCGGTCCGCAGGGGCAGATAGCTGGCCTCGAACTGGGCGTGATCGACGTCAGTCCCCTTCATCCGGCCGCGCAGGAAAGCGGGCTTGCCTCCGGCGAAGACGCGATGGTGAAAGGCGATCTGGTCGGCGGCCATGGCCTTGCCGTAGCATTCCGTGAAGCGGTGGCCTGTATAGGTCCGGCTGAAGCGGTGCTCGTTTTCACTGCCGACGAGGCGATAGACGAGATCCCTGCCATCGTCGACCGGCTCAACAAGGAAGACGCCGCCCAGAATCTTCCGGAAATCGAGAGGATTGATCGCGCTGCGTAGGACCATGCCGTCAGGACCCATCTTGCCCAGCCAATAGTTGAGCAGGATCCTGTTCTTGGGATGAATAGGGCTTTCCGCCTCGATTACTTCGTAATCGACCTCTTCAGGCGTCAGCTTCAGGTCCAGCCTTTTGAGCATATCGTCCCTCCGTACCTCAATATTGGGACAAGCTCGTTAATCAATCGCTAGCGCTCAGTTAAAAGTCAGACCGAGCCGGACAAACTGGCTGTCGGGCGCTTCGATCTCCCGCAAGGCCTGGCGGAGTTTTTCGGTGTATTCCGCCTCCAGCGCCGTTCCGGCAAGGTTGCGCTCTTCCGCGGGATCGTCGTCGAGATCGTAGAGATGATTGCCCCGGAAGCGGGACGCGGCCCAGAACGGCAGCCTGTCGCCCGCCTGCCAGTCCTGACGGATGACGGGCACCCTGCTTCCTGGCATGCGGTCAAGAAAGGCGCGTTCGTCCGGCAGCGGCAATTCCTGTTCGCGCGTCAGGACATGCGTCGGCATGGTCGACCAGCGATTGGAGAGCATGGTGAGAGGCGCATTGGCGGCGATGGGTGCCCGCGCATACTTGAAGCGCCGGTCGATTAGATGCACTTCGCGGCCCCAGACGCCGGTCAGCAGCCAGTCGCGGATTTCGCTCTTCTCGCCCCGAAGCAGCGGCAGCAGCGAGCGCCCATGCGTGCGCTGGCGAACCTCGACGCCGAAAAGCTCCGCCAGCGTCGCGAAGAGATCGACGCTCGTCGTCAGCGCATCGCATGTGCCGGGAGTGACGCCCGGACATGCGATCAGCAGCGGAATATGGCCGAGCGGCTGATAGACCGGCACGCCGGGCTTTCCCCAGATGTCCTTCTCGCCGAGATAGTGGCCATGATCCGTACAGAGAATGACGATGGTATCATCCGCAAGGTTGTTGCGATCGATCGCATCGAGGACGCGGCCGAACCAGCGGTCGATCATGGTGAGCTTGCCGCCATAGCTCGCGCGGATCTGGCGCGCCTGCCGCTCGCTCAGGACGCCCTTTGCCAGCGCGCCTTGCATATAGGGCGGCCAGATGAGGTGCGGTCCCTCCCAATCGGGATCGTACATCGAGGCATAGGGCTCGGGCGTGTCGAAGGGTTCATGCGGATCGAATTCGTCGACGAAGAGGAGAAAGCGATCATGATGGCCCGCATTTTCGTCTAGCCAGCGTGCCGCCGCCGCCATGGTGCGCGGGCCGGGAAAATCGGCCTCGCCACGAAAATAGCCGCGTGAATCGTCATAGGGCATATGCGGGCGGAAACCGTCTGGCGTGCCGACCCAGCTCGGATCGGGCCGTGTCTTCCACGGATCACCCTCATGGCCGCGCTGATAGTCCCAGGCTGTGAAGTCGACGTGATAGTTCTCGCCGCCCGTCTCGAAGAGGTGCGGGTGATCGGAGATAAGCTGGGTGACGACGCCCGCCTTGCGCAGCTCATAGGTGATGGCGTCTTCCCAGATTTCGATGGAGCCCCACGGCTTCCACAGGAAGTCGAGAGCGCCGCAGAGAATGTCGTGCCGCGCGGGCATGCAGGGCAGCGAGCCCGTGTAGTGGCGCGTGAAGCGCATCGCGCGGGAAGCAAAGCGGTCGAGATTTGGGGTCTGGAACTCGCCGCCGCCATAGGCGCCGACCATATGGCGGTTCAGGCTGTCGAGCAGAATGACGATGGCGTTCTTCGGCAGGCCGTGGCGCGTGGGCTCTTCATCCATCAATGAGATACCTCGTCGCGGTCATTGCGCCGCTTCGTCGCCCAGATATTGAGCGACTCGACGCCGATGGAGAAAGCCACCGCGAAGTAGAGATAGGCCTTCGGAATATGGAAATGCAGCGCGTCGGCGACGAGTGACACGCCGATGAGGATGAGGAAGCTCAGCGCCAGCATCTTCACGGTGGGGTGTTCTTCGATGAAGCGCGCGAGAGGCTCGGCGGCGAAGACCATGACGCCGACGGCGGCGAGAACGGCAAAGGCCATGATCTCGAAATGATCGGACATGCCGACGGCGGTCATCACCGTGTCGAGCGAGAAGATGATGTCGATGAGCCCGATCTGGGTGACGACGGACCAGAGCCCCGGAACCTTGGCGTCGATCTCATGCGCGCGCTCGTCGCCTCCTTCCACGGCGTGATGGATTTCGAGCGTCGCCTTTGCGATCAGGAAAAGTCCGCCGACGAAGAGAATGATGTCGCGCCACGATATTCCGAACCCCTTATAGGTGACGATGGGTTCCTTGAGCGTGACGATCCACGCGATGGAGGCGAGAAGCGCGAGCCGCGTCATCAGCGCGGCGCCGAGGCCCAGCCGCCGTCCAAGCCTCTGCTTCTCCCGTGGCAGGCGCGAAGCGAGGATGGAGAGGAATATCAGGTTGTCTACGCCGAGAACGATCTCGAGGACCGTGAGCGTAAGAAGGCTCGCCCAATTTTCCGGACTGGAAAATATTTCAAACATGATGCGCTTTAGATGTGGAGCGCGCGACCGAAGGCGTCAAGCACAGACTCATGCATCATTTCACTTAAGGTGGGATGAGGGAAGATGCTCTGCATAAGGTCGGCTTCGGTCGACTCGAGGGTCCGGGCGACCGTGTAGCCCTGGATAAGCTCCGTCACCTCGGCACCTATCATGTGAGCGCCCAGCAATTCGCCCGTATGCGAATCGAAAACGGTCTTGACGAAGCCTTCCGGCTCCCCGAGCGCAATCGCCTTGCCATTGCCGCGGAAGGGAAAGCGGCCGACCCTGATCTCGCGACCACCCTCCTTCGCCTGCTCTTCGGTGAGGCCCACGCTGGCAATCTGGGGCATGGAATAGGTGCAGCCCGGAATCTTGGACCTGTCGAGCGGATGGAGCCCCTTCTGGCCCGCGATGTGTTCGACCGCCAGCACGCCTTCATGCATCGCCTTGTGGGCGAGCCACGGCGCGCCGACGAGATCGCCTATGGCATAGATGCCCTTCACGCCTGTTTCGAGCCACTCATTGACGACGACATGCCCCTTCTCCACCTTCACCCCCGCTTCCGCGAGGCCGAGATCCTCGACATTCCCCGTGATGCCGACGGCCGAGATGACGCGCTCGACGGTCAGCTTCTCCGTTTTCCCGTCCTTGAGGGCGATGGTCGCGGTCACGCTGTCGGCGGCCCTGTCGAGTTTTTCGACCTTTGCCGAGGTCAGGATCTTCATGCCCTGCTTGCGGAAAGCCTTGGCGGCGAAGTCCGAGATTTCCTCATCCTCGACGGGCAGGATGCGGTCCAAGACCTCGACCACCGTCCCCCCCACGCCGAGGGCGGGGTAAAAGCTCGCAAATTCTATCCCAAGGGCGCCCGAGCCGATGACGAGAAGCGATTTCGGCATGGCGGGCGGCACCATGGCTTCGCGATAGGTCCAGACGAGCTTGCCGTCCGGCTCGATGCCGGGCAGCGTGCGCGCCCGCGCGCCCGTGGCAAGGATGATGTCCTTCGCCTGCAGCTCGCGGCGGCCGTTCTTGCCGTCTATCGACACGCGGCCCGCGCCAGCGAGCTTCCCCGTTCCCTCGATGACATCCACCTTGTTCTTCTTCATCAGAAAGCGGACACCATTTGAAAGCTGCGTCGCGACCTTGCGGCTTCGTTTCACGATCGCTTGCGCGTCGTAGCCGATATTCTCCGCCTTCAGACCGAATTCATCGAGCCGTTGCAGGGTCTGATAGATTTCGGCCGAACGCAGCAGCGCCTTGGTCGGTATGCAGCCCCAATTGAGGCAGATGCCGCCCAGCGCCTCGCGCTCGACTATGGCGGTCTTCAGGCCCAACTGTCCCGCGCGCACCGCGGCGACATAGCCGCCGGGGCCGGAGCCGATGATGACGACATCGTAAGCGGTTTCGGCCATCCTTCGCCTCCTCAGAGAAGCATCGAGGGCGGATATTCCACGAACGCCTTGAAGGCTTCGAGGAACCTGGCGCCGAGCGCCCCGTCAATGGCGCGGTGATCGCAGGACATGGTCACGGTCATCATGGTCGCGACCTCGACCTTGCCGTTTCGTACCACCGGCCGTTCCTCGCCCCTGCCCACGGCGATGATCGCCGCCTGCGGCGGGGTGGTGACCGCCCTAAAAAGCTTGATGCCGAACATGCCGCGGATGGGAAACGAGAAACTGCCGCCC
>NZ_DAOKYX010000007.1:46870-109588 GCF_035325945.1 Parvibaculum sp.
GGGTGAGGCTCATGGCCGAGCCCACGGAGAGTTGACCGCCCGCGACGACGGGGCGAGCCCCGGTGGCGCCGACGGCCAGGATGGCGACCTCCGGCAGGTTCAGGACCGCCGTGAAATGCTTGATGCCGAACATGCCGAGATTGGAAATCGAGAAGCTGCCGCCCTCGAATTCATTCGGCTTGAGCTTCTTTTCCCGCGCGCGCTCGGCCAGTTCCCGTGCCTCCGCCGAAATTTCGGCGAGGCCTTTCGTTTCCGCCGCGCGGATGATGGGCGTGATGAGCCCGTGTTCGAGCGCCACGGCAATTCCGATATCGGCGTGATGGTGCCGGAGCAGCGCGCTGCCCGCGAAACTCACATTGACATCGGGAACTTTCATCAGCGCGAGAGCGGCGGCGCGGACCACGAAGTCATTCACTGAAAGTTTTATGCCGCCTTCCGACTTCGCGTTCAAATCCTTCCTGATACGGAGCAGCTCGTCGAGCTGACAATCGACGGTGAGGTAGAAATGCGGAATTTCCTGCATCGCCTGAGTTAGACGGCGGGCAATCGTCCGCCGCATGCTGTCGAGCGGGATTTCGTCATAGCTCCCCGTCTCGTAGAATGCGCGAGGATCGATTGCCGGCGCCGGGACGCCGGGCGCTGCCGCGAGCGGTGCTGGACGCGGGGCTGCCATTCCGGGCTTCGCCCCTTCGACATCCGCCTTCACGATGCGCCCGCGCGGGCCGGAGCCTGTGATCGCTGCGAGATCGATACCCTTTTCCTTCGCGATGCGCCGGGCAAGAGGCGAGGCGAAAATGCGGCCCGCCTCGGCGCTCCTTGCAGCCTTCGCTTCTTGTGTCGATGTCGCGAGCGCTGGACTGGCCGGCGGGCTCTTGCTTTCCACCCCGGCAGCCTCCTTGGGACGCGAAGGAGAAGGCGCAACCGGTGGCGCCGCCGCTTCCTTCAGGGCATCCGCCGTCTCGCCCTCGCCGAGCAGCAGGGCGATGGGCTGGTTGACGGGTACGTTCTCCGTTCCTTCTGCCACGAGAAGCTTGCCGATGCGGCCTTCATCGACCGCCTCCACCTCCATCGTCGCCTTGTCCGTTTCAATCTCGGCAATGACGTCGCCGGAATGGACCTCATCGCCCTCCTTCACATGCCACTTCGTGAGCGTGCCCTCCTCCATGGTGGGCGAAAGCGCGGGCATCAGAATGGGTGTCGGCATCCTCCCCTCCTCTAGCGGTAGCAGACGGCTTTCACCGCCTCCACCACCTCGTCCGCGCTGGGCAGCGCCAGCTTTTCGAGATTGGCCGCATAGGGCATGGGCACATCCTTCTGCGTCACGCGCAGGATGGGCGCATCGAGCCAGTCGAAGGCTTCCGCCTGCACGCGCGCGGCGATTTCCGCGCCGATGCCGCAGACAGGCCATGTTTCCTCGACCGTCACCAGCCGGTTCGTCTTCTTCACCGAGAGCAGGATCGTTTCGATGTCGAGCGGGCGCAAGGTCCGCAGGTCGATGATTTCAGCGTCGATGCCGAGCGCGGCGAGCTTCTCGGCCGCCTCGATGCAATAGGTGAGGCCATGGCTGTGCGAAACGATGGTGACGTCGCTCCCCTCCTTCAGCACGCGCGCCTTGCCGATGGGAAGAACAAAATCGTCGAGCTTCGGCACCTCGAAGCTCTTGCCGTAGAGAATTTCGTTTTCGAGAAAGATGACGGGGTTCGGGTCGCGGATCGCCGCCTTGAGGAGCCCCTTCGCATCCGCCGCCGAATAGGGCGCGATGACGATGAGGCCGGGAATATGTGCGTACCAGGAGGAATAATCCTGACTGTGCTGCGCGGCGACGCGCGCCGCGGGCCCGTTCGGTCCGCGAAAGACCATGGGCGTCGCCATCTGTCCGCCGGACATGTAGCGCGTCTTAGCCGCCGAGTTGATGAGATGGTCGATCGCCTGCATGGCGAAGTTGAAGGTCATGAACTCGACGATCGGGCGCAGTCCCGCAAAGGCCGCCCCGACGCCAAGCCCCGCGAACCCATGCTCCGTGATCGGCGTATCGACGACGCGCCGCGCGCCGAACTCCTCGAGCAGGCCCTGCGTGACCTTGTAGGCGCCCTGATATTCGGCGACCTCCTCGCCCATGACGAAGACACTGTCGTCGCGGCGCATTTCCTCGGCCATTGCGTCGCGCAGCGCCTCGCGCACAGTCTGGGTGACGAATTCCGTACCAGCCGGAATTTCCGGTTCGCGCGCCGTTTCGATATGCGGCGCGGCTGCCGCCGCCTTCGGCTTATGACTCGCGGGGCGGGCTTCAGGCGCGGGCGCCGCGGCCTCTGCTTGCGGTGGCTGCGCGGATCCGCTGGCCCCTTCCTCGCCCGCCAATGTGGCGATGACGGCGTTGACCTTCACATTCTCGGTTCCGGCCGGGACGAGGATCTTTTCGATCCTGCCTTCATCGACCGCCTCGACTTCCATCGTCGCCTTGTCGGTTTCGATTTCCGCGATCACGTCGCCCGAGCGAACCTCATCGCCTTCCTTGACGAACCACTTGGTCAGCGTGCCCTCTTCCATCGTCGGCGAAAGCGCGGGCATGAGAATATTCGTCGTCATGGCTCAGGCCCCCACATTCGCGTCAGCCAGCACATCGGTCCAGAGTTCCGAAGGATCGGGCTCCGGGCTGTCCTGTGCGAATTGTGCGGCATCGTTGACGATCGCCCTGATCTCGCGGTCGATCTCCTTCAGCTCGTCCTCGCTCTTGCCGCTTTCAAGGAGCCTGTGGCGCACCTGCTCGATCGCGTCGTGCTCCTGGCGCATCTTGTTCACTTCTTCCTTGGCGCGATACTTCGCCGGGTCCGACATGGAATGCCCGCGATAGCGATAGGTCAGCATTTCGAGAATGTAGGGCCCCTTGCCCGCGCGGCACCATTCGATCGCCTTGATGGCGGCGGCGCGCACCGCGCGCACATCCATTCCGTCGACCTGCTCGCCCGGTATGTTGAAGCTCACGCCGCGCTTGGAGAGATTGGTCTGCGCCGAGCCGCGCGCAAGGCTCGTTCCCATCGCGTATTGATTGTTCTCGATCACATAGACGACCGGAAGCCGCCAGAGCTCGGCCATGTTGAAGCTCTCATAGACCTGGCCCTGATTTGCCGCGCCATCGCCGAAGAAGGTCAGGGATACATTGTCATTGCCGCGATACTTATTGGCGAAGGCAAGCCCCGTTCCGATGGGCACGGGCGCGCCGACGATGCCGTGGCCGCCATAGAAATCCTTCTCGATGCTGAACATGTGCATCGAGCCGCCCTTGCCCTTGGAATATCCGCCCGCGCGGCCGGTCAGTTCGGCCATGACGCCCTTCGCGTCCATTCCGCAGGCGAGCATGTGGCCGTGATCGCGATAGCCGGTGACGACCTGATCGCCCGGCTTCATCGCGCCGAGCACACCGACCACCACGGCCTCCTGACCGATATAGAGGTGGCAGAACCCCCCAATGAGACCCATGCCATACATCTGCCCCGCCTTCTCCTCAAAGCGGCGGATGAGCAGCATCTCCCGGTAGGCCTTCAGTTCCTCCTCTGGCGTCAGCGGCGGCGGGCCATCCGATTTCACGGGCTTTTTCGTCGCCGGCTTTCTGGCCGCCTTGCGCGCGGGCGTCGTCGCTGCGCCGCTCGCCTGCTTGACCTGTTTTGCCGCTTTGGGAGTTTTGGGTGCCATTGATCTTCCGCTTCTCATTGAAAAGGCAGAACCGCCCGCATCGTCACCCGGCGCAGGACCGCAGCCGCGCGGGTCGCAACTATCATGCACTCTAAACACTTGACGTAAATGTTTGATTTCAAAACAAAAAATATAAGTTAACCGATAATCGGTTAATTATCTCGTGATGCCAATGGCTTAGAGACAGGCTGAAAATCGACGGAGCAGCAGTTCCGGGAAAAGATCGATGCCGGGTCAAGCCCGGCATGACAAAAAGAGACGCGGCGCACGCGGCGGAGGAAATGTGCGCGTCAATTGGCGATCAGATGAAAGAAGAAGACGTCGGGAACGCCTCTATACGCCTCTCAGCGGCCCGGCTGCGGCGCGGCATTTCTCGGCGAGGTCGCGGCCGGACGCTCGCGGAAGATGACGATGTCGTTCGGATTGGCAAAGCCGAGGGTCGCGCGCGCGCGCTCGTCGAGAAGGTCGGGGTCGAGGCTTTCAGGGCGCAGCAGCGCCACCTGCCGGTCGAGCTGTTCCCGCGCCGCCCGCACCTCCGCAAGCTGCTGGTCGAGCGTGTCGACGCGGTTCTGGAGGCTCAGCCAGGCGATGAACCCATGCTGGCCGTAAACCGCGTGATAGGCGAAGTAGCTGATGACGATGAGACCGACGAGCGGCACGAGCGCATGGCGCAAGCGCAGCGGTTCCCTGGTACGAATCAAGCCCATATCCCTCATGAACAACAAGGAATCACAGAGGGATTCCCTTCGTCAACCATCCTCGCACGAGACGCGCGGCTTTGCGCGCGTCGCAGGCTCGCCCTCAAACAAAAAGGGGCTGCGCGGCCTCGGCCACGCAGCCCAGTTTAGCGATAAGATCGTGGAGGGAACTTATCGCACGCCCAATTGCCGGATCGAGTTCGGCGTGTAGCGGCTCGGGTCGAGCTCGTCGGCGAAGTAGTTGACCGCCGGCTCCTCGTTCTGCATGGCGAGAGCGAGGTAACGGCCAGCCTGGAGGTCGTAGACGACTTCCGCACCGGCGTTGCAGAGCGGCACGTTGTAGCGCTGGATCTGCTGCATTTCCTGGACGCGCCAGAGCTGGCCACGGCCGTCATAGAGTTCGGCCGCCGAAACCTGCCAGGCGTCTTCGTCATTGTGATAGACGCGGCGGGCATAGACGTGGCGCGTGCTCGGACGGAGCTTCGCCTCGAAGTTCCAGGTACGATGCAGCTCGTAGCGGATCAGATCCTGGTTGAGGTGACCGGGCTTCAGGAAGTCCTTGTACTTCGCAGCTTCCGCCTTGTAGGCGTTGGCGGCGATGAGCTTCGGCGACTTGTCGATGACGGCCCAGTCGTAACGGTCGAGCGCGCCGTTGTAGCCGTCGAACGCGTCAGAGGTCGAAAGACCGTCCGAGTTCGTGCCCGGGTTGTCGTAGGAGATGTTCGGCGCACGGCGCACGCGGCGGGTGCCGGGGCTGTACTGCCATGCCTGACGGCCGCCATTGAGCGTCGCGTTCAGGGCGTCGTAAACGAGGACGACGTTACCCGCTTCGCGGGCCGGCGCGATCGTGTTGGCGAGGTAGTAGAGCGAGATGTTGTTCAGTTCCTCGGCGCGCTTCTTTGCCGGGTCGGACCAGGGGAAGAGCGCTTCGTCCTGCACGATGGTCAGCGTGTAGTCGCCGCTGCGCGTGACAGGAGCGGCCGCGAACTGGCGCGTCACCTTGTAGGAGCGGTAGCGCAGCGTGTGGTTCCACATCATCTCGAAGGCGTTGTTCGCGATCGGGAAGGGGAAGCCCATGATCGCGCCTTCGACGCCCGAACCGCCGCCGACGAGCTCGCCGACCTTCGCGTTGTTCTTCGTCGCCGCATAGACGTTGTCCGGATAGGCGCAGCTACGGCGCGTCTCGTAGACGTTGAGCTTGTAGTCCGGATAGGTCTTCATGAGCGCCTTCTGACCCTCGGTCAGAATGGCGTCATACTGCGCGGCGTTCGCCGAGGTCACCGTGTACTTGATCGGGTCGCTGGCAAACGGGTCCGGCAGGTGGTCGCCGACCTTGTAAGTCACATTGCTCGGAACCGTCGTCAGACCGCCGGTCCAGGCGGGGATATCCCCCTCACCCGCCTTTTCGGCGCCGATCGGCGTCAGATCATTGCCAAGGCGATTGGCCTGGGCGTCCGGCACGGCCGCGCCGGCTCCAACGGGTAGCAGCATGGCGAGCGTACCGATCGCCAGAAATGAGATCCTCATCCCCTTCTCCCTAATTGCATGCCTGTTTGGGTTTTTCAGACATAGTTGTCTTAGACATAAGATGACCAGCATTAGTGTGCCGGTGTCAATCTCCAACATGACGCATGCGCCAATTTTTGAGGAATAGCGTGACGAAGCGCTTAAAGCCGCGCCTCAGATAGCGTCATGAAGTCGCTGAATATGGTCACGAATCGAAGGCGGCGTCGCCGCGCTCGATTCGTGTTCCACAAGTATTTGAATTTTATGAAAAACCCCCCGGGATCCGAGGGGCTTTCATCAGCGCATTCAGCGCTTCAGGACGCTCCTGCCGGCATATTCGGCGGTCGGCCCGAGCAGTTCCTCGATGCGGAGGAGCTGGTTGTATTTCGCCAGCCGGTCGGAACGCGCGAGCGAACCGGTCTTGATCTGGCCGCAATTCGTCGCCACCGCGAGATCGGCGATGGTCGCATCCTCAGTTTCGCCGGAACGATGCGACATGACAGCCGTGTAGCTCGCCTTGTGCGCCAGTTCGACGGCCTCGAGCGTCTCGGTGAGAGTGCCGATCTGGTTCACCTTTACGAGAATCGAGTTCGCCACGCCCTTGGCGATGCCTTCGGCCAGGCGGCGCCTGTTGGTCACGAAGAGATCGTCGCCCACGAGCTGAACCTTGTCGCCGATCGCTTCGGTGAGCGCCTTCCAGCCCTGCCAGTCGTCCTCCGCCATGCCGTCCTCGATCGAGATGATCGGATAGCGGCTGACGAGGTGGCGCCAATACTCAACCATGCCGCCGGCATCGAGCTTCTTGCCCTCGCCTTCGAGATTGTAGACGCCGCCCTTGTAGAACTCGGTCGAGGCGGCATCGAGCGCGAGGTAGATATCCTCGCCCGGCTTGTAGCCGGCCTTCTCGATCGCCTTCATGACGAAGCCGATAGCGTCTTCGGTCGAGGCGAGGTTCGGCGCGAAGCCGCCTTCGTCGCCCACATTGGTGTTGTGCCCGGCCGCCTTCAGCTCCGCCTTGAGCGTGTGGAAGACTTCGGCACCCATGCGCAGCGCGTCGCCGAAGGTTTCGGCGGCGACCGGCATGATCATGAATTCCTGAATGTCGATCGGATTGTCGGCATGCTGACCGCCATTGACGATGTTCATCATCGGCACCGGCAGTATGCGGGCCGCCGGCCCGCCGACATAGCGGAAGAGTGCCTGATCCTGGGAAAGGGCCTGCGCTTTCGCGACGGCCAGCGAAACGCCGAGAATGGCGTTGGCGCCGATTCGCGATTTGTTGGGCGTGCCGTCGAGTTCGCACATGGCCCGGTCGATGGCGATCTGCTCGGCAGCATCCATGCCGCCGATGGCGTCGAATATCTCGCCATTGATCGCGGCGACCGCCGTTCTGACGCCCTTGCCCTTGTAGCGGCTGCCGCCATCGCGCAGTTCCACAGCCTCATGCGCGCCTGTCGACGCGCCGGAGGGCACGGCCGCACGGCCGAGAGCGCCATCTTCGAGCAGAACATCGACCTCGACCGTCGGATTACCGCGGCTATCCAGAATTTCGCGGCCAATGATGTCGATGATTGCAGCCATGTCTTACAGACTCCGATGATTGGAAATCGCCAATGCCCCTCCCGGCGCGCCGGGCGCCGCGGAGGGGTTGCGCGTTTCTATCGGAGAGACGCGCCCCGCGAAAGGGGCCTTGTCGCTCCGCGCCTCAGCCAGGCACCAGTTCGGCGAAGGGCAATTCTTCCGGGGCCTGCCTCAGCAACCAGTCGCGATTGTTGAGGATGTAATTCCGCTCGGCCTCGATCATGGCGCGCCCCATGCCGACGCAGAACGCCTGCCCCGGCGTCGCCGGTCCCTGGCCGGCGGGACCAGCGGCCTCGATATCGTCGAGCGAGGCATAGACCTCATCGAGATCGGCGAGGCGCTCGTCGAGAAGGGTTTTGATCCTTCGTCTTGGCAGATAGGGCGCAAAGCTCAGCAGAAACATGAATTCCGAGCGGAGCCTGTGGCGCGCATTCACCGTCATGAGTGTGTTCAGACAGACGGAACGTCCCGCATCCGTGATCGCATAGACCTTCTTCGCCGGACGGTTTTCCTGCTCCACCCGCTCGTAGGTCACAAGACCTTCGGCCGCAAGCTCGTTGAGCGCGGGGTAGATGTTGCTGATCGTCACATCGACGATCTTCGAGACTTCCTGCTCCAGCACCTTCTTGATGTCGTACCCGGTCGCGGGCCCCGCCATCAAAACGCTGAGCAACAGTTCCTTTGTATTCAATCCGCTTCCCTCCCCGTCAGCAGACCGACTATCCCTCTTGCTAGGGATAGCGTGTTTTATATATAAGATTTTTGCTAGTAGGTTTATTCCACCTATTACACATAACTATAATCGACTGATCAAACCCTCCTCCTCAGTCAAAGGTCAGCATCCCTCACCACCTCGCGGCCGGCTCCCCCCTCGGACCCGGCCGCTCTACTTCGGCGCTGTCGGCTGATGTCGGCGCCGAACTCGAAGCAAGCGGGAGAAACAATCAAAATGAGAGTATCGGCGGGAACGCCCACTGTCACGACCCATCAGATGGGCCGGGGCACCATGAAATCTGCGTTTTTCGGCGCTGCCGCAGCGTTCGCCTTGATGGCGGGCGGAACGGCACAGGCCGAATAGTTCAAATTCGGCGACATCGACGTCTCGATCGACACGACGGTCTCGCTGGGCATGACCATGCGGACCAGCGCGCGCAGCTGCGAGCACGTGTCCCAAGTCAATGGCGGCTGCGCCTCGTCGAGCGGTCGTTGGACGGGTATCAACTCCGACAACGGCAATCTGAACTTCGATCGGGGCGACATCACCGACGCGATCGGCCGCGTCACCGCCGACGTTCACGCCAAGTGGGGCAATTACGGCGCCTTCGTGCGTCCGACCGCCTTCTACAACGCGGTCTATGCCCGGAACGACCTGCGCTTCCGCGACCTGCAGCGCGACGGCAAGGAGCAGCTCGAATACAACGTCAACGTGCTCGACGCCTTCGTTTACGGCAATTGGGACGTTGACGGCCATGCCACGACGCTTCGCGTCGGCAAGCAGGCTCTCAACTGGGGCGAGAGCATCTTCATCTCCGGTGGCGTGAACAACTTCCAGGCCTTCGATGTCACCGCGCTTCGCACGCCGGGTGCGGAACTGAAGGACGGCATGACGCCCATGCCGATGGTCTATGGCTCCTTCGCGGCGACCGATGCGCTGACGATCGAAGCCTTCTGGCAGTTCTCCTACAAGCGCACGGAACTCGATCCGGCCGGTTCGTTCTTCTCGACGGACGACATCGTCGGCCGCGGTTCGCTGCCCGCCTTCTCTGTCGGAATCAACGACAGGATCGGTCTGGCCGCCATCTCGCTTCCCCGCGAGGGCGACCGTGGCGCGAGCGACCGCAACCAGTTCGGCCTCGCCGCGCACTACTACGCGGACAATGTCGGAACGGGCACCGATTTTGGCCTCTACTTCACGCGCTATTCGAGCCGCCTGCCCTATCTGGGCTTCACCAATGGCGGTGAGACCTTCGCCGAGACCTGCGCCAATCCGCTCTATGGCCTCGACTGTTCCACAGCAGCCGGTGTTAACGCGGCCTTCGTCATCGGCTCGAACAACGCCTCCTATTTCTACGACTTCCCGACCATCAACACGATTGGCGCGAGCTTCAGCACGACGGTCGAGGGCACGGCGCTCTCGGGCGAAGTCACCTTCTCGCCCAAGATGGCATTCGGCATCTCCGACGCCGAACTCAACGCCTCGCAGATGGACGGGCTTGGTGCATCGCCCTTCCTCTCCGGTGGCGGTTGCGTACCCCCGGCCTGCCGCTTCAGCAGCCTCCCCTTCGCGCCTGGCGCCGGGCAGTCGACGCTCGCGCATATCGACCTCAATGCCTGGCAGGGGCAGATCGGCACGATCTCGGCTTTCTCGACGACGGACTTCCTGCCGCGCAATCTCGGCGCGGATAGCGGTGCCTTCATCGTCAACGCCGGTTTCGTCTATGTGCCGGATGCGGGCGCCTACCCGCTCAACCGCGCCGGCCCCGAGGGTGGCATCCGCAACCCGTTCGCGGCAGCTCTGCTGACGAGCGGCGCCGGCAACCCGCAATACGCGACGAGCTTCTCGTCGGGCTATCGCGCGCTCGTGGTCGTCGACTATCCGAACGCCTTCGGCACGGCGGTCACCATCTCGCCGAAGATCGTCTGGCGTCATGACGTGCTCGGCTACGCGCCGGGGCCGAACACGGCCGGTTATCTGAAGGGCCTCAAGACGGTCTCGCTCGGCGCGGATGCGAAGTATCAGGCGATCAAGGCCAGCCTGAGCTGGACCTCGAGCTTCGGCGCCGGCTGGTACAACGCTGTCTCCGATCGCGACTTCGCGATGGCCAGCATTTCCTACGCGTTCTGACGCTGACTTGACGGCATCCCTGCCCCCCAGAGATGCCGGCATACACCGCCCCGGGAAGGCCAGTCCTCCCCGGGGCGGCATTTTTTGGGCCGCTTGACGGCGGCGGCCGCCTCCTGTTCAAAAGCCTCGAACCGGAGAAAACCGATGCCAGATCGCAGCAATTCCAAGGCTCTCGTGCTCTTCTCGGGCGGACAGGATTCGACGGTCTGCCTCGCCTGGGCGCTCGAGCGTTATGATGCCGTCGAAACGGTCGGCTTCGACTATGGCCAGAGCCATGCGGTCGAGCTTACCTGCCGGGCGCGGCTGCGCGAGGAAGTCGCCAGCGCCTTTCCGAGCTGGGCGCCGCGGCTCGGCCCCGATCACATGCTCCACCTCACCGAACTCGCGGCCATCAGCGAAACGGCGCTGACCCGCGATGTCGCCATCGAAATGGACGAGAACGGCCTTCCGAACACCTTCGTGCCCGGCCGCAATCTCCTGTTCTTTACCTATGCGGCGGCGCTTGGCTACAGGCGCGGCGCCGGCACGCTTGTCGGCGGTATGTGCGAAACGGACTATTCCGGCTATCCCGACTGCCGGAGCGATACGATCCAGACGCTTGCGAAAGCGCTCTCGCTCGGCATGGCGCGGCATTTCACCATCGAAACACCCTTGATGTGGATCGACAAAGCTGCCACATGGGCGCTGGCGGAAGAACTCGGCGGACCGGCGCTGGTGCACATCATCGTCGAGCATTCGCATAGCTGCTATCGCGGCGACCGCACACATCGCCATGACTGGGGTTATGGATGCGGCACATGCCCGGCCTGCGAATTGCGGGCCAGGGGTTATGCGGCCTATATGGCCGCGAAGGCTTGAGCTCATGTATTCGGTGAAGGAAATCTTTTACACGCTGCAAGGCGAAGGCGCGAATGCGGGGCGGCCGGCCGTTTTCTGCCGGTTCGCGGGCTGCAATCTGTGGACCGGTCGCGAGGAGGATCGCGCACGGGCCGTCTGCACCTTCTGCGACACGGATTTCGTCGGCACGGATGGCCCGGGCGGCGGCAAATTCGCCGATGCGGCCGTCCTTGCCGATGCGGTCGAGCGCGCCTGGGCGGCTGGCACGCACGCGCATCGCTTCGTCGTCTGCACGGGCGGCGAACCGCTGCTGCAACTCGACGCGCCGCTCATCGCCGCCCTTCATGAGCGCGGTTTCGAGATCGCGGTCGAAACCAACGGCACGATCGCCGCGCCCGAAGGCATCGACTGGATCTGCGTGAGCCCCAAGGCCGATGCGGAGCTGAAACAGCTCTCAGGCAGCGAACTCAAGCTCGTCTATCCTCAGGACAAGGCCCGCCCCGAGCGGTTTGAAAGTCTGGATTTCAGCCATTTTCTGCTGCAGCCCATGGATGGACCCCATGTCGCAGAGAACACCAAGGCCGCGACCGACTATTGTCTCGCTCATCCGAAGTGGCGGCTTTCGCTGCAGACACACAAGATGATCGGTATTCCCTGATGCGCATTTACAAGGAATTCCTTTTCGACGCGGCGCATTTTCTGCCCTATGCGGCCGACGGCCATCCCAATCGCCGGATGCATGGCCATTCCTTCCGCGCCGTCGTCTGGCTGGAGGGAAAGCCCGCGGCGGAAACCGGCCTCGTGCGCCATTTCGAGGATGTCGAACGCGAACTCTTGCGCGTGCGCGAAAAGCTCGATCATCGTCTGCTGAACGAGATCGAGGGGCTCGAATTCCCGACACTCGAGCGCATCGCCATGTGGATCTGGGACGAACTCAAGACACCGCTGCCCGAAATCGCACGGATCGAAATTCATCGCGCCTCCTGCAATGAAGGATGCGTCTACGATGGTCCGCAGGCGGAAAAGAACGAAGGAAGGCCCGCATGAGCAAGTCGAAGCTGACGCAGCTTGGCGCGAAGGTGGAGATTCCCGTCTCCCCCGAGACGGCGGAACTCGAGCGCGTGCCGAACCCGCATGCCGATGCGAATTATGTCGCGCGCTTCACCGTGCCCGAATTCACCTCGATCTGCCCGGTGACGGGACAGCCCGATTTCGCGCATCTCGTCATCGACTACGTGCCGGGAAAGTGGCTCGTCGAATCGAAGTCGCTGAAGCTCTATCTGCAATCCTTCCGCAATCACGGCGCGTTCCACGAAGACTGCACGGTGGCCATCGGCAAGCGGCTTGCGAAGACGCTCGCGCCGAAATGGCTCCGCATCGGCGGCTACTGGTATCCGCGCGGCGGCATTCCCATCGATGTCTTCTGGCAGACGGGCAAGCTCCCGGCAGGCGTCTGGGTTCCCGATCAGGGCGTCGCCCCCTATCGCGGGCGTGGCTGAATCCTGAACTGACGAAAGGGCTGGCCCTTTCGCCGCCGATCCTGTCAAACTCTCCGAAAATCAAACGCCGATCAAAACGGCGGACCGGGGAGCGACGACATGCCGAAACTTGAAACTCTGCCTGCCACCGCGACGACGGACGAAATCCTGTCGATCCTCAATCGCGACGGAGCGCTCATCCTGAAGGATGTTCTGAGCGCCGCGCAGGTGCGCGCCGTGCGCGACGAGATCATGCCCTATGTCGAGGCGACGGAGCCGGGCCGCGACGATTTCACGGGCAGGCTCACCACGCGGACGGGCGCGCTTGTCTCCCGTTCGCCGACGTCGCGCGAGATGATCGCCCATCCCAAACTCGTCGAGGCCGCGGCGAACTTCCTCAAGCCCTATTGCGAGCGTATCCAGCTTCATCTCACACAGGTCATCCGCATCAGGCCCGGCCAGCCGAAGCAGCCGATCCATCGCGACCGCTGGGCATGGGGCACATTCCTCAAGGACATCGAGCCGCAATTCAACACGATCTGGGCCGTTACCGAATTCACGCATGAAAATGGCGCAACCCAGGTCGTGCCCGGAAGCACCGGCTGGCCGGACGACCGCCGTCCGACCACGGACGAAATCGGCTATGCAGAAATGTCGCCCGGCTCGGTGCTCGTTTATACCGGCTCGGTCTTTCATGGCGGCGGCGAAAATATATCGAGCGGCGACCGCATCGGCATCAACATCACCTATACGCTCGGCTGGCTCCGGCAGGAGGAGAACCAGTATCTCTCCTGCCCGCCCGAGATCGCGCGAACGCTCTCGCCCGAACTTCAGGCGCTGATCGGCTATGCGCTGGGGAGCTATGCGCTCGGCTACTACACGCCGCCGCTTCCGGCGGGCAAAGGGCCGGAGCTTGTGCCGCCGGACTTCGCGCTCAATGGCAACGCGTCCGGCTCGGCATTCGGATCGGAGGATTTGCTGCAGTCGCTGTCGGAATCGGTCAGCGCCAAGGAACCGGCGCGATAAGCCGGCCGGGCACAGGAGGCGCGGCCATGCGCCTCCTGATCAGGCGCCTCCCGCTCAGGCGGATTTCGCCAGCTCGTCGAATTTCTTGAGGTTGGCGAGCAGCCCCTCAAGCTCGGAAAGCCTGACCATGTTCGGGCCGTCGGAGGGCGCGTTGTCCGGGTCCTGATGCGTTTCGAGGAAGACCGCGCCGACACCGAGCGAAACCGCCGCGCGCGCGATATGGGGCACCATGCGGCGGTCGCCGCCCGAGGCCGTGCCCTGCCCGCCGGGCTGCTGGACCGAATGCGTGGCATCGATCACGATCGGGCATCCGCACTGCTCCTTCATGATCGGAATGGCGCGCATGTCGTTGACGAGCGTGTTGTAGCCGAAGGAAACGCCCCGCTCCGTCGCCAGCACGTTCGGATTGCCGGAATCGACGACCTTCGCCACCACGTTCTTCATGTCCCAAGGCGCGAGGAACTGGCCCTTCTTCACATTGACGACCCGGCCGGTGCGCGCCGCCGCATCGAGGAGATCGGTCTGCCGGCAGAGAAACGCCGGGATCTGAAGCACATCGACGACATGCGCCACTTCCTTGCATTGCTCGCGCTCATGCACGTCCGTCAGCACGGGCACGTCGAGATCGCTGCGCAGATCCTCGAAGATGGGCAATGCGAGGTCGAGGCCGAGCCCGCGCTTGGCATTGCGGCTCGTCCGGTTCGCCTTGTCGAACGAGGTCTTGTAGATGAAGCCGATGCCGAGCTTCGTCGCGATCTCCTTGATCGCGCCGGCCATGTCGAAGGCGTGCTGGCGCGTTTCGAGCTGACACGGCCCCGCGATCAGCGTGAACGGCCTGTCGTTGCCGATTTCGAGATTGCCGACCTTGACGATGGCATTCGCTTGCATGGGACGACCTATACCAGACGGCTTTGCGCGACCGCGGCCTCGATGAAGGACCGGAACAAGGGATGCGGGTCGAAAGGCTTCGACTTCAATTCCGGGTGATACTGGACGCCAATGTACCACGGGTGCGTCGGGATCTCGATGATCTCGGGCAGGAGCCCGTCGGGCGACGTGCCGGAGATGACGACGCCCGCGCCTTCGAGCTTCTCGCGATAGGTCATGTTGACCTCGTAACGGTGGCGATGCCGCTCGCTGATGCGCGTCGTGCCATAAATCTGCGCCACGCGGCTGCCTTCGAGAAGGAGCGCCTCATAGGCGCCGAGCCGCATGGTGCCGCCGAGATTGCCGTCGGCCGCCCGGCGGACCAGCTCGTTCTCACGCATCCATTCGGTCATGAGGCCGACGACGGGCTCGTTCGTGGGGCCGAACTCCGTCGAGCTTGCGCCGCTGAGCCCGGCGAGATTGCGCAGCGCCTCGATCACCGCCATCTGCATGCCGAAGCAGATGCCGAAATAGGGAACGGCGCGCGTGCGCGCGAAATGCGCCGCCGCGATCTTGCCCTCGCTGCCACGCTCGCCGAAGCCGCCTGGAACGAGGATGCCGTTCACGTCTTCAAGGTGATAGGCGGTGTCTTCCGTCTCGAAGATTTCGGATTCGAGCCATTTTATGTTCACGCGGACCTTGTTGGCGATGCCGCCGTGAACGAGCGACTCGTTCAGCGACTTGTAGGCATCCTTTAGGCCCGTGTACTTGCCGACGATGGCGATGGTCACATCGCCTTCCGGCTCCCGGACATTGCGGGTGATGACGTTCCACTTGGAGAGATCGGGCGCAGGCGATCCCTCGATGCCGAAGACGGCCAGCACTTCGCTGTCCAGACCTTCCATGTGATAGGCGTGCGGCACGTTGTAGATCGTGTCCACGTCCATCGCCTGAATGACCGCGCTTTCGCGCACATTGCAGAAGAGCGCGATCTTGCGCCGCTCGTCGGCCGGGATCGGCCGATCGCAACGGCACATGAGAATGTCGGGCTGGATGCCGATGGAGCGCAGCTCCTTCACGGAGTGCTGCGTCGGCTTCGTCTTCATCTCGCCCGCGCTCGGAATGAACGGCAGCAGCGTCAGATGGATGAAGCAGGTCTGCCCGCGCTCAAGCTCGTTGCCGAGCTGGCGGATCGCCTCGAAGAAGGGAAGCCCCTCGATGTCGCCCACCGTGCCGCCGATCTCGCAGAGCACGAAGTCCACGCCGTCATTGGCCGCCAGCACGAATTCCTTGATGGCGTCGGTGACATGGGGAATCACCTGCACCGTGCCGCCCAGATAATCGCCGCGCCGCTCGCGCGCGATGATGTCCTGATAGATGCGGCCGGTGGTGATGTTGTCGCCGCGCGTCGCGGGCACGCCCGTGAAACGCTCGTAATGCCCCAGATCGAGATCGGTCTCCGCTCCGTCATCCGTCACATAGACCTCACCGTGCTGGTAAGGCGACATGGTGCCGGGATCGACGTTCAGGTAGGGGTCGAGCTTGCGAAGCCTGACAGAAAACCCGCGCGCCTGGAGAAGCGCGCCGAGCGCTGCGGAAGCGAGACCCTTGCCAAGAGAGGAGACCACGCCGCCGGTGATGAATATGTACCGCGTCATGGGCCCTTAACGTACACCAACAAAATGATTCGGATCGTCAAACCTTGGCCCACAGGGCGGGTCTGACGCAAATAGCTGTGAATTACGCCCGTTCGTGCCGATCGGGCCGGGTTCTTTTATTGCGCGCGCGGCACGCTGGGTTCCGCCGGGGCCGTCTTTGGCGCCTGGGGCGCCTCGGGGGCCGGAGCCGTCTGCGGCGCGGCGGCGGGCTTTGCGGCCTTGTCGTCGAGGCCGGAGCCAAGCGGCGCCGGAATGACCGGTGCCGGAGCCTGCGTGCCCGCGGGAGCCGGAGCCACCCTGTCGAGCAGCGATCCGCCCGAGCCGCCACGAGCGGCCAGAATGACAAGGCCGAGGCTCGTGGCGAAGAAAATCGTCGCCGCGATGGCCGTTCCGCGGGTGAGCGCGTTGCCGGCGCTCCGCCCCGTCATCAGGCCGCCGCCCCCGCCAATACCGAGAGCCCCGCCTTCGGAGCGCTGCAGGAGCACGAGCACGACGAGCGCGATCGCGACCATCAGGTGGATTATGAGCAGGATGGTGGCCATGTCGCCTCGGAATCCGGTCTGTTCATGCAACGGGGCCGCCCGTCAGGGCAGCAATGCGCCGGGGTTTTAGCGCATGCGGCCCCACGTTTCCAGCCCCACCCCTTCGGGCCTCATCCTTTAACCTTTAATATAGGCTGAGATGATGCCGTAGAAATCCTCGGCCTTGAGGCTCGCGCCGCCGACAAGCGCGCCGTTCACGTTGGGAACGGCCATGAGTTCGGCTGCGTTGGAGGGTTTCACGGACCCTCCATAGAGAATGCGCATGGCGGCCCCTTCCGCGCCATAGCGCTTCACCAGCGCGGCCCGGATGGCGGCATGGACCTTGGCCACGTCGGCCGAGGTCGGCGTCCGGCCGGTTCCGATCGCCCAGACCGGCTCATAGGCGATGACGGTCGTCTTCGCCGTCGCGGCCTTGGGCAGCGAGCCGGAAAGCTGGGAGCGGATGACCTTGAGCGTTTCGCCCGCGTCGCGCTGCGCTTCCGTTTCGCCGATGCAGACAATGGCGACGAGGCCCGCGCGCCAGGCCGCCTCGGCCTTCGCCCGCACCTGCGCGTCCGTTTCTCCGTGGTCGGCGCGGCGCTCGGAGTGGCCGACGATGACGAAGCCCGCCCCGGCATCCTTCAGCATTTCCGCGCTGATATCGCCCGTATGGGCGCCGGAGGCCGCGGCATGGCAGTCCTGCGCGCCGATGGCGATCCGGGTTCCCCTGGCTTCATCCTTCAGCAGCGAAACGAGCGTCGCGGGCGGGCAGACGAGCACATCGCAGGCAGGGCGGCCACCCTTCGCCAGCCGCCGGGCAAGGCCGGCCAGCTCCTTCTTCGAGGCCTTGAGGCCGTTCATCTTCCAGTTGCCCGCGACAAGCGCCTTGATGCGCGGTGCCTTTGCCGTAGCCGCCATAAACTTTAAGTCCCTGCCTTGCGAAGCCCGGTCGGGCTTCCGTGATAGCCGTGTCGATCTATCAGAGAGCCGACGACTCGCCAAACCGTTTTCGCTTGGAAAATCAATCGCGAAGCCGATCCAACCCGCTTGCGGCCTCAGTTGGCCGCACCTATCATGCGGCCTTTCTGAAAGGCTGCGGCGGATTGTCCGGCGGCTACAACCAAACGGCCTGTCCCGCAGCAACGGCCCAACTCAGCGGAAAGACGACGAATGCTCGATAGTCTCAGGAGAGGCGCCAGCGGCTGGCTTGCCAAGATCATGATGGGCCTTCTGGTCGTGAGCTTCGCCGTCTGGGGAATCGCCGACGTCTTCAGCGGCTACTCGACGGACGAGGTGGCGAAGGTCGGCAAGGAGTCGATCACGCTTCCCCAGTTCGAGCGCGAGCTCGACAGCCAGATGAAGCAGTTTTCGCAGCGGCTCGGGCAACCGATCACGCGCGATCAGGCCAAGCAGTACGGCCTTGTCAGCGCCGCCCTCACCCGCCTCATCGCGCTTTCCGCTCTCGATAGCGGTGCGCATCGCATGGGGCTCGCTGTCGGCGACGAGGCCGTCGCGCAGAACATCACTTCCGATCCCTCCCTCAAGGGACCGTTCGGGAAGTTCGACCCGCAGGAATTCCGGCAGGCGCTCGCCCAGGCGGGCGTCAGCGAAAGCGCCTTCATCGCCGACCGGCGGAACTTCATGGTGCGCCAGCAGATCAACGATGTGATGGGCCTCGGCGTCGGCGTGCCCACCGCGCTGCTCGATGCGTTTTCGACCTATCAGCAGGAAACGCGCGTCGCCTCCTACATGATCCTGCCGCCGGAAGCCGTGGGCACCATCGCCGAACCCGACGAGAAGACCCTCGCCGCCTATCACCAGAAGGCGGCCATCCACTTTACAGTGCCGGAAACGCGCGACTTCAGCCTCATGGTGCTGGAGCCCAAGGACCTCATGTCCACGATCGCCATTTCCGACGCCGATCTCCAGAAGACCTATGAGCAGCGCCGGGCCGAATTCGACGTGGCCGAAAAGCGCATGGTCGAGCAGATCCCCTTCGCCACGGACGATGCGGCCAAGGCCGCGCTCGAGCTGCTGCGCAAGGGACATCCGCTCGACGAGATCCTGGAAGGGCTGGGCCTCGACAAGAGCGATGTTTCGCTCGGCCTCGTCACCCGCGCCCAGATGATCTCGCCCGCCGTGGCCGACGCCGCCTTCGCGCTCAAGCCCAACGAATATAGCGAGCCGGTGAAGGGACCGCTCGGCCCCGTCATCCTGCATGTCACCGAAATCCAGCCCGGCAAGGTCAGCACATTTGAAGAGGCGAAGGACAAGCTTCGCAAGATGCTCGCCGACGAGCAGGCGCGCTCGGCCATCTACGATGTCCAGAACAGCATCGAGGACGCGCGCGCGGGCGGCGCTTCGCTGGAGGAAATCGCCGAGAAGAACCACCTCAAGGTCGTGCGGTTCTCAGGCGTCTCCATCAAGGGCCTGACACTCGACGGCAAGAAGCCCGAAGGCCTGCCGGAGTACAAGAACCTCATCGAAACCGTGTTCAGGAGCGAGGCCGGCGACCAGATCCCTCCGGGGGACACGGGCGAAGGCGGCTATTACTGGCTGCGCGTGGACGATGTGAAGCCGCAGCAGCTCGAGCCCCTCGACAAGGTGCGCGACAAGGTCGTGAAGCTCTGGAAGAGCGAGAAGCGCAAGGCCGATCTCGAGGTGATGGCGCAGAAGCTCGTCGAGCGCGGCGACAAGGGCGAGAGCTTCGACAAGCTCGCCGGCGAACTCGGTCGCACGGTCCTCATCTCGCCCGAGATCAAGCGCTATTCGCAGAGCGACACCTTCTCGCGGGTGGCCGTGACGCGCCTCTTCGCGGCGCCCAAGGGCGGCTTCACCTATGGGCCCGTCGGCTTCGGCGAAAGCCTCATCATCATGCAGGTGAAGACGATCAACGATCCCAAGCCCGATCCCAAATCGGCCGAATACAAGAAGCTCCACGACGACATGCTGGACTCGCTCCAGACCGACATGATCACCACGACGGTCGGCGACCTCGAACAGCGGCTCGGCGTGAAGCTCAATCTCGCTCTTCTCCAGCGCGTGACGAGCACGGACTACAATCAGTAACCCTCGGCACGAGTTCACGATGATTCAACCCGGCTATTCGGATTTCGAGCACGCCTATAATTCCGGCACGGCGCAGGTCGTGTGGACGCGGCTCGTGGCCGACCTCGAAACGCCGGTCTCGGCGATGCTCAAGATCGCCGACGGGAAGCCCAACAGCTTCCTGCTCGAATCCGTCGAGGGCGGAGATACGCGCGGGCGCTATTCGATCATCGGGTTGAAGCCCGACATCATCTGGCGCACCAATGGCGACAAGGCCGAGATCAACCGGCAGGCGCGCTTCGACGCGGAAACCTTCGAGCCGTGTGAGGGCGGCGCGCTCGCCTCGCTCCGCGCGCTCATCGAGGAGTCGCGGATCGCGCTTCCCGAGGAACTGCCGCCCATGGCGGCCGGCGTCTTCGGCTATATGGGCTATGACATGGTGCGGCTGATGGAGCATCTGCCGAACCAGCCCAAGGACGCGCTCGGCCTGCCTGACGGGCTCTTCGTGCGCCCGACCATCATCGCGGTCTTCGATTCGGTGAAGGACGAAGTCACCATCGTGACGCCTGTGCGGCCCGAGCCCGGCATCAGCGCGCGCGCCGCCTATGCGCGCGCGGGCGAAAGGCTCACCGATGTCGTGAACGATTTCAGCCGATCGCTCCCCCACGTCGATCAGATCGAAAACGTGCCCGACATGCCGGAGCCCGTGTCGAACACGCCGCGCGACGTCTATTTCGACATGGTGCGGAAGGCGAAGGACTACATCGCGGCGGGAGACATATTCCAGGTCGTGCTCTCCCAGCGCTTCGAGGCGCCCTTCACCCTACCCCCCTTTGCGCTCTATCGCGCGCTGAGGCGGATCAATCCGTCGCCCTATCTCTATTTCCTCAATTTCGAGAAATTCTCCATCGTCGGCTCGAGCCCGGAGATTCTCGTCCGTGTGCGGAACGGAAGGGTGACGATCCGTCCCATCGCGGGCACGCGCCACCGCGGCAAGAGCACGGCGGAGGACGTCGCCATCGGCGAGGAGCTTCTTTCCGATCCGAAGGAACGCGCCGAGCATCTGATGCTGCTCGATCTCGGCCGCAACGATGTCGGCCGCGTCTCCAGGATCGGCACGGTCGAGGTGACGGAGAAGTTCGCGCTGCAGCTCACCTCGCATCTCATCCACATCGTCTCGAACGTGGAAGGCGATCTCGATCCCCATTACGACGCCATTGCGGCGCTCATCGCCGGCTTCCCAGCGGGCACCGTTTCCGGTGCGCCCAAGGTGCGCGCCATGGAGATCATCGACGAGCTGGAGCTCGAAAAGCGCGGCATCTATGCCGGATGCGTCGGCTATTTCTCGGCCGCCGGCGATATGGACACCTGCATCGTGCTCCGCACCGCGCTGGTGAAGGACGGCAGGATGTATGTACAGGCGGGAGGCGGCGTCGTCGCCGACTCGACGCCCGAAGGCGAAAATCAGGAAAGCATCAACAAGGCCAAGGCGCTCTTCCGCGCGGCCGAGGAAGCGGTTCGCTACGCCTCGCGGAGCGGGCGGCGGCAATAAGCCCCTCGCATCCTCAGCTCGCTTCGTGGCGGCGCAGGATCGCCGTCAGCGGCACAATGCTTATGCCTCTCGCCTCCGCTTCCGGTATCCATTTTTCGAGAATTTGCAGCGTCTCGGGATGAGGATGACCGATCGCGATGGCATAGCCGCGCTCGCGCGCCATTTTTTCCAGCTTGCCGAGTTCGGCGGTGACCTCCGCCCCTTCCTCGTCGTGATCGAGGAAAATATTGCGCGTCAAAGCTGGGACGCCGACCGCGCGGGCCGCATTGCCACCTTCCGAACCGCCGATGGTGCGTGAATCGAGAAACATGAGGCCGCGCGGCTTCAGCTCCTCCATGACGATGCGCATGCCCTCGGCATTCGCGGTGAACCGGCTTCCCATGTGATTGTTGATGCCGACATAGCCCTCGAACTGCTTGAGGTTCCATTCGAGATTGGCGCGGATCTCCTCGGGCGACTGGGCGCGCCGTAGCGCGTGGGGGCCGGGATCGGCGGAGCCCACGGGCTCCATCGGAACATGGACGAGAATTTCATGGCCCTTGTCGCGCGCCGCCCTGACAAGCTCCGCGACGTTCGGCGCATAAGGCAGGAAGGCGAAGGTGACAGTTGCCGGGAGCTTCATCGCCCGCTCGGTGCCCTTGCGGTTCGGCCCCATATCGTCGAGCACGATGGCGACCATGGGCTCGCGCGGCGTCGTTTCGGGGATCGCGGCATAGCGCCGCCAGGCCGGAAGGCCGCCTTCCTTGACGGCGGGCTCTTCCGCTTTCGGCGCCTCGGGCAGGTGGGCCGCTTCGGGCGCCTCCGCCGGGGCAGTTTCATTGGCGTGGGGCGGCTCTGCCGGCTCGGACGTCACCGACCCGGACACCTGTTCGCTGGCGCTAGGCACGGGCGGCCCTGCCGGCAGCTCGGGCTTCTTCTCGCCAATCCAGTAGCTCGCAAGCGCCAGCCCGAGGGCGAGCGACACGGCGCCCAGCAGGAGGTCGCGGCGAAACTGCGGTTTCGCCGCCAGGGCCTTGAAGTAGCTGACAAAATCGAACTGCCGCATGAAATTCCACGACTCACTGACCACGGATTGCCGACGCGGCGCGATACGAGCATGCCGGACCCCGAAAGGCAAAGCCGCGCAAGGGCTTCCAATTCTTGCCCCGGCCCCGTTCCCGAGCCTATAAGATGCTCATGAAGGCGGGCCCGGACCCGCCGACCAAAGGCCGAACCATGCTGCTTCTGATCGATAATTATGACAGCTTCACCTACAACCTCGTCCATTTTTTGGGCGAGCTTGGGGCGGATGCCGAGGTGCATCGCAACGACAAGCTGTCGGTCGGACAGGCCATGTCCAAGCGCCCGGAGGCGATCGTCATTTCGCCCGGCCCTTGCGACCCGGACAAGGCGGGCATCTGCCTCGATCTCATCAAGGCGGCGGCCGATGCGCGCGTGCCCCTTCTCGGCGTCTGCCTCGGCCATCAGGCCATCGGCCAGGCCTTTGGCGGGCGCATCATCCGCGCGCCGGAGCTGATGCATGGCAAGGTCGACGCGGTGCTTCACACGGGCAAGGGCGTCTTCAGGCATCTGCCGAGCCCCCTCCAGGCGACGCGCTATCACTCGCTGACCATCGATCCTGAAACCTTCCCCTCCGTGCTCGAGATCACCGCGCATTCGCCGGACGGCACGATCATGGGGCTGCAGCACCGGGAACTGCCCATTCACGGCGTTCAGTTTCACCCGGAGAGTATCGCCACCGAGCATGGCCACGACCTGCTGCGCAACTTCCTCGAAATCGCGGGCGTGAAAACGCATGCGGTTGTGTGAGGTAATCGAGGACCCATGCCGGATTTCAAGACACTGATCGCCAAGGCCGCGGACGGCCTGCCACTCTCCGCTGCCGATGCGGAAAGCGCTTTCGAGGCCATCATGTCGGGCGCGGCGACGCCCGCCCAGATGGGCGCTTTTCTGATGGCGCTGCGCGTTCGCGGCGAGAGCGTCGATGAACTGACGGCGGGCGCCCAGATCATGCGGGCGAAGGCGCTGCGGGTGACCGCACCCTCCGATGCCATCGACATCGTCGGCACGGGCGGCGACGGCGCGCAGACCTACAATATTTCGACTGCGACCTCTCTCGTCGTCGCGGCGCTCGGCGTGCCCGTGGCAAAGCATGGAAACCGCGCCGCCTCCTCCAAATCGGGCACGGCGGACGCGCTCACCGCGCTTGGCGTCAAGCTCGACATTTCGCCGGAGGAGATCGGCCGCTGCATCGCTGAAGCCGGGATCGGCTTCATGTTCGCGCCTGCGCACCACTCGGCGATGAAGCATGTGGCGCCGGTTCGCACGGAACTCGGCACACGGACGATCTTCAACCTGCTCGGCCCGCTTTCAAATCCTGCGGGCGTGAAGCGGCATGTGATCGGCGTTTATGCGGCGCGCTGGGTCGAGCCCTTCGCGGAGACGCTGCGAAACCTCGGTTCGGAGCGCGCGCTGGTCGTTCATGGAGGCGGGCTCGACGAGTTCACGACGGCGGGCACGTCCTATGTCGCGGAACTCAAGGACGGCAAGATCCGCACATTCGAGACGACGCCTGAGGAAGTCGGCCTCGCGCGAGCGACGCTCGCCGAACTGCGCGGCGGGGAACCGGCGGAGAATGCGGAGGCGATCAGGCAATTGCTCGACGGAACGAAGGGCCCCTATCGGGACATCGTTCTTCTGAATGCCGCCGCGGGGCTCGTCGTGGCGGGAAAGGCGGAAACACTGAAAGAAGGCGTGGGCCTCGCGGCCGGGGCCATTGACAGCGGCGCTGCGAAGAAAGCTCTTCAGCGGCTCGTCGCCGTTTCCAATGGCCAGCTTTCGGGCGTAGAGGCGGCGCATGACTGACATTCTCGAACGAATCCGAACCTACAAGCTCGAGGAAATTGCGGCGGCGAAGCAGGCCGTCTCCTTCGGCGATGTGGAGCGCGAAGCGCGCGCCGCGCCCGCCGTGCGCGGATTTGCGGCCGCGCTCTCGCGCAAGGTCGAGGCGAAGCAATATGCACTGATCGCCGAGATCAAGAAGGCAAGTCCCTCCAAGGGCCTCATCCGCGCCGATTTCGACCCGGCCGCTCTTGCGCGCGCCTATGAGCGCGGCGGCGCCGCCTGCCTCTCCGTTCTCACCGACACGCCTTCCTTTCAGGGCAGCGCCGACTATTTGCGGCAGGCGCGCGCGGCGGTTTCGCTTCCCGTCATCCGCAAGGATTTCATGTACGACCCCTATCAGGTCGCTGAAGCGCGCGCGATGGGCGCCGATTGCATTCTCATCATCATGGCGTCGGTTTCGGACGCGCAGGCGCGCGAGCTTGAAGCCACCGCTTTCGACTGGGGCATGGATGCGGTCATCGAAGTGCATGACGAAAGCGAGCTTGAGCGCGCGCTGGCGCTGAAGAGCCCGCTCATCGGCATCAACAACCGCAACCTCAAGACCTTCGAGACGACGCTGGCGACGACCGAACGGCTCGCCCCGCTCGTGCCGAAGGGACGGCTCGTCATCGGCGAGAGTGGCATTTTCACGCCTGCCGATCTCGCGCGTCTGGCAAGGTCCGGCGTGCTTGCCTTCCTCGTCGGCGAAAGCCTGATGCGGCAGCAGGATGTGGAAGCAGCGACGCGCACGCTTCTTTCCTGATCCTTGCAGGGCTCTGCCCTGCCCCGCACGATGCAATGCAGCTTCGCCCCCTCACACGGCCGGTGGACGGCGGATATGAATGTGCTGCATGCTTCCATGGTCGGCATGACCCGCAAAGCCGGTCTTCATGCGGAATGAATTGAGGCAGGGCCCGTGGCGAAGAAATCACTCACCCATCTCGACGAGCGCGGCGCCGCCAGCATGGTGGACGTATCCGCCAAGCCCGTAACGGCGCGGGAGGCGACGGCGAAGGGCCGCGTCGTCATGGACGCCGAAACGCTGAAGCTCGTCACCGGCGGCGGACTTGCCAAGGGAAACGCGCTTGAGATCGCGCGCCTCGCCGGCATCATGGCCGCGAAGAAGACCGCCGATCTCATCCCGCTTTGCCATCCGCTCGCGATTTCAAAAGTGTCGGTGGACCTGACGCCGGACACGGAGGCGGGCTGCATCGACATCGAGGCGACGGTGAAGGTGGCTGGACAGACCGGCGTCGAGATGGAGGCGCTGACGGCGGTGAGCGTCGCCTGCCTCACGCTCTACGATATGGCGAAGGCAGTCGATCGTTCGATGCGGATCACCGACATTCGGCTCACGCACAAGTCCGGGGGAAAATCCGGCACCTATGAGGCGAAGTGACAATGACGCGAGAGCCGCTCATTCCGGTGGCGGAGGCGCGCGGGCGTATTCTCGCGGCCATTGAGCCGACCGCGCCCGAGCGGGTCGCGCTCGCCGAGGCGCATGGCCGCATTCTCGCCGAGGACGTTATCGCGCAGCGCACACAACCGCCCGCCGATCTCTCAGCCATGGATGGCTATGCGGTGCGCGCCGAGGATGTGGCGAGCGTTCCCGCGCGTCTCCGCGTCATCGGCGAAGCGCCGGCGGGGCGCGCCTTTGGCAGCGCGGTGGGCAGTGGCGAGGCAGTGCGGATCTTCACCGGAGCGCCGCTCCCCGAAGGCGCCGACACCATCGTCATTCAGGAAAACACGGAGCGATATGGCGACTTCGTCATCATCCGCCAGGGCGCGGCGGCGGGCCGCCATGTGAGGCGCGCGGGCCTCGACTTCACGGAAGGCACGACGGGCCTCGGCCGCGGCCGCAGGCTTTCGCCCGCCGATATTGCGCTGGCGGCCGCCATGAACGTGCCAGTCGTCAGCGTCCATCGCGCGCCGCGCATCGCTTTCTTCTCGACCGGCGACGAGCTTGTGCGCCCGGGCGAACCCGTCGGACCCGGACAGATCGTTTCCGCCAACAATGACGGGCTTGCCGCGCTCATCGCGGAGGCGGGCGGCGTCCCTCTCGATCTCGGCATCGTGCCCGACCGGCGCGACGCCATCCGCATCGCCGCTCATCGCGCCGCCGAAGCCGACATGCTGGTGACGCTCGGCGGCGCGTCCGTCGGCGAGCACGATCTCGTGCAGGCGGCGCTCGCTGAAGACGGGCTCTCAATCGACTTCTGGCGTATCGCCATGCGCCCCGGCAAGCCGCTGATGTTCGGCCGCTACCGCGACATTCCGATGCTCGGCCTGCCGGGCAACCCGGTTTCCGCGCTGGTCTGCGCTCTCATCTTCCTCGTGCCGGCCATCACGAAGCTCGAGGGCGGCGGCGATACTTCGCCCCGCACAGCGCTTGCACGGCTCGGCGCCGGGCTCGCCGAAAACGATCAGCGTGAAGACTATCTGAGAGCGCGGCTCGAACTTCGGCCCGACGAACTGCCCCTCGTCATCCCTTTCGAGACGCAGGACAGCTCCATGCTGTCGGTGCTCTCGTCGGCAGATTGCCTCGTTATCCGGCCGCCGCACACGCCAGCGGCCGAAGCAGGCGAGATCGTGCGGGTGATGCCGTTGCGAGCCTGAGGGTGACGCGGCCTGCCATGTTGCCCCTGCCCCTGCTCAGGGGGGTGGGCAATGAGCGCCGGGCAGCCGCCTCGCCGTGAACACTGTTATGGGCGTCGCCCTCGGACGCTATGGGCATGGCACCAAAGCCCTGGCGCCCGCTCTCGAATTTCCAAATTATCCACAGAAGTGCTTGACGTCAGACGTGAACCAAACTAGAACCTGTGGCGAGGTTTATGGTTTGTTCCATATTTGGGGCCGGAAAGCATGCTCACGCGGAAACAGCACGAACTCCTGATGTTCATTCATGAGCGTATCAAGGAGGGAGGCGTTTCTCCGAGCTTCGACGAGATGAAGGAAGCTCTCGACCTGCGGTCGAAGTCGGGCATCCATCGCCTCATCACCGCGCTCGAGGAGCGGGGCTTCATCCGCCGTCTCCCCCACCGGGCCCGCGCACTCGAAATCCTCAAGCTGCCCGAATCGGCCTCCCCCAGCCTTGCCGTTTCGCGCGCCAAGGGTTTCTCGCCGAGCGTCATCGAGGGCAGCCGCGGCAAGGCGCTCAGCCGCGACCTTCAGCCTGCCAATCAGCCCGAAAATACGATCACCCTTTCCGTCATGGGCCGCATCGCGGCCGGCACGCCCATCGAGGCGCTGCAGGAGGAGAGCCATCAGGTCAGCGTGCCGATCTCGCTTCTCGGCACGGGCGAGCATTATGCGCTCGAGGTCAAGGGCGACTCGATGATCGACGCCGGTATTCTCGATGGCGATACGGTGCTCATCCAGCGTTGCGACACCGCCAATAGCGGCGACATCGTCGTGGCGCTCGTCGACAATATCGAGGCGACGCTGAAGCGGTTGCGCCGCAAGGGCGACTCGATCGCGCTCGAAGCCGCGAACCCTGCATATGAAACGCGCATCTTCGGCCCCGACCGGGTCAAGGTGCAGGGCAAGCTCGTCGGCCTGCTGCGCCGCTACTGATCCCTCGCCTCGCCGGCGGGTTTGGGCTGGCGCTGAACCCAAGGGCGCGCGCCCCTGCTCTCGCGCGCGGTCTCGATCCGCACTGCCCCATCATTCCCGTAGTAAAGCGCGATGGCGCCGCCTCGCCAGAGATCGAAGCGGTCGATGAGCGTCGGCGCGCGGCACTGCTTCCTCAAGCGCCAGGGAACTCCGAAGCGGGCGATGACGATCTGCGCCGTCTCGCAATCCTCCGTAAGCGCATCATGGGTGGCTGGTAGCGCGATGACCGGCCTTCCCTCCTCCCGCCACAGACATCCCAGCGCATCGCAGCGAAGAAAGTCCGCTTTCGCCTCGGCAGGTTTGCGCGGATCGCCATCGCGGCGCAGCCACTGCCCGGCGGCGTAGGACGCCCGCGCGGAGGTGAGCGCGAGGCGGCCATCCGCCATGCGAATGGCGGCAAGCGCGCCCTCGCGGTCGATCAGCACGTCAGGTCGCGCGCCGCTCGTCCACATGGCGAGGCTCAGGAGAACCGGCGCCACGCCGAGATAGCGCCAGCGGCCGCACCAGAGGGCGAGCCACAAACCGCCAAAGGTCAACAATCCCAGCGAGGCCATGGGCGCGGCAGCGACGAGACGGTCCGCCCCTTCCCAACCGGCAACCTGATGGGCGACCCAAAGCATCGCATCGATGCCCTGGCCCATGAGCCAGAGAGCCGGGCCGTCGAGCCCCAGAGGCATGAGAATGAGGGCGACGAGCGCCATGGGCATGACGATGGCGCTCACTATCGGCAGCGCGCCCATATTGCCCGCCATGCCGTAAAGGGCGATCCGGTCGAAATGAAATGCCGCATAGGCCCCGGTCGCAAATCCGGCAACCGTCGTCGTGAGCAGGATGCCGGCGACATGGTTCGCGGCGAAGCGGAAGAAGGTGGCGACCACACCCTCCGGTCCCTCGCGCATCGCCGCGAGAAGACGCTGGGCAAACGGAGTTTCGTAGAACGCGATGAGGGCGACGACGGCGGAAAACGACATCTGGAAACTCGCACCGAGAAGGCTTTCCGGCCGCCAGACGAGCACGATGAGCGCCGCCAGCGCGACGTTTCGCATGCTGAGCGCCGGGCGATCGAAGAGGATCGCCAGGAACATCAGTGAAATCATGATCCAGGAGCGCTGCGTCGCGACCTCTGCGCCTGAAATCATGAGATAGGCGGTCGAACCGAGGAGAGCTGCCGCAGCGCCCCACTTCTTGATTGGAAAGCGCAGCGCGATTGCCGGCACCGCCGCGAAACAGGCGCGCACGAGCCAGAAGAGCGAGCCGCCGAAAAGCGCCATGTGCAGGCCCGAGATCGAGAGCACATGGGCGAGGCCAGCATTGCGGAGATCTTCGGCCGCCCATTTCGGAATGGCGCGCTGCTCGCCGGTGATGAGGGCGGCGGCAACCGGGCCCGCCGCGCCACCGATCGCGGTTTGCACGCGCATGGTGATGCGGTGCCGCAAGCGGGCGAGCGCCGTCGCCGCATCGTTCGGCGCGGGCGCGATCCGCTCCGGCTTGGTGAAGGCGAAGCCGACGCCGCCAATTCTCTCGAACCACACCTGCCGCGCATAGTCGAAGCCGCCCGGCTGAACGGGCTCGGGTGGCGGCAGCAGCCTTGCGCGGAGGCGTATCGTTTCGCCGGGTTCGATGGCGTCGCTTTTCATGCGGAGCTGGATGCGGATGCGGGCTGGAAGCGAGGCCGGCGCGAGCCGCTCCATGAAGACCGGGGCAACGAGCAGCGAGAGAGCGCCCCTGTCCGTCCGTTGCGATTCGACCACGCGGCCTTCGAGCGCGCCGCTCCATGCGCGCTCGAGCACGGGGGCCGCCACGCTCCAGCTCCGCAGGCAGGCGAATGTGAAGCCGAGCGCGATGCAAAGAACCGCCGCCGCCGGGATGGCGAGGGCGGCGCGGCGGAAGGTGGCGATAAAGACGGCCGAGGCAAGCACCAGCGCCGCGAAGGCGAGCCAGAGCGGCGGCTCGGCGGGGAGCGCGAAATAGAGCGCGATGCCGAGCCCCATGAGGACAGGGGTCCACAGGAACCAGCGGTCGCTTTCGGCCGCGAAGGAGCGGGAGAGGCCATGCCAGGCCGCGCGGGCGGCGTCGACGTCCGGTGGCCCCCCGGCCGCCCGGGCATCGGCGCCCGCCGCAGCCCCGCCCGTCGCAATCGCCAAACCTTGCCCCTCCACCCCGAAAAAGGCCCCGAACAGGCCGTGAACGGCAGCACAATCCCGCGCGTTTCAGGGCTTACCCTGCGTTGCCGCGATGTGCTAGAAAGCCCCTGCCCTGCTGTGATCCGAGCGCGTCGCTATGCGCTGCCGGATATGAGCTTGCCAACAATTATTCGCCTTGCCTACCTGATTGGGCCTGCCTGTCCGGGCAAAGCACATGGGTGGGACGATGGAAGATCATGACGGAACCGAAGAAAGTCGTAACCCGCTTTGCCCCCTCGCCGACGGGCTTTCTGCACATTGGCGGCGGGCGCACCGCGCTGTTCAACTGGCTCTTCGCGCGCCGGCACGGTGGAACGTTTCTGCTCCGGATCGAGGATACCGACCGGGAGCGCTCCACCGACGCCGCCATCGAGGCGATTTTCGAGGGCTTGCGCTGGCTCGGCCTCGACTGGGATGGCGACGTCACCCACCAGTTCGCGCGCCAGGCGCGCCACCGCGAGGTCGCGGAAGAATTGATGAGGCGCGGCAAGGCCTATTACTGCTACGCCTCCCCGCAGGAACTCGAGGAAATGCGCGAGAAGGCGAAGGCCGAGGGCCGCCCTATCCGCTATGACGGCCGCTGGCGCGACCGCGATCCCTCCGAAGCGCCTGCCGGCGTCAAGCCCGTCATCCGCTTCAAGTCGCCCAATGAGGGCGAGACGATCGTGCGCGATCACGTCATGGGCGATGTGCGCTTCGCCAATGAGCAGCTCGACGACCTCATCATCGTCCGCAGCGATGGCACGCCGACCTACAATCTCTCCGTCGTCGTCGACGATCACGACATGGGCGTGACCCATATCATCCGTGGCGACGATCACCTGACCAATGCCGGGCGCCAGAGCCAGATTTACGAGGCGATGGGCTGGGACGTGCCGGAATTCGCGCATGTGCCGCTCATTCACGGACCGGACGGGGCAAAGCTTTCCAAGCGTCATGGCGCTCTCGGCGTCGATGCCTATCGCGACATGGGCTATCTGCCAGAGGCGATGCGCAACTATCTCGCCCGGCTCGGCTGGAGCCATGGCGACGACGAGATCTTCTCGACCGAGCAGGCCATCGAATGGTTCGACCTCGAACATATCGGCCGCTCGCCCTCGCGCTTCGATTTCGCGAAGCTCGAAAATCTCAACGGACACTATATCCGCCAGGCGGACGACACGCGGCTTGCGGAGCTGACCATCGAGCTGATGCAGCGTGTCGGCGGCTGGGCATCAGACGGCGACAATGCGGAGCCAGCCTTCCGCGCGCAGTTCATCGCGGCCATGCCGGGGCTCAAGGAGCGCGCGAAGACGCTGATCGAGATCGGCAAGGGAGCCGAGTTCCTGCGTGCCGCGAGGCCCATTCCGCTCGACGACAATGCGCGCAAGCTCCTCAATGACGAGGCGCGCGCGCTGCTCAAGCGGCTCCATGCGCTGCTCGAAGCGAGGCAGGACTGGAGCGCCGAGAGCATCGAGGCCGACGTGCGCGCCTTCGCCGACACCGAGAACCTCAAGCTCGGCAAAGTGGCACAGCCCCTACGCGCCGCATTGACGGGAAGCTCGGTTTCACCCCCTATCTTCGACGTGCTGACGACGCTCGGCCGCGAAGAGTCGCTCGGACGTATCAAGGATCAAGCGGTGTAGCCCTCGCCCGAGGCGAGATCGCCCTATAGAATGTTCAACAATCGCCGGATCGGATCGCAAACAAAAGAGCGATCCGGCAAACCAGCAAAGGACACAGGCAGGGAAGCATGACAAAAGTTGGAACCCAAGCTGGCGCGAAGTCCACCGCAACGCTTTCCGTCGATGCAAAGAACTTCGACCTTCCCCTTTTTGAAGGCTCGATCGGCCCGAGCGTGATCGACATCTCGAAGCTCTACGGGCAGACGGGGCACTTCACCTACGACCCGGGCTTCACCTCGACCGCAAGCTGCGAGTCGAAAATCACCTATATCGACGGCGAGGAAGGCGTTCTCCTTTATCGCGGCTATCCGATCGAGCAGCTCGCCGAGCACGGCAACTTCCTCGAGACCTGCTATCTGCTGCTCAACGGCGAACTGCCGAAGCCGGACGAATTCAAGGAGTTCGACCGCGCCATCACGAACCACACCATGGTTCATGAGCAGATGCAGTTCTTCCTGCGCGGCTTCCGTCGCGACGCGCATCCCATGGCGGTCATGTGCGGCATGGTCGGCGCCCTGTCGGCCTTCTATCACGACTCGACCGACATCAACGATCCGATGCAGCGCATGATCGCGAGCCGCCGCCTGATCGCGAAGATCCCGACGCTCGCCGCCATGGCCTACAAATATTCGCTGGGCCAGCCCGTCGTCTATCCGCGCAACAGCCTCGGCTATGCCGAAAACTTCCTCCACATGTGCTTCTCGGTTCCGGCCGAGGAATACAAGGTCGATCCGATCCTCGCCCGCGCCATGGACCGCATCTTCATTCTCCATGCCGATCACGAGCAGAACGCCTCGACCTCGACGGTCCGCCTCGCCGGCTCTTCGGGCGCCAACCCCTTCGCCTGTATCGCGGCCGGTATCGCCTGCCTCTGGGGCCCGGCACATGGCGGCGCCAACGAAGCGGCGCTCAACATGCTCTCCGAGATCGGCACGGTTGATCGCATCCCGGAATTCATCGCCCGCGCCAAGGACAAGAACGATCCGTTCCGTCTGATGGGCTTCGGCCATCGCGTCTACAAGAATTACGATCCGCGCGCCCGCGTGATGCAGAAGACCTGCCACGAGGTGTTGCAGGTTCTCGGCATCAAGGACGACCCGCTGCTCGATGTCGCCATCGAACTGGAGCGGATCGCGCTCAATGACGAGTACTTCATCGAAAAGAAGCTCTATCCGAATATCGACTTCTATTCCGGCATCACGCTGAAGGCGATGGGCTTCCCGACGACGATGTTCACCGTTCTCTTCGCGCTCGCCCGCACGGTCGGCTGGGTCGCGCAGTGGAACGAGATGATCGAGGACCCGGATCAGCGCATCGGCCGTCCGCGCCAGCTCTATACGGGCGCGCCGCGTCGCGACTATGTCGCGCTCGACAAGCGCAAGTAAGACCGGGAACTTTCGAGACAAGAAAGAGGCGCCTTGCGGCGCCTCTTTTATTTTTGCGGGGGAAGCATCTCGAGTACGGCGCGCGCTGCGCGCAGGCTCGGCCTGTCGCCACCCACGCCCATGACATGGCGGAGATCCTCGAGATCCGCGAGCGCGCGCGCTCTTTGCGGCGTGTCTTGCAGCAAGGGGCGCAAGGTGTCGGCAAGCGCCTTGGGCTTCGCTGCGAATTGCAGAAACTCGCGCACGGCCGGACGATCGAGAATGAGGTTCACGATGACGACCGAGGGCACCTGAAGGAGCCCCGAAACGGCCCAGGCCGCGACCGGATCGATCTTGTAGGCAACGACCATCGGCACGCGGGCGAGCCCCAGTTCGAGCGACACGGTGCCCGAGGCGGCGAGCGCCGCCGTCGCCGCATCGAATGCCGCGCGCTTCTCCGCCTCTCCTTCGACGAGTTCGACCGGAACTCTCCAGCCCTTCACGGCCTCCTCGACGAGGTGGCGCACATGCGGCACCGTGGGGAGAACGAGCTTGAGGCCCGGAATTTCGGCGGCGAGCAAGGCGGCCGTCTCGCCGAACACGCTGACGAGGCGCTTCACTTCATTGGTGCGGCTGCCGGGCAGGAGCAGAAGCAGAGGCGCATCCGGCGCGATGCCGCGCTTCTTGCGGAATTCGAGGCCGGAGCCCGGCTCCGGCAGGCGCTCGATCGCGGGATGCCCGACATAGACGCAATCGAGATTGGCTTCCGCGCGGAAGAAGTCCGGCTCGAAGGGCAGAAGCGCGAGCACGCGCTTGATATAGCGAGCCATGGCCCGCGCACGGCCGCGCCGCCAGGCCCAGACGCTCGGCGCCACATAATTCGCAATCGGAATATCGGGCGCGCGCTTCGCCACGCGCTTCGCCACCATATGCGTGAAATCGGGGCTGTCGATGATGACGAGCACGTCGGGCCGCTCCCGCACGGCGAAGTCCGCCGTCTCGCGCATGCGCTGCAAGATGAGTGGCAGGCGTGGAATGACTTCGCGCGGGCCCATCACCGATGTGTCAGACATGGGAAATATGGATGAAAGGCCTTGGGCGATCATGTTCGGTCCGCCCGCGCCGGTGATGCGAACACGGCCTCCGGTAAGCTCCTTCAGCGCCTCCATCAGCTCGCCGCCAAGCGCATCGCCCGAGGGCTCGCCGGCCACCAGCATGATGTGAGGGACGCGCGTCTCGCCACTCACGATTTCGGCCCAATCGTGCGGCTATGCGGAAAGCCCAGAACGAAAAGTCCAAGTTCGTTGGCGCGGCGCACGACGTCGTCCGCATCGTTGACGATCGCGCCATCGGCCTCGACGGCGATCCCGGCAAGACCGGCGGCGGCAGCGTTTTCGACCGTCCGTATACCGATGGTTGGCCTGTCCACCCTGCGCTCCTGTTCGGGCTTCGGCAGTTTCACGAGCACGCCGTCGCGCTCCAGATCGCCAGGCGCACGCACGGCGGCAAGCTGAGCCAGCATGACGTCGGTTCCTCTCACATCTTCGAGCGCGATGATTTCGCCCTTGCGCGCGACCGCGCCCTGGCCGGCATCGCGCGCGCCGAGATCGCGGGCGGCGGCGATCGCAATGTCTATGTCCTTCTCCTGCGAGGCGCTGGGGGCGCGGATGGTGAGCAGCCCTTCCCGCGCGAGAAGCTGCGGCAGAAACGTCTCCACGCCTACGACCTTGAGGCCATTTTCCTCGAGAAATTCCACGACGCCGCGCAGCAGCGCATCGTCGCCGGTCTTGAGCCGCCGGATGAAGCGCGGAAGGAGAAGCAATCCCCTGAAGTCCGGAACGATATCAGCGAGCCGCGGCCTGTTCATCGGGCCGATGATGACGATGTCCTCGCAGCCCGCCTGCTTGAAAAGCTTGAGAAAGCGTCCCATGGCCCCGACACGGACCCAGCCATGCGGATAGCGCGCGATGTCCGGTCCCGCGGCGCCCCTGACTCCGACGATGAAGACATCGCGGCCCGCGGCCCGCGCCGCATCGGCCACCGCGAGAGGCAGCGGTCCGCCGCCTGCGGCGATGCCGAGCTTGCGGGGTCTGGAGGCGGATGAACTCATGCGACGTGCCTCGGCTCGCCCGTGGCTAGCGCGGCAGGCAAAGCGGCCTGTCGGACCCGGCCTGGATGAAGTTCACGATCTCCATCACCTCGGCATTGCCCTCGAAGCGTTCCTTGACGGCCGCGACACGATCGCGAAGCGCGCCTTCGGGCGCAAAGATCTGGCCATAGGCATCGCGCAGCGAGCTGATCTGCTCGCGCGTAAAGCCGCGCCGTTTCAGGCCGACGAGATTGAGCCCCATGAGATGTGCGCGATTGCCGACGACGAGGCCGAAAGGAATGATGTCGCTCTCGACCGCGCTCGCGCCGCCGACAAAGGCATGCCGCCCGATGCGAACGAACTGATGAACGGCGGAGCCGCCGCCGAAGATCACGAAGTCCTCGACGTGGCAATGTCCGGCGAGCAGAGTCGCATTGGAAAAGATGACATGGTCGCCGATCTGACAGTCATGCCCTACATGCGCGCTCGCTAGGAAGGTGCAATGGCTGCCGACGCGGGTCACCATGCCGCCGCCTTCCGTGCCCATGTTCATGGTCACATATTCGCGGATGAGATTGTCGCTGCCGATTTCGAGCGTGCTCGGCTCGCCGCGATATTTGAGGTCCTGCGGCGGCTGGCCGATCGACGCGAAGGGATAGACCTCGTTGCGCGGCCCCATCGTCGTCCGCCCCGCGATCACGACATGGGAATGCAGCGTGACATTGTCGCCAAGCTTCACATCCGGCCCCACGATGCTGTAGGGGCCGATCTTCACGCCCGAGCCGAGTTCCGCCTTCGGATCGACGATGGCTGTCGGATGAATATCCGTCATGCCTTGTCCGCCTGGTCGACGATCATCGCGCTGAAATCGGCTTCGGCCGCAAGCAGGCCATCGACCTTCGCCTCGCCATTGAACTTCCAGACCGGGCCCCGGTTGTGAATCCGCGTGACATGAACCTTCAGCACGTCGCCCGGCAGGACCGGCTTGCGGAACCGCGCCCGGTCGATCGTCATGAAATAGACGATCTTGCCCGCCGCCTTGTCGCCAAGGCTGCTCAGCACGAGCGCGCCCGCCGTCTGCGCCATCGCCTCGACGATGAGCACGCCGGGCATCACCGGATGCCCCGGGAAGTGCCCCTGAAAGAACGGTTCGTTGACGGACACATTCTTGATGCCGATAGCCGACTCGCTCCCGCGCATCTCGACGATCCGGTCGATCATCAGCATCGGGTAGCGATGCGGGAGAAGCTCCATCACCCGCTTGATGTCCGCGCTGCCAAGCTTTTCCGCCGCTTCAGCCTCATTCATCCTGTAGCCCTCTCTCGTGCGGCCGCCGCCGCATGTCTCCCTCTCGCCTCACTCGGAGGCCGGACCCTCGCCCGGCTTCCGCCGCTTCCCGAGGTTCTTCACCGCGGCAAGCTCGCGCTGCCATTCGCGCACCGGCCGCGCAGGCACGCCGCCATATTTCTGGCCCGGCGGCACATCGTGAATGACGGCGCTCCGTGCTGCAATCTGGGCGCCGGAATTGATGGTCAGGTGTCCGGTCACGCCAACCTGCGCCGCAAGCACGACGAAATCGCCGAGTTTCGCGCTGCCGGACACGCCGGTCTGGGCCACCACTATGCATCCCCGGCCCGTGGAAACGTTGTGGCCGATCTGAACGAGATTATCAATCTTGGTTCCCTCGCCGATCACCGTGTCGGGCCCTGCCCCGCGATCGACGGTCGAATTGGCGCCGATCTCGACATCGTCCTGAATGATCACACGGCCGAGCTGCGGGACCTTTTCGTGGCGTGGGAGTCCCATGGCAAAACCGAAGCCGTCCTGCCCGATCGCCACCCCGGGGTGCAGGATCACGCGATCCCCGAGATGGGCATGGCTGATCGTGACATTCGGCCCGATGAAGCAGTTGCGGCCTATCGTGCAGCCTTTCCCGATGGCGGCATTGGCGCCGATGACGCTTCCCGCCCCCACTTCCGCCTCTGCGCCGATCACCGCGCCGGGCTCGACCGTGACGCCCGCGCCGAGCTTCGCCGTCGGATGCACGACGGAGCGGGGATGGATCGTCCCCGGCTCTCCGAAGGTGTCGCTGCCGCGCGCCTCATCCGGATAGAAAAGCTGGCTTGCGCGCGCATAGGCGCGATAGGGCTCATTCGCGAGGAGAAGCGCGACGCCCGCAGGCGCGCGCGCCGCAAACCGCGGATGGACGAGGCAGGCCCCGGCCGCTGTGGCGGCGAAGGCTTCCGCATATTTGGGATTATCGAGAAAGCTCAGATGGCCGGGTCCGGCACTGTCTAGCGGCGCCACGTCGTCGAGACGAAGCGACGCATCGGCGCCATCGGCAATCTCGGCTCCCACGCGCTCGGCTATTTCACCGAGCGTGAAGGGGCCCTGATTATTGAAGAAGCGAGAGTCCGCCATTGTCGCCGCCGCGTGCCGGCCACGCGCGCGACCGGCCCGCCTCTCCTTTCCTCACTGAGCGCCCTTTTGCCCCTTTGCCACCTCGGAGAGCGGCACAGGCTTCACGCTGATGGTGGTCAGCTTCGCATCGAGTTCCTTCAGCACTTCGGCCGTCACGTCGAGATCGACACCGCCGGCGAGCACGACCGACTGATCGAGAAGAATGGTCGCGTTATTCTTCTTCATGATCTCGGCGAAGATGGGGCGGATCGCCGCCTCGATCTCGGAGCGGGCCTTGTTCGCGCCGAGCTGAAGCTCCTGCCCCTTCTGGCGCATCTTGCGCTGATGGTCGGCTTCCTTCTTCTGCAGCGCCTCATACTTCTTCTGCAGATCCTCGGGCTTCAGCAGGGCGCGCTGCTCGGTCAGCTTCTTCGCTTCCGCCTCGATCGCATCCTGGCCCTTCTTGTCCTCGGCCTGGAGCTTCTTGGCGAGGTCCTGCAACTGCTCGCGAACGCTCACGCCGACCTTGGCCTGCGCGAAGACCTGCTCCGTGTTGACGATGAGGATCACCGCCGGAGTTGCCGCCTTGGCGGCGGGAGCCGCAGCCAGAGAAATGAAGGAGGCGAATGCGAGTGCCGCGATGGTACGCGCGACGTAACGATAGGACTTCATGACAGGGCTATCCTTTTCAAGCTCAGAACTGTGTGCCGGCGCTGAAGCGGAAGAGCTCGCGCTGGTCGTAGGGTTCGTCGACGAGAACTTTCGCGAAATCGAGACGAACGGGACCGAAAGGCGATTTCCAGTTGACGCTCAGGCCGGCCGATACGCGCGGCGCGAACTTGTCCTGGATCGTCGGAACGGCGGGCTCGTCCGCCATGCCGATATAGCCGAAGTCCGAGAACAGGCTCGTCGTGATGCCGAGCGCTTCGGGCAGGCCGTTCGGGAAGCTCACCTCCGCCGTACCGAAGGCATAGGCTTCGGCGCCCACAGCGTCATTGTTGGACGTGCCCGTATCGCGCGGACCGATGCCGCCCGACTTGAAGCCGCGGAAGTCGGCGCCACCCTTGAAGAAGCGGTCGTTCAGCTTCACGCGCTCGCCGAGCCCCTTGATGTAGCCGAGATCGGCGCGCAGGGTGAGCGTGTAGCCCTCTGCCAGATTGTAATAGTTGTGGGCGAGGATCTGGCTCGACAGATAGTGAACCGTGCCGCCAAGCCCGGCGAAATCCTGGCTGAACAGGAAGTCCCAGCCGGATTTGGGCGTCACCGGGTCGTCGCGATAGTCGATGTAGTAGTCATAGCCCACGACGGAGCGCGTCTGCTCGCCCAGCGCGGCCTTGATCGCCGCCGACACGTTGGGGTCGGAGACATTGACGTTGAAGATTTCCTCGCGCCGGAGCTGGTAGCGCGTCAGCAACCGGCTCTTGTCGGTGAGCGGGAAGCCGAAGCGAAGACCGAAGCCGCGGGTGCGGGCGTCGAACGACGCCTGATCCTGGTAGTTCGTCTCGCTTCCGAAGAGGTCGAAGCCACCCACCAGATCGCGATCGAGGAAATAGGGGTCCGTATAGTGGAACTCGATGAGCTGCTGACGCTTCGACACCGAAAGGCTCGTGCCGAGCTGAAGCCCGCGGCCGAGGAAGTTCCGCTCGCTGAGCCCGATACCCGCAATCGCGCTGTCGAGCGAGGAGAAGCCGAAGCTCAGGGAGAGCGAGCCGGTGGACTGCTCCTGCACCGCGACGTTGACCACCGTCTTGTCGGGCGCGCTGCCCGGCTCCTGCGTCACGTCCACCTTGGCGAAATACTGCAGCCCACGAATATTCTTCTCGGACTTGTCCAGCAGAACCTTGTTGAAGGCATCGCCCTCGACAAGCTTCATCTGCCGGCGAATGACCCGGTCGAGGGTGCGCACGTTGCCGCTGATATTGATGCGTTCCACATAGACGCGCGGCCCCTCGGTGATCGCATAGGTGATGTCGACGAGCCGCTTCTTGCGGTCGCGATGAACGCGCGGGCGCACTTCGGCGAAGGCGTAACCGCGCGAGCCGGCCGCGAAGGTCAGCGCGTCGACCGACTTGTCGATCAGGGTCGCGTTGTATGTGTCGCCGGGCTTGGTCTGGAGCAGTTCCTGCAGCTCGTCCTTGTTGAGCTTTTCCAGATTGGTCTTGATGTCGACCTTGCCGATTGTATAGACCTCGCCCTCTTCAACCGTGAAGGTGATGTGGAAGGCGGCGTCATCGCGCGTCAGGTCGGCGACCGCGGACACGACGCGGAAGTCGGCATATCCCTTGGAGAGATAGAAGCGGCGCAGCAACTCGCGGTCATAGGTCAGGCGATCGGGGTCGTAACTGTCCGAGGACGACAGGAACTTCCACCAGGCCGATTCACTCGTCGAGATGACCTCGCGCAGCTCGCCATCGCTGAAACTCTTGTTACCGAGGAAGTCGATGGAGGCGATCTTCGTCTTCGGGCCCTCATTGATCTCGAAGACGAGATCGACGCGGTTCTGCGGCAGGCGAATGACCTTGGGCTCGACGGTTGCCGCGAAGCGGCCGCCGCGGCGATAGAGTTCGACGATGCGGCTGACATCCGCCTGCACCTTGGCGCGCGTGTAGATGGTACGCGGCTTCAGCTGAACTTCGTTGTTGAGGTCTTCTTCCTTGACCGCATGGATGCCTTCATAGGCCACGCGATTGATGATCGGGTTCTCGACAACGGAAACGATCAGCCTGTCGCCTTCGCGGCGCATGCTGACATCGGCAAAGAGGCCGGTCTTGAAGAGGCTCTTCAGCGAGGCGTCCACCACGGCCGGATCGTAAGCCTGCCCCTCGCGGAAGGACATGTAGGAGAGCACGGTCTCGCGCTCGATGCGCTGATTGCCCTCGACCACGATCTCGCGAATGACCGGTCCCTGCGCGGCCTGCTCGGCCGCCGCGGCGCTGCTCACGCTCCATGCACCGCCGTCTGCGGGCGCCTGCAATGTCAGAACGCAAAATCCAAGGAACAGCGCGGCAATGCCATTAAACCCCGCCCCTCTGGTCATCTTACCGGCCAGTCGCCCCATCCCCTACCTACCTCGATCGCGCGAGCCCTGACCGGGTCCCGCATTGTGTTTTCGTCTTACCCTTCCGCGCTTGGCAGGCAGGGATCAGCTGAACAGATGAACCAAGTCGTTCCAGGTCGCAAAAACCATCAACATCATCACGAGCGCCAGACCGATGCGGAAGCCGTATTCCTGTGCCTGGTCGCCCATCGGGCGGCCCCTCACCGCCTCGACCGCATAATATAGCAGGTGCCCGCCATCAAGCATCGGAACCGGAAACAGGTTCAGAAGGCCGATACTGACGGAGAGAACCGCCGTCAGGCTGATGAGCGCACCAAATCCGATGGCAGCAACTTGCCCTGAAACCTGGGCGATCCGCAATGGGCCGCCCAACTGTCCCGCATCCTCGCGGCCGGCAAAAATGCCGCCGATATAGTCCATCGTGCGGGCGACGATGAACCATGTTTCCTTGGCGCCGAGCCAGACACTGGTCAGCGGATCGGACTTCACGACCCGGAAGTTGCCTTCCTTCACATCGCGCTGGATGCCGAGAAGGCCGATGCGGTGCACATTGCCGAAGCGGTCCTTCATTTCCTCGAGGCGCGGCGTCGCATTGAGGGAGCGGGTTTCGCCATCGGCGCGCTTGACGAGGAAAGTCAGCGCCTGGCCGGCGCTCGCACTGACGATGCGCTGCATCTCCTCGAAGCTCTCGATTTCGGTTCCGTCGATCGCCAGCACGAGATCGCCGGGCTTGAAGCCGGCCTCGGCGGCGGCGCTGTCGGGCTGCACGCCATCGACGACGGGCGTTGCGACCGTCTGGCCCGCGAAGGTGAAGAGGCCCGCGAACAGCAGGATGGCCAGAACGAAATTGGCGAACGGCCCCGCCGCCACCACGGCGGCGCGCTGATGCAGCGGCTTGAAGTGGAACAGGCCGCCGCGCTCCTCCGGCGGGATTTCGGCGAGGCGGCGGCGGTCGGGGGTGCTGGCGGCCGATTCATCACCGACGAATTTCACGTAACCGCCAAGCGGTATCCAGCTCACCTTCCAGCGCGTGCCGTGACGGTCGTTCCAGCCGACGATCTCGCGCCCGAACCCGATGGAGAAGGTTTCAACCTTCACGCCGCAGAGCCGCGCCACCAGAAAGTGGCCAAGCTCATGAAAGAAGACCACGATGGTGAGGACGAACAGGAACGGTATCAGGTAGCCGCCGAGCGACTCGCCGAAATTGCCGATCCCTGCCAATAGGTGCATTACGCTCAAATTCCGCTCTCAAACCATGCAGGTCCGGGTTCGACCTGTTGCCGAACGATCACCGGCTTCCGCAAAACGCTTCCCCCTCGCGTGACCTGCAAACGGCCCGCGTATGTGCCAAAGACTACGTCAGCGGGCAACTAAATGCACCACTTCCTCAGCCTGAATCCTGGCCAATCGGTCGATTTCGTAAATATCGTCGAGGCTCGCCGGTCCGGCCGTCCGCGCCGCAAGCCCGGACGTTACCTTTTCCACGGTCGCGGCAATGTCGAGGAAGCCGATATGCCCGGCGAGGAAGGCGGCGACCGCGATCTCGTTGGCGGCATTGAGAATCGTCGGGGCGGCCCCCCCTGCCCGTAGCGCCTCGCGGGCAAGCCGCAATGCCGGAAACCGCTCGGGGTCCGGGGCCTCGAAGCTCAATTTACCAATTTCGGCGAAGTCGAGCCTTGGCGCCGGCGTCACCATGCGGTGGGGCCAGGCCAGCGTATAGGAGATGGGCGTGCGCATGTCGGGCATGCCGAGCTGCGCCAGCACCGAGCCGTCCATATAGGCGACCATGCTGTGGACGATCGATTCCGGGTGGATGACGATCTCCAGCCGCTCCTCACCGACGGGGAAGAGATAATGGGCCTCGATGAGTTCGAGGCCCTTGTTCATCAGCGTGGCGGAATCGACCGAGATCTTGGCGCCCATGCTCCAGCGCGGATGGGCAACCGCCTGCTCCCGCGTCGCGCCCGCCATTTCCTCGCGCGTCCACGTGCGGAAGGGCCCGCCCGAAGCCGTGAGGATGATCCTGTCGACGGCGTGGAGCCGGTCGGCCTCAAGCACCTGAAAGATCGCATTGTGCTCAGAATCGACCGGCAGCAGCGTTGCGCCCGATTTCGCGACCTCGGTAAGGAAGATCGCTCCGGCCGAAACGAGGCATTCCTTGTTTGCCAGCGCGACCGCCGCGCCGCGGCGGACGGCGGCGAGCGTCGGCGCTAGGCCAGCGGCGCCGACAATGCCCGCCATCACCCAGTCGGCCGGGCGGAGCGCCGCCTCGATGACTGCGTCGCGGCCCGCGCCCGCCTCGATGCCCGTCCCTTCGAGCCCGGCCTTGAGGTCCGGATAGAGGGTCGCATCGCCGATCACCGCAAATTGCGGATGCAGACGGCGCGCCTGTTCGATCAGTGCACCGACATTCCTGTTCGCAACGAGCGCGACGAGATCGAAGCGCTCCCGCTCCCTCTCGATCAGGTCGAGCGTCGAGCAGCCGATGGAGCCAGTCGATCCGAGCACGGTGACGCTGCGTCGCGCTTCGCCCGCGTTGCGGCCGGCCTTGCGAAGTTCCGCCGTCAGAACCAAATCAGTACTCCCGCGCCCGCACTTGTGCCGCCATGAAGGAGCGACAGCAGGGCAGCCCCCGTGGCCACCGCGACCAGGCCGTCGACCCGGTCGAGAATGCCTCCATGCCCGGGGATGAGCTTACCCGAATCCTTCACGCCCGCGCGCCGTTTCAGTGCGGATTCGCCAAAATCTCCTGCCTGTTCGATCGCCGCGAAGGGCAGACCGAGCAGCGCCAGCACAATGGCCGTGCCTGTGCCGAGGTCGAGCAGATAGGCGCTCGCCGCGCCCACCATGGCGGCGCCCACCATGCCGCCGATGAGCCCCGCCCAGGTCTTCTTGGGCGACAGGCGCGGCCAGATCTTCGGCCCGCCAATGGTCCTGCCCGTGAAATAGGCAAATGTGTCGATCGCCCAGACCGTGCCCAGAAGCCAGAAGATCACCCCCCGCCCGAGGTTCGGGTCCGAGCGGAGCCAGACAATGGAGATGACGGGGATGACCAGATAGGGATAGGCGAGGAAGGCGGCCCAAAGCGGCTCGCCGCGCCATAGCCTGATCGCAAGCGAGAGACAAAGCCCGGCCGCGCCCACGATCAGGGCGACGCCAGCGAGGTCGGCGGCGGTCAGAGCAACGGCGGCAACCGCGCAGATGGCGAGGCAGATGCTCTCGCGGCGCTGGCCACCCGGCAGGAGCCAGGACAATTCGACCGCCATGGCGATGCTCGCCGCGCCGATCAGCGCCGCGAAGGGCCAGCCTCCGATCCAGGCGATGGCAAGGGCCAGCGGCGCGAGAACGATGGCGGAGAGGACCCTCGTTCCGAGGTCGCTCGATTTTGCCTGAGATGCGGGCTCGGCCATGACTACGACCCGGCGCTTCCGACAGCGCCGAAGCGGCGCTCCCGGAGATTGAATTCCATCACCGCTTCCCTCAGCCGATCCGGCGTGAAGTCGGGCCAGAACACATCGGTAAAGACGAGTTCCGAATAGGCGCTCTGCCAGATGAGGAAGTTCGAGAGGCGCTTTTCGCCGCTCGTGCGGATGACGAGATCGGGGTCGGGCACGCCCGCCGTGTCGAGATGGGCAGAGATCGTCTCCTGCGTGATCGTCGCGGGGTCGATATGGCCGGCCTTCACCTCACCCGCGATCCGGCGCATCGCCGCCACGATCTCGTTTTGCCCGCCATAGTTAAACGCGATTATGAGGTTCAGCCTGTCATTATCGCGCGTAAGCGCTTCAGCCTCCTCGATAAGCGCGACGATATCCGGCTCCAGATGATCGCGCTCGCCGATGATGCGGACATGAACCCCGTTCTGATGAAGCTCCGCCAAGTCCCTGCGGATAAAGAGGCGAAGGAGGCCCATGAGGTCGCTGACCTCCTCGGCCGGGCGCTTCCAGTTCTCGGAGCTGAAGCCATAAAGGGTCAGGTATTCGATGCCCATCTCACCGGCGGCGCGCACGATGACGCGAACCGCCTCGACGCCCTGCCGGTGCCCGATCTTGCGCGGAAGATGGCGCTGCGCCGCCCATCGACCATTGCCGTCCATGATGATGGCGACATGCCGAGGCACTTCCATGGCCTTCATTTCGCTTGCCGGCTGGTCGGAAGTTCGTTTCACCTGGTCAGGCTTTCCAACGACATTTCATATGGTTAGCGACGCCTGTTCATGCACTGAGAAAGCTCTGCCTCACACCTGCATGATTTCGGCTTCTTTGTGGGCCAGCGCCGCGTCGACCTCGGCGATGATCTTGTCCGTCAGCTTCTGGACCTTGTCCGTGCCGGCCTTGTGATCGTCCTGCCCCATATGGCCGTCCTTCTCCAGACGCTTCAGCTCGTCCATGGCGTCGCGGCGGACGTTGCGGATGGCGACACGCGCCTGCTCGGTATATTTGGCGGCGATCTTGGCAAGCTCGGTCCGGCGCTCCTGATTGAGCTCCGGGATCGGGAGGCGGATGAGCGTGCCATCCACGACCGGGTTGAGGCCGAGGCCGGAATTCCTGATCGCCTTGTCCACCGCCGAGACCATGCCCTTGTCCCAGACCTGGATGGTGAGCATGCGGGGCTCGGGGACGCCGACGGTGCCGACCTGCGTCAGAGGCATCGTCTGGCCGTAGGCCTCGACCGTGATGGGATCGAGAAGCCCGGCCGAGGCGCGGCCGGTGCGCAGGCCAGAAAATTCCTGCTTCAGGGACTGGAGCGCGCCACGCATGCGCCGCTCAACATCGGCAATATCGAGAGTCTTCTGTTCAGCCATCTTATCCTTCCGGGCTTTTGTTGATGTTCCGGTTCAAGCTGCGTCGCCGATGATAGTGCAGCGGCCCGCGCCTGTCAGAACGTTCACGAAACCGCCATCGTCGTGGATCGAGAAGACGATGATGGGGATGTCGTTTTCTCGCGCCAGCGCGACGGCGGAGGTATCCATCACCTGCAAGTCCTTGGTGAGGACATCCATGTAAGTGAGCCTTTCATAACGCTCGGCATCCTTCACCTTGTGCGGATCGGCGGAATAGACGCCATCGACCTGCGTCCCCTTCAGAAGGGCGTTGCACCCCATCTCGGTGGCGCGGAGCGCGGCGGCCGTGTCCGTCGTGAAGAAGGGGTTCCCCGTCCCCGCGGCGAAGATGACCACCCGCCCCTTTTCCATGTGTCGCACGGCACGGCGGCGAATATATGGCTCGCAGACGGTCATCATCGGAATGGCGGAGAGAACCCGCGTCGGCACGCCGAGGCGCTCCAGCGAATTCTGCATGGCGAGCGCGTTCATGACGGTGGCGAGCATGCCCATATAGTCGGCGCTGGCGCGCTCCATGCCCTTAGCCGCGCCCGAAAGCCCGCGAAAGATGTTGCCCCCGCCGATCACGAGGCAGACCTCGGCGCCTATGTCCGTCGCCTGCTTGATCTCGCGGGCGATGCGATCGACCGTCTCGACGTCGATGCCGTATTGCTGCCCGCCCATGAGGGCCTCGCCCGAGACCTTGAGGAGAACGCGCTTGTAGACTGGCTTTCGGGACATGCAGGGGCGCTTCCGATGGACAGGTGGGACATGCGGGGCTGTTACCCCCGTGACCGGCCCCGATGCCCCGGCGGGCGAATCCAGACCGGCCTCCATGACAATAGCGCCCCCAGCGCCGTTCGGCGAAGGGGGCGCATGTCAGATTCCGGAAAGATCAGCCGCGAGCCGCTGCGGCCACTTCGGCGGCGAAGTCCGTCTCGGCCTTCTCGATGCCCTCGCCAAGGGCGAAGCGGACGAAGCCGACAACCTGGATCGGCGCGCCGACACCGGCTTCGGCATTCTTGACGGCCTTTTCGACGGTGTTGTCTGGATCGACCACGAAGACCTGGGAGAGAAGAACGACTTCCTCGTAGAACTTGCGGATGCGGCCCTCGACCATCTTCTCGATGATGTTGTCGGGGCGGCCCGATTCCTTCGCCTCGGCGATGAGAACGTTGCGCTCGCGCTCGACCACGGCCGGGTCAAGCTCCTCGCGGCGGGTGGCAAGCGGGCTCGTCGCGGCGATGTGCATGGCGATCTGCCTGCCGAGCTCGGCGAGCTTCGCCTTGTCGCCGGCGGATTCGAGACCGACCAGCACGCCGATCTTGCCGAGGCCCGGCACGACCTGATTGTGCATATAGGCGGCGACGACGCCCTGCGAGACGCTCATGGAGGCGACGCGGCGGACATTCATGTTCTCGCCGATGGTGCCGACCTGCTCGGTGACGTAATCCTTCACCGATTTCGAGGCGCCCGGATAGGTCGTGGCGAGCAGCTTGTCGAGATCGCCATCCACGCCAAGCGCGACCTGAGCGATGTCGGAGACCATCTTCTGGAACTGATCGTTGCGGGCGACGAAGTCCGTCTCGGAATTGACCTCGACCAGCGCGCCGCGCGTACCGTCGGCGACGACGCCCACGAGTCCCTCGGCCGCCACACGGCCCGACTTCTTGGCGGCCTTGGCCAGACCCTTGGTCCGCAGCCAGTCGATCGCGGCTTCCATGTCGCCCTTCGTCTCATTCAGGGCCGACTTGCAATCCATCATGCCCGCGCCGGTCTTCTCGCGGAGCTCCTTCACCATGCCTGCGGTGATCTCAGCCATTCCCTTATCCTCTCAAGCTTAAAATGCGTACGCTCCGGCAACGCCCGAGGGTGCTGCCGGAGCCGAAATCGTCACGCAGGCGACCGGGCCGTTCAGCCCGCCGCCACTTCGCCTTCGGCCGGGATGTCGGCAGCCGGTTCGACTTCCGCACCAAGGTCCATGCCCGAGGCGATATGGCTCTGCGAGATGCCGTCGATGACCGCGCGGGAGACGAGGTCGCAATAAAGCGCGATCGCGCGGGCGGCGTCGTCATTGCCCGGCACCGGATAGGCGATGCCATCGGGGTTCGAGTTCGAGTCGAGGATGGCTATGACCGGGATGCCGAGCTTGCGCGCTTCCTCGATCGCGATCGTTTCCTTGTTGGTGTCGATCACGAACATGATGTCCGGCAGGCCGCCCATGTCCTTGATACCGCCAATCGCGCGCTCGAGCTTCTCGCGCTCGCGGCTGAGGTTCAGGAGTTCCTTCTTGGTGAGGCCGCGCGTCTCGCCCGCCAGCATCTCGTCGAGCTGACGAAGGCGGCGGATCGAGTTCGAGATCGTCTTCCAGTTGGTCAGCGTGCCGCCGAGCCAGCGATGGTTGATATAGTACTGGGCGCACTGGCGGGCAGCGGTGGCCACGGGCTCGGAGGCCTGGCGCTTCGTGCCGACGAAGAGGACGCGGCCGCCGGCGGCGATCACGTCGCGCACGGCGACGAGAGCCTGATGAAGCAGCGGCACGGTCTGCGCCAGGTCGATGATGTGGATGTTGTTACGGTCGCCGAAGAGGAACGGGGCCATCTTCGGGTTCCAGCGGTGGGTCTGGTGGCCGAAGTGAACGCCGGCTTCCAGCAACTGACGCATAGAGAATTCAGGGAGTGCCATGACACTCTTGCTCCTTTTCCGGTTGGACCTCCGCGGGGGAAAGAACGGCCGGAAACCGGCCGCACCGGACCGACGAACCCTATGTTGCCCTCGAAACACGCCCCTTGAGGGGCAGCACCGAGCGGCGTGGGATCGCCGAACCCCGCGTGTGGAATGGCGCGGGTATAGGGGGAATCGATGAAATTGGCAAGGGTCGCAGGGTCTTAGGCGCCGAAAAACGTGCCTCGCAAGGGAGGCCGCCTAGATATCCTGCACCTCGATGACCCCCGTCACCGACTTGATCGCGCCCCGGATCTGCGGCGTGACCTTGTAGCCGCCGGGGAGCTTCAGTTCGACCTCGCGCCCGCCCTCGCCCATGAGCACCAGCGAGACGAGGCCCCGGCCCCTTTCGGAAAGGCGGGATTTCAGCGCCGCCAGGGGCTCCTCCGCATCGACGAAGATCTTCATGCCAGCCGCCGCGTTCGCCACCACCTCGTCGACCGAACGGATGGACTGGGCGCGCAGCTTCACCTCGTCGTTCGAGCGGTCGATCTCGACCGAGACGACGACCGATCTGCCGGACTCCATCAGGTCGCGCGACTGGCCGAGCACTTCCGAGAAGACGACGATCTCGAACTGGCCGCTCGGGTCCGAGAGGCTGAGGAAGGCGAAGGGATTGCCCTTCTTCGACTTGCGCTCCTGCTTCGCGGTGACCGTGCCCGCCACAAGCTCGGCCTGGTTGCCGCGCGCGATCAGCTCCGCATAGGTAACGACATTCGAACGGCGCAGCGCCGTCTGGTAGTCGTCGAGCGGGTGGCCGGAAAGGTAGAAGCCGATTGCGTTGAACTCCTCGTTGAGGCGCTCGATCGGCGTCCAGGCATCGACATTGGGAAGCGCGGGATTTGCGACCCTGGCCCCTGTCGCCTCGCCGAAAAGATTGTTCTGCCGGGACTCGCGCTCCTCCGCCGCCGCGCTCGCCGTTCCGAGCACGAGATCGACGGCCGCCAGCACTTGCGCGCGATTGGGGTTCAGGCAATCGAAGGCCCCTGCCCGCGCGAGGTTTTCATAGGCGCGCTTGTTGATGAAACGGGGATTGATGCGGCGGGCAAAATCGAAGAGGTCGCGGAAAGGCCCGCCCTCCTCACGCACCTCGACGAGATGGTCCATCGCCTGCCGGCCGACATTCTTGATGGCGGAGAGCGCATAGATGATGTCGCCATCCTTCACCGCGAAGACGCTTTCGGACTCGTTCACGCTTGGCGGCCTGATCCTGATGCCGAGCCGCTGCGCGTCCTGCTTGAAGATGTTGAGCTTGTCGGTATTGCCGAGATCGAGGCTCATCGAGGCGGCGAGGAACTCGACCGGATGGTTCGCCTTGAGCCATGCCGTCTGATAGGCGACGAGCGCATAGGCGGCGGCGTGCGACTTGTTGAACCCGTAGCCCGCGAACTTGTCCACCAGCTCGAAGATGTTGGAGGCCTGCGTCTTGTCGATTCCCTTGGCGACGGCGCCGGTAACGAAGCGCTCTTTCTGCGCGTCCATTTCCGACTTGATCTTCTTGCCCATGGCGCGGCGCAGAAGATCGGCTTCGCCGAGCGAATAGCCGGAGAGGATCTGCGCGATCTGCATCACCTGCTCCTGGTAGATGATGACGCCGTTCGTCTCCTTCAGCACGGGCTCCAGCAGCGGGTGGAGATAGTCCGGCGCCTCGCGCCCCTGCTTGCAGTTGATGTATTTCGGGATGTTGTCCATCGGGCCGGGGCGATAGAGCGCCACGAGCGCGATGATGTCCTCGAAGCGGTCTGCATTGAGCTTGCGGAGCACGTCGCGCATGCCCGAGCTTTCAAGCTGGAACACGCCGACCGTCTCGCCGCGCCCGAGCATCTCGTAGGTCTTCTGATCATCGAGCGGCAGGTGGAGCAGATCGATCCCGATCCCGCGCCGCGCGACGAGCTTCACCGCCTGATCGAGCACGGTGAGCGTCTTGAGTCCGAGAAAGTCGAATTTGACGAGGCCGGCGGGCTCCACCCACTTCATGTTGAATTGCGTGACCGGCATGTCGGAACGCGGATCGCGATAGAGCGGCACAAGCTCGTCGAGCGGCCGGTCGCCGATGACCACGCCCGCCGCATGGGTCGAGGCATGGCGATAGAGCCCTTCGAGGCTCTGGCCGATCTCGAGCAGCTTCGCCACCGCTTCTTCGGCCCTCTGCGCCTCCTGCAGACGCGGCTCACCCCTGATCGCTTCGGCCAGCGTCACCGGGTTTGCGGGATTGTTCGGCACCAGCTTGCAGAGCCGGTCGACCTGCCCGTAGGGAAGCTGCAATACGCGCCCCACATCGCGCAGCACGGCGCGCGCCTGCAGCTTTCCGAAGGTGATGATCTGCGCCACCTGATCGTAGCCATAGCGCGCCTGGACATAGCGGATCACCTCGTCGCGCCGGTCCTGGCAGAAGTCGATGTCGAAGTCCGGCATCGAGACGCGCTCGGGATTGAGAAAGCGCTCGAACAGCAGACCGAAGCGCAGAGGGTCGAGATCGGTGATGGTCAGCGCCCAGGCGACCACGGAGCCCGCGCCCGAGCCACGGCCCGGCCCGACGGGAATGCCATGCGCCTTCGCCCATTTGATGAAGTCGGCAACGATGAGGAAGTAGCCCGGAAAGTCCATCTTGATGATGACGTCGAGCTCGAAACGCAACCGCGCGCGATATTCCTCCTCCGGGCAAACGGCCGCGACCTGCGCCAGCCGCGCGGTCAGCCCCTCCTCCGCCTGCCGCCGCAATTCTTCCGCCTCACCGTGGTCGACGCCGAATTTCGGCAGAATGGGCTTGCGCGTGCGCGGGCGGTAGGCACAGCGCCGCGCGATCTCGATCGTGTTCGCGATCGCCTCCGGCAGATCGTCGAACAGATCCGCCATCTCGGCCTGTGTCTTGAACCGGTGCTCGGGCGTCAGGCGCCGGCGGTTTCCCTGCGTGACATAGGCGCCCTCGGCGATGCAGATCATCGCGTCATGGGCCTCGAACTCGTCTTCCCGCGCGAAATAAGGCTCGTTCGTCGCCACCAGCGGCAGCTCATGGGCATAGGCCATGTCGATGAGGGCCGGCTCCGTCTGGCGCTCGACATCGAGATTGTGGCGCTGCAACTCGACATAGAGCCTGTCGCCGAAAATCGACTTCAGCCGGAGCAGAAGGTCTTCCGCGGCCGGCCGCTGCCCGGCCGCGAGCTTCCGGTTGACGATGCCCGCAGGGCCGCCCGTCAAACAGATCAGGCCCTCGTGATGCGCGGCCAGAAGATCGAGCGATATGTGAGGCGGTTCCCCCGCCTCGGGCCCCAGAAAGGCCCGGCTCGAAAGCCTCATCAGATTGCGATAGCCGGTCTCGTCCTTGGCAAGGAGTGCGAGCGTACCGGATATGTCGCGCCGCGGCCCCCTGCCCGGCTCGTCCTCATCCTCGATGATGAGGGGCAGCGTGCATCCGACGATGGGCTGGATGCCCGCTCCGGCCATCGTTTCGGAAAACTCCAGCGCGCCGAAAAGATTGCCCGTGTCGGTCAGGGCGACGGCCGGCATGCCGTCGGCCTTGCAGAGCTTGGCGATATCCTTGACGCGGATCGCGCCCTCCAGCAGCGAAAAGGCCGAATGGAGGCGCAGATGGACGAAACGGAGCATTGAGTCGGACATGCGTGACATTGTCTGGCCCCGCTTGCCCCCTGTCACCTGCCGCGATCAGGGAAGCGCCGAATAGTTGTGGACAAGGCCACGGCTCCGCATCGGCCGTGCGCCTCAGCTCTGGAGCAGCGACCGGGCGATCTCGGCCCAGGTTCCTGCGACCCAGACGAAAGCGCCGATCGACGCCAGCGCCGCCACATCCTTCAGCCAGGGATTTCTCCGCGCATCGGCTGCCTTCGCGACCAGTTCACTCATGACCCTCTCCGTTCATGGAATGTTCTGATCCGGATTGTTCCTGTTATGTTCCGATCTGTCAAGGGGGTCAGGATCGCGCGCGTCCGCTTCCAGCGGGCCGTCCGCAGCAGGCCAGCAGGGCTTCGGCAGCCTTGCTGAGTCGCCTTTCGCGGTGGCGCAGGGCGAGAAAGGGCCGCGCCGGCATGTCCACGTCGAGGCGGCGAAGCGTCCCCGCCTCGAGGCCGGGCGCCGCCACCAGATCGGAAAGTCCGGCAACGCCCGCCCCCGCCTCGACCGCCGCGCGGACGGCCTCGTTCGACGGCAATTCGAGCGCGATTTCCCGCGCATGGACGGGGAGCTTCATGGCCGTGAGCGCTGCCTCGACCTCCGAGCGTGTGCCGGAACCAGCCTCGCGCACGACCCAGGCCGCCCCGGCAAGCTCGGCAAGACTGACCCGCTTGCGCCGGGCGAGCGGATGCGCCGCGCCGACCACGAGCACGAGCCGGTCGGCGCCGACCTCGACGGAGGCGAGCGCGGGAATTTTCACCGCCCCCTCGACGAAGCCCAGATCGGCGCTGCCCTCGAGCACCGCGCGGGCGACCGTTTCCGTGTTTGCGGCAGCAAGGCGAACCTCGATGCGCGGATACGCCTCGCGAAAGCGCACGAGCTGCGCCGGAAGCCAGTAGCTCGCTATCGTCTGGCTCGCATGAACATTGAGCGTGCCGCGTCCGAGCGAGCCAAGCTCGCTCAGCATCAGCTCGGCTGCATGGGCCCGCGCCAGCACGCCGCGCGCTTCATCGAGAAAAAGCCGCCCTGCCGCCGTCAACTCGATATGCCGCCCCACGCGGTCGAAGAGTCTTGTGTCGTGCCGCGCCTCAAGCGCGGCGATCGCCGAACTCACTGCCGACTGGGTCAGGCCGAGCGCCCTCGCCGCGCGCGTCACATGCTCACGCTCCGCGACAGCGATGAAAATGCGCAACTGGTCAAGGGTCACGGCGGCGCTGGTCCTTGCGACGGGGATGGCGGGCAAGCATTACATGGCGACAGCCGCCATCGCCAGACCGAAGCCGGTAATGAAGAGCCAGGATGAAGCCCCGAGCGCCAGCGGCCTCATGCCCTTGGCCCTGAGCTTTGCGATGTCCGTCTCGAGCCCCATCGCCGCAAGCGCCATGGCGAGCATAAAAGTGGTGATCCCGGCGGCATCGGCCCGGACGGCCTCCGGAAGCGGCATCACGCTGTTGAGGCCGACCATCAGGAGAAAGCCGAGAGCGAACCAGGGCGCCGTCACTCGCCCGCTGCCCGGGACCTGCGCTCCGCCACGCCGCCAGAGCCAGGCGAGAAGGATCACCACGGGCGCAAGCATCAGAACGCGTGTGAGCTTGACCACGGTGCCGAAATGGCCGGCTGCCTCCCCCTCCGCGAATGCCGCCGCGACGACCTGCGCGATCTCGTGGATGGAGGCGCCCGCCCAGAGGCCATAGGCATGAGGTGCGAGATGCAGCCACGCATTGAGAAGCGGGAAAAGCAGCATCGACAGCGAGCCGAAGATCGTCACGCTCGCCACCGCATAGGCAACGTCCTCGTCTTCTGCATCGACCACGGCATTGGCGGCGACCACGGCCGAGGCCCCGCAGATCGAGGTGCCGGCGGCGATGAGCGCCGTCAGCGGCCGCGCGACGCCGAGGCGCCGGCCCGCCCATGTCGTGAAGACGAATGTCGCGCCGAGCGTCAGCGCCGTCAGCAATATGCCGGCAAGACCGACGCTCGCGATCTGGCTCGCCGTCAGTTGCAGGCCGAGCAGCACGATGGCAGCGCGCAGAACGCGCCGCAGCGCGAAGCCGACGCCCGGCTTCGCCGCCACAGGCGTGCCGATGAAATTATGGATGGCCGCGCCGAGCAGGATCGACAGGATGAGCGGGCTTAGGCCACCAAGCCCCGCGAAGCGGTGAAGTGCCATGGCGACGGCGGCAATCGCGGCCGTCAGCAGCAGGCCGGGGAGCATGCGCGCGCCCGAGACGCGGATGCCGGGCCGCGCTTCCGCCGCGCAGGCCGATCCCGTTTCATCCGCCGCTGGCGCGGCCGCATCGCTCGCAGGCATGACGATCTCCCTCGATCACCGATGGCGAGGAAGATGCGAGGACGACGACGCCGCGTCCAACGCATTGCGGCACTCGTTTCATTCGAGGGAATCGATCAATCGCGCGGCGCGAGACGTCAGTAGTGAGCGGCAACGTCCGCGCCTTCGAGGAGGCGCCCTTCATGCAGCAGCACGGCGCGGTCCATATGCGTGGCGAGATCGAGATTATGCGTCGCGATGAGAGCGGCGACGCCCTGCGTGCGGCAGACTTCCAGCAGCTCGTTGAACACCATGCGCGCGGTCCGCGGATCGAGATTGCCGGTCGGCTCGTCCGCAAGCAGAAGCCGCGGCCGGTTGGCGAGCGCGCGCGCAATCGCCACGCGCTGCTGTTCGCCACCCGAAAGCTCCGCGGGCCGGTGCGTCGCGCGGGCCGCAAGTCCCATCCGGTCAAGGAGATAAAGGGCGAACTCATCGGCCGCCTTGCGCGGCACGCCCGCGATCATCTGCGGCAGCACGACGTTTTCGAGCGCCGAGAACTCGGGCAGAAGATTGTGGAACTGATAGACGAAGCCCAGTTCGCGGCGGCGGACAGCGGTGCGCAGATTGTCTCTCAGCGGAATGCAATCCCGCCCAGAGATGAAGACCTGCCCCGCATCCGGCGCTTCGAGCAGCCCCGCAATGTGCAGCAGCGACGACTTGCCTGAGCCCGAAGGGCCGACCAGCGCCACGATCTCGCCCGCCCAGATGTCGAGCGCCGCATCCTCGAAGATGCGAAGCTCCTCATCGCCCTGCCGATAGATGCGCGTGATCCCGCGCAGGCTCAGCACCGGATATTCGCTCGCGCCGTCGCTCGCCATCACTCGTACCTCAACGCTTCGACGGGATCGAGCGACGCGCCGCGCCATGCCGGATAGAGCGTCGCGGCGAATGAGAGGAAGAGCGCCATGCCGACCACGGCGGCGACCTCGCCCGCCTGAATTTCAGCCGGCATGTGGCTCAGGAAATAGATCTCTGGCGAGAAAAGCTCGGTGCCCGAAAGCTCCGACAGCCACTTTCGCAGCGTCTCGATGTTGAGGCAGAAGAGCGTGCCGAGCAGGAAGCCCGCAATGGTGCCGACGACGCCGATCGAGGCGCCGGAGATGAAGAACACGCGCATGATCGCGCCGCGCGTCGAGCCCATGGTGCGCAGCACGGCGATGTCCCGGCCCTTGTCCTTCACCAGCATGATGAGGCCCGAGACGATGTTGAGCGCCGCGACAATGAGGATGAGCGTGAGGATGAGGAACATCACATTGCGCTCCACCTGCAAGGCGCTGAAGAAGGTCCTGTTCGTTTCTTCCCAGGTGATGACGTCGCAGCAGGGGCCGACCGTGTCGGCAACGGGCTTCACGAGCGCCTTCACGCGGTCGGGATTCTGCACCTTGATTTCGAGCGCGGTGACGCCGTCGCCCGTGCGGAAATATTGCTGCGCCTCCTCAAGCGGCATGAAGATGAAGCTCGCGTCGTATTCCGACATCCCGATCTCGAAGATCGCGGCGACGTTATAGGCCTTCACGCGGGGCGCGGTGCCGAAGGGCGTGATGGCGCCGCGCGGCGAGAGCAGCGTGACGCTGTCGCCGACCGAGAGGCCGAGATTCCTTGCGAGGCGTGCTCCTATGGCGACGCCCTCGCCTTTGTCGAAGCCGTCGAGCGAGCCGAGCAGAATGTGATCCGAGACGACCTTCAGCCGCCGCAGGTCCTTTTCGTGCAGGCCGCGCACCAGCGCGCCTTGTGCATTGCTGCGGCTCGAGGCCATGGCCTGCCCTTCGACCATCGGCGTCGCGCTGACGATGCCGTTGATCTTTTCGAGCCTGCTCGCGACGGCATCGAAATCCGTCACATAGCTCGTCACGCCGCGCACGAACATGTGCCCGTTGAGGCCGAGTATCTTGCCGAGAAGCTCGATGCGGAAACCGTTCATCACCGACATGACGATGATGAGCGTCGCAACGCCGAGCATGATGCCGGCGAAGGAGAAGCCGGCGATGACGGAGATGAAGCCCTCGCGGCGGCGCGCCCGCAGATAGCGCATGGCAAGGAGCCATTCAAAGGCCCCGAAGGGCAGGCTCCTGCCCCGGCCTCTGGGGGTGGTGTGAACGAAGCCTTGAGCTTCCATGTCCTCTTCCCGTCGTGCGCCCCGCCCGACTCGTTCTGCCCGCTCAGCCTATCAGCTTGTTGAGCGCCGCCTCAGGCGAAAGTTCGACGCGCTCGCCCGTCGCCCGGTTCTTGAGTTCGACGACGCCGTTCTTCAGACCGCGCGGCCCCACCACGAGCTGCCAGGGCAGGCCGATCAGATCCATGTTGGAGAACTTGGCGCCCGCGCGCTCTTCCGTGTCGTCATAGAGAACGCTGACGCCCGCCGCTTCGAGCTTGCCGTAGAGATCTTCACAAGCGGCATCCGCCTCGGCGTCGCCCTGCTTCAGATTGACGAGGCCGACGCGGAAGGGCGCCACGCTCTCCGGCCAGATGATGCCGCTTTCATCGTGGCTCGCCTCGATGATGCCGCCGACGAGGCGCGACACGCCAACGCCGTAGGAGCCGCCATGGACCGGCCGCTCGACGCCGTCGGGGCCGGACACGACGGCCTTCATCGCCTCCGAATATTTGGTGCCGAAATAGAAGATCTGCCCGACCTCGATGCCGCGCGTATTGACCCGCTTGTCGGCGCTGACCTCGCGCTCGAAGCGCTCGGGGTCGTGCACGTCCTCGGTCGCGGCATAAAGCTCCGTCCACTGCCGGATGATGGGCGTCAGGTCGCCGTCATAGTCCACATCCGCGCCCGGAATGGGAAGATCGAGCACATCCTTGTTGCAGAAGACGCCCGACTCTCCCGTTTCCGCGAGAATGATGAATTCATGGCTCAGATCGCCGCCGATGGGTCCCGTCTCGGCGCGCATCGGGATCGCCTTCAACCCCATGCGCGCGAAGATGCGCAGATAGGCGACGAACATGCGGTTATAGGAGAGCCGCGCGCCCGCTTCGTCGAGATCGAAGGAATAGGCATCCTTCATCAGGAATTCGCGGCCGCGCATCACGCCGAAGCGCGGACGCTGCTCGTCGCGGAACTTCCATTGCGTGTGATAGAGGTTGAGCGGCAGGCTGCGATAGGAGCGCACATAGGCACGGAAGATTTCGGTGATCATTTCCTCATTGGTCGGGCCGTAGAGCAGCTCGCGCTCGTGCCGATCCTTGATGCGCAGCATTTCCGGCCCGTAGGCGTCGTAGCGGCCGCTTTCGCGCCACAGATCGGCAAGCTGGAGCGTCGGCATGAGAAGCTCGACGGCGCCCGCCCTGTCCATCTCCTCCCGCACGATCTGCTCGATATTGCGAAGCACGCGATGGCCGAGCGGCAGCCAGGCATAGATGCCGGCTGCCTCCTGCCGGATCATGCCGGCGCGCAGCATCAGCCGGTGCGAGACGATCTGGGCCTCAGCGGGGTTTTCCTTGAGGGTGGGCAGAAAATATCTGGAAAGGCGCATGATTACCGTGGCCTCGAAGGCCGTCCTGGGGGCGAATTGGGGCTCAAGTATTAGGGGGTCGCGCGGGGCTTGGCAATGTAGCCGACCGCACCTCTATGGGGTACGCCCCGAGCCTGCCGCAATCTTGCCTCAGCGCTCGGCCGAGAGCGTGCCGGCAAGCCCTGCCAGATAGGCCTTCACATCGACCTCGGGCGCCTCGGCGACGCCGCGCCCGGTCTCGAGCCCGAAGGGCCCTCGCTCCAGTTCCTCGAGGCTCGACCCCATCTCGACATCATAGGTCCGGTCGATCTGGTTACGGAGCGGCTGCTCGGCCTCGTACCAGCGCGTCTTGAGCGCCCCGTCCGGGCAGGAGGCGAGCTCCGCCGGGTCGGTCGCGCCCCAGCGCCGCTCAACGCAGTGATAGGGGTCGAAAGAGAGCCTGAAGAGCCGGTGGACGACATCGTCTATGGTCAGCGTCACCTTCGAGCCATCGGTCTTGCGATAGACGATCGGGCACGCGGCATTTTCCTGATTGTAGGCTCGCAGCAGATCACCGGGCAGGTCCGCCCCGCCATATTGGAGGCGGGGCGCGTTCGCCTCCTTCATGCGGATGAATTCGCGCGTCTGGTCATACATCTCCTTGAACGCCGTCTTGAGCCTGGCATCGCGCGAGGGCGTCGAATAAAGCTCCCACACGCCATCGGTGCCGTAGATGTTTCGCGGCAGGCGGCCGGGCTGCGGCATGGAGGTGGTGCGGCCTTCGTTTCGCGCGATCTCGACGGCCTGCTTCCGCGCCTTCAGATCCTGGCAGAGGGTCTGCATCATGACATGCATCTCCTCGACGGGCCTGTATTCGAGATCGCCGACGGAAAGCCGCGCGCGCAGATAGGTGTAGAAATCTATCTGCTCACCATCCTTGACGAAATTCGCCAGCGCCCAGAGCGAGGGATTGGTCGGCGGGTTGCCCGTATATTGCTCGAGTGAGAATTCCGGGATCTCCGAATTGGGGGTGCCGGTGATGCGGCCGCCGACCAGCGTGCCATTGGCGAGGCGCTTCGCGCCCACCAGTCGGATCGGGCGCCAGTTCTGGAAGATCGACCCGAGTTCGGGCCCCGTGCGCAGAAACTCGCGGCCGACAAAGGTGCGGTCGAGCGTGTGGTCGGGGTGCGAGGAGAAGATCAGGATGCGGCCGCTCTCCTCCACCTTCCAGACCATCGCTACATGGCCGTTCACGTCATAGGCGACCGTTCCCGGCCTGATCGCCTCCCGGTCGAGGCGCGGCGAATACATGTCGGTGAACATGGTCGCGCTGTCCGAGGTCGCATCGTGCCGGAACATCGCCGTCGAGACGGTGTTGACGATCTGGTAGAGGAGCGAAATGGCGGGCACGCCCTGCGCGGTGGCCGGCACGGAACTCCGCCCCACCACGCGATTGCCGCTCGACGAATAGCGAATGTCGCCGCCCGGCCCGTCATTGGATTGCATGGCGCTCTGCCAGGCGAAGGGAAGACCGTTCTTCCAGGCGTAATAGGCGCGCAGGAAATAGGGCACGTCCGCGCAATCGACGAGGAACGTCACCTTGGGATCGGTATGGCGATAGGGGTTTGCCGGGCTCTTGATGCAGGCGTCGATGGTCCAGCAATCCTCCGCGCCGAGCCGCGTCACGAAGTCCTGCCAGCCCTTTTCGTCCGCCTCGTCCCAATGGTCCTTGGTGATGCGCCAACTCGTCATGACGCCGGCATCGGCCGGCAGCGCCCACAGGAACAACGCAAAAAGGCAAATGACGGCCCGCGCCGCCCCCGCTGTCGCCAAACGCATGTCTTCCCCCGCCAGCTCGTTTGCGAGCCTCGGCGGAGCCCTATCGCTTGTCAAGAAAGCGGTCGGCGGAAAACAGGGTTAACGGACGATCAGTCGCCGGATTTCCGGCGCTGGTGCGCGCAGGCCTCGGCGAGCGCGTGGTCCGCGCCGCTCACCTCCACGCCATCCACGGAGACGCGGCCGGTTTTCGCGTCGATGGCGACACTCGCGACCTCAAGCGAGGAATCGGGGCTGTATTTCGGAGCTGAGGCGCCAAGCGGCGCGATCCTCACCTGAAACGTGTAGCGCGTCCTGGGCTCGATCCCATAGCCGCCGCCAATATCGGCAGGCGCCACCGCGCTGCCATCGGCCGCGACGCCGGGCGTGTAGTCCGCCTCGCCATCAGGGAGATAGGTCGCCAGCGCCGCGCATGCCTCGGCGCCGATCTCGACAACCTGAAACGGCGCCTCACCGCCCGCAAGCTCTTCGGCCGAGGCAGGCGCAAGGGCCGCCGCCAGCATGGCGGCAAAAAGAGCCAGATGTCCGGGTCGTGTCATGTCGTCGATCCTGCGCCCCTCCGCTTAAAGATATCTTTCAGGATCGGGACGTCTTGGTCAAAATGCGCGCCGCCGCGAGGGGCGGCCCGGAGGGAAACGATGACTGACGCGCCGACAGGCGGGCAAGGCCGCACTCTTCTCGACCGCTTCTTCCAGCTGGCGGAAAACCGCAGCAGCATCCGCACCGAGGTTCTGGCCGGCGTCACCACCTACCTCGCCATGGCCTACATCATCTTCGTCAATCCGGCGATCCTGTCGGGCGCGGGCATGGATTTCGGCGCCGTCTTCGTCGCCACCTGCCTTGCCGCCGCGATCAGTACACTAATCATGGGCCTTTATGCGAACTATCCGGTCGCGCTCGCGCCCGGCATGGGGCTCAACGCCTATTTCGTCTTCGTCGCCGTGCCGGAGCTTGGTGGCGACTGGCGCGTCGCGCTCGGCTGCGTTTTTCTTTCAGGCGTGCTCTTTCTCGCCCTCTCGCTTTCCCCGCTGCGGGAATGGCTCATCAATTCGATCCCGCGCTCGCTCAAAAGCGCCATAGCGACCGGCATCGGCTTTTTCCTTGCGCTGATCGGGCTCAAGAACGCAGGCATCGTCGTCGCCGATCCTGCAACGCTCGTGACCATGGGCAAGCTCACCCAGCCCGCTCTCTTCGCCGCCGCAGGATTTGTCGTGCTGGCGGCGCTTCAGGCGCGGCGCGTGCCCGGCGCCATCATCATTTCGATACTCGCGGTCACTGCCACCGCCATCGCGCTCGGATATCAGCCGTTTCAGGGCATCGCCTCGGCGCCGCCCTCCCTCGCCCCGACCTTCCTGCAAATGGACCTCTCCGGTGCGATCAAGGCGGGCTTCGTCACCATCGTCTTCGTCTTTCTGCTCGTCGATATTCTCGATACGGCGGGCACGCTCGTCAGCGTCGCCGACCGCGCGAACATGCTCGATGCGGAAGGCCGCCTGCCGCGTCTGCGCAAGGCGATGGTTGCCGATTCCTCGGCGAGCATCATCGGCGCCATGCTCGGCACATCGACGACGACGAGCTATATCGAAAGCGCCGCGGGCGTCGATGCCGGCGGGCGCACGGGGCTTACCGCCGTCGTGGTGGGGCTGCTTTTCATCGCGAGCCTCTTTCTCGCGCCGCTCGCGGAGGTCGTGCCGATCTATGCGACGGCGCCCGCGCTTCTCTTCGTCGCCTGCCTCATGGCGCGCAGTCTCGCAGACATCGCATGGGATGATGTGACGGAAGCCGTCCCCGCCGTTGTCATGGCGCTCGCCATCCCGCTGACCTTTTCCATCGCCAGCGGAATCGGCATCGGCATTCTCACCTACGTCGCCGTCAAGGTGCTGGCGGGACGGCCGCGCGAAGTGAACGGCGCCGTGCTCATCATTGCGGTGGCATTCGCGATCAAGCTCGCCTTGCAATGAAGCGCAAGGCGCGTCGCGATCCTGATTCCTGAAATTGCGCCAAAAGCGATTTTCTCATGAGAAAATTGCGTGACACGCTCAAGATGCGTAGTTATAGTGCTCACAACAAAGGGGACGGCGCGGAAAGCGCGGCCCAAGTTTAGGGAGGGAACGCTGACTGCGGTGGCGCCAATGCCGCCGGAGGCGCGACAAAGAGGGAACACTTATCAAGCAAGGCCACGAAAGTGGACCTTGCTTTTTTTTGTCCGCAGTTCGGATTTTACCTGCTTCCTCTTCGCGCGCCGATGCGGCGGCGAGGCTCAGCTCGCCGGTTGGCCGTCGGCCGGGCCGTACCACTCGTGGAGTTCAGGCAGGAAGGGGATGCTGTCGAAGCCGATCGGCTGATACGTGTAGATATAGGCGACGACACACCAGAGCATGGCGGCAATGATCGTGGTGATCAGTGCCTTGCGGAGGAGCCGTGGACGAACTGGTGCGCTCGCATCGGTGCCGTCGGTGACGGCACCCTCCTCATGCTGCGAAACGATGCCCCAGGGCAGCACCGCAAACAGCACCGTCCACCAGATGACGAGGTAGATCGCAAGTCCTGCCGTCAAAGTCATCATGTCACCTCAGGCAAACGCCCCGGCTCTCCCGGCCTCAGGCCTGCTCCAGCTCGACCAGCGTGCCGAAGAGATCCTTGGGATGCAGAAAGACCACCGGCTTTCCATGCGCGCCGATCTTCGGCTTGCCCGTTCCGGTGATGGTGATGCCCTCGGCATTCACGCGCTCGCAGGCCGCGTCGATGTCGTCGACCTCGATGCAGACATGGTGGATGCCGCCCTTCGGGTTCTTGGCGAGGAAACCCGCGATGGGCGAGTCTTCGCCCAGAGGCTCCAGAAGCTCGAGCTTGGTGTTGCCGAGGTCGACGAACACGGTCGTCACGCCGTGATCGGGCTGCGGCACCGCCTCCGACACTTTCGCCCCGAATTTCTTGCGATACATGTCGCCGGCCGCGCGAACGTCGGGAACCGCAATCGCAACATGGTTGAGCTGACCGAGCATGGGTGCCTCTCTATCCGAAGGATGAATTTCGCTGGTTCATGTTTAGAGCGGCTCAAAGCAGTGGGCAAGCACCCTAGATCCGGATCACCGCGACCTCGACCTGAGCCTTCTTGCCCCATTCGCGCCTGAGCGCCCCCCGGACGGCGCGCCGCAGAAGCTCCGCGACCGCATCGTCGTCGCCCCGCCGCTTGGGCGGCAGACGGTCCAGCGCCGCGTCGATCGCGTCGAGCGCGCAATCCTCGAAGCTGACGCCGCGTCCGTCTTCCTCCGGCAGGCCCATCAGCCTCACCTGCGGGTCGCCCCTCACCTTTCCGTCCTTGTCGAGCACGAGGCTGACGAAGACCGCCCCCGCAAAGGCGAGCTTGCGCCGCTCCTGAA